>NZ_JAZKUM010000008.1:0-261053 GCF_036625085.1 Candidatus Accumulibacter necessarius | reverse complement strand
CTGGTCGACGTCCTCGCCTTCCGGAAAGAGGCAGTTGTAACAAGGGGTATGATCGCGGCGGCTGTCGAATACGGTCACTTGTCCGGCAAAACGGATCGCTGCGCCGGAGACCAGCGGTGTTCGGTGGCTGACACAGGCGCGATTGACTGCGTGCCGGGTAGCGAAGTTGTCGCAACAATCGAGGACTACGTCCGCGTCGGCGACCAGTGCCGCCAGTGCTTCGCCAGCCACGTGGCTGGCGATCGCCTGGACGTGCACTTCGGGATTGACGCCGCGCAGAGCCGTTTGCCCGGACAGGGCCTTTGCCTGGCCAACGCGCTCCTGCGTATGCAGGATCTGTCGTTGCAGGTTGGTCAGGTCTACCGTGTCGCCGTCAGCGAGGGTAATCCGGCCGACGCCTGCGGACGCGAGATAAAGTGCAGCCGGCGAGCCCAGGCCGCCGGCGCCGATGATCAGCACTTTCGCATTGACGATTCGTTGCTGGCCCGTGATGCCGATTTCGTCAAGCAGGATGTGTCGGCTGTAGCGCAGCAACTGCCCGTCGTTCATGGCGAAGACATTACTTGTACTCGCGCCACTCCGGTGGTGTTTCGTCGTGGTCTCCGTGCGGATGGCGCTCCCAGGCGTGGGTGTAGGCCTCCGACTGCGAGCGCTTGAGCGGGCGGTGAGGTGCGTCGAGATTGTGCAGTTGTGTCTCCTCTACGTAGTAGATCAGTGCCCGCATCATCTTGCTCATCAGCGTATTGTCGAGGTGATAACCCTTGTCTTCGAGCGTGCCCTCGAGTTCCTCCAGGCAGTGATGGCGGAGGTCGTAGGCAACGCCGATCGCGCGTGGCTGCTCACCCCGTTCAACCTCCAGGCGCTCGATCTGGCCGAGATAGTGGGACGCTTCCGGCACCTGACCGGGCGGGAACTTGGCGAACAGGATATTCCGCTGCTTGCGGATCGGCGTCTGCGGTATCACTGCCGGTCGTTTCACGTTTCCCGTCCGCGATGATCAGGGTTCACCGAGTGTTCTTCAGGATCTGCATACCCTTGAGAAGATTCAGCGCCTGGTTCAACTGGTAGTCCTTCTTCGAGGCCAGTTCGCCACTTGGGATCTCGGATGATTCGTCGGCATCTTCCTTTGGTGCGCTGCCTTTCGGCTTGACCGGCGCTACCTTGGGCGGCTTGCTTGGCGAGTCCTTCACCGCCGGGCTAGTGTCCTTGTTGTTGTCGAGGTGATGCTCGAGGTTGGCCTCTCGCAGGCGCTCGGCCGAGCTGCCGTTGGCGCTTTCTTCGACGACGATGTCCGGAACGATGCCTTTCGCCTGGATCGAACGGCCCGAGGGCGTGAAGTAGCGCGCAGTCGTCAGCTTGATCGCAGTGTTCCCCGGTAAGGGCAGCACGGTCTGCACCGAGCCCTTGCCGAAGGTCGTCGTGCCGAGAACAACGGCGCGCTTGTGGTCCTGCAGCGCACCGGCGACGATTTCGGACGCCGAAGCGGAGCCACCATTGACCAGTACCACCATCGGCACGGAGCGTGCCTCTGGGGGCAGGTTACGGATGTAATCATCCCGGCTGCCCCGCAGGTAATCGGCGGGCGAGGCGGAGAATCGGTGCTTGGCGTCGGGTGTCCGGCCGTCGGTCAAGGTGACCAAAGTATCCGGCGGCAGGAAGGCTGCGGAGACGCCGACGGCGCTGTTCAGCAGGCCGCCCGGATCATTACGCAGATCAAGCACCAAACCCTTCAGCGGGCCGGATTTGAAGAGCTCGCCCAAATGTTTGACCACCGCGGCACCCGTATTCTCCTGGAAGGAAGTGATGCGGAGATAGCCGTACCCGTCCTCGACGAGTTTGGACTTGACGCTCTGTACCTTGATGACTTCGCGCGTCAGCGTGATGTTCAGCGGCTTGGCCTCGCCTTTGCGGAGGATCGACAGCTTGATCTGGGACTTCGGCTTGCCGCGCATGCGCTTGACGGCTTCGGTCAGGGTCAGTCCTTTGACCAGTGTGTCGTCGATCTTGAAAATGAGGTCGCCCGGCTTTACGCCGGCACGGTAGGCAGGCGTATCCTCAATTGGCGACACCACCTTGACCAGGCCGTCTTCCATTCCGACCTCGATCCCGATGCCGCCGAACTCGCCCTGCGTGCCGACCTGAAGGTCCTTGAACGCGTCGGCGTCGAGGTAGCTCGAGTGCGGGTCCAGGTTGGAGAGCATGCCGCTGATGGCGTGAGTAATCAGCTTCTTGTCGTCGATCGGTTCCACGTACCCGGTCTTGATGGCGTTGAACACCTCGGCAAAGGTCCGCAGTTCCGCCACGGGCAGACTGGCTCGTGTTTCCTTGTCGGCGATTGCCGAAAACTGCAGGCTGATCAGAATGCCACCAAGCAATCCGGCGCAAACCAGTCCGGCCTGTTTCAACTTACCCATTTGTCTCACTCCTGTGTGCACCTTATTTTGGGCTAACCCAAGCCAGCGGGTCGAGCGGCTTCCCTTGGTGACGAAGCTCAAAGTATAAACCGGATTCAGGATTGCCACCGCTGTTGCCCACGGTGGCAATGGTTTGCCCGGCTCGGACCTCGTCGCCGACCTGTTTCAGCAGTGCATCGTTATTGGCATAAATCGATAGGTAGCTGCTGCCATGGTCAACAATCAGCAGATTGCCAAAACCGCGCATCCATTCGGCAAAAACCACCCGGCCACTGGCGATGCTATGTACCTCGCTGCCCGCTCTGGCGACGATAAAAAGGCCCTTCCAGGTGCTTCCCTCCTGCCTTGTGGTGCCAAATCGATTGCTGATTGTCCCTCGCGTCGGCAGCCGCAGTTGCCCTTTCATTTTCGTCAGACTGCTTGTTGGAGGCAGCGCCATCGGGTCGACGGTGTTTGCTTCCGGCGGCGCTGCCGGGGGTTCGGTTGTCTCGCCCTCGCGGACTGCTTTGCTTGCCCGGGGTTTCTCCTGCTGCGTCAGCTCCCGCCGCTGCGCTTCGCGGCGAGCCTCCTTTGCTTCAGCGGTCTTGCTGCTGATGATCTTCGACAGCCGCTCGACCAGCTCAGATAGCCGTCTTTCGTCGCGTTGCAGGTTGCCTATCTCGCGCCGCTGCGTTGCTATCTGGCTCGATACCTCGTCAAACATCGCCTGGCGCTGCTGACGCTGGGCCAGCAGTCTGGTGTGTTGCTCCTGTTGTCGGGCTTCAATGGCGGAAAGTTGTTCGGCCTGTTGTCGTGCTTCGGTGGCGAGTGCTTGCTTGCGCTGCAATGTGGACTCGATTCCCAGCAGGATCTGGCTGCGCGCCAGCCCAATCGCTTCCAGATAGTGGAGATCACGAGCCAGTTGATTGGGGTCGTCGCCATTGAGAAACAGGCGCAGGGGATCCGGATTTCCGCGCAGGTACTGCCGATAGAGCAACTTTTCCAGTTGCGTCTGCTGCGTGTTCAACCCGTGTTCGAGGGCTTTCGATTGCATGTCGAGGTTCTTGAGCTCCATCTGCAGCCTGCCGATCCGTGTCGTCAGGTCGTGCAGTTCGCGCTGCGTGGAGGATATTGCGCGCTCGGCCTCCTGAAGTTGATCCCTTGCCTCCCTCCGCGAGCCCTCTGCGGCAGTCATTTCCCTGCGCAGGGCGTCGATCTGGGCCCGGAGTGATTTCAGGTCGCTCTGTTTTTCCGCGACTTCACTTGGCGATGCGAGGTCACCATCGCTGACGTTTCGTTTGCTGCTGGCGTAAACGCCTTGCGCCCCCAGCATCGCCGCCAGTAGGGCGATGAACAGCACGCGCCAGTTCGCGGGTCTGGCCGGTAGGTCTGGGCGCGCTGCCGTACGATCGGGGTCCAGGTTTGCTGTCGAGCGCTTAACGACGGACACACGTTGCCGGTGGACGGCTGGTGATCGGCTTGAGCCCGCGGGGCCTGGCGTAGGGTTATCCAGGGACTTTCCTGTGGTACTCGTCAAGGAACGAAGGACGCCTTGCAGAAACGTGAATTGGCTTACCAGGACTCAACCGGCGGTTGCTTGCCATGAGCGAGAGGGCAGGTACAAAACACCCGCGTATCAAGCATTTGCTCTATAATCGGCAATTATATGATAAACGAGGAAGCTCGCGTATCGTGCCTATCAGGGCCAGCATCATTGACAAGCAGGAACATATCGAGCAGGCGGCACGTGCGCTGAAGTCGATATCGCATCCCTTGCGCCTGAAGATCCTTTGTGTGATCGGCGACCAGGATGCCTGCGTACAAGAGATCGTGGAGGCGGTAGGTACCTCGCAAAGCAACATCTCCCAGCATCTCGCGATTCTTCGCGACAAGGGTGTCCTGCTCGCACGCAAGGATGCCAACCGGGTCTACTATCGGGTTGGTGACGCGCGTACGTTACAGTTGATTGGCATGATGCGGGAGGTGTTTTGCGGCGATTAGGCATACCATGGTTGTCCTGCAGTGTTGTTGTTGGCGTTGGGCGCCATCGTCGGGCAGTAGGTTAGGAGCGTCGGTTTCTGGAGCCTGGATTGGAATTCATACAGCAGAACATTTTTGTGGTGGCCGTTGCTGTCATCAGCGGCACGATGCTGCTGGCGCTTTCGGTGCGTCGGCCGGCTGGCGCGGGCGCTGTCTCGCCTGCGCAGGCCACCTTGTTGATCAACCGCGAGAATGCTCAGTTGATCGACATTCGTGAGCCGAACGAGTACATAGCAGGCCACCTCTGCGACTCGCGGAACATTCCCGCGGCATCGCTGGCGCAACGCGTTGGCGAACTGGAGCCGTTCAAGGACAAGCCGGTGATTCTTGTCTGCCAGTCCGGAGCGCGTTCGTCGGCTGCATGTTCCACGCTGTCCAAGCTTGGTTTCGTGCAGGTGCACACCCTCGAGGGAGGAGTTGCGGCATGGTCCGAGGCGGGTCTGCCTCTCAAGAAGGGGACCAGGCGATGAGCCTTCCTCCGCAGGTGTTGATGTATGCGACTGCCGTCTGTCCGTTCTGTATCCGGGCCGAGCAACTGCTGCGCGCACGCGGGGTCGTCGAGATCGAGAAGGTTCGTATCGACCTTGATCCCGCGCGCCGCAGCGAGATGCTCACAAGGACCGCCAAACGCACTGTCCCACAGATTTATATCGGCGAAACCCACGTCGGCGGTTGCGACGAGCTGATGGCCCTCGATCGTGCGGGCAGGCTCTTGCCTTTGCTCGCGGGTGAAGGCGCTTGAGATCTGCGTTCCCGCATTGCCGGCTTCACTAACCATCCCACTGCATAGGTCAAAGAAACCAACATGAGCGAACAAGAGAACCCTGTATTTGCGATCGAGAAGATCTATATCAAGGATCTGTCGGTTGAAGTGCCCAACGCGCCGCAGATTTTTCTCGAGCGTGAGTCACCCAAGGTCAGCATCCAGCTACAAACGAATGCACAGGGTATTGGAGAAGGCGTCTTCGAAGTGACGTTGACGACCACGGTGACTTCCAAGATCGAAGAGAAGACTGTCTTTCTCGTCGAGGTCGGGCAGGCGGGGATCTTCCGCGTGCAGAACGTGCCAAGCGAGAACATGGAGCCCTTGCTGTCGATTGCCTGCCCCAACATTCTCTTCCCCTACGCTCGTGAAGTGGTGTCCGACGCCGTCACACGTGCCGGTTTTGCCCCCGTCATGCTGCAACCGGTCAATTTCGAAGCGCTTTATATGTCCCGACTGCAGCAACAGGAAGCCGGCAAGGAAGCCTCGGGTGAGGCGACTACCCATTAGTTAACTTCTCGATGAAACGGCTGCTGAGCTGGGTGCTTGCCGCCGGATTTTCCGGGCCGTTGCTGGCGATCGAGTACCGCACTGTCGATGCGGCAGCGGTTCTTTACGACGCGCCGTCGCAGCGCGGCAGCAAGCTTTTCGTCATCAGGCGGGGGACGCCGGTTGAGTTGGTGGTCAACCTGGAAGGTTGGTCCAAGGTCCGCGATGCCGATGGCGGTCTGGCCTGGATTGAGGCGAGGTACCTCGCCAAGCGCCGAACGGTGATCGTCACCGCGGCCCGCGCCCAGATCCGGCAGAGTGCTGATGAGTCTGCGCCAGTGGTCTTCGAGGCGGAAAAGAGCGTCGCACTGGTCTATCTCGAAGCGGCGCCTGGCGGCTGGGCCAAGGTTCGCCACCGCGAGGGACAGGTGGGTTTCGTGCGTGCCAGTCAGGTGTGGGGTCTCTGAAGCGCAATTCACGAAGACGCGCCGTCAGGACACGACCGGCGCCTTACAGTTGTGGGAAGGAACGGACAAGGTCGGCGCAGAGCTTGTCGACGTCGCGCTTCTGATAATTCCCGACGAGGTCCTCGGGATGTTCGTTGCCACTCACTGCCTGCCCCGCGAGCGGTGCCGGTTCGTCGAGACCATACGCGGAATAGTAGTCGGCGAACTTCAGGTTCGAACGGATGTTGCCGGAGATAACGATGCGTCGGTTCGGAACGTTGAACGCGTCGCTGACAATCAGTCCATGTAGGCTGGACGAGATGACATGGGTGCACGACAGGACGTCCCGCAGGACTTCGTCGATCGAGGCATAGACGTTGATTAGCCTGGCGCCGCGTATCTGGAGCAGCGCCCGGACGGCTGGTGTATCCTGATCGACGAAATGCGGGATAACCCCCAATGCATGCTGCTTGGCGGGGCGCGGCCGACCGCCCCAGTAATGACTGACGAGCAGCCCCGGATCGCCGAGTGCCACCTCTCGGTTGCCTCCACCTTTGATCGCGGCCAGCGTGTGCCTGCCACGTACGGCGTGATAATGGTGTCGGGCGGGAAAGCGTTCGTCCGGATTGCCGGCACCGCTGCCCCAGATATGTAGGCGGCGAGGAAACAGAAATCGTCTCGCCTGGCGCTCCCTTTTCAGAATCGTTCCGATCGCCAGCATGTCAGCCGTCTCTACCGGCGCATACACCACCGGTCGACCGGAAATCATCGCAACGATGAGCGGCGAGAGGTAGTCGCCAAAGTTTCGCCGGTTAGCGTCATGCTCGCCTTCACCCTGCCACCAGTACAGTCTGATCGGCTTCAAAGAACCCTCCCCCCGCGGTTAGCGGGTGTCACCTGTCTCTTCGAGAACAGGGGGCTACGCTTTCGCGACGGCTACCATGACGTTGATATCACCGTGCCCGGGCCACGCTCTCTGGGCGTTGCGATACGCTCGCCAGGCACGCATTCCCCATCTCGGCCGGGTCAGCGTCCGCCGCAACGACGGCGCCGAGTGGTCAATGTCGAGCAAGCTGAACGCAGAAAAGCCCGCCCGTGCGGTGGCGGCTTCCAGGCTATGCGGGGTGAAGTAGAAGTGGTGGTCGAGGAGATAAAGACCCCATCGATCGCCTTCAAGGACCCGGCGCCAGTTCTCGTAGTTACCTGTTTCCATGAAGAGAACACCGTTCTTGCCGAGTCGGTCGTGCAGAAGTCGGAGCACCGCTACGGGGTCGCGCAGATGTTCGACCACGTCCCACATTGTAATCGCGTCGAAGCGGTCGTCGGGAAGCGTGTCCAGCAAGCTGATACCGTAGTACGTCTTGGCGCGTTCGATTGCCGATTCGCTCTGTTCGACGCCGACAGCATCCCAACCGCCATCAATCGACGCGCGAACGAAGGCGCCCGAACCCGCGCCAAAATCCAGCAAGCGGCCAGGTTCCAGACAAACGGCTTCGACCTGGCGTAGCTTCTCGCGGGCTGCGCGCCGCTTGCTCTCCGAGTCTGTTACGTAACGGTCACCCGATGACCAGCGCCAGTTCATGTAGGCCCGCGAGGCCTCGTCGGATGGGCGTGGGGTCTGATAGGCCAATCGACATGGCAGACACTCAGCCACCGACGTTTGCATACCGAAGCGAGCCGGGATTGGCCGGGGCTGATTGACTCGTCCGCAAAGGGGGCAAGGGATGGGATCCTGCCGCGGGTAAGCAACGCCGTTGATGTTATCGATCATGGTCAAGGCGTTTCAACCCCGCAGCCCTCCGAACATCCTGCGAGCAGCCATGTTCGAAAAGGGAAAGGATAACTCACGGTTAATGCTCCTGATACAAATTCGGGGTCGGTCGCCCCTCCAGCCTGCGGTCAGGATCGAGCGCCGGATGGATCTGCGAAGGGCGGCAACGATGTGGTCAGGACGGCAACTCCATCCAGCACCTCTTGGTGCGAGTATCGCTGATCTTTGCAGGGGTGGTCAATCGGAGACCACTGGTTGGGAGACCGCGGCCTTCGTTCGGAAAATCGTGCTGTAGCGGGCGGTGAAATCGGGTCTCGATCGATCGATGGGTTCCAGTGTCCAATAGCCCCAGGGCCAGGTCGATCGGCGCATCTCGTCGCTGTCGTGGATGGCCTCGATCTCCCAGTCGACCGGGATCAACTCATGGTGTTTGATAAGGCCCACCTTTGTGTCGAGGTCCATACCTCCGACAAAGATGGCACCGCCCGGCTTAACAGCGGCGACGATTCGTGAAAAAGCTTCTGAGGCGGCTTCGTCATCCATATGCACAAGGAAGTTCTGGGCCAACACCAGATCGTAAGACTGATCCGCCGCGAAATCATCCGCCAGCAGATCGCCATGCGATACGAATACCCGCTGCCGGATGTCCGGGACTATGGTACGCTCGTCTCCACAACGCTCGAACAGGCGCTCTGCATAAGGTTTCGCCTCACGTTCCAGGGGGTCGCCGAGCCCGTGTTTGGGGCCATAAACAGCTCGCTGTGCCACCGCGATCGCTGCCTGCGAAATGTCGAACGCATCAATCGTCCAGTCTACCTGGGGGAACTGGACGGCAAGGTAGCCGGCAAGCGAATAGGCTTCACAACCAAAGCTGCAGCCGGCCACCAGGATTCGTAGCGGCGCCTGTCCTTCGGCGAGTCCTGAAAGCGGCCCCTCCAGGACCTGGAATTGCTTGAGGTTCCTGAAGAAGCGGGTCGCAGTCGACTGAAATCTAGTCTGGCGCGCAAGCCGCCGGGCATGGATTGACCGGCCAACTCGCTGCAGCAGCGGCATATCGAAGAGTTTCTGGTTGAACTTGACGCGTTGCGACATGGGTCTTGATGAGCTTTCCAAGAAAGGTCGGCGTTACCAGGTCGTTGGCCCCGCAGCAGCCACCATCAACGGAATCGCCAGGCAGATAACGCCGTCTTTCGGCACCAGCAGGAGAGCCAGCACCACGGCGAGCACATGATAGCACCGGGCCATTTTTTGTGGTGGCTGCTGGATCGTGCGCGCGGATCCCGAGGATGGCCAGTGGCCATGTCGAAACGCCCTTGATGCCGTGGCCGGGAGCGAGGGTCCGAACTAGCCATGGTGCGGCGCATTATCCGAACCGCCGTGGGATGAACGGTTACCAATCGCCAATGACGACGACGCGTTCGCCTTTTCGATTCTCGAACTGACTCAGAACCTGCTTGTGCTGCGCCGTCATCCAGCTCTGCAGCGAGGTGTCTCCAGGTTTGACCGTCAGCACGAAATAGCGAAAGTCCCGCGCATGCTCCGGACTCATGGCCTCCGCACGAGTGGGCATAGAGGGATAACCTCTGCCCGCGTAATAGGCGAGCCGTGAATCCTCATAAAATATGGCGTCGGCGGCGCTCGTGTTTTGCGATAGCCAGGCGGCTGCCTCGAGGTAATGCGTTTTCTTCGGGTTGAACGATACGACGTTATGCAGCATGACCAGCAAGGCCAGAATAATGACCACTTTCCCAAGACGTGGGAATATTTTGGCGAAAGAGATGAGGGCCATCGTCAGCACAGGAACTGCGAGCAGATTCAGGAAGCTGACATAACGTGAGTTGATGAATCGCTCCTGAACAAAGAAGATCAGCAGCATACAGAAATAAAGCAGCCAGGCCCAGGCCAGTGGCCTGAACTGCCGCCAATAATCAGTGACTGCACGCCAGGTGGGACGATACAGAAAAGGAAGGGTCAACGGCCCACATAACCCAATAAACTTGGTTATCAAGGTGAGCAGAAGGCCAAAAAAGACGATTTCTCTGGCGTCGTCTTTTGAGTACTTTTCAAGAGCCACTTCGGCAAACTTGCCGGTCATCAGATTAAACCTTTCCAAAAAAATCCGGGGATCAATCAGAGATGCAACGTAGTCGACGCGAGGCTGGGAGAGCGTATAACCTGAAATCAGCAAGAACAATACAGTCATGATTACTGCAAGCAAGAAAAGAGTGATCTGAAACAGCTTCAGCCAGCCTTGGCGTGTATTCAGATCACCCAGCACAGAGAGTGCAAGAACCGGAAACAGGAAAACCGCCTCGATGCGAAAGAGCGCCGCCATAGCAACGGCAAGCTGCACCAACGTTGCCCGAAGCCAGCCGCCACGCTCAAGCCAACTCAGCATCAGCCAAAGAGCCAGGGCGCAGAAAAACCAGAAGCCAAACTCTCTGATGATGTCGTTGCGAAGGTGGTTGAAGGCGGGAATCGACAATACCACCAGACAAGCCCAATAACCCCCGTCGGTAACATACCGTTGGGTGATCGACACCAACAAGGCGCAGGTCCCGGCCATCAGAAAAGCGCACCACAGGTAGGCAGCCAACTCCAGCGAAACGCCGGAAACATGGTGGGTTATAGCCAACAACAAAGAAAACCATGGCCAAGTGAAAAGCTCAAACGCCACTGCAGGGGTTTGCCTGATAACCTCCTGGCTAATGTACAGATAACGCGCCGCATCCTTGCCAACGGTTACAGTGCCGGCAACAGCAATCAAGGAGAGCAGCAAACTCGCAAGAAACGCCATTCGCGGGGGCGACAGCCACTTGGGCAGCTTAACAGTATTCAGCATCAAGAACCTCGTCAAACGCGTCCTCCGTTACCCTAGCGTCTCATCAACAATCGAATGGCTTTGCGCAAATGGCGGCCGCGCAACGACTGCAGCGGGCTCAAGCGAAAAGCGCAGCGATAATAGCGCCTGGCGGTCGAGCGGTCTCCAGCCAGCAATGCGGCGCGAAACAGTGATAGAAAACGCTGCGCTTCATAGCGTCTTCGCAGCGGTTGGCATTCGGTCGGTAGACCTCCGAAGACTTCGGAAACCATAGCGACGGCCCGCTGCTCCTCGTTTTCACGGCTATGCCGGAGGCTGTCCGCATGTTTGTGTATGCGCGCCAGCGGTGCGCGGGTGATGGCGACAGGAGCACTCACCAAGAGAAATGCGAAGACTGCAACGTCTTCTCCACCGCGCAGATTCTCGGGGTAGGGTCTTTGCAGGAGCAGATCGCGGCGAAACAGCGAACAGCTGTGCGAGATAGAGACTCGCTTTTCGAGCAGGTAGCGCTTTGCCAGTTGTACTGGCGACGCATCTGGCACCGCCGTCGGCAGCCGCAGCCGTTCGCGACCGTCCGGGTAGACCGTGATCTGCGCGCCAAGAACCATGCCCGCTGTTGGTTTTGCTGCGACCACTGCGCGCAGCTTTGCCAGGGCATCCGGCAGCAGTTCATCGTCCGCGTCGAGAAGTAGTGCGTAGGGTGCCCGCGACTCGCGAATCCCATGATTACGTGCTGCCGCTGCACCCGCGTTGGCTTGGTCGATTACCCGCAATTGTGGATGACGAGCGGCGTATCCCGCCAACACTTCGCTGGTGGCATCGGTCGAGCCGTCGTTGACGACGATCAGTTCAACGTCGGTTGCCAATTGCTCGACCACCGAGTCAAGCGCCCGAGGCAGCAAATGTGCATAGTTGTAGGTGGGAATGATGACGCTGATCAGAACTCCCTCGGGCTGAGTCCTGCTAGTGGACGCGCCGTCAGGCGCGCTATCGCTCGTCTGGTTGCGGCCGGAGTGAATTCTTCCAGGCAAGATCTTCCACCTCGCTTCTAGGGAGCCCGCCGAGAACTGCCGCTGGCTAATCTGCCCATTTTCCGCAATCTGCATAGAGATGCAAGCAGATGCGGGCGAACGCGTCCTGCACAGTCAGCCAGGCAATGACGAAAAGCGGTACATTCTCGCTTTCCCCGTCAGCGAGGATCGACCGCATCATGTGCCATGATGAGCCGTGGGCGCGCACTCAGGAGCCTTTGCGCACTACTTGGTTGGCAATGCATCAAGTGCCGCACGCTGCTGCAACGGACCGCCGATGTTGAGTCTCCTGCGCGCCTGGCGCGAGCGTGGCTGGACGCCAATCGACGCGGCTAGTTACGCACAAGCCTGGGAGTGTTTCGGGGGCAGCGTCGCGACGTATCCGGTCGTCGTCGAGCGCCTGGCTGACCTGGCACGCATTCCGGTCCGTTACCTGGGCTGGTTTGCGGGCGATCAATTGCTCGCGGCGATTCCCTGCTGGGGGCGACATCTGGCGCTATCCAAGGAGGTGCTGAAGAAGCGCGGGCGGCGCGGCCTGTTTGACCTGGGCAATGCCGAGATTATTCTGCCGATCGCCGAGCAGGTCACTGTTCCAGTGCGTCAGCGCATCCGCTACGTCTCGGAACTCAATGCCGGACGGATCAGCACGCTGCGGCCGCAGCTAGAAGGGTTGGCACTGGCGCGTGCGCCGGAGGACTACTCGAAGAAGTTCCGCTACAACCAGCGGCGCGAATTGCGGCTGTTTGAGGAGGCTGGGGGAAGGGTGCTGCCGATAGGGGATTTTTCCCCGGTCGAGCAGGCAGCCATTTACGGCGAATTGTTCGAGCGCCGGTGGGGTTTCGCTGCCAAGGGCCAGGCACATCGGGACCAGGTGTATGCGCTGCTGCGCGAGTTCATGACTGGCGCGGTGCTGTTGCTTAACGGACTGCCGATTGCCATCCAGATTCTCTATCGGGTAGAAGCGCCGAAATGGATTTCGCTGGAGTACATTAACGGTGGTGTTGACTCCCGATATGCAGACTTGAGCCCCGGCAGCGTGTTGAGTTTTGTCAATACGCAAGTCGCTTGGCAAGAGGCGCGTGCGCTTGGCAAGACCTTGCGTTATTCATTCGGTCGTGCGGATCGCGGATACAAGGATCGTTGGTGCCACCCGGTGCCCGTCTATCATACCTAGAATCCATCCCGCCCGAGGTAGGAACGGATTCATCGCCCGAGTCAGCCCATGAGTTTACGTAAGCAGCAGTTGCTATCACGTCATCGCCGGCACAAGCGCATCTTCCTGCTGGCGAGCTTGGCAGGGCTTGTCGCGATCGGCGTGTTTGCCGTCTGGTGGCTGGTCCCGCTGCTGCTGCTGTTGGGCTGGATCGCCCATGAAGCGTGGTTTGCCGACCATCTCTTTTATTCACCGCAGGACGATTACCAGTACGGCTTCCCGCCCGAAGCGGCGCGGCAAAGCGTGTCGCTGGTCAAGGGTCGCCTCCAGCTGAGCGTGCCGCTGGTGGCCGGCGAGACCTTGATACTTGAGCTGTACCTGCGCAGCACCGTTGTCGGCCGCTGCCTGGACCCGCATGTGCTGCTCGGCGACGACCGGCAGGATTTCGAGCGAGGGGTGTGCGGTCGCCGTTACCTCAACCTGTCGGGCCAGGCCGATGCACTCGGCAAGGGTGAGCTTTGGCTCAAGGGGCGCCATTGCCGCTTGCCGGTCAGCGGTACGCTCTATTCAATGCACAATCCGGATTATGCCGAGCGCCGCATCATGCTGCTGGCGCCACATGCTGACGATGCCGAGCTGGCGGCGTTCGGCCTGTACAGCCGGGCGCGGGACGTGGTCATCGTCACCCTGACGCAGGGCGAAATCGAGGCCGGGGGCTACCAGCGCCTAGGCCTGAACGCTGCACAGGCAGCGCGTCTGAAAGGGCGTTTGCGCAGTTGGGACAGCCTGGCCGTGCCGCTCTGGGGTGGCGTGTCACAGAACCGATGCGTGCAGCTTGGTTACTATTGCCTGCGACTCACGGCGATGCTCGCTGAACCGGGGCAATCGTTTGCTTCGCGCGAGTCCGCAGACGCGGATGTGCGCAGCGTTCGTCGCCAAAACCCGCTGCGGCTGCCGGCCGACGCAGATGGCTTGCCCAGCGGCAGGAACCTGCTGGCCGACCTGGTAGCGCTGCTCGAGCACCTTCGCCCGGAAGTGATCGTCACCCCGCACCCGCAGCTCGACCCGCACGCCGATCATGTCGCTACCACCGAGGCGCTGGCTCAGGCCTTACGGCAGTCGCGCTGGCAGCCCGAGATCGCCCTTTTCTACGCCAATCACCTGCACGACAATGATCGTTGGCCGATGGGACCGGCGGGCAGTGGCATCGCGCTGCCGCCAGCGCCGGCGCCGTTGCAGGCCGATGGGCTGTGGAGTCCGGTCCTGAGCTCGGAGGTGCAGCTTGACAAGGCCATGGCGCTGGCGATGCAGCACGATCTGCAGGGCCACCTGCCGTTCAAGAAGCGTCTGCGGCGGACGATTCAGCAAGTGCTTGCCGGCCGCCGCTGGCCCATGACCGGGGAAGACGAGTTCTTCCGCAAAGCCGTTCGCCGCCATGAACTCTTCTGGGTTCGTCGCCTTCATTCCTGATCCGTTTCAGATGACTTGTCCCGACAGCGGGATTCCGGCCGCTTGCCAGCGAGGAAACATCGGTGCTCTAATTCTCCCGTAGACCATAGACTAGGAGGATTCCGAAAATGCCTGATACGCGTTTCAAACCCCTACCCTGGACCCGGCTCCAGAGGGGTGTTCCGTGTTACTTGCCCAAACCGGTAACCCGGCCACCGGTTGACGCCCAGTCACCGGCACTGGCAGTGATGACCGATTTGCAGCGCGTCGCGCCGGTAACCATTGCTCGCGATACCTCGCTCGAAGATGCGAACAGGATCATGCTGCTTTGCCATACCTACTATCTCCTGGTGGCCGATGAGCACAGTCATCTGCTGGGCATAGTGACCGAAGCGGGGACCAAGGGGCACCGGCCACTGGCCGTGGCGCATACCATGGGTGTTCGCCCAAGTGAACTGGTGGTCGGCGATGTCATGATCAGCAAGCACGACGACGCCGAGGTCATGCACCTGAGAGACGTAAGCACAGCCCGGGTTGGCAATGTGCTTGCTGCCCTCAAGGAGTTGGGAACGCCTCATTGCCTGGTGGTTGACCACGATGAAGAGGACCACCACGTTCTCTGCGGCGTCTTCCTGCTGTCGCAGATCGAGCGCCAGATGGGGCTTGCGCCGCAATCAGCGGAAATTGCGCAGACCTTCTCGCAGGTGGTGAGTTCTCTCGGTCACTGAGCTGCCCTGACATTCACCAACGAAAGCAATGCCAGTGCCCTTCCCCAGCATGCGGGAAGAGCAGCTTGCTCGTGTTGCCGTTTTCGCGAACTGTCAGTCTTGCTCGGGCTGACGGCATGGGCTGCACAATTGCGGCGTCGTCACCAGTTGGTTTCGCGCTCGGGCGTTGCGGTGATCCTGTGGATCGAGAGATCGGCGCCGCTGTACTCCTGTTCCTGATCGAGCCGCAGGCCGACGGTCGATTTGAGCAGGCCGTACACCAGCGTGCTGCCGATCAGGGCAATGGTGATTGCCAGCCCGGTCATCAGCAACTGTGGCATGAAGGCGACGCCGCCGACGCCGCCCAGCGCCTTGCTGCCGAAGATGCCAGCCGCGATGCCGCCCCAGGCGCCGCAAAGGCCATGCAGCGGCCAGACGCCGAGCACGTCATCAATCTTCCACCGGTTCTGGGTCAGCGTGAACATCACCACGAACAGCCCGCCCGCCACGCCACCAACCACCAGCGCACCCATCGGGTGCATCAGATCCGAGCCGGCACAGACAGCCACCAGTCCGGCAAGTGGGCCGTTGTGCACGAAGCCGGGATCGTTCCTGCCCGCTACCATCGCCACCAGCGTGCCGCCAACCATCGCCATCAGCGAATTGATGGCGACAAGGCCCGAGATCTTGTCGATCGTCTGGGCGCTCATGACGTTGAAGCCGAACCAGCCGACGGTCAGAATCCAGGCGCCTAGAGCCAGGAAGGGAATCGATGACGGTGGGTGTGCCGACACGCGTCCTTCCCGGGTGTAGCGTCCATAGCGGGCGCCAAGCAGAAGAACGGCTGGGAGGGCGATCCAGCCCCCCATCGCATGAACCACAACCGAGCCAGCAAAGTCGTGGAACTCTTCGCCATAAGTCGTCTTCAGCCACGCCTGTACACCGAAGGCCTGATTCCATGCGATACCTTCGAAGAATGGGTAAATGAAGGCAACTATCAGAAAGGTCGCCGCCAGTTGCGGATAGAACCTGGCCCGCTCGGCGATGCCGCCGGAAACGATCGCCGGGATCGCCGCCGCGAAGGTGAGCAGAAAGAAGAACTTGGTCAACTCGAAGCCGTTTTTCGCGAGCAGGGTTTCTGCACCGGAGAAGAAATTAACGCCGTAAGCAAGACTGTAGCCGACGAAGAAATAGGCGAGCGTCGATACTGAGAAATCGGTCAGTATCTTGACCAGAGCATTGACCTGGCTCTTCTTGCGTACCGTGCCCAGTTCAAGAAAGGCGAAACCTGAATGCATCGCCAACACCATGATGCCACCGAGCAGAATGAAAAGAACGTCGCTACCAGACTTGAGTGCTTCCATGGTTCCTCCTGAGATTCGGGTCGAGTCCATAAAGCAAGTACTGCGCCATGGCCATGGGCTTCGGATATTCTGTCATTTTTGCCCTTTTTTGGGCATATTGATGCACCGTCCTCGGGCATTCTTTCTGCGCCATGCACCATTTCAGTGCCATGTTCAGCGCTAAGCGCCGTGCGTTGCCTAATTTGGTGCAGCACCTGGCGGCAGAAGGACCCACATCTCTCCCTGCTGCTTCATCCGTCCGGCCTGATTGCCGGCTTGAGTGCCGAAACCCCAGAACAGGTCGGCGCGCACAACGCCGCGAATTGCACCGCCGGTATCCTGCGCCAGAACGAGGCGGCGCAAGGGTATTGCCGAGTCGGGTCGGCTGGTCGACAGGAAGACCGGTGCGCCAAGAGGGACGTGGCGGGGATCGACGGCAATGCTTCGCTCGGGCGTCAGCGGCACGCCCAGGGCGCCGCTCGGGCCTTCACCGTCGTTGCCCCTGGCGGGTTGTTCGCGGAAGAAAACGTAACTCGGGTTGGCGTTCAGCAACTCGCTGAGACGATGCGGATTGGCGCGCGCCCACTGCTTGATCGAGGCCATCGATGCCTGTTCAAGCGTCATCTCGCCACGCTCCACCAGCACCTTACCGATTGACTGATACGGATGGCCATTCTGGTCGGCGTACGCTAGCCGCACCATGTTGCCGTCCGGCAGCCGGACTCGCCCTGACCCCTGCACCTGGAGAAAGAACAGTTCGACGGCGTCATCCACATAGAGCAGGACCCGGTCCGGGGTTTCTCTCTCCTGAGCGGTGATTTCGGCGCGAGAGAAATAAGGAACGACCTTGTTGCCCTGCAAACGACCGCGCAGGCGCATGTTTTTGAGATCAGGCAGGACCGAACCGAGATCGATGGTCAGCAGATCGGGCGGTACACCGAGGACTGGCTGCAGATAGGGTTTGCCCCGTGTCCGCGAGCCGCGCAGGAGGGGCTCGTAATAGCCCGTCACCAGCCCGTTCGTCGTGCCATCGGTGTTGGTCAGCCGCCAGGGCAGGAAGCGCGATTCGAAAAAGCGGCGAATGGTGGTGGTGGTCGGTACGCCCAACCCCCTGGCCTCCTCGCAAACGGACTTCCACTGCGGCCACTGCGGGCGGCTGGCAAGCGCACGACACGACTGCAGGAAAGCCGGCCACGCGGCAACGAGTTCGTCCTCGTTCCATCCCGGCAGGTCGCTCCAGCGAGCGGCCTGCAGTGGCCTGGCAGCAGGTTGGGGGATGGCCGCTGCCGCGGTGGTGCCGCATGGCGCACAGGCTGGGCAGGTTGGTGATGCCGGACAGACACTTCCGGATGGGCCCTCGCGGGTGGTGCTGCAAGCGGTGAGCAGCGTGGCAAGCAGCGTGGCGACAGCAACGAGGAGTGACCGTGATTGGCATTTGCGCATGGTTTGGCTAGAGTGTCGGGTTCGTCAACCTGCGAAGTATACTGTCCGATGATTGATCCCTTCCGGCAACTTGCAAGCTTTCTTGTCCGGGTCGAGCAGTTCCTCGATCGCGTCGAGCCTTTGCTGCCGCCCGCATCACCGACTCCCGATTGGGAGGCAGCCTGTGCATTTCGCTGGCGCAAGAGCCACGGGATGGGCTATCTGCAGCCGATTACCCGGCTGCCCGGCATCCGACTCAGCGACCTGCAGGATATTGATCAGCAGAAGGCTCGCATCGACGCCAACACGCATCAGTTCATCGCTGGCCTGCCAGCCAACAACGTCCTGCTCACCGGCGCGCGCGGGTCCGGCAAGTCGTCATTGATCAAGGCGTTGCTCAACGAATACGCGCCACGAGGCCTGCGCGTGATCGAGGTGGAGAAGGGCGACCTGACCGATCTGCCTGACATCGTCGAATTGATCGACGGCCGGCCCGAGCGCTTCATCATCTTCTGCGACGATCTCTCCTTCGACGCGGGCGATGCGCGCTACAAGGCGCTGAAAGTGGTGCTCGACGGTTCGATCTCGGCGCCACCAGACAATGTCCTGCTTTACGCCACCTCGAACCGCCGGCACCTGATGCCCGAGTATTTCGCCGAGAACCTCGAAAGCAGGCGCGTTGGAGAGGAGATTCATCCAGGCGAGGCGATCGAGGAGAAAATCTCGCTGTCCGAGCGCTTCGGTCTGTGGATTTCCTTTTACCCGTTTGACCAGGATGCCTATCTCAACATCGTTGCACACTGGCTGCAATCGTTCGGCTGTGGTCAGGACGAGGTTGTCCGCGCCGAACGCGATGCGCTCAACTGGGCGCTCGAAAGAGGCTCCCGCAGCGGTCGCGTGGCCTGGCAGTTTGCCAGGGATTGGGCAGGCCGCCATCACGCTTTGCCAAAACGCCCCTCGCGGCAGCGCATCAGGACGGTGCGTCCCGAACTGCCGGCTGCCGCACACAAACGTTCCGGGAGCCCAAGGTGAGCCGCGTGATCAGCGTGTTGGCTGGATCGGCCAGCAGATGACCCAGCTCACCGAAGTGGCGGCGGCGGTGATGCTGCGCGGCGATCCGGCAAGGCCGCAGTTCTTGCTGGCGCAACGCCCGCCGGGGAAGGTTTACGACGGGTACTGGGAATTTCCGGGCGGCAAGGTCGAGCCCGGCGAGACCTCGCGCCAGGCGCTGGTCCGCGAGTTGCAGGAAGAGCTTGGTGTTACGGTAGACCGTGCGTGGCCGTGGGTCTGCTGCGAGTTCACCTATCCGCACGCGACTGTTCGCCTGCGCTTCTTCCGCGTCAGCTCATGGCATGGGGAACTCACCCCGATCGTACACAGCGCCTTGGTCTGGCTGCAGGCGGGCGAGGTGGCCAGGGTTGGCCCGATCCTGCCTGCCAATGGCCCCATCCTGCGCGCGCTGGCGCTGCCGCCGCTCTACGCGCTGACCAATGCCGAAGGACATGGCGTGGAACCCGAGCTGGCGCGGCTCGGCAAGGCGCTGTCGGGTGGACTACGCCTGATTCAGGTACGCGACAAGACGCTGCCGCCGGCACAGCGCGACGCGTTCGCGCACGCGGTCGTGGCATTGACCGGAGGCTATGACCAAGCCTTGGTCTTGATCAACGACGATCCGGACCTCGCCCGCGCTGTTGGCGCCCATGGGCTTCATCTGTCGTCGAGTCGGCTTTGGCAGGTCGGTCGCCGGCCGGATTTCGAGCGGGTTGCTGCCTCGTGCCACACGGCTGCCGATCTGCTGCGGGCAGCTGAACTCGGGCTGGACTTTGCCGTGCTCGGCCCGGTGTTGCCAACGGCCAGCCATCCCGCATCGACCGGCATGGGATGGCCAGCGTTCTCGCGTCTGGTGGAGTGTTTGCCGCTGCCGGTCTATGCGCTCGGTGGGCTGGCGCCGGAGATGCTCGAAACGGCCCGGAGCAGCGGTGCTCACGGCATCGCGCTGATGCGTGGATGGCGATGATGACCTGAGCCCGGGCTCGGCTTGCGGCGAATGACCGCGTCGGCCGAAGGTGGCTAGGGCGGGCGCGTTGGCGGCCGGGAATGGATCACGGGAATCGCGCCAGCACCCGGGACTACGTCAAGGTGCGCAAAATCAGCGGCGGCACCCGCAGCGATCTCGGCCGCCAGTGCCGCGACACCTTCGCCACTCTGAACAAAACCTGCCGAAAGCTCGGCGTCTCCTTCTGGGCCTATCTCACTGACCGCCTCACCAACGCCGGCAAAGTGCCGCCCCTCGCCGACCTCATGCGCCAACGCGTCGCATGAGCCGCACCACCAGTCTTTGAGAAGCTACGAGTCTCGATTCTAATTCGTTGATTTTCCTGAGGGTGGATTTTCTGGCGTTTTGTAGTGCCATAATCCTATGCCTTTTTGGCCGATCCCCTTGCTCTTGTTGTACGATCGTTGGCATGTTCACACGACAGACGAGAACCGGCAACAAGGCGACGGGCGATCGCTGCATGTGCGCAAAGCCACCGTCGCCGAACCCGATCTGCTGGCGATCTATCGCGCGCTGGGCATCGGCGCCGCACCCGGAGGAATCAGAAAACTGATCAGCTGAATCGCCGATTACGGGCTTGTAGTGCCACTCGACATCCTCTTGGCCCGCAAACGATTGATTCCGCGAGATGTTTTTTGGACTCGTTAAACTTGGGTTGAGATCGGCATAGTAGGCCCAGATTTCCCGGCACACGCGTTCTTGCCCGCCGCGCTGGAGCGCGTTGGACGGAATCAGCTTGTGTACCAGTCACTCGGTATGCACCCAGCACAGGCCGTGCTCCAGGAGGTCGAACTGCCCGGCGCCATCGCTGACGATGGCCAGCATCTGATGGATGCCTTTGGCCACGAGGCCGCCCAACAAGCCGGCCTCGGTGGCGCTCATCGCGGATGCCGAGGCGGTCGAGATACGCCGCCCAATCGTCACCGGCAAACAGGTTCGTCTGCAGCCGCTCGACCAGCGCCGCCTTCAACCCCTGCTTGTGCAGGTGGCGCAGGGCGATGTCGTTCAGCGCATAGGACGGCTCGCGGTCATGCAGATGGGTCAGGAAGCCAATACGGCTCTTGTTGTCGGCGCTGCCGAACCAGGCGAAGGTCGGGCCGCTGACGACGGTGACGTAGCCGTTCTGGCCTTGGTGGGGCGCGCCGGAGTCGTCGACCGTGACGGCCGAACTGACTTCCAGGCCCGTTTTGAGCAGGCTGGCCTTCTCGGCCGAGAAGGCCTCCTGGCCAGACGCCAGCAAGGCATCGATCTGACCGAGCGAGACGTCGAGGCCCCATTCGCGCAGTTGCTCGTGCAGCTTCGGCTGCGTGACGTGGCAGTGGTGGTGCTGGTACAGAATGAAGGCACGCAGGCCCGGACCGAAATGCAGTCCACCCAGCTCCGGCGGGCAGGCCGCCGTGAGTACCCGGCCGTCCGGGGTCGCCCACCGTTCGAGCAGGAAGCGGGTGTTGTGCGGCCCGATCCTCAGGTCCTGCACCGTGAAGGCGCGGTGGCCGAGAAAGCGCGACCCCTCCGGCCCGTCGTCGACCGCCAGCGTGCGTTCTTCATGAATGTCGAGGTGGGCGGCCTTCGCCGACTGGCCAGAATCAGGACGTTTGCCATGATCCTTGACGCCGGGCTGGTCATCCTTGCCCGTGTCCTTGTCCGTTCGGCTGACCTCCTCCCCCAACTCGTTGTCCAGGGGGTCCCGCGCGGCCCGCAATCCGTGCAACTGCTCACGAAGCGGCCTGCCCCACCTGGTCGGTCAAGCAAACGCTCTTGTCATCGCCTATCGCCAGGCGCAGGAGCCGGCAAGCCGCGAAAACCGCTCACCGCATACCCCTCGTCATTAAAAAGAGCCCGTATTGCAGAGAGCGGGAGCGCTGGCCGGGTTCCCTCTCTCGCAGAGAAAGCTCACCCACAGCTCCCCACCGCCCCACAAGCCGTACAGAAATCGCACCCGTCCTTGCGGATCATCGTCAGGTTCCCGCACTCGCCGCACAGTTTGCCGGCGGTTGGCTGTGCTGCAGTGCTGCCGGCCGGGCTCTGTAAAATGCCCATCTGCTGCAGCGGCAGGCCGGACTCGTCGAGGATGCCGAGCATCGCGTAGCGATGGATGATCAGTTGCGCGAGGTAGGCGACCGTCGACGGGTAGTTGGTCTGTCGGCGGGTGCCAGGAATGAAGGCCATGAAGTCGCCGAGCGGTTCGGGGTAGTCGAGCAGCTTGCGCAGCTTCATGCCGATCCACGCCGGGTCGATGACGCGCATGTCGAAGGACAGCAGCTTGGTCAGGCCGTCGAGGGCGCGCGGGTAGTTGCCGGAGAGCCAGACCGAATACGGCCGGGTGACGCCGTCAGGCAGAGTGATTTCCTTGAGGCCGAGAACAAAATCCTCGCCGGTGGCCGGGTTGAAAATGTCGACGGTCCAGGACAGGGTGCCGTCGGTGCCGGTCTTCGGTTCCTTGCGGCTGAACATGGCGTCGAGCACCGGCGTTGGGCCTTCATGCTTGAAGGCGCCGATACGTTCGACGCGGAACTCGATCAGTTGCGCCATCGCGGCGACCACCGACGGCATGCGCTTCCTCTCGCCGTGCGGCGGGAAAGGCATGTCGAAGCCTTCGTCGCCGGCGGTCCTGGCCAGCGATTCGAGCTTGAGCGCCAGCCAGCCGTGGTCGTTAGCGCGCATGTCCATCGATAGCGTCTTGGCGACAGCACCGAGGCCGCGCGGCTGCTCGGGGCCGTTGACCCAGGCTTCGAACGGCCAGCTTCGACCCTCCTGTTCGATCTCGCCGACAAAGAGAGCGAACTTGCCGTGCGTGTGCTCGATCATATAGGTCCACGCCATGTTGCCCTCCGCCAGGTTCGGCCGGTTTGGCCAGCGCAGGCTGGCAAGCACTGGCGCCGGCAGCGTCTTGATCGTCAGCCGGCGGTTGGCGTCGCCGATCTCGAAGTCCTGTGGCTGCTTCCTGTCTTCGACCTGCTTCTGCGACTCGACCGACAGCACCGAGCCGAGGACCGCGTTCGGGCGGTAGGTAGCCAGCCCCTTGAGGCCTGATTTCCAGGCACCCAGGTAAAGATCCTGGAAGTCCTCGTAGGGGTAGTCGGCGGGGACGTTCACGGTCTTCGAGATCGAGGTATCGATGTACGGGGCGACCGCAGCGACCATGTCCTTATGCGCCTTGGCAGAGATTTCCAACGCCGTTACGAAGTAGTCGGGCAGCTTTTCGACGTCGCCGCCGAGGTGCTTGTAGAGGCGCCAGGCGTAATCCTCGACAGCGTATTCCTTGAGCGTGCCGTCGGCCATGCGCTTCTTGCGGCTGTAGGTCCAGGAGAACGGCGGTTCGATGCCGTTCGACGCGTTGTCGGCAAACGCCAGCGAGATGGTGCCCGTCGGCGCAATCGACAACAGGTGCGAGTTGCGCAGGCCGTGCTTGCGGATTTCGGCCTTGATCTCGGCCGGCAGGCGGGAGGCGAAATTGCCGCCGGAGAGGTAGAGCTCGGCGTTGAACAGCGGGAAGGCGCCGCGATCCCTGGCCAGTTCGACCGACGCTAGGTATGCGGTGTCGCGCATGAATTCGGAGATACGTGCCCCCATCGCGGTCGCTTCCGGGCGGTCGTAGCGCAGGCACAACATGCACAGCGTGTCGCCGAGGCCGGTGAAGCCAAGCCCGACGCGCCGCTTGTTGGCGGCTTCGTCGCGCTGCCTTGTGAGTGGCCAGGCGGTGACGTCGAGGACGTTGTCGAGCATGCGGGTGGACAGCTTGACCACTTCGCCGAAAGCCGCAAAGTCGAACTCGGCGTCGACCGTGAACGGCGCTTTGACGAATAGGGTCAGGTTGATCGAACCAAGGCAGCAGCAGCCATACGGTGGCAGCGGCTGTTCAGCACACGGGTTGGTAGCCTCGATGACTTCGCAGTAGTAGAGGTTGTTGTCCTTGTTCATGCGGTCGAGGAAGAGGATTCCCGGCTCGGCGTGGTCGTAGGTGGACTTCATCACCTGCTCCCAGATGTCGCGCGCGCGCACCCGGCGGTAGACCCAGATGCCATCGTCGCGCTGGAAGGCGCCGGTGCGCTTCATGTCCGGGCTCGGTTCCGCCCGGTGCGTCAGTTCGACTTCGGCGTCGGCCTCAACGGCTTCCATGAAGGCGTCGGTGACGGCGATCGAGACGTTGAAGTTGGTCAGGTCACCGTGGTCCTTGGCGTGGATGAAGACCTCGATGTCCGGATGATCGCAGCGGAGCACGCCCATCTGCGCGCCACGGCGGGCGCCGGCCGATTCGACAGTCTCGCACGAGCGGTCAAAGACGCGCATGTACGACACCGGCCCGGACGCGCGCGACTGCGTGCCTTTGACCAGTGCTCCGATCGGGCGGATCGACGAGAAATCGTAGCCAACGCCACCCCCCCGGCGCATGGTTTCGGCGGCCTCGGCGAGCGCGCTGTAGATGCCGGGTTTGCCATCGACAATTTCGACCACCGAATCGCCGATCGGCTGTACGAAGCAGTTGATGAGCGTCGCGGCGAGCGTCGTTCCGGCCGCCGAGTTGATCCGCCCGGCCGGCACGAAACCGTTTTCCTGCGCCCACAGGAAACGGGCTTCCCAGTGCGCGCGCTGTTTTTCGTCCTCGTTGGCGGCGAGCGCACGAGCGACTCGGCGACGCACGTCGTGAACCGAGGCTTCATTGCCCTTTGCATACTTTTCGACCAGCACCTCGCCGGAGATCTCCTGTTCGGCAAGCGGGGCGATCACGGGTGCCTCGGCGATTGCCGACAGGGGTAACTGGTGTACAAGCTGGCTCATCGACTGTTCCTCTGATTGGTGGTTGCTGACAGGTAGGTGAGGTTGGCGACGGAGGCCTCCGGGGTGCCACACCGTCGACTGCGGTGGCTCACCATGAACACCCGGGCAGCGCTCTACGCTGCCGGTTCGTTCATGGCGGAACAGACGCAAAGCTACTACATGTAGTAGCAAAAGACAATAACGTGACTAAATGTAGTTTTGTTCAGCTTGTCGTTTGCCGGTCGCGGTTGCTGTGGGCGATCAGCGCTGCGATGACGCATGAGGCGATGCGTGTTTCCGCGGTGTCGGCGCGACTGGTGAGGACGATCGGTACCCGCGCGCCGAGAACGATCCCAGCGCTGAGTGCGTTGGCCAGATATTCCAGCTGCTTGGCGATCATGTTGCCGGACTCGAGGTCGGGCACGACCAGGATGTCGGCGCGACCGGCTACTGCCGAAGTAATGCCTTTTGTCTTGGCAGCCACCAGCGAGACGGCGTTGTCGAATGCCAGCGGACCGTCGAGCAGCCCACCCTTGATCTGGCCGCGGTCGGCCATCTTGCAAAGGGCTGCGGCATCCAGCGTTGACTGAATTTTGGCGCTGACGGTTTCAACCGCCGAGAGGATGGCGACCTTGGGTTCCGGGGTGCCGATGATGTGCGCGAGGTCGATCGCATTCTGGATGATGTCGACCTTGTCCTGCAGCGTCGGCTGGATGTTGATTGCCGCATCGGTGATCATGATCGGCCGCGGATAGGTTGGTACGTCCATCAGGAAGACATGGCTGATCCGGCGTTCAGTGCGCAGACCAGCGCTACGCGAAATCACTTCGGCCATCAGTTCGTCGGTGTGCAGGCTCCCCTTCATCAGTGCCTCGGCGTCGCCGCTACGGATCAGGGTGACCGCCATCGCGGCCGCCTCGTGGCTGTGCTTGACATTCACGATCCGGTGTTGCTTGAGGTCGAAGCCATTCTCCTCGGCGACGCCCCGTATCTTCTGCTCCGGCCCGATGAGGATCGGCTCGATCAGATTCGCCTCGGCGGCGAGCAGCGCGCCCTTGAGCGACTCGCGGTCGCACGGGTGCACCACCGCCATGTCGATCGGCGCCAGACCGGCGGCGCGCTGCACCAGGACCTGCAGGCGGGCGTACTTGTCCGAGATGGTGATCTCCGGCATTGCCACGCGTTTGGTCCGGATCTTCTCGGTCGGTGCCAACACCTCGGCGCTGCCAGAGACGACCAGCAACTGGTCCTGATTGACGCAGGCGCAGTCAAGGACGATGTGATGATTGCGATCGAACTTCTGCCTCACCGTCACCGTCACTGTCACCGTGTCACCGATCGTCACCGGCCGGGCAAAGTGCAGGGTCGACTCGATGAGCACGGTTCCCGGTCCCGGGAACTGCGTGCCCAGTGTGGTCGACAGCAGCGAGGCCGTCCACATGCCGTGTGCGATGAAATCCTGGAACAGGCCGCTGTGTCTGAAGTCGGCGTTGGCCAGCGCGGGATTCATGTCGCCGGACATCAGCGCGAAAAGCTTGACGTCCTCCGGACGCAGCGTGCGCACCAGCGACGAGCTGTCACCAGTATTGATTTCGTCGTAGGTCCGACTTTCAAGATATTCGAGAGGGGTCTCAAAGTGCATGATCGTGCTCCGAATGACGCTCACAGGGGTAATCAGAACGTGGCCGGAGTACCTTGCCCGCGACCGCGATAGAGTCCTCCAATGCCCGGTCTTGCCAGCGATCCATTTGGCCAGTGGCTGCTGGTCGTACAGCATGAGCTTGAAAGCGACTCTCAGATTACCGCTATTATGCTGCTACGCAGCACCAAATGGTATGGCGATCCAGTTGAACCGCACCGCACTCTGGGCGCCGTGCCTGCAGGTGGCCAAGGCAGGCTGATGGCCAGGTTGTTGACGTGCGTCAGCACGCGCTATGGCCGATGCGCTAGGCTTCGAAGGTGGATTGGAAACTGTTTTTCCTGGCGGGAGATGGTCGTGACGGAAGCGTGTCCTGAAACAGGGAGGCTTGACGAGCTGCTGCAGCCGATTCTCGACACTTACCACAGTGATTCACGCCTGTTGTTGCAGATCCTGCGGGAGGTGCAGAATGCCTTGGGCTATCTGCCGGCCGTAGCACTGACTGCAATCGCCAGGGCAGTCAATTTGCCCCGAGCGCGCGTCGAAGGCGTCGCCGGCTTCTACTCTTTTCTTCATTTGACACCTGTTGGCCGCTACCGCGTGTTGTTCTCGGACAACATCACGGACCGCATGCTGGGCAGCGTCGAGCTGATGGATCGTTTGTGCAACAGGCTGTGGATCGAGCGTGGCAAGGTTTCCGAGGACGGGCTGGTGAGCGTCGAAACCACCTCCTGCACGGGTATGTGCGATCAGGGGCCTGCGCTGCTGGTCAACGGCCTGGCGTTGCCGCGCATCTCGGCCGCGCGTATTGACCACATCAGCGACTTGATCCGGGCGCAGATTCCGCTTGCCGACTGGCCAGGTGAGTACTTTCTGGTAGAGGACAACATTCGCCGCCGTGATGCCTTGTTGTCCGTGCAATGGCCGGCTGGGGAAGCGATCCGGGCGGCAATAGCGCGCGGCGCCGAGGCCATGCTCGTCGAAATGAGGCTCTCGAACCTGCGCGGGCGCGGTGGAGCCGGTTTCACCACTTATATCAAGTGGGAATCGGCGCGGTGTGCGGCGTGTAGCGGCGAGAAGCCGGCACGCTACGTTGTCTGTAACGCCGACGAGGGTGAGCCCGGTACTTTCAAGGATCGCGTTCTGCTCAACAGCTACGCCGATCTGGTGTTCGACGGCATGACCGTCGCCGGTGTCACGATTGGTGCAAGCAACGGCCTCCTCTACCTGCGCGGTGAGTATGCCAGTCTCCTGCCCGCCCTGCAGGCAAACCTCGTACGTCGGCGGCTCAACGGCCTGCTTGGAACTTCATTGTGCGGCCAAGCAGATCTGGCCTTCGACATCGATATCCACCTCGGTGCTGGCGCCTACGTTTGCGGCGAGGAGACGGCGCTGCTCGAGTCGCTCGAAGGCAAGCGCGGCGTGCCGCGGATTCGCCCACCTTTCCCGGTCAGCACGGGCTATCTGGGCCAGCCGACGGTGGTCAACAACGTCGAGACCCTTTGCAAGGCCGCACTGATCGCGGTCAACGGTGGCATATGGTTCGCCGGTCTCGGCACCAAACAGTCCACCGGGACCAAACTGCTGTCGATCTCGGGCGATGTGGAGAGGCCAGGGATATATGATTATCCCTTCGGTGTTTCAGTAGCGCAGGTGCTCAACGACTGTGGCGCTGGTCATGCCCAGGCGGTGCAGGTCAGCGGCCCTTCCGGAAGCTGTCTGGCAACGCACGAGTTCTCGCGACGTATTGCCTTTGAGGATGTCCCGACGGCGGGCGCGTTCATGGTTTTTGGTTCTCACCGCGACATGTTCGAGGTAGCGCGCAACTTCGCTCACTTCTTCGCGCATGAGAGTTGCGGCTTCTGTACCCCTTGCCGGGTCGGTACGGCGCTGGTCGCCAACTGCATGGACAAGATCGCCAATAGCCACGGCTCGCAATACGACATAAACGAGATCTTCAAGATCCATCGCCTGTTGCACGCCACCAGCCATTGCGGGCTCGGCCAGTCGGCGTGCAATGCCTTGTTCGACACCCTCCACAAGTTTCGCCCGGCCTACGAGCGACGACTGCGCTCGCTCGAATTCGAGCCGGCCTTTGACCTCGACCAGGCGCTCGCCGCTGCCCGGCAGATGACCGGCCGCGACGACCCGGCGGCGCATTTTGGTCTCGGCCCCGCTTGACTGGAGTTGAACCGTGAAGACGCATCAATGAGAGCACGATACATACTGGTCGACGGCCTGCCGATTTCCTTCGAGGAGGACCAGACGATCATGGAGGCCGCGATGGCGGCGGCGATCTTCATTCCACACCTCTGCCACCACCCCGAGTTCAAGCCTCAGGGCAGTTGCAAGCTATGCACGGTAAAGGCCAATGGCCGCTACGTTTCGGCGTGCACGATGCCAGCGAAAGACGGCATGGAGGTCGAGAACAACTCGCCGGATCTCAACGACAAGCGGCGGACGATGCTGCAGATGCTGTTCGTCGAAGGCAATCACTTCTGCCCTTCGTGCGAACAGAGCGGGAACTGTATGCTGCAGGCGCTGGCCTACGAACTCGAAATGCTGACACCGCATTTCAACCAGTTCTATCCGGACCGACCGCTTGACGCCTCGCACCCCGAGGTGCTGCTAGACTTCAACCGCTGCATTCTCTGCGAACTCTGCGTCCGTGCGAGCCGGGATGTAGACGGCAAGAACGTCTTTGCTCTCTCCGGCCGGGGAATCGGCAAGCACCTGATCGTCAATGCCGAGTCCGGCCGGCTGGCCGACACCGCCTTCTCGCTGGCCGACAAGGCGGCGCACGTCTGCCCGGTCGGTGTGATCCTCGAGAAGCGCCGGGGTTTTGCGATACCGATCGGCCGACGACGCTACGACCTTGAGCCGATCGGCATGCAGGTCGAAGGTCAGGCGAGGCGCCGCTCCGGTGAGCTCTAGTTCTGAAATGAGCGCCCTCGCGCCGAACCGAAAACTGCGTATCGCGACGACCTCGCTGGCCGGCTGCTTTGGCTGTCACATGTCGTTCCTCGATATCGATGAGCGCTTGTTGGACCTGATCGAGCGCGTTGAGTTCGACCGCTCGCCGCTCACTGACATCAAGCACTGCGGTCCCTGCGACATCGGCCTCATCGAAGGTGGCATCTGCAACGCCGAAAACATCCATGTGCTGCGCGAATTCCGCAGCAACTGCAAGGTACTGATTGCCATCGGCGCCTGCGCGATCAACGGCGGCCTGCCGGCGCAGCGCAACCATCTCGACCTCGGTCAGTGCCTGCAGGAAGTCTATCTGACCGGTCCCGGGATCGTCGGCGGGCAGGTGCCCAATGATCTCGAACTGCCGCTGCCGCTAGACAAGGTGCACCCGCTTCATGAAATTGTCCGCATCGACTATTTCATCCCCGGTTGCCCGCCTTCTGGCGATGCAATCTGGAAATTCCTGACCGACTTGCTCGACGGGCGGACCCCGCGCCTGGGGCATCCGCTGCTGCATTTCGACTGAGCACTTGTTACCGAGGGATGTCATGGACTCTATGCCGTTCGCACTGGAAACCGCTGCTGCCGACAGCAGTACGCTGCGCCGCGTTGCGATCGACCCGTTGTCGCGTGTCGAAGGTCACGGCAAGGTCACGCTGTTACTCGGCGAAGACGATCAGGTCCAGCAGGTGCGCCTGCATATTGTCGAATTCCGCGGCTTCGAGAAGTTTATCCAGGGCCGTCCTTACTGGGAAGTCCCGGTGATGGTGCAGCGCTTGTGCGGCATCTGCCCGGTTTCGCATCACCTGGCGGCAGCCAAGGCGCTAGACCATGTGGTTGGTGCCGACCGTCTGACAGCGAGCGCCGAGAAGCTGCGCCGACTGATGCACTATGGCCAGATCCTGCAGTCGCACGCGCTGCATTTCTTCCACCTCTCGTCACCCGATCTGCTCTTCGGCTTTGACAGCGAGCCAGGCCGGCGCAACATCGTCGGCGTCGCCGCGGCTTATCCGGACGTCGCCCGGCAGGGCGTGCTGCTGCGCAAGTTCGGACAGGAGGTCATCCGCCTGACTGCCGGCAAGCGTGTCCATGGCACCGGCGCGATTCCGGGCGGGGTCAATCGTGCGCTCACCCGAGACGAGCGCGATGAACTGCTGGCCGAAATTTACACCATCATTGGCTGGAGCCGCCAGGCCGTGCAGCTCGTCAAACGCCTGCACGCAGCCAATCCAGAGCTCTACGACAGCTTCGGCACCTGCCGCTCGAACATCCTGTCATTGATCGGCGTCGACGGGACGCTCGACTTCTACGATGGCCACCTGCGCGCCCGTGACGCCGACGGCAGCATCATCGTCGACGGTTTGGCCGTCGAGAATTACCACCAATTGATCCACGAGGAAGTCAAACCCTGGAGTTACATGAAATTCCCTTTTCTCGCCGCACTTGGCCCGCAGCAAGGCTGGTACAAGGTCGGACCGCTGGCGCGTGTGCAGAACTGCAATTCGATCCCGACGCCGCTCGCCGAAGCCGAACGCCGCGAGTTCATCGACCATGGTCAGGGCAAGTTGATCCACGCGCCGCTGGCCTATCACTGGGCGCGGATGATCGAGATGCTGCTCGCCGCCGAAATGATCAAGGATCTGCTGCACGACGATGATCTTTCCGGTACTGAACTCACCACCGGTGGGACTCGACACCACGAGGGCGTCGGCGTCATCGAGGCACCGCGCGGCACGCTGATCCACCACTATCGCGTCGACGACGACGATCTGGTGACGACGTGCAACCTGATCGTGTCGACCACGCACAACAATCAGCCGATGAACGAGGCGATCCGGCGCGTCGCGCTCCGTTACCTCAACGGCCGTCAGTTGAGCGAAGGCGTGCTCAACCACATTGAAGTCGCCATCCGTGCCTTCGACCCCTGTCTTTCATGTGCTACCCATGCGCTCGGCAAGATGCCGCTGCAGGTCGAATTGCAGGATGCCGCCGGGCAAGTGCTCCAGCGCTTGCGCACAGTCCCTTGAAATGCAGGACGCGTTGCCGGTGAGCGTCGTGCCAGTCGTCGTTTTCGCTTGCGGTAACCCTAGCCGTGGCGACGATGCGCTCGGGCCGTTGCTGCTCGATCAGCTGCAGATCTGGCTGGATGAAGAAGGACTGGCCGACGGCTTCGAGTTGATCAGCGACTTCCAGTGGCAGGTTGAACATGCGCTCGACCTCGTCGGACGGCGGTTGGCGCTGTTTGTCGACGCCGGGCAGCAGACGCCCGCACCGTTTGCGTTTCGTCAGGTACAGGCGCGCGATAGCACTATCACAGGCACGCATGCGCTGTCACCCGAAGCGGTACTCTCGGTGCTGGCACGGATCAGCCAGCAACCAGTGCCGCCGGCTTTCGTGTTGTGTGTTGCCGGTGCGAGCTTCGAGCTGGGCGACGGGTTGAGCGCTGCTGCGGCGCGCAACGCCGATTGTGCGTTCGAACTGCTGAAAAACCTCTGCCGAGTGTCCCGCTTCGACGCTTGGCAGGTGAAGGTGAGCGACCAGGAGGCCAAAGGCGCTCCTAGTCCTCAGGCTTGATGCTGTCGTCGAGTGGCGGCTCCGGCTCAAGTTCGGCAGGGGCATTTTCCCGGTAGAACAATTCCTCAGCCGGGCCCTTGCCGCTGCTCGAAGCAGGCACTGTGACGAGACCCTCGGGAGCCGGGAGAAATGATTCGGGGATGTCCTTGAGCGCCTTGGCCATATAGGCAATCCAGGTAGGCAGTGCGGCGGTGCCGCCGGTTTCACCCTTGCCAAGATTCCTCGGTTGATCAAAGCCAATCCACGAGCAGCCAACAACCGTTTGTTGATAGCCGCAGAACCAGGCGTCAACATGCTCATTGGTGGTTCCCGTCTTGCCTGCCAGATCGCGGCGCTTTAGCGTTGCCGACGCTCGAGCAGCAGTTCCATAAATGGTTACATCCCGTAGCATGCTATCCATCAGGTAAGCGTTGCGCGGGTCAATCGCTCGCAGGCTGTCATCGCCGGCTGTGACAGGTTCCGCTCGTGCAAGGACCTGCTTCTTGTCGTCCTGTATCTCACGTACGATGTAGGGCCTGATGCGGTAGCCACCGTTGGCAAAAACGGCGTAGGCGGCAACCATTTCCCACGGCGTGACCGATCCGGCGCCGAGTGCCATGGTCAGGTAGGGCGGGTGTCTGTGGGCGTCAAAGCCAAAGCGGGTGATATAGTCCTGCACAAAGCGCACGCCGCTCGCTTGCAGAAGTCGGATCGAGACCATGTTCTTAGACTTGGCCAGTGCGGTACGCATGCGCATCGGACCCTCGTACTTGCCGTCGTAGTTCTTCGGTTCCCAAGCTTGGCTGCCGGTCACGGTCGCGGGGAAGCTGATCGGTTCGTCGTTGACGATCGACGCAGGAGTGAAGCCCCTTTCCAGCGCTCCCGAATAGATGAATGGTTTGAAACTCGAGCCTGGTTGCCGCCACGCCTGTGTTACATGGTTGAATTTGTTTCGATTGAAGTCAAAGCCGCCAACCAGAGCACGGACCGCCCCGTCGCGCGGATCGGCGGCCAGGAAAGCGGCTTCTACCTCTGGCATTTGTACGATACGCCAGTTGTTTTTCTCATCTGCCTGCACACGGATGATGGCGCCGCGGCGGAGTCGCTTGTTTGGCGGGGCCTTATCTTCAATCATGCGGGCTGCAAACTTGAGGCCGTCGCCACTGATGGTGATGACGTCGCCGCCGCGGCGGTAGGCGCTGATTTTTCTTGCGTCAGCTTGCAGCACGATGGCCGGTTGGAGGTCCTCAGCGTCCTGGAAATCAAGGAGCAGTTCCTCAAGGGCCTCGTCCTGCTCGGACTTCGTCTCGCCAAGGTCTACGTAGGCCTCTGCTCCCCGGTAACCGTGCCGGCGGTCGTAATCCAGGACGCCGCGGCGCAAGCTGGCGTGGGCGGCGTCCTGATCATCCTTGATGATGGTCGTATAAACACGGAGTCCCCGCGTATAGACGTCATCAGGAAAACGTTCGGCGGCAATCTGACGTGCCATTTCGGTGGCAAATTCGGCGTGTATGGGCGTGCCGTTGACGTCGCGTCTGATGATCAATGCCTGTTCGAGGGCGGCTTCGTGCTGCTGATCGCTGATGAATCCGAGTTCCCTCATTCTATGGAGGACATACTGCTGGCGGATACGAGCGCGCTTCGGATTGACCACCGGGTTGTAAGCCGAAGGTGCTTTGGGAAGACCAGCAAGCATTGCTGCTTCCGCGAGGGTGAGCTCGGTTAGTGGCTTGCCAAAATAGATCTGGGATGCCGCGGCGAACCCGTAAGCGCGCTGCCCGAGAAAGATCTGGTTGATGTAGAGCTCGAAGATCTGGTCCTTGCTAAGATTGTGTTCAATCTTGAACGAAAGGAGCGCTTCGTAGAACTTGCGGGTATAGGTCTTCTCGGATGAAAGGAAGAAATTCTTGGCCACCTGCTGGGTAATCGTCGAGGCGCCCTGGCGCTTGCCACCACTTAGCAGGTTGGCATGCAGCGCACGCAGAACACCCATGGTATCCACCCCGCCGTGCTGATAGAAGCGCTCATCCTCTGCTGCAAGTATGGCCTGTTTCATGATCGCCGGAACTTCGTGAATGCTGACGACGGCACGACGCTCCTCACCGAACTCGCCCAGCAGATAGCCATCCGCCGTGTAAATACGCAGTGGAATTTTCGGTCGATAGTCAGTCAGGATTTCCAGCGACGGCAGGTTCGGATAGGCCAGACTAAGGACCACAACCACCATCGCAACAGCGATTGCAGAAATTCCCAAAACTGCAACGATCGGATAGATCAACCAGCGGAGGGCGGTAGGCAACAGGGCGTCCGACAGAAAAGGCGAATGTCCGTCATTATATTAGAGCAGGGCCGTGAAAAGGGTCGAACTGCCAGCTTCGTGACTTCAGGCGCTTGCGCTGCCCTGAACATCGAAGGCACCATCTTCCCCGAGAGGCTCCAGAAATCGCTTTACATGCCGTAAGCTAGTTGTTAGCATCTAAAGTAGAATATCTATAAGTAGTCTAACTGCAACTTATTGAAGGGTTTTTTGGGCGAGGGGTGGTGATTTGCAGTTTGATCTTTCGATCTTTAATCCCAAGGCGCGCTCGCTGATCGGGCTTGATATCAGTTCGTCAGCCGTCAAAATGGTCGAGCTGGCGAGCGATGGCAAGGGTGGTTACCGCGTCGAGCGCTACTCGATAGAGGTCTTGCCGAGGGATATCGTTTCGGATGGCAACATTGTCAATCTCGAGGCCGCTTCGGAATCCGTTAGACGGGCGTGGAAAAAGCTAGCGACCTCGACGAGGGATGTGGCAATTGCCCTGCCCGCCTCCCATGTAATCACCAAAAAGATCATCGTTGCGGCGGGGCAGCGTGAAGCCGACCTGGAAGTCCTAGTTGAGTCCGAAGCCAACCAGTACATTCCGTTTGCGCTCGATGAGGTCAACCTAGATTTTCAGGTCGTGGGACCGGCTCCTTCTTCTCCTGATGAGATCGAGGTTCTGATCGCTGCGTCGCGCAAGGAGAAGGTGGAAGAGCGCGTCGCCGTTGCCGAATCTGCCGGCCTCAAGCCCCGGGTGCTCGATGTCGAGTCCTACGCTGTATTGGCGGCTTTTCACCTGATCGAAGCGCAGCTGCCCGATGCTGGCAAGGGCCAGATCATCGCATTGGTGGATGTGGGTGCCAACGTGATGAACCTGACGGTTCTTCGCAATGGCCAGCAGCTCTACGTTCGTGAGCAGGCATTCGGAGGAAATCAGCTGACGCAGGATATCGCGCGCCTTTTCAGCATGAGCTTCGAGGAGGCGGAAACCGAAAAGCGCCGCAATAACCTACCGGAAAAGTACGAAATCGAACTCTTGCGCCCGTTTCTTGAGGCTATGGCCCTTGAGCTGTCGCGCGCTCTGCAATTTTTCTTTACCTCGACGCAGTTCAACCAGATCAATCATATTGTTCTGGCGGGCGGATGTGCAGTCTTGCCCAGCGTTGACCAGGTCGTTGCTTCTCGAACACAGATCAACACTATCATTGCCAACCCGTTTGCCGATATGGTGCTTTCCGACCGGGTTCGCAGCAACAGTTTGCTGACAGATGCTTCGTCATTGATGGTCGCCTGCGGTCTCGCGCTGCGGAGATTCGACGAATGATACATATCAATCTTCTTCCGCACCGTGAAGAAAAGCGCAGGGCACGGCGCCAGCAGTTCCACGCCTTGCTTGGGCTGGTCATGCTGCTTTCCGGGCTGATGGTCTTCCTTGTTTACTCCGTAATTGCCGGCTATATCTCCAATCAGGACGCCAAAAACGACTTTCTCAAGAAGGAAATTGCCGTCCTTGACAAGGAGATTGATCAGATCAAGCGGCTCAAGGAGCAAAGTGACGCCTTGATGGAACGTAAGCGGATCATCGAATCCTTGCAGCGTGATCGGGCGGAGGCAGTACGCTTGCTGAGTGACCTGGCCAAGCAGATGCCGGAGGGGGTCTACCTTCGCTCGCTGAAGCAGGAAGGGCAAAAGATCCATCTTGGTGGTTTCGCCCAGTCCGGCGCTCGGGTGTCGACGCTGATGCGCAACATTGAAGCATCGCCATGGCTTGAGAAGCCGCAGCTGCTGGAGATCAAGGCGGTGGTTGTTGACAAGCGGCGTCTCAATGAGTTCAGCATGATTGCGTCACTCAAGCGAACTGCCGCCGAGCAAGGAGGGCCGAAGAAGTGAAGACAAGCTCTCTTCCGACCATTGACTTCAGAGCCGTCCTCAGCGATTTCCAGGATCTGAACCCCAAGGATTTGGGTGCATGGCCTCTAGTACCTCGCGTGACCGTCCTCGTTGGTTTGTGCTTGGTGATCCTGGCAGCTGGCTGGTGGTTTCTATGGGCTGAACAACTGGAGTCCCTGCAGGTCAAGCAGGAGACGGAGCTGAAGCTCAGGGACGAGTACGTCACCAAGAAGGCTCAGGCGCTTAACCTTGATTTGTACGTCCAGCGCCTGAACGAGATCGAGCGCTCTTTCGGTACACTATTGAAGCAGTTGCCCAACAAATCCGAAGTCGAATCCTTGCTGGTCGAGATCAATCAAGCGGGAATGGGACGTGGCCTGCAGTTCGATCTATTCAAGCCCGGGGCGGAACAGGTGAAGGATTTCTACGCGGAACTGCCGATTACCGTCCGCCTGACTGGCACTTACCATGACTTTGGTTCCTTCGCCGGGGACATCGGCGCGTTGTCCAGAATTGTCACCTTGAACAATATCGCGATTACCACGAACCAGCAGAGCAAGGACGGCACACTGGTCATGGACGCGACCACCAAGACCTTCCGCTATCTCGACGAGGAAGAGTTGGCGGCGAAGCGAAAGGCCGCCCAAGCCGCTGCGAAGGGTGGAAAGCAATGAGGAGACTCCTTGTTTTGCTTGGTTGCGTTGTCCTGGCCGCCTGCGTTGGCGGCGACCAGGAGGAGTTGCGCGAGTGGATGAAGACGGCGGCCCAGGGTGTCACGGCCAAGATCCCGCCCCTGCCAGTGGTGGAACCCTACGAGCCAGTTCCCTACGACGCTGGCAATATCCTTGACCCTTTCAAGGCAGCCAAGATGGGGCCGCAGGAGAAGAAAGGCGGTGGTGGGTTCCGGCCTGACCTGGATCGACCAAAGGAGCCGCTGGAGCTGCATCCGCTGGAGACCCTGAAATATGTCGGCGTGATGACCAGGAAGAAGGTATCGTATGCCATCATCCAGGTTGATGGGACTTTGTACCAGGTCAAGATCGGAAACTACATGGGACAGAACTTCGGCGTGGTGGTGGATATCTCCGAGTCGGAAGTCACATTGCGAGAACTCATCCAGGATTCCGCGGGTGACTGGGTGGAAAGGACGAGCACCTTGCTGTTGCAGGAAAAGGGAGCGAACTAAATGAAGCAGATCAAACAATACCTGCTCGGCCTTGTGGGTGGTGTGCTGCTGGCGCTCGCCAGCGCGCAGGCCCAGGAAGTCAGGCCAAATTCCATCGAGTCCTTCAACGTTGTTCAGCAAGGCTCGGTCTTGAACGTCAAGCTGACGTTCAAGGAAGCCTTGCAGGCTCTCCCTCCAGCTTTCAGTGTAGCCAAACCCCCGCGCATAGCCTTTGACTTTCCGAATACGACCAACGGCCTCGGCAAGTCGAGCCAGACGTATAACGAAGGAGACCTGAAAAGTGCCAATATCGTCCAGGCAGAAGACCGCACCCGCGTCGTCCTGAACCTGAACAAGCCCATGACCTACGACGCGACCATCGACGGGAACAGCCTCCTCCTCGCTCTGGTACCAAGTGCTACCCCCGACAGCACACTCTTGGTCGAGCACTTCGCCAAAGCACGTGCCTCCGAGATGGCGAACAGCATTCGCGACGTGAATTTCCGGCGGGGCAAGGATGGCGAGGGACGGATCACCGTTGACCTGAGCGACCCCAACGCGGGAATCGACATCAAGCAACAAGGATCAAAGCTGGTGGTCGACTTCGTCAAGGTGAACGTTCCGGAAGCGCTGCGCAAGCGGCTTGATGTGACCGACTTCGCGACGCCGGTGCTGACCGTGGATACTGTCCAGCAGGGCGCGAACGCCCGCATGACAATTACCCCGCGCGGCCTTTGGGAGCACAACGCCTACCAGAGTGACTCCCAATTCGTGATTGAAGTCAAGAAGATCGTCGAGGACCCAAACAAGTTGGTACAGGGAACGCGTGGTGGTTTCCAGGGGGAAAAGCTGTCACTCAATTTCCAGAATATCGAGGTCCGCCGTCTGCTGCAGGTGATCGGCGAATTCACTGGCATGAACATGGTCGTCAGCGACTCCGTTGGCGGCCAGATCACGCTGATTCTGAAGGACGTGCCCTGGGATCAGGCGCTGGATATCATCATGCAGCAAAAGGGTCTCGACATGCGCAAGAATGGAAACGTCATTCTCATTGCGCCGCGGGAGGAGATTGCCACCAAGGAGAAGCTCGAGTTTGAGTCGAGAGCTCAGATCGGCGACCTCGAGCCATTGCAGACCGAGAGTTTCCAGATGAACTATATCAAGGCGGAAGACATTCAGAAGCTGCTTGTCGACCCCAAGCAAAGCCTGCTCTCGAAGCGCGGCAGTGCCCTCATTGATGCCCGCTCGAACATGATGTTCATCAAGGACACGCCGAGCCGCATCGATGATGTGCGGTCGATGATTGCCAAGGTCGACGTCGCAGCCCGGCAGGTGATGATCGAAGCACGCATTGTTGAAGCCGGCGACAGTTTTGCCAAAAACCTGGGCGTCCGTTTGGGCTGGAATCAGAGAACAGGCTATGGTTTTGGCGGCCAGGGTTTCAGCGGTCAGGCCATGGGCGGCGCCAGAGCAAATGTGCCTGGTTATTACACCGGGCAAGTCAAGGACATTCCAGATTTCAACACCGACGCGTTCAACGTGAATCTTCCGGCGCAGCCTCGAACGGGCAACGCCGGCTTGTTCTCGCTGGTTCTCTACAACAGCGCGATGACCCAGTTTCTGAATACCGAGATCTCGGCACTGGAAGCCGATGGCCGCGGTAAGGTCATTTCCAGTCCGCGGGTCATGACCGCGAATCAGGTGGAAGCGATCATCGAGCAAGGCGTTGAAATTCCCTATCAGCAGGCGACCAGCTCGGGGGCTACCAGCGTCTCCTTCCGCAAAGCGAACCTTTCGTTGAAGGTGAAGCCCCAGATTACCCCGGATGGCAGAATCTTCATGCAATTGGACGTTAACAAGGACACCCCGAGCCCTCTGCAGACCGGCGGTGCGGGGGTAGCCATCGATACCAGGCACGTCAAGACCGAGGTCCTGGTCGAGAACGGAGGCACCGTGGTGATTGGCGGCATCTACACGCAGACAACGCGCAACAACACGCAGCGGATCCCGTTTTTCGGTGATCTTCCCTATGTCGGTTTCCTGTTCAAGAACCGCGAAACCATTGACGACAAGACTGAACTGCTGGTTTTCGTGACGCCGAGAATCGTTGCCGAGAATCTCGCCGTGCGCTGACCGGCGCCTGGTAAAGGCAAAGGGCCGGCGTTGAGCCGGCTTTTTGTTGGGCAGATGATGCCTGTTGACCATGCGATAGAATAGGGTTGTGAGAATCGAAGACGACAAGCGGAACGTCTACCTGATCGGTTTGATGGGAGCGGGAAAGACTACGATCGGCAAAGCCCTGGCCAAGCGCCTTGGCTATCGGTTCGTCGATTCGGACCACGAGATCGAGGCTCGAACAGGCGTCAGTTTGCCGACGATCTTCGAAATCGAAGGGGAGGACGGCTTTCGCAGACGCGAAGCGCAGGTCATTGCGGAACTGGCCAGCCGCAATGCCCATGTGGTCGCTACCGGGGGCGGTGCCGTCCTGCGGCCTGAGAACCGGCAGAGCCTCGAAGCGAGCGGATTCGTGATCTACCTCGATGTGCCCCTGCCAACCCTGTACGAACGAACGCGGCATGACAAGAAGCGACCGCTGTTGCAGGTCAGTGACCCACGGCGGAAGCTCAGGGAGCTCCACGCGGAGCGAGACCCGCTCTACCGTGACATCGCGGATCTGATCGTCAGTGGCAGTCGAATCACTGTACAGTCCGTCCTGCATTTGCTGATCAAGGAACTCGGAGAGCCATGGAAACGCTGACCGTTGCACTAGGGGATCGCTCCTATCCCATTCATGTGGGGCAAGCCCTCATCGGTCGCAGCGAACTGCTGCTGCCGTTTCTGCGCCGACCAAAGGCTGCGATCGTCACCAACAGTACCGTTGCACCCTTGTATCTTCTGCGTCTGGCGGATGCATTGCAGCGTGCGGGGGTTGACGTGGCCGAGATCGTCCTGCCCGATGGCGAGCAGTTCAAGGACTGGCGAACGCTCAACTCGATCTTTGATGTGTTGCTCGAGCGCCACTGCGAACGCTCCACCACACTCATTGCACTCGGTGGCGGTGTGGTCGGCGATATAACGGGCTTTGCCGCGGCCTGCTTCCAGCGCGGGATGCCTTTCATCCAGGTGCCGACGACCTTGCTGGCACAAGTAGATTCGTCGGTGGGCGGAAAGACCGCCATCAATCACCCCTTGGGCAAGAACATGATCGGGGCCTTCCACCAGCCGAAGCTCGTGCTGGCTGACACCGATACCCTGGACACGCTGCCTGAGCGCGAGCTCCGGGCCGGGTTGGCTGAGGTCATCAAGTATGGTCTGATCAGGGACCTGCCTTTCCTCGAATGGCTGGAGGGCAACCTGGATCGCCTGCTGGCTCGCGAACCAACGGCGCTGGCCGAGGCGGTCTGCCGTTCTTGCCGGAACAAGAGCGAAGTCGTTGTCGCTGATGAACGAGAGACCGGCGAGCGCGCCCTGCTCAACCTTGGCCATACTTTCGGCCATGCCATCGAAACCGGGGTCGGTTATGGTGGATGGCTGCATGGCGAAGCGATCGCGGCGGGCACCATGATGGCGGCAGCACTTTCACGACAGCTTGGCTGGATCGACGCGGACGACCTTGCTCGGATAGACAGGCTTTTTCAGCGCGCGGGTCTGCCGGTGTACGGGCCGATGCTAGGCGTCGACCGCTATCTTGAGCTGATGCAGAACGACAAGAAGGTGGAGGGCGGCAAGCTTCGTCTGGTCCTCCTGCAACAAGTCGGGCGGGCTGCCGTGACCGACGCTGCTCCGTTGGCGGAAATCTGCCGCGCCATTGCCGACCGCTGTGCACACGCCTGAGCTTGCCGCTTATGCGGTATCCGCGATCAACTCGCGCGGTCGCCATTACCCGGATGCGCAGCCTTCGCATCGCAGCGACTTTCAGCGCGACCGGGACCGGATCGTACACTCGACGGCCTTTCGGCGTCTCGAATACAAGACCCAGGTCTTCGTCAATCACGAGGGCGACCTCTTCCGTACCCGCTTGACTCACAGCCTCGAAGTCGCCCAGATCGCACGCGGAATCGCGCGCGCGCTGCGGCTCAACGAGGATCTCGCGGAAGCGATATCGCTTGCTCACGACCTTGGCCACACGCCGTTTGGCCATGCCGGACAGGAGGCACTCAACAATTGCATGCATGCTCACGGGGGCTTTGAGCACAACCTGCAGAGTCTGCGGACGGTCGATCTGCTTGAGGAGCGCTATGCCGCCTTCGATGGGCTCAATCTTTGTTTCGAAACGCGCGAGGGCATCGTCAAGCACTGTTCCCTGGAAAACGCCCGCCGCCTTGGCGAACTGGGGGAACGCTTTCTCAATCGTACCCAGCCATCACTCGAAGCACAGATCTGCAATCTGGCCGACGAAATCGCCTACAACAATCACGACGTGGACGACGGACTTCGTGCCGGTCTGATCACGCTGGAGCAACTCGCCGAAGTTGGCCTGTTCGCACAGCACGTCGCAGCTGTGCGCGGGCTTTATCCCGGACTGGGCGGGCGTCGTCTGATCCACGAAACGATCAGGCGAATGATCAATGCCCTGGTCTGCGACCTGATCGAAACAACCGCTACCAACATTGCTCGCCACCAGCCACGAGATGTTACCGCGTGCGCCTGGCACCTCCGCTGGTCGCGTTTTCCGATGATCTGCGGCAAGCGCAGCGCCATATGAAGCGCTTCTTGCGCACTCACCTCTATCAGCACTACCAGGTCCTGAGGATGGCCAGCAAAGCGCAGCGGATAATCGCCGACTTGTTCGTCGCCTTCACCGCCAACCCGCGCTTGCTACCGCCGCAATACCAGCTGCCAGCCGAGGGCGACCAGGCGCGCAGAGTGGCTGACTATATCGCCGGGATGACCGATCGCTATGCCATCAAGGAGCATCGACGCCTGTTTGCCATTGGCGAAAGCTGAGCCATTAGGCGTGCGTGCTTTGGCGACTTGAAAGCATTGCCCCATCACCTCCTGCCCGCGCTGGATAACGCAGACGCTATGAGGCTAACTCCGGAGAAGCAAAGCGGGAGCGCGACCGCCGATGACTTTGGCCTAACCGCGGGGACGGCGTGGCTCAGCTGCCGGCGACAATGGGGGTGAGGGAAAAACGCCCGCCGCTCAGCGGGTGGCTTAAGGCGACGGCCAATCCTTGATGTATGCCTTGAGCAGCTTGTTCTCCAGATTCCGTTCCTCCAGCACCGCTTTGGCGACGTCGTGAAAGGAGACGATCCCCACGATGGTGTCTCCTTCCATCACGGGCACATAGCGCGTATGCGTGTCTACCATCATTCGACGCAACTCGTCGACGTCCATATCGGGATCAGTAGTCGGGGGGTTGGGGTCCATCGCTTCGATGACCAGGATCTCGGCAATGGGTGGCGTTGGCCCGACCCGACGCTCGGTCTGGCGTTTGGCCAATATGGACAGTACCTCGCGAAAGGTCAGCATCCCGGCCAGCTTGCCCCCTTCCATCACGATCACCGAGCCAATGTCGTTTTCCGACATCATGATGACGGCTTCCGAGAGCGGCTGGTCGGGATGTACTGCGAACAGCGCGGAATCTTTGACCTGCAGAACTTCTTTGACCTCCATGTCACCCCCTAGAGATAGGATAGCGAGCTGATGCGCTCATTGACTGATCGGAACGATTCTACCAGATGTCCATCAACATCCGAAAATCGGCAAGGCGTCTTTTGATCCGGGGACTCGCCGTTGATCTGCAGTCGCGGCCAGGTAGCAGGGCGCTTATCTGCCTCCGTCAGACGGTTGGACACCCTCGCGCCAGCAGGAAGCGGGCGCAAGGGTCCACAAGGCAAACCGCGGATCAGCTCTTCAGAGCAACCAGCACTTCGTCAAGCATCTTCTTCGCATCGCCGAACAGCATGCGGTTGTTATCCTTGTAAAAGAGCGGGTTGTCCACCCCGGCATAGCCGGACGCCATGCTGCGCTTCATGACGATCGACGTTTTTGCCTTCCAGACCTCGAGTACCGGCATGCCGGCGATCGGGCTGCTCGGGTCATCCTGTGCGGCTGGATTGACGATGTCGTTGGCGCCGATGATCATCGCGACGTCGGTCTGTGGAAAATCATCGTTGAGTTCGTCCATTTCCTGCACGATGTCGTACGGCACCTTGGCTTCGGCGAGCAGCACGTTCATGTGGCCCGGCATGCGGCCAGCCACCGGATGGATTCCGAAGCGGACGTTGACGCCCTTTTCGCGCAGCAGGCGGGTGATCTCGTAGACCGTGTGCTGCGCCTGGGCTACCGCCATGCCATAGCCCGGGACGATGATCACGTTCTTGGCGTCGCGTAGCAACTCGGCAGTGTCCGACGCAATGATCGGCACGACCTCGCCGGCGGGCTGGGCACCGCCGGCTGCCGCCGGTGTTCCGCCGGTGGTGCCGAAGCCGCCGGCGATGACGCTGATGAAGTGCCGGTTCATGGCCGCACACATGATGTACGAGAGGATTGCGCCGCTCGATCCGACCAGTGCCCCGGTGACGATCAGCAGGTCATTGGAGAGCATGAAGCCGGTCGCCGCTGCTGCCCAGCCGGAGTAGCTGTTGAGCATCGAAACCACCACCGGCATGTCGGCGCCACCAATCGCCATCACCATGTGGATGCCGAAGAGCAGCGCAATAACCGTCATCACCACCAGCGGCGTCATGCCGTCGCTGATCGAATGGGCGTTGAGGAACTCGCGCCCGAAATAGATGACGATCAGCAGGCCGGCGAGATTGATCCAGTGGCGGGCCGGCAGGAGCAGCGGATTGCCGGAAATCTTGCCGGAGAGCTTGCCGAAGGCAATGACCGAGCCGGAGAAGGTCACCGCTCCGATCAGGATGCCGAGGTAGATCTCGACTTCGTGGATGGTCTTTTCGACCCCGCTCATCTGCGCCGAAGCGGCCGGGTCGATGTAGTTGGCAAAACCGACGAGCATCGCCGCGAGGCCAACCATGCTGTGCATCAGGGCGACCAGTTCGGGCATTTGCGTCATCTGGACGGTGCGTGCCGCGTAAACACCGATGCTCGCGCCGACCACCATGGCAGCAATGATCCACGCGTAACCGGTGCTGCTTACGTGCGGGCCGAAGACCGTCGCCAGAACGGCGATGGTCATGCCGACGATACCGTACAGATTGCCGCGCCGGGAGGTTTCCGGATTGCTCAGGCCGCCGAGGCAGAGAATGAAAAGGATGGTTGCTCCGAGATAGGAGACCGTTGCCAGGCTTTCAGACATGATCATCGCCTCCCTATTTGCGGAACATTGCCAGCATGCGCTGGGTCACGGCGAAGCCGCCGAACATGTTGATCGTCGCCAGGATGATGGCGCCTACCGCTAGCCAGCGTATCCAGTCGTCGGGGCGACTGAGCCCCGCCTCAAGCGGTGGCGCAATCTGTACCAGTGCCCCAATAGCAATGATGCTGCTGATCGCATTGGTGACACTCATGAGCGGCGTATGCAGCGCCGGGGTGACATTCCACACCACCATGTAGCCGACGAAGCAGGCCAGCACGAAGACCGTGAAGTGGCCGAGGAAAGCCGGTGGTGCGCCCGCCCCGATGAACCAGAAGATCAGCGCGCCGGCGGCGAACAGCAGACCGACGGCGGTCGCTGAGGCGGGTGCGCTGCCCTTGCCGTGGCCGCCTGACTTCTTGGCGGCAACCACCGGTTTGGCGGCCGCTGCGGGTGCCGCGGCTGGTGCGGCCGACGGCTTTGGCGCCGGGGGTGGCCAAGTGACATTGCCTTCCTTGATTACAGTCAGGCCGCGGATGGCTTCGTCTTCCATGTTGACGTCGATGATGCCGTCCTTGGTCTTGCACAGTTCCTCCGCGAGGCGGAACAGGTTGGTGCTGTAAAGCGTCGACGACTGCCGCGCCAAGCGGCTGACCAGGTCGGTGTAACCGATGATGGTGACATCGTGCTTCACCACCGCCTGGCCAGGCTCGGTCAGCTCGCAGTTGCCGCCCTGTTCGGCGGCCATGTCGACGATTACGCTGCCCGCTTTCATTGAGCGCACCATCTCGGCGGTGATCAGCCTGGGCGCCGGCTTGCCAGGAATCAGCGCGGTGGTGATGATGATGTCCACCTCCCGGGCTTGCTTGGCGTACATGTCGCGCTGGGCTTTCTGGAAGCCCTCGCTCATCACCTTCGCGTAACCGCCGCCGCCGGAACCTTCTTCCTCGTAATCAACCTTGACGAATTCACCGCCCAGCGACGCGACCTGATCGGCCACTTCGGCACGCGTGTCGTTGGCGCGAACGATGGCGCCGAGGTTGGCGGCAGTGCCAATCGCCGCCAGGCCGGCGACGCCAGCACCGGCAATGAAGACCTTGGCCGGCGGAACCTTGCCAGCCGCCGTGATCTGGCCGTTGAAGAAGCGACCGAAGGCGTTGGCAGCCTCGATGACAGCGCGGTAGCCAGCGACGCCAGCCTGGGAGGTCAACGCGTCCATCTTCTGGGCGCGCGAGAGCGTGCGCGGCAGCGAGTCGATGGCCAGCACGGTCGCCTTGCGCGCAGCGAGTTGCTGCAGAAGCTCGGGGTTCTGGGCTGGCCAGATGAAGCTGACCAGCGTGCTCCCCTCGCGCATCAGGCCGACTTCTGCTGCTGACGGCCCGCGTACCTTGAAGATGATGTCCGACGACGACCATAGCCTGGCTGCATCGGCGACAATCTCGGCGCCGGCAGCACGATAGGCGTCGTCCGATATATTGGCTGCATCGCCAGCGCCCGATTCAACGGCGACGCCGAAGCCCAGCTTGATCAGCTTCTCAACGACTTCAGGTACGGTCGCAACCCGCTTTTCCCCGGCTGCAGTCTCTCTTGGAACTCCGATTGTTAAAGACATATGGCTCTCCATCACTGTTTCTTGTCTCTGCATCATTCAAAGCGCTCCGCCCACTGCGGAAGCCCGCTAGTGCTCAAGCTGCGAAATCGCAATTCGCCGCTTGGCTGTCATTGCTTCACTACTGGAAACATCTCGATCTCGGGTGGCCGGAGCCGGGCAAACGGGGCCGCTTCCGACGACCTTTTCCCCCTTCAGGTGTCTGTGTATCAGCTTATCACAAGCCCCGCGCGGACTTTAACGCAAAACTCGCGCCAGCGACTCGCAAGTATGGCGCCGTACGCTGTCAAATGGCTTGTCGTCCATTGCAGCATGCTGGCGTTCTGGCTCAGTGCCAACTGGCTGATGCCCTTGAGAATCGAGGTCTGTTTCCTGCGCGTCGTAGATCATGCGGTTGGCGTTGCCGTCCGTATTCAACTTTTGTCGCCGCCCCTGGTGAGCGACCTCTACATCACCTGGGAAAGATAAGAACCCAATCGCAAGTCGGCGGTGAGTATATGCTCGGTTAACCAGCGCTCGAGAAACTCAATATGTTCGTCCACCACGGGCTTGTCCGCCTGAAGGATTTCCTGCTGCAGTTCCTTGGCGCTCTTGATTAATTCCCGGTGCTCCGCCTTGTGTTCTTCAATTCCCTCATAGCGATGTTTCAGCATCAGCCGCTCCTCGTGGCTGAAGTGCCAGACCGTACAATTGATCAGCTCCGCCAATGTCGCCGCAAGATAATCCGAAGATTCCTCCGCCATCACGGAATGATTGAGAATATTGAAAATATTCACCAACTTACGGTGATCTTCATCTATTTCGTCAACCCCAACGCTGAGTATCTCGTCCCAAACTATATCTTTCACAATTCCTCTCCTACCTGAAATAAAGGACCCCGGGAGTGGGGTTGAACAACATGAACCACGCCGGCCTCAGGAGACACGCTCGAGGCGGTGAAAATCCTGCTGCTGGAACTGTACCGCAAAAAAGTCATTCCCATCACCCGCCGACGTTCTGAATCGCCCATCGAGGAGCCTGGAGCAACGGTAGCTGTGTCGAACACCGAACCCGGCAAGAGGCTTCTCGCCCGCCCCGGCAGAAATGGAACCATTTGATCCCAATGCCATCTGAACTTTTATCGGGTTAAGGACTAGCGACCCGCCATCTGGAGGTAATGCATGGATGCCAACCTACACAGCATGAGCAATCTTTTTGCCCAACTCGGACTGGCTGACACGCCGGCCGCCATTGAAGAATTCATCCGTTGTCACCGCCCCCTCGGCAATGATGTCGCCCTCTACCGCGCCTCATTCTGGACGCATGCGCAGAGAACCTTCCTCAAGGAGGAGATCATCGAGGATGCTGATTGGGCCGGCGTCATCGATGAACTGAACGGCAGGCTGCATTAAGCCTTGTCCGTCGTGCCTGGCCAAAGGGCGAGCAAGCGCGAGTCGCGATGAGTGCCAAACGAAACGAGCGAGATTCGCTGGGGACCGTCGAGGTTCCAGATGAGCATTTGTGGGGTGCCCAGACACAGCGTTCCCTGGAGCACTTCAACATTTCCAGCGAGCGCATGCCCGTAGCGATCGTGCATGCCCTGGCCAGGATAAAACTCGCCTGCGCAAGCGTAAACAGCGAACTTGGGCTGCTTGCCGAAGACAAGACGAGGGCGATCGTGGCGGCTGCCGGGGAAGTCCTTGCGGACCGTCATCGCTTCGAGTTTCCTTTGTCGGTCTGGCAAACAGGCTCCGGCACCCAGACCAACATGAACATGAATGAGGTGCTTGCCAACCGTGCTTCCGAGTTGCTGGGGGGCGAGCGCGGCGAGAATCGCCTGGTTCATGCCAATGACGAAGTGAACCTGGGGCAGTCGTCAAATGACGTATTCCCTACCGCGATGCACCTCGCGGCGGTGCTCGGCGTGACCAACGACCTGCTCCCCGCGCTGCGGCATCTCCGCACAACACTCGCCGCCAAGTCCGAAGCGTTCGCGGATATCGTCAAGATTGGTCGAACGCATCTGCAGGACGCGACGCCGCTGACCCTGGGACAGGAGTTCTCCGGCTACGTCGCCCAACTTGACCACGCCGCGTCGTTCATCGTTGCCGCGATGGCTTCCTTATATCCACTGGCCATCGGCGGTACAGCAGTTGGTACCGGCCTGAACACCCATCCGGAGTTTGGTGAACGCGTCGCCGCCGAACTGGCCCGTGACTGCGGTCTGCCGTTTGTCAGCGCGACCAACAAGTTTGCGGCGCTTGCCGCGCACGACGGGATCGTCGCTGCGCATGGCGCGCTCAAGACACTGGCGGTGGCTCTCATGAAGATCGCCAACGATATTCGCTGGCTTGCCTCGGGGCCGCGCTCGGGGCTTGGCGAGATCCGGATTCCTGAAAACGAGCCTGGCAGTTCGATAATGCCGGGAAAGGTCAATCCGACTCAGTGTGAAGCGCTGACCATGATCTGTTGCCAGGTCATGGGTAATGATGTCGCCATCGGGATCGGCGGCGCCTCGGGCAATTTCGAGCTCAACGTCTGCAAGCCGCTGATGGCCAACAGCATCCTGCAGAGCATTCGCCTGATCAGCTATGGCATGAGCAATTTTGAGGCGTATTGCGCCCGTGGTATCGAGCCTGATCGAGCGCGCATCCATGAGCTGCTGGAACGATCGTTGATGCTGGTGACCGCCCTGACGCCACACATCGGCTATGATCGCGCCGCCGAAATTGCAAAGAAAGCGCACCGTGAGGGCAGCGCACTGCGCACGGCGGCCTTGGCGCTGCAGTATGTCACCGAGTCGGAGTTCGACTGCTGGGTTAGACCTGCCGAAATGACTCGCACCGGGGATGGCAGCAAGTAAAGGGAGAAACCCCTTCCCCCTTGCCAGGCCAGTAAGACATGCGCACGCTGCTTGTCCAGCCTTTCAATTGCTGGCCTGCACGATACCCGGCGGACTCCACGTACCGGTACCTGCCGGAAGAATGGAAGGCGCTTCCGTCTTCGGCCAGTAGAGGCGCATGACCAGGTAAATGGGGTCGTTCGGTGCAGGCAGCCAGTTCGCTTCCTTCGCCTTGCCCGGTGAATCCTTCTGGATGTACAGGGTGAGCGACCCGTCCGCATTCTTCTTCATGGCGGGCAGCATCGGCGAGTTGATCAGGTACCGGTTGATCGGGTTCTCGATCAGCAGCTGCGTCTTGCCGTCGTACATCGTCACCGACCAGAAGGAATTGACCGGCGGAAGCTGCCCGGCGGGGAAAGTGAGCGTGTAGTTGTGCTTGCTGCCATCGAGCGTCTCGCCCTTGACGTCGACGCGAGTCATCGGATACATGGCCTCGACGGCATCGTTGCCATAGATGCCGCCCTTGGCCGCCGCGGCACGCTTCAGCCAGTCGCCTTTGTAGAAGGCAGCATCGCCGAAGATCGATGCGATCTTCCAGCCGTTGACATCTGCCGTTCTGGTGTTCAGATAGGCGCTTACCTTGTCGTCACCCTCCTTCATCGCCAGCAGGACGGCGGCCTTGTGTTCCAGCGAAAGGTCCTTGAACTCGAAGGTCTTGCCGGGCCCGATGCCGATGCTGGCAAGCCTGGCGCGGATTTCCTTGTTCTCGGGCGTTACCGGCACGAACTGGAGCGCGGCGTCGAGATACTCGTAGAAGTTTGCCTTGATCCCGGCCGTCGTGGCCGGCAGGAAATCGATCTTCGGCGCGGCGGGCGGCGCCGGCTGGTTGAGAAACGCGGACAGCGGCTGCCCCTTGTATCCCGCCTGCACCTTCTCGACGTTCACCATATCCGCGGCATTGAAAAGCTGGGTGCGAAAAATGGTCAGGGCGAAGGGTGTCGTCGAGCGGAAGACCTGCCTGATTCCCGCCGGCTTATCACCTTGCCAGTCGGGGCCGACAACCAGATAGTCGCCGGCTTCATTACCCGTCGCACGGCTGCCGATGTAGCCGTAGTTGTAGGTATTGCTGTCGATGAACTGCACCGAGTAGTAGCGCTCCCTGGGCACCGCCGGCACCGAGATCACCATCGGCTCTGCCCGCAGATCCAGCCAGAGCATGGAATACGGGGTGTCGCTGTTGGGCGTCACTACGGCGGTGTCCTTGTAGGTAAAAACGCGGGCTTCGTTCATGATCGTGTTGAACGGCGCCTTGTACTGCCCGGAGTTCTTGTCCACGGAGAACTCCTGCATCACCGCGTAGTTCATCACGATCGGCAGGCCGTAGATGAACGCTTCCTCGGCGATGGCCTTGGTTTCGGCGATACCCGGAGCGGCAATGCCCGCTTTCTTGTCGGCCTGACTGGCGACCGATATCGGGTCGGCCTTCTTTTCGCAACCGGTCAAGATGGCTACAGCAATCATGCCGCAGAGGGCGCCGATGCGAATTGCAGATCCTCGATTATTCATTTGTTTGCCGTGGTTGAATTGTGTAGGAGAAGCGCTTAGTATCGCTCGAATTCACGTCGTAGTTCAAGCCATGCCTCAGGCCTTTTGATATCACCAGCAGGTCCCCGGAACCACGATGAATTGGCGAGGTCCTGGCGCATATCGCGGGTTTCGCATTTGGCCTGGGCAAGGCAGCGCCCCGTCGATTGCCGTGACCATGGCCAACGGCGTCAAGCACCGGCTATTCTCGAACGAAGTCGGGTGGTACAGTGCGCCGAATACAGGGAAAACGGCCTCGCCTGACCCGCAATCAAGCATCGTCGCAGGGTTTCATGCAGGCCTTCATTGTCGTCGTCGACACCGTCTTCATGATCGCCGCCACGGCGTTGATGATCCTTCCGTCCGGCGCGATGGTGCCCGGCTCCGGGCGGACGCAGGTGCCGGCAAGTCTGCGGCTTCCCCACGCGGCCGTTGGCGAGAACCGGTAGCTTGGCTTCCCGCACCTCCTCTGCGCCAGCGTCCAGCTCGGCCGGGTGTTTGCGCAGGGCATCAAGCCACTCCTTACCTTCAGGTCGTGCCATTTCCGGCGGGACGGATCGCCGCCAGGTACTTCGTGAGCTGATTCGGTGCCGGGTGGCGCAAGGGCGGTTCGGCAGCCAGTCCTGGACGACTTGCGACAGCGAGTGGATGTTGAGCCAGCCACATAACGTCGTGTTCGTCGCCGAGTCGTTTGATCCGGTGAGTTTCGCCACCTCGTGGCACTCACCCCTCCAAAGTCCGCATGAGCGCGCCCGTCGCCAAAGGTGGGAGGGCTCGCCACTTCCTGTGTTCGTTCTGGCGGCAGCGAACCTTCGGGCGGCAGCAGTGGTCAATAGCGTGCAAGCCCGCGCCACCAATCACCATCCCACCCTGGAGTTGCTTAATGGAACTGTACAAGCCTCTGCTGCCGGGCGTGTTGCCTGATCCCATGCGTCTGCTTTCCCGTCAGGGGTTCTTGCCAACCGCCGCTGCCGCGGCGGCCGTCTTTGCGGTGCTCCTTCTTGCTTCGGCTCGCCTCGCGGCGCAGGGCGTTGAGGCGCAGCAGAACTCACCCGTCGTGGTTGCTGCGACCGAGACAGCCCGTGAAACCGGCGTCGCCGAGGTCGTCAGCCACGACTACGAGTGGCACGACGCGTCGCGCGACCGCGCCGTGCCGGTGCGCCTGTATCTGCCGGTCGCGACTGCCGGTAGGCGAACGTTGCCCCTGGTCGTTTTTTCACACGGCATCGGTGGTTCGCGCCGCGGCTACAGCTACCTTGGTGCCTATTGGGCCAGCCACGGGTACGCCAGCCTGCACCTGCAGCACGTCGGCAGCGATCGTTCGCTGTGGGCTGGCAACGTCTTCAATCTGGTGGGGCGCCTGCAGGGCGCTGCGCAGGAAGAGGAAGCGATCGCGCGCGTCGCCGACCTTCGTTTCGCGCTTGATCAGCTACTTTCCCACCCCGAAGTCGGCCAGCGGATTGACCCCGAGCGCATCGTTGCCGCTGGCCACTCGTACGGCGCCAATACCATCCTGCTGGCGCTGGGTGCGCGGATCGAGCGGCAGGGCCGCATCATCGATCTCGCCGAACCCCGCCTGAAGGCGGCGATGCTGCTATCGGCACCACCGTTCTACGGTGAAACCGATGTCGCAAGGATACTCTCGGGCATCAGCGTGCCGACGCTACACATCACCGCCACCGAGGACATCATTCGCATTCCGGGCTACTACTCCGGCGCCGAGGACCGCATCGCCGTCTTCGAGGCCATGCCTGGCGCGCGCAAGGTCCTGGCGGTGTTCGAGGGGGGCTCGCACAGCATGTTCACCGATCGTGCCGCCACCGGCGGCGTAACCCTGAACCCGCTGGTGAAGGCAGCGACCCGGGAACTCTCGCTTGCCTTCTGGCAGAAGGTGTTCGGCGGCGGCGACGCGGCGCTGCGTGACTGGCCAGCGCGCCATAACGGTATCGTCGCCCGGTACGTCGCCGGCGGTTCGTAGACGGCGACGGAGAACGGTCAGCGATCTGATGTCGGAATCAGCTCAATCCTCGAGCAGGCTGCGCAGCATCCAGGCGGTCTTCTCATGCACTTCCAGGCGCTGAGTGAGCAGATCGGCTGTCGGCTGGTCGTTCGCGGCATTGACCACTGGAAACAGCTCGCGTGCAGTGCGCGCCGTCGCTTCCTGAGCGGCAACCAGGTGACGGATCATGTCCATTGCCCTGGGCACCCCTGTCACCTCCTTGACCGAGGCGATCTTGACAAACTCCTTGTAGGTGCCGGGAGCCGGGTGACCGAGTGCGCGAATCCGCTCGGCAATGATGTCGAGCGCGTTCCACTGTTCCGTGTATTGCCCCATGAACATCAGGTGCAGGGTGTTGAACATCGGCCCCGTGACATTCCAGTGGAAGTTGTGCGTCATCAGGTAGAGCGTGTAGCTATCGGCGAGCAGGGCGGAAAGGCCCTTGGCAATCGTCTCCCGCTCGTCGGCGCTGATGCCGATGTTGATCGACGGGGCGGCGGCTGTTCTGATTTTCTTGGCGTTCATGGTTCATTCTCCTCGGTTGAAATGATCATCCCAGCGTGGTTTTCAGTACCATCATCAGGGCAAAGCCAGGCAGCGTTCGGACCAATTACAACAAGCCGGTAGCGCTGCCCGGAAAGACAGCGACGTGTTGCTGCCAACCAGATGTTTTGCTCCTCTTTGTTCGATCAATGGTATCCGAAGAGGCGGCAAGCCCTTCTCTACCGGCGTCTCGGAGAGCCGCCGGGATTACCGAGCACCGTGCCTGTACCGGGAAATCATCGTGGCGTCCTTGCGAGAAGAGTGACCAACTTGCTGAATGACCGCATGCAAGCCCGACGACCTGATTCTAGGATTGCCTGAACGATTGGTCCAATCGATTGTGGATATAAGCGCGATTGCGAACGGCTATTGCGAGAATGGGGCAAGCACGCTTGTCTGCGCCAGGCTTCCTGCCCGGCCGATCGGCCGCGAGGTCGTGAAAATCACCCTGACAACCGGGAACTTGCCGCCATTCCAACGCAAGCGGGGATCCGCCCTGTTCATCTGATGCCGGTTGCCGTAGCGCCCCGGCTGCTCAGGATTTGAGGCGTGCCGGGCCCAGCAGCCCGGCGGTCAGACCATATGCCGCCACCTGCGGCGGCAGGGGCAGCCCGCGGACCAGCGCCGCACAGGTTGCGCCCATTGCCGGCGACGTCTGGATGCCGTAGCCCCCCTGTGCAGCCACCCAGAAGAAGCCGGCGACCAGCGGGTCAAAGCCGCCAACGAGGTCGCCATCGGCGACGAAGGAACGCAAACCGGCCCAGGTATGGGTCGGACGGCGAATGCTCAGGGTGGTCATTTCCGTCAGGCGGTGGATGCCCGTCGCAATGTCCAGTTCCTCCGGCAGCACGTCCTGCGGCTCGACCGGCTCGGCATTGGCCGGCGAGCCGAGCAACTGGCCCGCGTCAGGCTTGAAGTACCAGTCTTCAGCGAGGCCGATGGTCAGTGGCCAGGGCGACACATCGACGTTGCCGGGTGGCGGAAAGATGAAGACCGATCGACGTCGCGGTTGCAGGCCGATTGGCGCGACACCGGCCAGTTGTGCGATCCGGTCGGCCCAGGCGCCGGCCGCGTTGAGCACCGTCGGCGCGGCGTACTCACGGCCCCCGGCACGCACGCGCCAGCAGCCATCAGCACGCGAGAGAGTCGTCACCTCGGCGTCACAGACGACCCTCCCGCCTTGCTGACGCAGACCGCGCAGATAGCCCTGATGGAGGGCGTTGACATCGACGTCGGCGGCGCCGGGGTCGTAGACTGCGCCGACCACCCGTTCGCGCCGCAGAACGGGCACCATGGCGCAGGCCTGGGTCGGGCCGAGGAACTGCATTCGGTCACTGATCGTGCGCAAGGTCTGCCAGGTCTGCTGCAACAGCGCCTCCTGCCCCTGGGTGGCAACGAGCAGGGCGCCGCGCGGCGTCAGCAGCGGATGCTCGGCAAACCCCTGGGGTGGGGATTCCAGGAAGGTGCGGCTGGCCATGGTGAGGGCACGCACCTGGGCAGTCCCGTAGCTCTCGGCAAACAGGGCGGCCGATCGCCCGGTCGAGTGATAGCCCGGCTGCGCTTCACGTTCGAGCACGATGACGCGACCGCCGGGTGCAAGATGCCAGGCGACGGATGCGCCGGCAATGCCGCCACCGATGACGAGGAAGTCGGCCTGCTCAGACGGCGGAAGGATGGTCATGCAGTATTCCTGTGGGCTTCCCGGAAGGGCATCTGTCGGCTCTTCGGCCGGTCAGGCGAACGGCACGATCACGACGAAAAAGGCATCCCAGGGACGGCGCTGCGCGGCAGCTTGAACAACTCGGCGGCGGTCTCACCAGGCGAACGATAACACCTGCGTTTTGCCACTGGACAAGCCATCAACGGCAGTGTAGTCCAGTGCAGTCAGAAGGCATAGGGCTGGTAAAGCCACTCCTTGACGACCTGTACGTCTCGATCGGGCAGGTAGTGGAAGCCGGCATTGACGTCATCAATAACGGCATTGGCGAGGGCGTACGGCGCGCTCCTGACCGTCAGCATGTGAAAGAACCAGGCCATCGGGTAACCAACGGCCTTGTCGTAGCGGGCCATGGCCTGGTGCAATGCCAGGCCCTGCATGCCGAAGGTGGCGGCGAACCTGGGTGCGGCACCGTTCAGTGCGGCGACCGGTGTGGCGTGCAGTACGGCCTGCCGGTAGCGGTCCAGATGCTCGCGCACGACAACCACCCAGTGGTTGGAAAACTGCGTCGCCGCGCTGGCGCTGCTGGCTTCCCAGGCTTCGACGAAACGATGAATCGGCTGCGCTTCCGGCTTCTGAACGCGCATCCGGGCGAGGAAGGCGGCCACCGGCGTCAGCCGGCGCAAGACCAGAAACGACGAGCCGATTGGTTCGGCACCGGCACAGCAGGTGACGTCCGCGCCGCGCGGATCGATCAGCTCCTCGATTCCCGACGGCAGGCTCTCGGCCGCGAACAGCGGATGACAGACGACCTCCTGCAGCTCCTCGATTTCGATCTGCACGAAATCCGTGGCGCCGCCGCCGGTCGCGGCGACAAAGTAACGCGTGCGGCCGGTCAGTCGGGTCGCCCGCAAACCGTCCTCGGCGTAGTCGTCGCAGAGGGCAGCCATGTCCTCGTCGTGAGCCGCCAGCTGCTGTTCGGCCCAGGTCTCCAGATTGTCCGAAAGGCGGACATGATTCGCATCGACGACGCCGCCCAGGCGATACCAGCCGCCGCGCGACAGGACCTGGCGAAAGGTCAGCCCGGGAGCCAGTACCGCCAGTTCCCTGGCCAGCACCTCAGGCCCGGCGGTGGCAGGCGTTCGTACGCACAGTTCGGCGACCTGGCGCGACAGTTCCTGCCAATCCGAGGTGCTATTCATTGCCGGTGGTGTTCATGCGTCCTCGGCAACAAGGTCCGCCGCGAAGCGGGCCAGCGAACCGGCTTCGACGCCCATGATCCGGGCTAGCCACGGCGGCGGGTGGCGCAAAGCCCGCTGCAGCTGGGCAAGCGCCTGCAGGGCTTCGCCGCCCGCGTTCTCGCGACTCGCCACCTTGACCGGATGGACACCGGCGCGGACGACCTTGGCCGTCGCCGGGCCACCGATCGACTGCACATAGACGATCTGGCAATCACTGATCAGTGCGGCACGCGCGACGTTGCGATCTTCGGCGTGATCGGCCGCGAGCGTCGGCCGCACGGCAATCAGCCGTACCTCGTCCGGGGAGACCTGATAGACCAGGAAGCGCTCGCACGATCCATAGTGCCCATCGAGCAGCTGCTCGCGGTTCGAAGCGCAGGCGACGCGGATCGATCCCGGCATGTCGCCGGCGGCGTAGCTCGTCACCGGCGGGAGCTCGCTGTTTACGATGCCCTCGCCCCAAAGCAGGCGCACGGCCTGCTTCAGTTGCTCCCGCGGCACGTCGGTTTCGATTACTTCATCCCCCTGCAGCATGAGCTGCAGATCAGCCACCGTGACGGTGGCGAGTTTGGCCTCGGTCAGCGGCAACTCCAGTCGCTCAACCAGAGCCGAGACCAGTTCCCTGGCCGACAGGATGCCCAGCTCGCGAGCAGCGAGCGCGACGCGTAAAGCCGCTTCACGGGTAATCGACTGCGCCATCAGAGCCTCCCTCGAGCCTAGATGAAGACGATGCAGGATTCGCCTGCCGGACAGGCATCGAGGCACTGCGGCGAATCGAACTCGCCTTCGCACTCGGTGCAGGTGTCGACGTTGATCTTGTACATGCCGGCCTTGCTGGTGATCGAGCTGGTCGGGCAGACCGGCTTGCAGTCGCCGCACGACGTGCATTCGGCCTGGATGATTTTCATTGCCATGAGGTTATTCTCCGTTGAAGGACTTACTCCGCCGCATCCAGTCGCCTGGCGCGCAGCGAGATCGGGAAGCGTGCAGGCAGGGCCTGCGGTTCAATGTAATAGGCGCCGCCATTGTTGAGCCGGATCTCGCCGCCCCACTTGTCGGCGCTGTCGTATTCCATCGAGACGATGGCGTCCTCGAGATCGCGCTTCGGCAGGTAGAACGAGTAGGTACCGACAGCCGTCTTGCGGACCATGATGTTGGCCATGGAACTTCCCTTTGCAGTGGGCGACGGGAACGGCGAACGTCCCCGTCGGGCTGGTTCAGCGCACTCAGCGCACCAGATCGAAGTTGTAGTCGGTGGTACCCATGCCCATGGTCTCCTGGTCGAGCCGCTCGAGCACCGCATTGACCAGCGTGGTGACCACCTGCATGGCTCCCTCGTAGCCGATCGTCGTCTGGCGATGCAGATGATGACGATCGAACAGCGGGAAGCCGATGCGAATCAACGGCACCTCGAATTCCTTGCCCTTGTGCAGCGTGTCGCGCTGGATGAACTTGCCGTAGCTGTTGCCGATCAGGAAATCCGGCTTGTCGGTAAAGCAGAGCGAGCGCAGGTGCCACAGGTCGAGACCGGTCCAGGCCTTGGCGTTGACCCCGAACGGGCTCTCCGAGAGCATTTTCTCCATCGTCTTCAGCCAGCGCTTGCTGCCGTTGTGGCTGACCACGTGGGTCGGTTCGGCACCGCATTCGAAGAGGATCTTCACCATCCCCATGACGAAGTCAGGGTCGCCGTAGAGGGCAAATTTCTTGCCGTGCAGCCAGGCGTGCGAATCGGACATCAGGTCGACCAGGCGGCCGCGTTCCTTGGCCAGCGATTCCGGGATCGGCTTGCCGGTCAGTTCGGAAACCTTCATCAGAAAGTCGTCGGTCCAATCCACACCCATCGGGATGTTGAGCTTTGGCACCTCATGGTTCCACGTGTTCTCGACCAGCTTCTTCGTCTTGTCGAGCTGGAATGGTTGCAGCAGGATGGTGCTGATGGCGTTCGGCGCGTCCTTGATCTCGTCCTGCGTCGTGCCGCCAGCGTACATCCGGAACTCACCGTCGGCCGGCGTGTCGAGCACCTCGCTCGGGTCCGAGAGCAGCGTCGCCTCGATGTCCATCTCGGCCATCATCCGCTTGATGACCCGGAAGTTGCCGAGATAGGTCTCGAAACCGGGAACGAAGTTGAGCTTGCCGTTCTGGCCTGGCGTCTTGTCGGCCATGTGGTTCAGCGTGAAGGAGCGCATGATGCCTTCGAACATGTTGTCCCAACCGGTCACGTGCGAGCCGACGAAAGACGGCGTGTGCGCAAAGGGGACCGGGAAGTCGTCCGGTACATGCCCTTCCTTTTTGGCGTTGTTGATGAAGGCGTTGAGGTCGTCACCGATCACTTCGGCCATGCAGGTGGTGGATACCGCGATCATTTCCGGCTTGTAGATCGCGCGCGCATTTTCGAGGCCGTCGAACATGTTCTTCTGGCCGCCAAACACCGCCGCATCTTCGGTCATCGAATCGGAGACGCAGCAGATCGGCTCCTTGAAGTGACGATTGAAATAGGTGCGGAAGTACGAGACGCACCCCTGTGAGCCATGGACGTAGGGCAGCGTCTTCTCGAAACCCAGCGCACAGAGCACGGCGCCGAGCGGCTGGCAGGCCTTGGCCGGATCAACGGTCAGCGCCTCGCGCTTGAAGTTCAGCTCCTGATATTCCGCGGTGGTGGTCCAGAGGAAGACCTCCTGCACCTTCTCCGGGGGATGGCGTTCTTCGAAGACATCCCGCTTGTTCTTCAACGAGGCCTGATAGTCGGGTTCGCCGAAAAGCGGGTAGCAGGGCTTGATATCATCTACAGCTTGCATCTTCATCTCCTTTGGCCGCGCCACCCATGTGTGGACGCGGACACAAGTTGAGGGAAATTTCTCTCAGGCAACCTTCTTCAGCTCGCCTGCTTCACCTGGCACGCTCGCATCGCCCGACGCCGGCTGCTTCTTCCACGGCGGCGTCTGCTTGCTCCAGCACGGATTGGAAATCGCCATGTCCATGTCGCGGGCAAAGATGGCGAAGCCGTCGTAGCCGTGGTAGGGACCCGAGTAGTCCCAGGAGTGCATCTGGCGGAGCGGGATCCCCATCTTCTGGAAGACGTATTTTTCCTTGATGCCGGAACCGACCAGGTCGGGCTTCATGCGCTTGATGAACTCTTCCAGTTCGAAGCCGGTGGCGTCGTCGTAGAGCAGCGTGGCGTTGCCCATTTCCTTGATCGTGCGGTCGTAGTCGTCGTTGTGCCCGAACTCGTAACCGGTGCCGATGACCTGCATGCCAAGATCCTCGTAGGCGCCGATGACGTGCCGCGGTCGCAGGCCACCGACGTAGAGCATCACCGTCTTGCCCTGCAGGCGCGGCTTGTACTTGGCGATCACCGCCTCCATCATCGGCTGGTACTTGGCAATGACGCGTTCGGCGCCTTCCTTGATGTGGTCATCGAAGTGGGCGGCAATTGCCCGCAGCGACTCGGCAATCTTGGTCGGGCCGAAGAAGTTGTATTCCAGCCATGGAATGCCGTACTTCTCCTCCATGTGGCGGCTGATGTAATTCATCGAGCGGTAGCAGTGCAGCAGGTTGAGCTTGACCTTCGGCGTCTTTTCGATCTCGGCCAGCGTCCCGTCGCCAGCCCACTGCGAGACCACCCGCAGGCCCATCTCCTCGATCAGGATGCGCGACGCCCAGGCATCGCCGCCGATGTTGTAGTCGCCAATGATGGAAACATCGTAGGGGGTTGCTTCGAAGGCCTGGCCATCGCGCTTGTCGAGGACCCAGTCGCGGATCGAATCGTTGGCGATGTGGTGCCCGAGCGACTGCGAGACGCCACGGAAGCCTTCACAGCGCACCGGAACGATCGGCTTGTCCATTTCCTTGGCGGCTTTCTTCGACACCGCCTCGATGTCGTCGCCGATCAGCCCGATCGGGCACTCGGACTGCACCGAAATCCCCTTGTGCAGCGGAAACAGCGTTTCGATCTCGCCGATCAGTTTGGCCAGCTTCTTGTCGCCGCCGAAGACGATGTCCTTTTCCTGGAAGTCGGAGGTGAAGTTCATGGTGCCGAAGGTGTCGACGCCGGTGGTGCCGACGTAGTAGTTGCGGCGGCCGGCGCGCGAATACTGGCCGCAGCCGATCGGGCCATGCGAGACGTGGATCATGTCCTTGATCGGACCCCAGACGACCCCCTTGGAACCGGCGTAGGCACAGCCACGCACGGTCATCACGCCGGGCAGCGACTTGCGGTTGGAAGTGATGCACTTCTTCGATTGTTCGACCGACTGGTCGTTGACCGCGAGGTGCTTGGCGCGGTCCTTCCTGGCCTTCTCGGGATAAACCTCGAGCACGTCCTGAATCAGGGCCTCGGTTTCTTCACGTGTCAATTCAGACATCCTGCTTCTCCTTTTTGGCTGCCGGCACTCATGTGTGGGCGGCAGCCGCGGGTTGAGACGGTATTGCGCAGTCCGGGCGGTTCAGGCAGCGGCGAGTGCTTCGGCTTGTTCGGCCGCAAGCTGCGCAGCGGTCTTGCCGATGATCGACTCGTCGTCCGCCTCCAGGATGCCGAACTCCATCAGCAGTTCCTCGAGTTCGTCCATGGTCACGGGCGTCGGGATCACGAAGTTCTTGTTGTCGACGATCTTCTTCGCCAGCGTGCGGTACTCGTCGGCCTGCGGCGCCGTCGGGTCGTACTCGATCACCGTCATGCGGCGAATCTCGGCGTGCTGGACGATGTTGTGACGCGGGATGAAGTGGATCATCTGGGTGCCCAGCTTGGCCGCCAGCGCCATGATCAGCTCGTCCTCGCGGTCGGTGTTGCGGCTGTTGCAGATCAGGCCGGCGAGGCGCACGCCGCCGGAGTTGGCGTATTTCACAATGCCCTTGGCGATATTGTTGGCGGCGTACATGGCCATCATCTCGCCCGAGCAGACGATGTAGATTTCCTGCGCCTTGTTCTCGCGGATCGGCATCGCGAAGCCACCGCAGACGACGTCACCGAGCACGTCGTAGAAGACGAACTCGAGGTCCTCGTCGTAGGCACCTTCTTCTTCCAGGAAGTTGATCGCCGTGATGACGCCGCGACCGGCACAGCCAACGCCTGGTTCCGGGCCACCGGATTCGACGCACTTGATGCCGCCGTAACCGACTGACATCACATCCTCGAGTTCGAGGTCCTCGACCGAACCGGCCTCGGCGGCAAGACCCATCACCGAGTTCTGCGCCTTGCTGTGCAGGATCAGGCGGGTCGAGTCGGCCTTCGGGTCGCAGCCGACGATCATCACCTTCTTGCCGATCTCGGCCAGCGCGGCGACCAGGTTCTGGGTAGTGGTAGACTTGCCGATACCGCCCTTGCCGTAGATGGCGGCCTGACGAAGTTTTGCCATGATGCAATCTCCTTGTTGAAGTTCTGCGTTGAAATCATCTGAAGCAAGGAAAAATCCCGCGCTCCTGACAAGGCTTGTGCACAGAGCGTGCCAGTTCCGGCCGAGATCGCTGAAACCCTGAGCTGGCAAGCTTTTCACCGATTTTTCACGGATTCCGGCGAAGGCCGACGAAACGCCGATGTCTGACATTCCTGTGGATGTTTGTCGCGCTCCCGACAAGGCCGATGAAGGCTTGCCGACGCTGCCGCGCCTTGCCCGGCTGCCGATCAACCGCTGCAACCTGCCGGCCGACATCCTCGGTGGCCTGACCTATCAACGACATCCGACACCGCTGCAGATCGACGGCGTCGCCGACCTGCACAAACCGCTGTGGGCCCTGCTGAACGACATTCCGGACACCGACGAGCGGGCCGGGCGTTTCGCGGGTTACCTGGAGAGCCACTTTCGCCTCAAGCAGCCGGAAGATGCGGGGCTTGCTGCCGGCCGGTCCGGCACGCGCGCCAGGGCCAGCTACCTGCGCGTCGTGCGCGGCTGGGCCTTCGACAGCGAGAGCCGTGAGGCGGCAGTGCTGAAGGGCTGGGTCGAGTCGCGCTTTGGGCTCAGTCCGCGCCATCATGGCGAACCGCTGCGCGAGCCGGGGAGCGCCGCCTGGCAGCGCTATGTGGAAATCCGGGCGCAGGGACTGCGCGGCACCAATGCCCTGGAGTCACAGCTCGACCTGCTCTACGCCTATACCCAGTACGAGCTGGCCCGGCAGTTTCCGCAGCGCACGCATCTGCGGCTGTACCGCGGCGTCAACCGGCTCGCCGAGCACGAGACCATCGAAGACAACAGGCAGGGGGAGAAGGTGCTGCTGCTCAACAACATCAACTCGTTCTCGCGTTCACGCGAACGCGCCGGCGAATTCGGCGACGACCTGCTGGCCGTCGATGTCCCGTTGCCGAAGCTCGCCTTCTTCAGCCAGCTGCTGCCCGGCATGCTAGGCGGCGAGGACGAGTACGTGGTGATCGGTGGTCTGTATCGGGTGCGGCTGGCGCGCTTCTAGACGGGCAGCTTGCCGTGGGCTCAGGCGGTGCGGGGGGTGGGCTCGATGGAACGATGTTCCTGGGCCAGCAGCTTCCATGCTTGCCCGCAGCGCCAGCGTTTTCGATAATCACGCCGCCGTCAGAATGAAATCCACATGCACCGCATCGTAAGGAAAACAAAACCCCGCTTGCTCGCGCTCGATCAGCCCAGTGGCCACCAACGAATGCACGTCGGTGTGCACGCCGCGTACATCGCGCCCCACACGCCGCGCAATTTCCCTTAGCGCGAGCGGTCCCGCGCCCGTCATCACCTTGAGGATGTCCCAGCGTAGCGGCGTCAGCGTGCGCCATAGCGCGCGCTCATCGACGAATCCGATGAAGGGCATCGCGCGCTCGCCGGTGGTCATGGCGCGCATGAAGCGAGCATTGACCTCTTCGCGCGACGCGACGCCGATGGTCACGGTGTTTGTCATGTCACTTGCTCCAATCGTCGACGGCTGTCCAGAAGTCTGCCAAGAGCTGTTCCAGCGAGATGAAGAGGTAAGGCGCCTCGTCTTCGCCGCAGTGGAAGTGGTCGCCCTTGCCGGCCTCGTTGTCGAAACGGAGCACGCACACCCCATCCACCACGTAAGCCAAGCTGTACTTCAGATCGTGCGTGCTTTCGGGTACCTCGGTCGGCACCCGGAAGACACGCACAGCGACAAAAGCATGGTCGCCTTGTGGGTATCGGTCATCGAGGATCAGCGCCGCTGGCATGTTGTAAATCCTAACAACACCAACGAGCGTTGTAAAGGAATGCAACAGGTGGCGACCAGCAGTTACAGAAAGCCGTCAACTTTTTCGGAACCCCTGGCCCGTTTGCGGTTGGAACGACCGGCAGTTTTCGCCGTACCCGCCGTCTCGTCACGCACCCGCACCGCGGCTTGGTCGAAGTTGAACACGTGCTTCGCAGCATTGACGAAGCGGCTGATGCGCATCGCGGGCATCCCCAAGCGCTTGCGCCAGCGCTGTGTTGGAAAGTCTTGCGCCACGCGCCTCCAGCGCCTTCAAGAGTCAAGGGTCTTTCTTCCTTCCCGCAATCGAGCGAGACTGCAGCGCATTCGCTCGTAGCCCGCCCGGAGGAAAAAGGATAGACCCCCGACTTTCAGCCACGGACGGCCGGTCCGGCCCGGTGGATGACCCATGGCACTGAGTGGGGCGGGATTTGGATAGCTTTTCAAGGGCCACCGGGGCCAAATTCGAAATTGACACCCCTTGATGGAGGCTCATACACTCTTGATGGTACCGTAGGATTTCCTATCCTCTGCAAGGAGTCTCGACCATGAGCGACAACGTTGACAATCTGGTTCCTTGAGCACTTGCGCGCCTTGCGGGGTGGACAGGACCGCATCGAAAGCGAGTTGCTGGCGGTCGCCGCCCAGCTTACCGGCCTGGAAGCGAGCACTGCCGCTGGCCGACGCGATAGCGCGCACAACTACGAGGAAATCATCCGGCAACAGTCAAGTATCGATCAGATCAAGGCGCGAATTGACCGCATTGAAAGACGGCTGGAAATCACGGGTTGAGAAATCACCGGTCGGGCAAAAGAAAAGACTTGACCCTGCTCGCGCGCGCTTGGGAGATGAAGATGACTGATAGCATCATCCACGAAGTACGAGCGATTCGCGAACAACACGCCGCTAGTTTTGGTTTCGATCTCGATCGCATTCTTGCCGATCTGCAGGCGCGCCAGAACAAACACGCAGCCGAAGGGCGGACATTCCTGCTCCTGCCAGTCCACCACCGGAGCCTAACTTGGCATTGCAGCGGACTCGCTTCGCTTACCGCTGAATTTCAACGTTAGCCCGCAGCCAGTGCCATGGTTCTGTTCGGGAAAGCTCCCAACACCTTTTTGTCTGCTGTCACCAATTTTGTGTCGAGCTTGATTGCCAACGCAACGAATTCACAGTCGTATGCCGAACAATCGCTGTCACGTACCAGTTCGAGGACGGCTCGCGAGTCAACTTCAAACTCTGACCCAGAGAGAAGGTCTTCTGCTTCCTTCTGTAGGCTGCATGCCTGTTCAAACGTAAGCATTTTCCGCCGCGTATATCCAGCCAGAATGTTACGAAACTCGCTACGCCACAGAACAGGAGCTGCCCATTCCGGGTCTTGCTCTAGTAACGCCTCAGCATCAGCGGTGCGCTCACCCGGTAGGTATAGGTACGCCACGATGTTGGAGTCCACCACAATCATGGCCGGCCCGCGCGCTTCAGTTCATCAATGTCACGCTCCTCAAATTGCCCCTTGGGCAAGGCCGCTCTAAGTCCCCGAGCATGAGCCAATCGTTCGGCGGGCGTCACCCTGGCCGGTAGCAATGCCGCCTCAAGGCAGACTATGGCTTCGCTATTCATGCTGCGGCGGTGCGCTTCGGCAGAAAGCTTCAAACGGTCGTATACGACGTCCGGGATATTCTTTAAAGTCAGGGTAGTAGGCATATCATTCTCCAACCATAATGAAACCATTATGGTTTCACTTTGCCATCTCGTCAAACTGCGATTACTTGCAAGTGGCAAAATGCGGGCTGACATGTCGGTCGAGAGGGACGGCTTGCAAGCTGCACTTGCAGGTTCCGCCCGCGCTTCGCGCTCCGGCCACCCCTCACCGCTACGTTGGAGCGCACACTATGGCCATCTACACTGCTGAAATAGTCTGGTCTAGGTCCGACCAGAAGTTCATCGACAATCGCTACAGCCGAAAGCACATTCTCCGCTTCGACGGCGGTATCGAAATCGCTGGCTCGTCGTCCCCGTATGTCGTCCCTTTGCCCTATTCGGCAGTCGACGCCGTCGATCCCGAGGAAGCCTTCGTCGCCTCCCTGTCCAGTTGCCACATGCTTTGGTTTCTCTCCATCGCGGTCAAGCATGGCTTCGTAGTGGACGACTACCATGATGCGGCAGAGGGTGTGATGGCCAGAAATGCGGAAGGCAAGCTCATGATGACGGTCGTCACTCTTCGCCCTGAAGCACGATTCTCGGGAGAAAAGACGCCGACGAACGCCGAGCTTCAAGAGCTCCATCGTTTGGCGCACGACGAGTGCTTCATCGCCAATTCTGCCAAGACCGAGGTTCGTTGCGAGCCACGGCAAACTGCGCTCCAACATGGCATTCAACCGCGCTCCCTGCGCTCGCTGGACGCTGGGCGATAAAGCCGCACGGCGCCGATCAGCTCTGCGTTAGCCCAAGTTTAACGAGTCCCAAAAAACATCTTGCGGAATCAATCGTTTGCGGGCCAAGAGGATGTCGAGTGGCACTACAAGCCGGTGATTTCTGATTCAGCTGATCAGTTTTCTGATTCCTCCGGGTGCGGCGCTGATGCCGAGCGCGCGGTAGATCGCCAGCAGATCGGGTTCGGCGACGGTGGCTTTGCGCACATGCAGGGAGCGGCCATCGCGCTGATTGAAAGTCGCGGTCACCCGGCGCTGCAGCGAGAGGATGTCACGCAGGGTCGCCCAGCTGTCGGTCATTCCCGCGGCCTTGAGTTTCACGCGCAGGAACTGAACACACTGGTAGGCGAGCACGGTGATGAACAGATGACCGTCCAAGCGCACTTCCTTGTGGTGGTAGATGGGTCGCAAGCCGAACTCGCTTTTCAGACTGCGAAACACACTCTCCAGGTCGGTCAGCATCGTGTAGGTACGCCAGAGTTTCTCTTCATCCCAGGCGAGTTCGTTGGTCCGCAGACAATAGACGCCGGGATGCGTCGCCATCGTGCCGGGAACCGGCACCTTCTGCCAGGTGATCGCCGTCACCGTCTTGCCGCTATCCTCGGTGACGAGATTGACCTGGTAGTGCTGGCTGGCGCCGCGGCTCTTCTGCTTGAGTCGGCCGAGACGTTCCAGCAGCTTGTCGTGATTCTTTTCGCTGCGGGGCTTTTGCAGCCCATCGTGCATTTGCTGCAGGCCAGCCTCGAAACGCCCACCGGATAGCGCGAGCATGGCCTCTTCCTTGAGTTGCCGGCTCGGCGAATGGCAATACAGGCAGCGCTCCTGGCCATCCGGGCTCAGCGCCTTCTGGAGATGCAGCCACGCCTCGCCAGCGCTCTCGATGCTCACCGAGCGTGTGGCATCGGACTGCCGCATCCCGCCTCGACGCACCACCAGATAGCGGTAGCCGTGCTCGACCAGCCAGGCGACGTTGGCGTCGGTGGCAATGCCGGCATCCATCACCACCAGCGCTCCCGCCGGCGTCCCCAGGCCGGCCAGCATTGACGCCAGCGTGCCGGGCTCGGAGACGTTGCCGGCGAAGGTCTGTGAGCGCCGGACGAAGCCGCTGCCGTCGAGCACCAGACCGAGCGTCACCAACGGGCAGTCGCTGCGCTTCTCCTTCGAACGCCCGCGTTTGGCCTTGCGATTGAGCTCGGCTTCGCCTTCGAAATAGGTGTTGCCCAGGTCGTACAGGGTGACCGTCTCCGGCAGATCAAAGAGCGTCCGGGCGGTGCTGAACAAACGCGTCTCGATCACCTCCCGATGTTTCATCAGGACGTCCGAGGCGCGGTACAGACTCAGGTGCGACATCGACAGGAAGTCAACGTCGATCAACTCACCCAGGGCGCTGTGCTGCTGCAACCAGTTCCAGGTCGCCAGTTCCGACCCCGGCTGGCCCATTCGGCCGATCAGGTTGCCCAGGATCGATGCCTGCACCACCCCTTTGACGCCCAGGTCGTTCAGCGTCTCGATCAAACCCAGCTCGCTTGCCGCATGCAGACCGACGTGTTCGACGCCCACCGACCGGGGTTGCGTCATCTGCAGCGAGTCCACATCGACTTCCTGGAAGTCCGCAGGCGGGCGAGGTTCGCCGGCCGATCCGGCGCCACCCTCCGTCGCTGACGTGATGACCGGTGCGCGAGCAACCAGCTGCGCATGGTAACGCTGCGCCGTGCGCTCGATCGATTCAGAGCATTCCACAGGCAGGATCACCGCCTGCGGATTGAGCAACTGCTCCAGGCGGCTGCACAGAATCGGCCAGTCTTCCGGCTTGATCGGAAAGTGGCGGCCAAGGTTCAACACCGTGATCTGACGGACCTTGCCACCGATGCGCTCGGTGCGCACCAGTCGGTAGCTGACGTAGCTTTCACCCGTCGCCTTGTTGCCGGTTCTCGTCTGTCGTATGAACATGCCCACGATCGTACAACAAAAGCAAGGGGATCGGCCAAAAAGTACACGATTATGGCACTACAAAACGCCAGAAAATCCACCATCAGGAAAATCAACGACTTAGAATCGAGACTCGCCTGAAAAGTAGGAAATATGCGTATGGGATGTTAACAACCGGTTAGGGGGTAGGCGCCGATGTTCTGCAGCAAGACTGAAGTGCGAGATGAAAACAAGGCGAGGGCAAACCGTGTGAGCAGTCGTGATAACGACAAAGTCTTCACTGGCTTAATTCCGAGGCTTTATGAGAAGCATTTGGTTTCGGTGATCTTCGAACCCTATGCTGCGCAATTGGCGGGCCGGCTTGCTTCACGTCTCTTGACCCGTGTGCTCGAGATTGCCGCCGGCACGGGCGTGGCTACTCGTAGTTTGGCATCCGTTCTGCCTGATAACGTTTCCATCGTCGCCACGGACCTGAATCAGCCGATGCTGGACCAAGCTGCTGCGATCGGAACCAAGCACCCCGTGGAGAGGCGTCAGGCAGACGCCATGCAACTGCCCTTCGAGGACGGCATGTTCGACGCCGTGGTATGCCAGTTTGGAGTCATGTTCTTTCCCGAAAAGTCGAAGGCCTTTTCGGAGGCACGTCGAGTACCCCGGTCGGGAGGCGTTTTCATTTTTTCCGTGTGCGATCGGATCGAAGAAAACGAATTTGCCGACACTGTGACGACGGCACTTGAGTCCCTTTTGCCCAAGGAGCCGCCGCGCTTCTTGGCTCGCACGCCCGATGGCTATTACGACCGCTCAACTATCGAGGGAGACCTTGCAAATGGCGGGTTCACTGCTTCGCCTCAAACCAGCACAGTTGCCGCCCGCAGTCGGGCAACATCTTCCCTGATCCCGGCGGTAGCGTACTGCCAGGGGAGACCATTACGAAACGAGATCGAGGCACGTGACGCCTCTCGACCTGGCGAAGCGACCAACGCCGCTGCGGAAGCTATCGCACAGAGGTTCGGGCAAGGGGCTATTGACGGCAAGATTCAGGCACACATTGTCACCATCGAAAACTGACTGTGGCGAATTGAGCGTGTTGTGCTCTGACCCCACCGGTTGCAATGTGACACGCCTGAACCGCCACCCTGAACGTCTCGCTCCAGCGGGGGAGCGCCAGGCCTTCCCTTTTGCCTCCTCGTGTGTTCGGTATGCGAAAGGCTAAGGCCTGCTACATTCTGGACGAACCGACAGGCAGCATGGGGTTGGGTACGACCGCCGTCCAGCATGGATGGGCATTCGGCCAATCACTCCGGCTGATTCTCCTCGCCACCAACACCAATCCGCTCCCGTTGCTCCTCCCACAACACCGGCGGGCTGATCGCAAGCTCATGCACGGTGACGTGAGGAGGCAAGGTCTCATCCAGGATGGCCTCCACGATGTCGGGCGCGAGCGTGGTCAGGTTTCAGAGCGCTTCAAGAATTTCTTGGCCCCATTGAACATCGTGCGAGTTCACGGAATCTTGTGGGCTTTGGGCTTACAACCCCGGTGTCGATGATCGCCGATGGCCGCCTGACGCTGGAAAAGCTGCTCAGTGGCTGCGCCCGCGCCGGCTCCAGAAACGTTCCATCAGCGGTTTGACGCTGATGCCGTGGACCAGGATCGACAGCGTCACGACAATCAGAGTCATGTGGATGAGTTCGAGTGCGATCCCCTCCGGCAGCCCGTGCTCGATAGCGTACATCAGGTAGTAGAGCGAGCCGATACCGCGGACCCCGAACCAGCCCGCCAAGCCGCATATTCGCCATGAGTTGCCCGAGCCGAGCAGTCCCACGAGCACGCTCAGTGGGCGGGCGACCACGAAGAGGAAGGTGGCGAGACCGACCGCCCGCCAACTCCACGAATCGAGGAACAGGGAGCCGCCGATGAGCAGGATCAGCAACACCTCGGACAGCCGTTCGAGGTGCTCCTTGAATATCAGCGAGCCGCCGCTCACTGAAGGCGGTGCTCCTCGTATGGAGTCGGCGCACTCCTTCCGCTCGGCGACTCCCGCAGCCGGCGCGGCAACTTCGGCAAGCCTCTGCTCGGTCTGGCGCAAGGCGACCGCGGCGAAGAACACGGCCAGGAAACCCCAGGCGCTCAGCAAAAGGCACAGGCCGTAAACTACCCCAATCAGGCCAAGCCCGAGGAAATCGTCCATCAGCTGATGCTCGTTCCCCTCGCCGCGCAGTCGCTTTCCTAGTGTAGTGTTGCATTCTTGAGGGAACTTGTCTGGATACCACGTCTCCAATGCACGTCGTGTGCGGAGTGGAGATGCAGATGCGAGTTGCCCCGAAGATTGTCTTGTCCGAAGAGGAGCGTGGCGAGTTGACCAAGCTTTCTCGTTCCAGGCGCGCCAGCGTGCGGCTGGCACAGCGTGCGCGGATTGTGCTGCTGGCCGCTGATGGGATGCGAAACGATGAGATCGCGGATCAGTTGGGGATTGGCCGCGTACAGGTATCGCGTTGGCGAGGGCGTTATGCGAAGTCGCGGCTGGCGGGAATCGAGCGCGACTTGCCGCGCGGCGCCCCTCCGGTGAAGGTGGATGTGGCGCGACTGGTGGAACTGACCACGCAAAGCACACCCGAAGCAGCGACGCACTGGAGTACCCGCAAGATGGCCGCCGAACTGGGCGTCAGTGCGGCCAGCATCTCGCGCCACTGGCGCGCCAACGGCTTGAAGCCTCACCTGGTACGTGGCTTCAAGGTCTCTCGTGACCCCAGGTTCGTCGAGAAACTCGAAGACATCGTCGGTCTGTACATGTCGCCACCCGAGCATGCGCTGGTGTTGTGCTGCGATGAGAAAAGCCAGGTGCAGGCACTCGACCGTACGCAGCCCGGGCTGCCGCTGAAAAAAGGGCGTGCAGCCACCATGACCCACGATTACAAGCGCAACGGCACGACCACGCTGTTCGCCGCGCTCAACGTGCTGGACGGCAGCGTGATCGCACAGTGCGAACAGCAGCACCGTCACACAGAGTGGCTCAAGTTTCTGCGCAAGATCGACCGGGAAACGCCGAAGGACAAGGCGCTGCACCTGATCGCCGACAACTACGCCACACACAAGCATCCCGTTGTACAGGAATGGTTGGCCAAGCATCCGCGGATTCAGATGCATTTCACCCCCACCTCGGCCTCCTGGCTGAACATGGTCGAGCGCTTCTTCCGCGATATCACGACCGAACGACTGCGCCGTGGCGTGTTCACCAGCGTCCCCGCGTTGGTCTCTGCCATCGACGACTACATCGCCCATCACAACACCAAGCCCAAGCCCTTTATCTGGACCAAGAGCGCTCGCGACATCCTCCAGAAGGTCATTCGCGCCAACAGCCGCTTAAGCGCTAAACAGAATGCAACACTACACTAGATGAGCCAGCGTCACGCCGCACAGCACGCCGACAAGGATGCCCGCGGCCGTGGCCCACAGGACATCAACCAGGAGCCAGCGCAGCCCGAGGTCGCCCAACTGATGCAGGCCGAGCAGGCCGAGGCCGAGCATCACCAGCGGGAAGGCCGTACCGTCGTTCATGCCGGCCTCGCAGGTGAGCGTGAAGCGGAGTTGGTCGCGGTCGCCAGGATGGCGGATCTGCACGTCGGTGGCGAGCACCGGGTCGGTGGGCGCGACGATCGCCCCGAGCAGCACGGCGGCACCCAGCGGCAAGCCGAGCAGATAGTGGGCAAACGCTGCAACTAGGCCGACCGTCACCGTCATCGACAGCACGGCGAGCAGGATTGGTGTCAGCCAGCGCTGCCGCCTCACCGGCACCGGCATCTTGACGCCGGCAGCGTAGAGCGAGATCAGCACCGCGGCCTCGGTCAGAACCTCGAGCAGCGCCGACTGCTTGAGCGGATTGAAATGAAAGACATTGAACACCGTCGGTCCGACGACCAGGCCGACGAGCAGGTAGATGATCGCCGAGGTCACCGGAAGTCGACCGAGGGTGGGCCGGCTCAGCCCCATGCTGAGCAACAGGCCGCCGACGAGCAGGAACCACTGAGCGCTGCTCATGGTATTCATCGCCGTTTCCTTTCGCCATCGTGACGCCGAGGCATGCCCGATCGCTGGTCACCAAGGGTGGCCACGTGGCCTCGCCTAATTTGAGGGCGCTTGCTGCGTCGCCTCAGGCTTAGCCGTCGATACCGGCTCGGCACGCACCCAAGACAAGATTTTGGGTTAATCATTGACGCTGCCGCTGTACAATCTGGTCGCCGGGGCGTCATGTTCTTCTGCTGGCCCCAGGATTAGAGGGTCGAATCGTTGGCCAAATCGCTTCGATGCTACCCGCCGACGGCGTCGGCCATTGGGCCAGACGACACCAGACGAAAGCCGGCGTTGTCGACCCGCTCGCCGGGGTCGTTCCAGTTACGCACGGCACTGCGCACGGCGTCCGGATTGCCATACCACGACCCCCCGCGCAGTACGCGCGCATCGCCGCTGCTATCGGGCTCGATTTCCTCGGGATGTTCATGTTTGTTCAGACACCATTCCCAGACGTTGCCGGCCAGGTCGAGCACACCTTCGCTCGAGGCGCCCTGCGGATAGGCGCCGACGATCGTCGTCTGTTCGCGTTTGCACTCCCCGGCGTTGTCCCAGGTCTCGTTGATGTTGGCGTAGCCCGTCGTGTAATCGTCGCCCCAGGGAAAGGCGCGGCCATCGCGGCCGCGGGCCGCACGTTCCCATTCCTCTTCGGTCGGCAGCCGCACGGTGTAACCGAGTTGGTCGCTGAGCCACCGACTGAACGCCACGGCCTCGTACCAGTTGACGCTGGTGCACGGCCGTGTCGCTTGCGGCCAGCGCGACTCTTCCGGCTTCGTGCGCTCGATTCCTTGCCACCAGCGTTCGTCATCATAGCCGCCGGCGTCGATGAAGGCCTGGTAACGCACATTGGTGATTGGGTGTCGTGCCATATAGAAAGTCGGCAGCGTGCGACTCTTTCCGTCCTGGTAGATGTAGTCGCCACCGGGTATTTCGACCCAGTCGATGCCCGGCAGTGTTGCGACGGGAGGGGCGGTTGAAGTAGTCATCGTGAGGCGCACTCGCTGGGATTGGTTGGCCCCATGATACCCGCAGTCCTTCTTCTTCTATGCGCGCTGCCGTACAGAATGATTCGGATTTAATTCAGATCCCTTTGGCAGTGAGCGATGCATTTGCCAGCAAGACGCCCTTGAGCACCACTTCGCATGGATCAGGATGCTGCAGGTCCGGCCGGCCGTAGTTCCTCGCCAACCGCCCCAATCCGCTCCCGCTGCTCCTCCCACACCGCCGGCGGACTGATCGCCAGCTCATGCACAGTGACGTGCTGAGGCAAGGTCTCATCCAGGATCGCCGCCACAATGTCGGGCGCCAGCTTGGTCAGGTTGAGCATGCGGCACATGTAGCTGTTGTCGATCTTCTCGCGGGCGGCCAGGTCGGTAATGGATGTGGCTTCGCCAGACTCCAGCATCGCCAGCCAGCGATAGCCCTCGGCAAGCGCCAGTTGCATCGGCGTGGCGACCAAGTTCCAGGGCCTGGGGTGGGCGGCTTCACCGCCCGGCAGCGTGAGCAGTTTCCGCCCGCTGCGGCGCTTGATCTGGATTGGCACCGACAGGGTCACCCTGCCGTCGCTGGCGGCGACGACATCGGGCACCCCGCTTCTGCGAATACGGACCGCGTTCATGCCAATGCCTCCTGGTGCCGTTCGGCCGACTCCGGACGCAGATCCAGCACCACCTGTTCGGTGCCGTTGGCGCGAAGGCGGACCTCCAGATCGGTGGGAGAAACTATCACCCTAGATTCCTCGGTTGAAGCCAGGAGTGGCGGCTAAGTTGCTATGAACATTGGATTTCTAGAACGTCTCCAGGACACCCAAAAGGAACTGTTGCGCAGTCGCAAAAATCGGCCGAAAACCTTTGCCAATCATGGCGTTCACCAGATCCGGTCAAGGCCCAACAGAGGAATCTAGGATCACCTTCTCGACCAGGAGTCTGACGATGCGGGTCTGCTCTGCCGGAAACAACTGGTCCCAGATCGCATCGAGGCGCGTCATGGCGACGATGACCTTGGCCTCGTCCAGAGTCGGATCCAGCTTGCTCGCCTGCGACAGCAGGTCGCCGAGCACGGCCGGTGCGCGCAGGATGCCACGCAGTTGTTCGAGCACCGCCGATTCCAGTTCTACCGCCGGCAAGCGTGGCAGACCGGACGCTCCCGCCTGCTCCTCGGTATCGCGCATCGGGATGCAGTACCGGTAGCGGCGCCCGTTACTCGTCTTCGTAAAGTGCCACGGGGACAAGGCGCGCCCGTCGTGCCGAACACGATGCCCTTGAGCAGGAAGGGCACGACCGCCTGGGTGGCGCCGCCGCGCACTCGGCGACAGTAAGAGAGCAGAGATGCACATCAAAAGCCCGGTCCGGTGATCTCAGCGATGGTGGAGCAGGTCCTGCAGCGCAGGGTTCGCGCCGAGCGGGGGCTCTGCGCACATTACCATCCAGGAAAATTGGTTCCGACGGGCAATTCCGTCGTTACGCCAAGCGATGTTGCAGAGCCATGCGTTTGAATGCCGCGGTGAGAACGGGGCCGGGGGTTGGCGAGGGGCTTTCCAGTGCACGCCATGGGGGCTCAAACCGCCAGGCGATGGCTCGTCGGCTGCGTGCCGAAGTCACGACTCCCGCGCTGGCTTGGGCTTACCAGAGCGCCTTGTTCGTTCCTGTCACACCCCGACGACCGGCAGGAAGGCGCAGGTGAAGCCCCTCCCATCCCGTCTGACTGGTGCTCACGGCTTGACCGCAGGCGCGAGGCGCTTACAATCCCCATAAGTGCTGCCATCGAGGCGCTTCAGTCGAACGAGGCTTATTCGCCCCGCATGCGCCAGCGTTGGGCCCGGCGCTTTCGGCGCGGCAAATGAAGGGTATTCGTTAGGCGTCGAACGAAAGCGTGGCTGGATCCGCTAATCGTGAGTTGCGTCCATTCCGGAACATGGGAGATATCGCTATGAGTGTAAGGCGAAGGGTGTTCATCAGCCTGACACACGACACGTACTTGGATGATCGGCAGAACAGCGTCAAATGGGGGATCGTCCAGCGCGTGATCGATGCCGGCTACGAACCCCACATGTTCTTCCCAGCCGTCCCTTCTCGCTTTGCGGCAACGGTTCATCGCGAAGTCCCCTGGACGGCAGACAAGGTCAGGGAGGCTGTAGGTGGAGCGGTTGGGGCCGTGATGATCGGATACCCGCGGTGGAAGTACGGCGACGACGCTCATGCGAGCGAGTTTACGCACTACGAGGCCGGCGTAGCCCACACCACGGGAATTCCGATGTTGATGGTGCTCGAACAGGGGATTCGATGGCGCGGCGCCTTCGATCAGAGTTCTGCTCAGATCTGCGAGGTACCGACAGACGCCAATGAGTCGTGGCTGGCGAGTTCGTACTTCGAACAGTGCTTCAGTCCTTGGCAGCGCGAAGTCGACGCACGCTTTGACATATTTCTCGGCTATTCGAGTCAGTCACAGGGTACCGCGAAGAACCTGAAGCGAGTGTTCGTGACGAAGGGAGCGAGGGTCCTCGACTGGCAGGATTTCGGGCCCGGGACGATCCTCGAACAGATCACGAAGGCGGCAGCCTGCTGCACTGGCGGAGTGTTCTTGTTTACGGCGGACGACGCCCTGGAAGGCGACACGGGAATGGCTGCACCACGAGACAACGTCGTCTTCGAGGCGGGTTACTTCGTACATGCGAAGGGCCACCGGCGCGTCTTGGTTATTCGGGAGTCAGGTGGGAAGAGAAGCGCGAAGATGCCCGCCGACCTGGGTGGAGCGATTTACGCCCCCCTGCCCGATCTTGCCAACATTGAAGCGCTTGACCAGCAACTCGACCGTTTTGTGGAGAATCTATGACGTCGACGGACGCTCACGAACGCATCACGAACTCCACACTTCGATCGTTGCGGTCATTCGTTCGGCGTGCCTTACCTGAGACTCGCCATATCAATGACGAATCTGTATTTCACATCGCTTTTCAGCATGCGCTCATAGGCAGTATTGATGTAATCCATGGGGATCATCTCAATGTCAGAAACGATGTCATGTTTGGCGCAAAAATCCAGCATGTCCTGCGTTTCACGGATCCCGCCGATGAGCGAACCCGCTATCTGGCGGCGCTTGAAGATCAGATTGAAGACATTGGGTGACGGGTGCGGCTCTGCAGGAGCGCCTACCAGGGTCATCGTGCCGTCGCGCTTGAGCAGTTGGAGATAGGCATCCAGGTTGTGGGAGGCTGCCACGGTGTTCAGGATGAAATCGAGCTGGTTTGCATACTCAGCCATTTGCTCGGGATTGGTGGAAATACATACTTCATCAGCACCAAGCCGCTTGCCGTCTGCGACCTTGCTTGAAGAGGTGGTGAACAGCACCACGTGGGCTCCCATGGCGTGGGCGATCTTGACGCCCATGTGTCCAAGGCCTCCAAGACCGACAATCCCAACCGTCTGGCCTGGCCCTGCACCCCAATGACGCAACGGAGAGTACGTGGTGATTCCAGCACACAACAAGGGCGCCACACTCGCCAGATCCTTTTCTGCGTGTTTGATGTGCAAGACAAAGGATTCTTTGACGACGATGGTTTGGGAATAACCGCCGTAGGTATTCTCACCGCCAAAAACCGGGCCATTGTAAGTTCCGGTGAAACCACTCTCGCAGTATTGCTCTTCGCCCGCATGGCAAGAATAGCAATGCCCACAACTGTCGACCATGCAGCCCACGCCAGCCAGGTCTCCTGCCTTGAAGTTGTGAACCTTGTCGCCCACGGCGACCACTCGCCCAACGATTTCGTGTCCAGGGACTGAAGGATACAAAGTGTTGCGCCACTCCCCGCGAGCCGTGTGCAAATCCGAGTGACAAACGCCGCAATACAAGATCTCGATCTGCACATCTTCCGCACCGGGGCTTCGGCGGTCCAGTTCGAAAGGGGCAAGGTCGCTCGTCGAGCTTTGGGCTGCGTAGGCTTTGGTTTTGATCATGACTCAATCCTTTGTGCAATGTTGGAGGTAACAGCTGGTTGGCGTTGCCCGACAACTGTTTAGAAAACAGGGTTTTCGGCTCTTGGATAAAAGGACCTGGCCTGTCTGGAACTGCCAGTAATGCCCAATGGTACCGCGTCTCCAAAACCAAGTTCAACGCGTAGCCCGAGTCGTTGAGAAGACGTTCAACCTGCGCTATCTCGGCCAGTACGACTGGGGTCTTTTCGAGGCGCGTGCCTATGACGAGAAGGTCAAGCCGCTTTTCATGGATTTCGGCCCCGACAAGCGGTTTTGGTACGGCCCTGGCGCGCTGCCGGCAGGTTCCGGAGGTGACCACGCGGTCAACTGTTCGACATGTTCCCCGATTGCGGAGCCGGCACGGTGAACGGCGCCATGGTCGGATGCGCGTCCGGCATGCCGATGTACACCAAAAGCAGCAACACCGGCGTGAACGTCGAGGCGGAGGTCAATCTCGACGAGCAGAACCTGGGCCACGCCGGCGCTCTCTATCAGAGCGATAACTTCGACGACTGGTGGCCACCGTCAGGTGCGATGATGTGGCCCGGCACCTTCGACAACATCAACGATGGCACGCGCGACCGCCTCGCGCTGTTCGGCGAGTGGGAGTCGCGCATCAACACGCAATGGCTGACCCTGCCCGGTGCGCGCTGTGAACGGGTCAAGACGGACGCTGGCAATGTTCGGGGCTACGACCAGAGCACGAATGGCATGGGAATGATGGTGAACAACCAGAAGAAGGATGCCGCCGCGTTCAACGCCCAAGACCGCGAACGTACCGACAACAACCGGGAGCTGACAGCGCTCGCCCAACCTCTACGAGCGCTATACCTGGTCGATGGCGGCCGTCATGAAAAACTTGGTCGGTGAAGGCAATGGCTACTTCGGCAATATCAATCTCAAACCGGAACAGGCGCACACGATTTCCGCCACCTTGGACCTGCATGCCGCCGACCGCCGCTGGGAATAATTGCACGTCACGCCCTACTACACGCGCGTTACCGATCACATCGATGCCATTCGCTGCCCGGTGGGCGCATCCTGCGCGCCGGCCAACCGGACGACGACCAATCAGTTCGTCATGCTCCCGTACGCCAACCAGTCGGCCGAGCTTTACGGTCTGGACGTTTCCGCGCGTATGCCGCGCGCCTCGTCAGGCTTTGGCGACTTCGGCCTCGTTGGCGTGCTCTCCTACACTCACGGCGACAACCTCTACAACATCATGCCGCTCAATCGCAAGCTCGCGCTAGGTGGCTGAAAAGGCGAGGTCGCGGTTGCGGCGAAAGACGACGTGTCCGACGTGCGCAACGAAACCAAGACAGCGGGTTACGGGCTGATCAACCTGCGCGGCAGCTACACCTGGAAGCAGGTGCGATTCGACCTTGGCGTCGACAACCTGTTCGACAAGTTCTATTCGCTGCCGCTGGGAGGCGCCTACGTGGGTCAAGGAACAACAATGGAGCTTAACCCGGGGAGAGGCAACCCTGCATGGGGAACCGCGGTCCCCCATGCAGGGTCGCTCGATTTACATCGGCCTGACATTGAAGTTCTGATCAGGTCAGCCAGTTTCTTCGGTCAAGAAAGCCCCGGCACATGCCGGGGCTTTCGAGTTTCCAGACTTGGTGGAAACACGCCCGTCGCTCAGGCGCATCCCACATAGGACAAGGCGCCGATTTTGCAGCAGGGAGTGCTGATGTTATCGTTCCCGGCGCGGCAGCCGTTCGCCACAGCTTCTCGGGAGCGATACCGAGGAAAGCGGACTGAATGGTCAGAGGGCAGGGGTCGACACCCGCGCCGCCCGCGGAGTCCAGAGCCCAGGAGAACCCATCATGAGTGATGATTCGATCAGCGATCCAGACCGGCGACGCCGCCAGGTGCTGGTGGGTCTCTGCCTGCTCGGCGCCGGCGTCGGCGCCGCTCGCTACCTGACTGAAAGTCCCGGGCCGCCGGCCGGCAATCCGGTTAGCGCGGAGTTCTCGGACCTGCCGCCGGGAAAACTCCGTGTCATCGATTGGCAGGGGCGCACGCTTTGGATCCTGCGGCGAACAGCCGAGGAAGTGATGGCGTTGGCTGACCACGAAAGCGGGCTCATCGATCCACACTCCGAGCATTCGCTGCAACCGGAGAACTGTCGCAACCGTCATCGTGCGCTGCGTCCCGACATCTTTGTCGCCATCGGACAATGCACCCACCAGGGCTGCACCCCGCAGCTACGAGGCGGGGCGGGGGCCCACCGCGAGTTCCTGTGCCCCTGCCACACCTCGAAGTTCGACCTTGCCGGCCGCGTTTTCCGAGCCGGTCCGGCGCCAGCCAATCTGGTGATACCGGCGTATCGGCTGGAGGGCGACAGCCGCCTGGTGATCGGCGAGGGCTGAGAGCAGGCGCGCTTTCGCCGCCGTGTTATGCTGTCGGTCAGGGTTGTCAGCGCCGTTCTTGACTGGAGGATGTCATGTCGCCTTTTGCCCCACCCACCCCCAGTGCGAATCCCGCCCTGGACGGCGAGCACCGCGTTCAGGTGGCCTTGATCAATGCCCTGTGCGCTGTTGTCGAGGACCGTGCCACTGGCGAGGAGATTGGCCGGATCCTGGAGCGGCTGGTGGATTACAGCAAGGCGCATTTTCTGTCCGAAGAACTGTTGATGCGGCTCGACAGCTACGATGGTTTCGACCAACACGTCGAGGATCACGCCGACATGCTGGACGCACTTGCCGCCATGGTCGACACCCATCGGGTCGGCCGAACGGAACTTATTCCTGGGCAGGCACGCAGCATGCTGGCCTTCCTGGTCAGGCACATCGAGACCCGCGACGCAGCCTACGCCAACGCGCCGCACGATTGACGAAGGCGGTAGAGGCGCTCCAGACGCCAGGCTGCCTTGACAATGGAGTCCCTGGCGAGTAGATTCGCGCGCTTGCCCCGGACTGGCCCGGGGTGGGCGCCGATTTGACATCACGATTGCGGGCGCGTTAGAAATTCCGCTAAAGCGAGGCCCCCACCAAGACCCGTCGAGCTTTGCGCCGACGGGTTTTTTGTTTTGCAAAAGCCACACCAGACGAGTGTAGAAGTAAAGGACTATCCATGCAGCCTGACCGTACCGCCGAACTCAAAGACCGTCTCGAACAACACATCCTGGTGCTCGACGGGGCAATGGGCACGATGATCCAGCGCCGTGGTCTGCAGGAGCGCGATTACCGCGGCAGCCGCTTCGCCAGCCACGCGCATGACCTCAAGGGCAACAACGACCTATTGCTGCTGACCCGTCCCGACATCATCCAGGCGATCCATGCCGAATATCTGGCAGCCGGTGCGGACATCATCGAAACAAACACCTTCAACTCGACCAGGGTTTCGCAGGTCGATTACCACCTTGAGGCCATTGTCCATGAACTCAACTTTGCCGGCGCCCAACTGGCGCGGGCGGTCTGCGATGAGTTCACCGCCCGCAATCCCGGCAAGCCCCGCTATGTCGCCGGCGTTCTCGGGCCGACCTCGCGCACCGCGTCGATCTCACCGGACGTCAACGACCCGGGCTACCGCAACACGAGTTTCGACGAACTGGTTGCCACCTACGCCGAAGCCATCTGCGGGCTCTGCGAAGGCGGCGCCGACATGCTGCTGGTTGAAACCGTCTTCGACACGCTGAACGCCAAGGCGGCGCTGTTCGCCATCGCACAGCATTTCGAGGCGGTCGGTCGGCGCTGGCCGGTGATGATTTCCGGCACGATCACCGATGCCTCCGGACGGACGCTGTCGGGGCAGACCGCCGAAGCTTTCTGGAACTCGCTGAACCACATCCGGCCGCTGAGCTTCGGCCTCAACTGCGCCCTTGGTGCCGGCGAACTACGCCAGTACGTCGAGGAGTTGTCGCATCTCTGCGATTGTTTTGTCTCGGCACACCCGAATGCCGGCCTGCCCAACGCTTTCGGCGGCTACGACGAAACGCCGGAGCAACTGGCGGCAGAAATCGCCGACTGGGCAAGGAAGGGATTCGTCAATATCGTCGGTGGCTGTTGTGGCACCTCACCGGCACACATCGCCGCCATTGCCGATGGTGTTGCCGGCGTCAGGCCCCGCCGCGTACCGCTGCCGGAGAGGAAACTGCGTCTGTCCGGTCTCGAGCCGTTCAACGTTGGCCGCGACTCGCTGTTCGTCAACGTCGGCGAGCGGACCAACGTCACCGGCTCGCGGGCTTTCGCCCGGATGGTTCTCGAAGGCCGCTTCGACGATGCACTGGCGGTTGCCCGCCAGCAGGTGGAAAACGGCGCGCAGGTGATCGACATCAACATGGACGAGGCGATGCTCGATTCGAAGGCGGCGATGGATCGCTTCCTCAAGCTGATCGCCAGCGAGCCGGACATCTCGCGGGTGCCGATCATGATCGACTCGTCGAAGTGGGAGATCATCGAGACTGGCCTCAAGTGCATCCAGGGCAAGGGCATCGTGAACTCGATTTCGATGAAGGAAGGCGAGGCCGAGTTTCTTCGCCAGGCCAGGCTGGCGAGGCGCTATGGTGCGGCGGTAGTGGTGATGGCCTTTGACGAGGCGGGCCAAGCCGATACCTATGCCCGCAAGACGGAGATCTGCGCGCGCGCCTACCAGTTGCTTACGGAGCAGGCGGCTTTCCCACCCGAGGACATCATCTTCGACCCGAACATCTTCGCCATTGCCACCGGCATCGAAGAGCACAACAACTATGCGGTCGACTTCATTGACGCCTGTGCCTGGATCCGCGCCAGGTTGCCGGAAACGCAGATTTCCGGTGGCGTCTCCAACGTCTCCTTCTCCTTCCGCGGCAACGATCCGGTGCGCGAAGCAATTCACACCGTGTTCCTCTACCACGCGATACAGGCAGGGTTGTCGATGGGCATCGTCAACGCCGGCATGCTCGGCGTCTATGACGAGCTGGACCCGATCCTGCGCGACAAGGTCGAGGATGTGGTGCTCAACCGCCGCCCCGACGCCGGCGAAGCTCTGGTCGAATTTGCCCAGACCGTCCGCGAGGGCAAGGCAAGGGACAGCGGCCCCGATCTCAGCTGGCGCGAACTGCCAGTCGAGGAACGCCTGACGCATGCCCTGGTCAAGGGAATCACCGACTTCGTCGTCGCCGATACGGAGGAATGCCGCGCCGCGTTGGCCACGGCCGGCAAGCCGCCCCTGTCGGTGATTGAAGGTCCACTGATGAACGGCATGAACGTCGTTGGCGATCTCTTCGGCGCCGGCAAGATGTTCCTGCCACAGGTGGTCAAGTCGGCACGGGTGATGAAGCAGGCCGTGGCGCACCTGATTCCTTTCATCGAGGCCGAGAAGCTGCGTACCGGTGTCAGCAGCAAGGGCCGGATCGTCATCGCCACAGTCAAGGGCGACGTCCACGATATCGGCAAGAACATCGTCGGCGTGGTGCTCGGCTGCAACGGCTACGAGGTGATCGATCTGGGCGTGATGGTCGCTTGTGACAAGATTCTGCAGGCGGCGAGGGAACAGGGCGCTCAGGCGGTTGGCCTGTCCGGCCTGATCACGCCGTCGCTGGAGGAAATGAGCCACGTGGCGGCCGAGATGGAACGTCTGGGCTTTGCCAGCGGCGCCGATGGCGGCCCGCCGGTGCCCCTGCTGATCGGCGGCGCCACAACCAGCCGCGCCCATACGGCGATCAAGATCGCGCCGAACTACTCCGGACCGGTGGTCTATGTCCCGGATGCCTCGCGGGCGGTTGGCGTCGTCACCCGTCTGCTGTCGATCGACCACGCCGATGGTTTCCGGGCCGAGTTGGCCGCCGATCACGAGAAGGTGCGCGCCCAACACGCAAACAAGAAGGGCATCGCACTCGTGCCGCTCGCCCTTGCTCGGGGCAACCGCTTTGCCTGGAACGGCGATCCCGCCTACCGACCCAGCGCACCGCGCAAGCCTGGCATCCATGTGCTACGTGAGGTTGATCTGGCGACCCTGACCGAATACATCGACTGGGGGCCTTTTTTCCAGACCTGGGATCTTGCCGGCAGTTACCCGAAGATCCTCGACGATGCCGTTGTCGGTCCGACTGCTCGTTCCGTGTTCAGCGACGCGCAGGCGATGCTGCAAAGAGTGGTCAGCGAGACGTGGTTGAGCGCCAACGCCGTGTTCGGTCTCTTCCCGGCCAATGCCGTCGGTGACGACATCGAAATCTACGCCGAGGAAAGCCGCAACGAGCAGCTAATGATCTGGCACAACCTTCGCCAGCAACAGGAGCGGCCGGCAGGCAAGCCGCACTATTGCCTGAGCGATTTCATCGCCGAACGCGGTACGCCGGACTGGATCGGTGCCTTTGCCGTCGGCGCGGGTTTTGGCATCGAGGCGAAGCTCGCGGAGTTCGCCGCCGCCCATGACGATTACCATGCGATCATGTTGAAAGCGATCGCCGACCGCCTGGCCGAAGCCTGTGCCGAGTGGCTGCACGCGCAGGTACGACGAGACTACTGGGGTTACGCCAGCGACGAAGTACTGGAGCGCAAGGCGCTGATCCGAGAGGAATACCGCGGCATCAGGCCAGCGCCCGGTTATCCGGCCTGCCCCGATCATACGGCCAAGCGCGCGCTGTTCGAGTTGCTCGAGGCGCCGCGCAACGCTGGCATGGGCTTGACCGAGTCCTTCGCCATGACGCCGGCGGCAGCGGTTTCCGGCTTCTATCTGGCGCACCCGCAAGCACGCTATTTCGCCGTCAGCAAGATTGCTCGTGACCAGCTCGAAGACTGGGCGCAGCGGGCCGGCTTCAGTATTGCCGAGGCCCAGCGCTGGCTGGCGCCTCTGCTCTGAGCCAGCGCATGAAGAGACAATGACCGGCGTGCAACTTCCCGAATTCGTGCGGCGTGACGTCGAGCTGGCTTCGCGAACGACGCTGGCCCTGCCCGGCAAGGCGGCGTTCTGGGCCGAGATCAGCAACGTCGATCAACTCCGGCAGGTCGTCGGCAGCAGCGCCCTGCGTCGCTTCGTCCTCGGTTCCGGCAGCAATCTGGTGTTCAGCGGCGACTTTGACGGCCTGTTGCTGCACATGGCGATCGGCGGCCGCGAACTGATCGGCGAGGACGACGACGCGTGGTACGTCCGCGCCGGTGCCGGTGAAAACTGGCATCAGCTGGTCACCTGGACGCTGGAGCAGGGCTGGCCGGGACTCGAGAACCTGGCGCTGATCCCCGGCACAGTCGGCGCAGCGCCCATCCAGAATATCGGCGCCTATGGACTGGAAGTTGCTGATCGCTTCCTGTCCCTCGAAGCACTCGACATGCCAAGCGGCAGGTTACTGCGGCTGGATCGAACAGCCTGCCGTTTTGCCTATCGCGACAGCGTCTTCAAGCAGCAGGGCTGGCACCTCGACGCCTGCCGCGTGATCACCCGCGTCACCTTCCGCCTGCCGAAGGCCTGGCACCCGCTGACGGCTTACACTGACCTGGCGGCCGAGCTCGACCGCCAGCAGACCACCCGCCCGACTGCGCAGCAGATTGCCGCAGCAGTGATCGCGGTTCGCAGCCGCAAGCTGCCGGATCCAGCGGTCGTCCCCAACGCCGGCAGCTTCTTTCATAATCCTCTGGTCGATGGAGTAGTCGCCGAGCGACTACGCAGGACTCATCCCGATCTTCCCTGCTACCCGCAGCCCGATGGCAGCGTCAAGCTCGCTGCCGGCTGGCTGATCGAGCAGAGTGGATGGAAAGGCCGTGACCTCGGCTGTGTCGGGATGTACGAGAAACAGGCGCTGGTGCTGGTCAATCGCGGTGGCGCGCAAGGTGCTGAGGTGATCGCCCTGGCCAGAGCTGTTCAGGCCGATGTTCGCGCGCGCTTTGGCGTGGAACTGACGCCGGAGCCGGTGATCCTCTGACTCGCCGACGACGAACGCGAACCGTTTCGGGCCTGGCGTTCGTCAGAAGGCCTCGTCCGGGCGCAGGAAGCGCCACTGGCCAAGCGGCAGGTCGCCGAGCCGGACCGCACCAATGCGGACCCGCTTGAGCCCGGTGACACGTAGCCCGACCAGGTCGCACATTCGCCGGATCTGCCGCTTTCGCCCTTCACGCAGAACGAAGCGAAGTTGATCGTCGTTGAGCCACTCGACCTTCGCCGGCTTCAGCTTGCGGTCATCGAGGCTGAGTCCGTGGTTGAGAAGAGCAAGACCCCTGGCGTCGAGGTGGCCTTCAACGCGTACCAGGTATTCCTTGTCAATCGTCGAGTTCTCTCCAACCAGCTGGCGCGCCACCCGCCCATCCTGCGTCAGTACCAGTAGGCCGGTCGAGTCAATGTCGAGCCGGCCGGCAGGTGCCAGCCCCTTCAGACAGGAAGGATGGAAGACCGGCGCGCCGGGCGTACGGTGCTGCGTGTTCGGCTGGATCAGCGTCACCGCCGGCGTGAAGCCGGGCTCTGGCTGACCGGAGACATAGCCAACGGGCTTGTGCAGCAGAATCGTCATCCGGCTTTGCTGGTTCGCTTGCGCTTGATGGTCAAGCACAATCACCGCTGCCGGATCCGCACGGGTACCGAGTTCGCTGACCCGTTGCCCATCAACGAAGACCCAGCCACGGGCAATGTACTCGTCGGCATCGCGGCGCGAGCAAAGGCCACGCTCGGCCATCAACTTGGAAATACGTACACCGACAGGTGCTGCACTGCTCGCCGGGCCGACGGCTTCCGCCGAGGTTCCAGCACGCAGCGTCGGCGCCGTTGCCGCGTGGAAACTGCGCGCGGCGGGGCGCCCTGGTGGCGCCGCTCCGAGCTCGAGCGAGGACCGCGCATTGCCGGGAGCGGGAGCTGCGACCGGCCTGGCCCTGGTCAGCCGGTCACTGACCGCCGAGCGACCGCTAGCGACTGCAGCGTCGGCCAGCGGTGTCGCGGGTGACCGGCCCAGGGTCTTGCGTGGCCGCTCGGGCATCGCTCAGGCAATATCAAGCAACTCGATCTCGAATACCAGCTTTGCGTGCGGTGGAATCATTTTCCCGGCCCCACGCGCGCCGTAAGCCAGATCAGCGGGAATGGTGAGCTTGCGGACGCCACCCACGCTCATCCCGGGAACACCCTCTTCCCAGCCGGCGATGACGTGTCGTCCGTCAAGCGGAAAGCGGAAGGGCTCATTGCGGTCGACGCTTGAATCGAACTTCTTGCCATCGGCCAGCCAGCCCGTGTAATGCACGATGACGTGCTGACCAACGCTGGCGGTCGGACCGCTACCAGCAATGATGTCTTCGATTTGCAGACCGCTCGGTGTGGTGACAATGGGCATTGGAGCTCCTCGTGAACAAAAAAAGCGAAGTTTAGCCCAGCATGGCGCCCAACGGCCAGCGGCATGAATCGGGTGGGTACGCCGCGACGACCATGCCTGAAGGAAGATCCCCTCGACACAAACAGGCTGGTTCCCCGTGAGTTGCCTTGGCGGCACCCGGCTGGACCGCCAGCCGCATGGCTTTCCGCTAAACTGTGCGGCAACACTTGCCGGAGAGGCGGACCCTGAAACCATCATGAGCGAAACTTCTACCGACCTGGCGCGTCGCTTTGGCGGTATCGCACGACTCTACGGAGCGGATGCGCTTCAGCGCTTCCAGCAGGCGCACGTCACGGTCGTCGGGATTGGCGGAGTCGGTTGCTGGGCGGCCGAGGCACTGGCGCGTTCGGCGATCGGCAGGATCACCCTCATCGATCTGGACATGATCGCCGAGTCCAATGTCAACCGTCAGGTACACGCCCTCGACGGCGAGTTCGGCAAGGCCAAGGTGAGCGCCATGGCGCACAGGATCCGGGCCATCAACCCGGCGTGCGAGGTCAGAGAAATCGAGGACTTCGTGACACCGGAGAACGTCGAGGCGATTCTTGGCGGGGCAGTCGATTACGTGATCGACGCCATTGACCAGGTACGCACCAAGGCGGCGATGATCGCCTGGTCGAAGCGATCTGCGACCCCCTTGATCACCGCCGGTGGCGCCGGCGGCCAGATCGACGGGAGCCGGATCCAGATTGCCGACCTTGCTCTGACCATCCAGGATCCGCTGCTCGCGAAAGTGCGTTCCTTGTTGCGGAAGGACTACGGTTTCACCAGAGAAGCGAAGAAGAAATTCGGTATCCCGGCCGTGTTTTCCGGCGAGCCATTACGCTATCCGCCACCCGCCAATGCTTGCCAGCAGCCCGTGCCGCTGACCGGCCTCAACTGTGCAGGCTTTGGTTCGTCGGTGTGTGTGACGGCAGTCTTCGGTTTGCTGGCTGCCGGTGAAGTGCTCAGGCATCTGGCCGGCCATCCGGACTGAGTCGGGAGGAAGGATCCGGTTCGCGCGATGCCGCGACCCCTCTCGCTCTAGCCAATCGTTACCCGATTCTTCCCCGCCTGTTTGGCCGCATACATCGCCTCGTCTGCCCGCTTGGTGACCGATGCCTGCGTATCGCCGGGGCGCAAATCGGTGACGCCGGCGCTGAAGGTGATCAGTTGCCGGTTGTTGTCGTGCAAAAAGATGCGCCGGGTCAGTTCGCGCTGCAGGCGGACGATGGCGGTCTTCGCATCTTCGGCCGGTGTTTCCGGCAACAGAATGATGAACTCCTCGCCGCCAAAGCGGGCGACCGTATCCTGCGGACGCATCGTCTCGCGGATGACCGTCGCCAGGTGAATCAGCGCTGCGTCGCCCGCATCATGGCCCATGGAGTCGTTGAGCTTCTTGAAGTTGTCAATGTCGAGCAGGGCAACGCAGAGGGGAGACTTGCGGCGCTGAGCACGCGCGGACTCCTTGTCGAACGCCTCCTCAAGACCCCGGCGATTGAGCGCACCGGTCAACTGGTCGTGCCGAACCAGCGTGCTGGCCTTGTCCAGTTCCACCTGCAGCTCGGCAATGCGCTTCTCCGTTTCGCCAACGCGCGCTCTCGCGGCCCGCAGGTCGTCACGCGAACGCTGCGCATTGAGCTGGATGATTTTCGTCTCCCGGATCACCTCGGCGAGTACGTCTTCGAGCTGGGTGATGTCCTCGGCCTTGCCGATCCTGTCGGCACAGACTTCGATCTTGTCGTGATAATCCGAGGTCGAATCGGCAAATTCGGCCAGATGGTCCACGAAGCCCGCCAGCATCTGCTTGAGGCTTTCCCTGGCTTCGTTGAGGCTGTGCTTGAGCTGGCTCTGCTTGAAAATCACCTCCTTGAGCCGGGTTTCGGCGTCGCCAATCGAACGGATGTTCAAGGGGCCGGAGACGATGTCACGGACGATCTCGATCTGGCCAGCCAGCCAGCGGTCCTCGATGACCAGTTCGCCGACGTTCTCGATCAGCAGTTGCAGCAAGTTGAGCAAACCCGCGCGGAGTTCGGCACGATCTTCTGCGAGGATCTCCAGCCGGAATGCGAAGCGCTTGATACCGGCCAACAGGCCTTCCAGCGAGTCGCGTGAACTGGCGGTGCGAATCTTGTGTACCAGCGTCCTGGCGTCGGCGGCGAGTTCCGGTTCATTGGCAAGCTGGGTAGCGATAACCGATTCAAGGGTGTAGGCGAACAGATCGCGTAGCTCGGTCGTCAATTCCCTCGTGCGGAGGGCACCTTGCGCTGCGACTTCATTGAGCGGCAACATGCCGGCTTCCGCGGCCGCTTCCCCGGTCTCGGTCAGGGGATCCTCCTCGGCCACCGGCGCATTGAGAGACCACGATTTCACCAATCCCTGCAATCGCGAGAACAACAACTCGCTATTGCCCGAGCTGCCAGCGAGCACGCGCTCAAACGCCTCACGCTTGCGCGCGACGGTCAGCCCGGCCTGCTTGTTCTCCCATTGGCGGAGAAGGTCGCTGAAAAGTTCGCTCCATGGCAGGTCCTGTTCCTTGCCGAGCTGCCTGACCAACTCCGACACACCCTCCCTGAGTTCCTCCCAGTTCCTGCCCGAGAGCGCCTGCTCGAAGCGCTTCGCGAGCTTTTGCTGACCAGCCGTTTCCTTGGGCAGCGGTCCCAGCACGGCCTTCAGCCCTTGCTCCGGAAACGCTTCCGCGGGTTCGCCTGCGATGCCCGCGATCTCGTTATACAAGGCCCGGTAGTTCGCGGGTGAAGGCGACAGTCGCCTGACAGCGAGCAGACGCAGAGCTTCGCGGGCAATCTCCGAAGGGTTCGAGAAGCTTGGCATGGTTTTCCATCGAAATGACAGTCAGGGGGATTCTAACAGGCGGTCCACCACAGCGAAAGAATGCGCCGGACGGTCTGCGCCGCCGATTGGCCAGTGGCAGAGCAGTTGACCTTTCCCGGATGATTCCGCGGCATGCCCTGCCGAAGCCTGTTGCTGCGATGCGTTTGCTGGAAGTGCGCCGTGGCTCTTGCCGGGAAGGCGGCAAGGTGGTACCGATGCGTGCGCTTGAGCTATAATCAAGCCGTGCAACACAGAGCGTGCCCCCGTAGCATGAAGGTCGTGCAGTTGATTTGTAATCATCAGGCGTTGGTTCGATTCCGACTGGGGGCACCAGATAATCAAGGACTTGGCGAATTCCAGCCACAAGTCACAGGTATGCTCGGGTCTGTGTAGCCACCATGTAGCCGTAGCCAGATGCCAGCAATCCGAATCCAAGCCAACAAGGAAAGCCTGGCTCTCTGCCGGCAGTGCGCTGCCTCATCCCGATCTGACCGCCGCCAGCAACAGGGGGACCCCTTGGTCACCACGTCGCTGTTACGCAGTAACCCCCGTCGCCGAGTGCCGAGGATCTGTCGGCAACAGTCGATAACTGGGCGCCGTTGTCGGTGGCGACCCTTCTCCAACGCCGACCTGGACCTGAAGCCACCAGCGGTAAGCGGCCCTTCGGCTGGGGATGTCACTGTCCTCGGGTGACCGACCGCTGCGCTCCGGAAAGCAGTCAGTGGGTCTAGGATGGTGTGGGTCGGCAGCCGGCCACAACCAGTCGATCATGCTTTCATGGGCTACGTCAGCAACAGACTGACAACGGCCATTCAAGCTTCTCGGGCGGTGATCAAAGCCATGCCAATGCGATATTGTGAGGCATCGATATTCAGCGGGGGCTTATCGGAGTACAGCGGCCATCGAGATAAGCCGAAGCGGTGGATGAAGGCGACCGCTCCGATATGGGCCGAGGCGCTGCATCCGGGACTGTGCTCGCACAGGCAGGCGGCGCAAGCATGAAGACAAGGCCGTTTGCGGTTGTCGCGTCTTCAAGAAGCGGTGATGCGCTCCACCCGCGCGGGGACGAACTTGTGCCAGGGCGTGCCAGCGAGGAAGTCACGCTCGCGGAGGTCGGTGAGTTCGTTGGGGGCAACGCCACGACGTCGGAGTGACGACTGCGCCGCATTGCTGCCCGGGTTGTCGGCGTAGTCGACACCCAGGCCATTGGGCAGCGAGATGTGGCCGGGTTGCAGGCCGTCGCTGATTTCCACCGGCACCTTGACGCTGGCGCGGCGGGTGCTCAGGCGAACCTCTTCGCCGTCTGCGCAGCCTAGGGCGGCAGCGTCCTGTGGGCTGATGCGCAGGGCACCGAGCACGCCCTTGCGGTGCCAAGCGGCATTGCGCACTGCCGTGTTGGAAGTCTCGGTGCGTCGCTCGCCTGCCGAGAGCACGAGCGGGAAGTCGCTTGCCGTTGCGGGCGGGCCCGAGGCGAGTTTGTCCAGCTCGGAAATGAGTTCGGGAATGGCGAGCGCGATGCGTTGTTCGGCGTGGCGTATGCCCGCCCAGGCGGCGTGCTCGTCGGCGATGCCGAACACGGTGCCCGAGTGACGTTCGAGCAGGGCGCGAAACAGCTTCTCGCCCGCAAAGATGGACAGGCCGCTGAAGCCCGCGCGCGCCGCTGCCCCGGGATTGGCGCGCACATACAGCTGCGCCACGCCCCACAAACCGGCGGCAGCGGCCATACCCTCGGGCAGGGTCGCGCCGAGCACGCGGTAAAGAATGACGGGCGCGTACTTCATCACCTTGGGCTTGCGCGCGGCGGCGGCAAAGAAGGCCAGCGCGAAGGCAGTCTTGCCCAGGCGCAGGGCGCGGCGCAGTGGGGCGTAGTCGGCCTCGCCCGTCTCACCCATTGCCTCGACCAGGCGCGCATAGATTTCTGCTTCGGGCAGTGTGCCTTCCAGCGGCGTGAACAGTGGCGCGCGCAGGTGAAACACGTTGCCGGGGAACTCCAGATTGAAAAAGGTCGCCTCGGCCTTTTCAAACTGACTGCACGCGGGCAGCACGTAGTCGGCTTGGCGCGCGGTTTCGGTCATCGCCACATCGACCACGACGGAGAGTTCCAGCGTCCGCATCGCCTCGCGAAACTTCTGGCTGTCGGCCAGCGAATGCGCAGGGTTTCCGCTTTGCACCAGCATGGCACGGTAGCGTTTCGGGTGGTCGCTGAGGATTTCCTCGGCGATGACATTGCACGGTACCAGGCCGATGATGATCTTGGCATTCGCTACCGGGCTGCGCCGTTCCTGCTTGACGCGTTTGGTCGCACCAGCCGACTCGCCCTTGCTTGCGGCTGCGAGCGAGAAGAACTGCACGGGCGGGTGCGCTGTGCCATGCTTGCCGTAGTGGCCACAGAGCAACCAGACCAGGCGCTGCAGATAGCTGTTGAGCGTGGAGTGGCGATTCATCTGGATGCCTAGGTCTTCCATCGCCGCCACGCTCTGGGCGCGCGCGATCACAGCCGCCACCTCGCGCAACAGGCTTTCCTCGACGCCGCAGAACTGGGCGTAGCGAGCCACAGGAACCTGCTGCAAATGCGGCATCACCTCCGCCAGGCCGGTCGTGTGCGCGGCCAGCCAGTCGCTGGCGAGCAGTTTGTCCTGCACGATGATGCCCAACAGCGCCGCGAGGCACCAGGCGTCGGTGCCCGGCTTGATCGCTAGGTGATAGTCGGCCATGGCCGCGGTTTCGCTGCGCCGTGGGTCGATGACAATGAGCTTGCGCGCCGGGTCCTTCTGGATCTCTTTGAGGACGATGCGGGCGCGGGCGAAGCCATGCGACTGCCAGGGGTTCTTGCCGATGAACAATGCCACCTCGGAGTGCTCGAAGTCAGGATGCGTGCCGCAGGTGAACATCTTGCCCTGCACCCAAAACTCGCCGGTTTTTTCCTGCGCCAGTGCATTCGAGCGCCAGGGCTTGCCCAGGGTCTTGAGAAAGGCGTCGGCGTACATGCCGCCCAAATGGTTGCCCTGGCCGCCACCGCCGTAGTAGATGACGCTTTCGTCGCCGTGCCGGGCACGGATGGTCTTGAACTTGTCGGCGACTTCGCGAATCGCCACCTCCCACGAGATGGCCTCATAGCTGCCATCTGGACGCCGGCGCATAGGCGAAGTAAGTCGGTCAGCGCCATTTTGATAGAAGTCGAGCCGTTGCGCCTTTTCGCACAGGTAGCCCTTTGACCCCGGGTGGTCGTTGTCGGGCAAGATTTTGCTGATGTGTCGACCAGCGGTTTTCACTGTCAGCCCGCAGTTGATGCTACACAGGATACAGGCGGTCTTCTTGCTGTCGTCAGCGGACTTGCTGGATGCGGTGGCGGACATGGCAGTCTCCGGTGGCGGCTTGATCAGGCGGCGGCTTGATGTTCATGGTGATGACGGCCGAGAAGACCTTGGCCCCGGCGGTGCCATAGCCGCTCACCGGCACGTCGGCGCCGGTCTTGGCCTTGGCGAGGAACTGGCTCATGGCCCTTTTTCCTGATGAAAGGTCACACAGGTGCCGTGGCGAAGAAAGCGGGCGACGATGGCAATTTCGTCCGCAGTGAAACCGTCGGTGAGTTGGGCATTGAGCGTGGCGAACACCGGCACGGCCTTGGCCAGCACGGCTTTGCCTTCGCGGGTGAGGTGAAGGCGGCTGGCGCGCCCGTCCACGCTGCAAGGGGTGCGCTGAATCAGGCCGCTCTCCGCCATGCGGCTCACCAAGCCCGTGACGGCCGGACTCTTGAGCTGCAACTGGCGACCGAGATCCTTGAGCTGGCAGCCTTCCTGCTCCTGAATGACGAACAAGGCAACCACCTGCGTGCCCGAGTGGCCAATCGCGCTCAGGAACAGGTCGTTGGCGGAGCGAAACAGGTTCTGCTTGGCCTGCGCCAGCAGGTGGAACAGACGCACCCTGCGCGCCGAGGATTCCCCGGTTGTGGCCGCTGCGACGACCTCTCCGGGATCGGAGGGCGTTGGTTTGATTTTAGTACGCATGCGAAGCATAATAGTTCGCACACGAAGTATGTCAAGGACTTTGTTGCCCCGGCGCGTCGTGGGCAAGGGATAAATGGCGAACGGGGAAGAATCAGGCGGCCCGCCAGCGCGCCGGGGCGACTCGGGGTAGTAGAGCGGCGGCAATGGACAGAGGAGCGGCCTTTCAGAATACTTACTTCAGCGATCCTCGCTACACGGATCTTATCCCTCAGTTATTTCCACTCACCGGCCGGTTACGCTGCACTGCCGACGGTGGGCATGAAACCCTGACCGTCTCTTCGGGGTCGATTGCAATCAGCACACCACGAAGACTCAGTGGCCGCTTATGGTTTGGAGCGGCCAGCCAGACGAGCAACGGCTGAAGCTGCGCGCCAGGGAAGTCAAGTGGAGGCCAACAGTTATTGACTGCGGTTATCGCCGGCTGGCCCCGGCTCTTTCCGCTTCTTCCAGATCCCCAGGAGTGCGGCACTCAGACCCAGCATGATTTCATCGATGAACGGGATGACGTCCGGGATGAAGAAGTCCACGATGAACAAGACGGCGGTGATGGCAAATAGCGCTGGGAAGCGCAGTTTGGCGAGGTAGGCGATCAGTGGAGCAACAACAAGTTTATACATGCGTTTCCAGTGTTCCAGCGAGTCTCTTTTCCTTATCCGAGCTGCCCGATCCCGGCAGAGCCGGGGTTTTCTCGGGATAATCAGAATGTCTGGCGGGAGTCGGGCAGGTGTACTCCGCGCAAAATCAGTCAGTCAGAGTCTACACGATTCATGAAGTGCATCGACAATCGGCGCCAGCCTTGGGCCAGCAGCACCTCGAAGGCTTGCGCTGTGCTCGCCACTCAGCCAGCCTTCAAGCCTGCGGGCCATCTCCGGCTTCCGGCGCGCGGCAATGGCTGGAATCGCGTCCACCCGAAACGGCATAGAGCCTTGCTCTCGATGTCTAAGGGAATCAGGGCAGCGGGCAGACTCGCATCGAATTGGGCCTGGAGAAGGTCGCAATATCCCCCGCACAGTCAGCGCAGGTTGTAGCGCTCGCGGTTTGCTGGCGCCGGCGGTGACGCGAACCGCCAGCCGCGGCGCATCGGTGTCGGATAGGAAAGCTAAGGCTTGTCCAGCGCCTTCGGGCGGCGTAAAGTGGCGGACTCTGTCGGGGGTCAAGCGTTCGCGGTTCGTGTTTCCGGCTCCGGGTTTGGCTAGACAGAATTCCATGTGGCCAGCTCATGGCCACATGGATCACCGTCAAACAACGGTTTTTCCCGTATAACTACCTGATTTTGCTTGCGTTTTGTTTCCTCTGTCGATTTCATGAACGGCAATCAACAGAAAATGGTGATCGATCTTTTGATTTGTAATCATCAGGTGTTGGTTCGATTCGGACTGGGGGCACCAGCGAAAGCAATCAGTTAGGCCACTCCTTGGGGTGGCTTTTTTGTTGGTCGGCAGCCGAGGCTGGATGCCGACCCATTCGAGGAGCAAGTGATGCGCCGAACGAAGATTGTGGCCACGATTGGCCCCGCCACCGCTGCACCCGGGCCACTGCGCCAGCTGCTGGAAGCCGGCGTCGATGTCGTGCGGTTGAACGCGGCGCATGCCGACATGGAGACGCACAGCAACAACGTCCGCCGGGTGCGCGAGCTGGCGCAGGTCCTCGGCCGCAATATCGGCGTGCTGGTCGACTTGCCTGGTCCGAAAATCCGTTCAGGCCTGGTGGCAGGCGACGAGGTGGAACTCGTCAGCGGCCAGGAGTTCATCCTGAGCGGCAGCGACGACGGCAAGGGCGATGCACATCACGTCGCCACGACCTTGACCGACCTGGCGCATTGGGTACGCCCCGATGACGATGTCTACCTCGCCGATGGTGCGATCGTACTGCGCGTGCTGGCCTCGGTCGGTAATGACGTGCGCACCGAAGTCGTGCGCGGCGGCACGCTACGATCGCGCAAGGGCATGCACCTGCCGCGTGCCGAGGCGCACGTCGAGCCCTTTACCGATCGCGACGCACTGGCGCTCGAGATGGCGATTGCCGCGAAGGTGGACTTCCTCGGTCTCTCGTTCGTACGCCGGGCCGAAGATGTCGAGCGCGTACGCGCCATGCTGCCCAAGCGCGGCATGCGGCCGGCGCTGGTGCCCAAGATCGAGACCGCCGCAGCGATCGACAACCTCGCCGATATCGTCCGCGTGGCCGACGCGGTGATGGTCGCGCGCGGCGACCTCGGCATCCAGATGCCGGCGCGAAGCGTACCGCTGCTGCAGAAGGAGATCATCCGTTTCTGCAATATGGCCGGAAAGCCGGTGATCACCGCGACACAGATGCTCGAGTCGATGACGCGCTCACCCTTGCCGACGCGCGCCGAAGTCAACGACGTGGCCAACGCGGTGCTCGACGGCACTGACGCCTTGATGCTGTCGGAAGAAACAGCGGTGGGGCTGTTTCCGAACGAAACCGTGCGCATGATGGGCGAAGTTGCCGAGTCGGCCGAGGCTTGGCCGCGCCAACGTGTCGTTCCGGAAGCCGCAGGGGCCGATGGCGACCGTGTGGCGTGGGCGGTCGCGCACGCCGCGGTGCAAGCAGCGGAGGAGCTAGGCGTGGCCGCGATCCTGTGCCCGACTCGCAGCGGTGAAACGGCGCATCGGGTTGCTGCGTTCCGACCCAGGGTCCCGATTGCCGGTATCTCGGCCAATGCCCAGGTGCTTGGTGGACTTTCGCTGGTCTGGGGCGTGCAGCCGCTCGTACTACCCGAGAACCTCGATGCCAACGAGCAATTGCGACTGGCCATAGCGGCTGCCCGTGCCGCGGGGATCGTACGCGAGGGCGACCTGGTGGCGTTCGTCTTTGGGTCTGCCGGACCGCGTGCCGGCAGCACCGACAGCGTACGAATCGTCCGCGCGTGAAGCGGGGTGAATCAGGCAACAACCGCCGCCGCGGCAGACGAGCGCCGGGTCAAGCGACACGCGCCTCAGACCCGACTGGCAAAGCCAGCCAATTGGACGTCTTGATCGCACCCGTTGCCCCTGCCGATGTCGAGTCCGTTATCGCGCTCGCACGCCTGGTCTGGCAGCAGACTTACCCCGGGATCATCACCCAGGAGCAGATCGACTTCATGCTCGAGCAGCGTTATAGCCGGCAGCGCCTGCTTGAGGAACTGACGATGCCGCAGGTCTGGTGGGATCAGGCGAGTGTCGATGGCCAGCTGGCCGGGTTTTCGTCGTGCATGGTCACCGGAGGCGGCGAGATGAAGCTCGACAAGCTCTACGTCGACCCGGCCCGGCAGCGATCGGGAATTGGCGCCCGACTCATCGATCAGGTGGTTTCCCACGCCCGGACGGTCGGCTGCCCGACGCTGATTCTGGCGGTCAATAAGCGCAACGAACCGGCCATCGCGGCCTACGGCAAGCAGGGCTTCGCCATACGCGAATCGGTCTGCGTCGATATTGGCAACGGCTTCCTCATGGACGACTTTATAATGGCCAGGTCACTGCTTGCGCAGGCTGCACCATCCTGAATGACGATGAAACTGACATTTGTCAAGATGCACGGACTGGGCAACGACTTTGTCGTTCTTGACGGTGTTCGCCAGTCGGTCGAACTGACAATTGAGCAATTGCGCTTCCTCGCTGACCGCCATTTCGGCATCGGCTGCGACCAGGTGTTGCTGGTGGAGCAGGCCGGGCTGGCCGGCGTTGATTTCCGCTATCGGATTTTCAATGCCGATGGCGGCGAGGTCGAGCAGTGTGGTAACGGTGCACGCTGCTTTGTCCGCTTCGTGCATGAGCAGGGTCTGACGGACAAGCGCGAGATTCGCGTCGAGACCCTGCGCGGCGTGATCGTTCCGCGACTTGAGGAAGATGGTGCGGTGACCGTCGACATGGGTCTGCCGGTTTTCGCCCCGGATCAGATTCCATTTGTCAGTGCCACCGACGACCTGCTGCAAGTGCTCCCGCTCGCTGACGATGAAATCGCCATCACTGCTGTTGGCATGGGAAATCCGCACGCCGTCCAGCTGGTTGTCAATGTCGACACCGCGCCAGTCGACCGCCAGGGGCCGCTGATCGAGTCGCATCCGCGCTTTCCGCAGCGGGTTAACGCGGGCTTCATGCAGGTCGTGGACCGGCACACGATTCGCCTGCGCGTGTTTGAACGTGGCGTGGGTGAAACACTGGCCTGCGGAACGGGCGCTTGCGCTGCCGTGGTGGCCGGGATTGCCCGCGGCCTGGTTGATTCGCCGGTGTGCGTTGCCATGCGCGGCGGCGAGCTGAGCATTGCCTGGAACGGGACAGGCAGCCCGGTTCTGATGACTGGCCCCGCCGTCACCGTCTTCAAGGGAGAGATTGAGTTATGAGATCGGAAGAAGTAGCGCGTTACCTGCAGGAGAATCCGCGATTTTTCGAGCAGCACGCGGATCTGATCGCGAACCTGGTCGTGCCTCATCCGCATGGTGGTCGAACGATATCGATCACTGAACGGCAGATGCTGGCACTGCGCGACAAGAACAAGCAACTCGAAGGCAAGATGGGCGAGTTGCTGCAGTTCGGCGAGGAAAACGATGCGATCAGCCAAAAGATGCACCGACTGGCGGTTGCGATGATTGCCACCAGAAGTTTTCAGTCGGTATTGCACACCTTGAATTTCCACCTCCGTGACGATTTCGCCGTGCCGCACGTTGCCGTGCGTCTCTGGCATCGCCCCGAGGGCAGTGACGAGCTGCCTGAATTTGCCGATGTCAGCCAGGAGTTGCAGACATTTGCTGAAACGCTGACCCAACCCTACTGTGGTTCGACGAGCGGCTTCGAGACCTCTTCGTGGTTCGGTGAGGCTTCGACCCATGTTCGCTCGCAAGGGCTGATTGCAATGCGCCATGGTGGTGGCACGATCGGGTTGATCGCGCTCGGCAGTGAGGATGGCGAGCGCTTTTACGCCGGCATGGGGACGATTTACCTCGAGCGTCTCGGGGAAATGGCGTCGGCCGCCTTGGCGCGCGTGCTGAGCTGACAACCGAGCAATGACTATTGGAGCCCGCACCACCCGCGTCAACGCCTACCTGGACGAACTCGCCCAGCACCGACGACTGTCGGCGCATACAGTCAGGAGCTATCGGCACGACCTCGAACTGCTCTGCAGTCTGATCGGAGACTTGGCTGGCGACTGCGGCTTCGCCGCCATCGAGGCGCATCATGTCCGTCGTTTCGTTGCCCAGCTGCATGCCCGGGGGCTGGGCGGCCGCTCACTTGGGCGCACGCTTTCAGCCTGGCGAGGCTTTTATCGCTGGCTTGGCCAACATGATACCGTCACGCGCAACCCGGTAGACAGCGTCCGGCCGCCAAAGAGCCCGAAAGCGCTGCCAAAGGCGCTATCGCCCGATGAAGCCAGCCGCCTGCTGGAAACCGAAGGCGAAAGCCTGCTGCAGTTGCGCGATCAGGCGATGTTCGAGCTGTTCTACTCTTCGGGCCTGCGCCTCGCCGAACTCGCGGCGCTCGACCTTTCCTGTCTGGAGGATCTGTTGGCCGGCGAGGTGCGCGTCCTCGGCAAACGCAGCAAGCTGCGCCTCGTGCCCGTGGGGAGCAAGGCCAGGGCAGCGGTGTCGCTCTGGGCTGGGCAGCGCAGCAGGCTGGCGACAGCCGACGAAACGGCGCTCTTCGTCAGCCAGCGCGGTACCCGTCTGGGCATGCGCATGATCCAGTTGCGGCTGCATCGGCGTGGCCTGGTGCAGGGGCTGCCGGCACGGGTACACCCGCACATGCTTCGCCATTCTTTCGCCTCGCACGTGTTGCAGTCCTCTGGCGATCTGCGCGCGGTGCAGGAGATGCTGGGCCACGCCAGTATCGCCTCAACGCAGGTGTACACCCACCTCGACTTTCAGCATCTGGCCGCGGTCTACGATCAGGCGCACCCCCGCGCCAGGCGTAAGCCAGAGTAGCAGACACCCTGTGCAGGTGCGGCCGTAGCTGGCGGTTGCTCTGCGCCGGTCAGGACCGTTCAATGTTCGGCAGGCTGTCAGCCGCCCTTGCTAGGGAAATCCGCGGTCGTTCCCGGCCTGCTCTGCGCGGGATCGAGCCTGCCGGCGTCGATGCATAAGCCACCCGTAGATAAACAGGTTGATGACGATCACCGCCGCCGCCATGGCCAACTGAAGGCCGCGCGTCAGTCCGGCCGGATAGATGATCGGCAGCAGGTAATATTCGATGAAGCTTTGCTGATAACCGGCTTCGCCGGCCGCCTGACGAAAGCCGTTTTCCAGTGGTGTCAGCGGACAGATCCAGCCGCTCAATTCGATCAGGGCGCCCCAGCAGGCGGCCGGAATGTGCAGCAGGGCCAGCCGTGGCCAGAGCAGTACCAGCAAGCCACCGCCAACGACAAAGGCGATGAACAGGAAGTGCACAAAGACGACGCCGTCGGCCAGCAGACGATAGCTCATGCGGCGGCTCCAGACATCTTTCTCATGCGCTTCGAGAACAAGCAGGAGGCTGGTGCGATGGTGGCAAGCTCAGAAGCCTTCGTTGAAGCCCCGGATCTGCCTTCGGGCTTTCTTGGTTGGCCGGCCGCGCAGTTCGCTGCCGGGAACCGGTGCGAGTTGTCTTGCTTCCCGGAGCGCCGCACGCCGCGTGCTGCTCTCGGCGGTTTCCTCGTAAAGTTGCTGCGCTTCAATGGCCGGGCGGCGCTGTTCGTTGAGCCGGCGAACGACCACAGTCCAGGGGACCTCACCGGTCGCCACATCGAGGCGGTCGCCGACATGAAGTTCGCGAGCCGCTTTGACGGTATGGCCATCAAGCTTGACGTGACCGGCGGCGATCGCCTGGGCCGCAAGCGAGCGCGTCTTGTAGAAGCGCGCTGCCCACAGCCACTTGTCGATTCGCATGCGCGCCAGCGCTATCTCGGGGCTATTGGTCACGGCTATTCCCGGCTCGGGTGTTTGCCGAGCTTGCGCTGCAGCGTTCGGCGGTGCATCTTCAAGGCGCGGGCGGTCGCCGAGATATTACCCTGATGCTCGGCCAGCACGCGCTGGATGTGTTCCCATTCGAGGCGGTCGATCGACAATGGCGAATCCGAGACCGGTATCGCCGAGTCGCCGCTGCTGCTCTTGTTGAGCGCCGCGACCACCTCGTCGGCATCACAGGGTTTGGCGAGGTAATGGATGGCGCCGAGCTTGATCGCTTCGACCGCGGTGGCAATGCTGGCGTAACCGGTGAGCATGAGCACGCGCGTGTTCGGGTCGAGTTCCATCAGTTTCTCGACCAGCACCAGGCCCGATTCCCCCGGCATCTTGAGATCGATGACGGCGTACTCAGGGGCTTGCGCGTGTGCCTTGACGAGGGCCGTTGCAACGTTGGCGGCGACAGTCACGGCATAGCCCCGACGATCAAGTGCGCGCGCGAGCACCCGTCGAAAAGCGTCGTCATCGTCGACCAGAAGCAGCGTCGACCGCTCGTCGTCGGGTAGTCTCGGTGTTTGTTCAAGCATGGGTATCAGGCCTTCAGTCGGTTCAGCGGCAGGGTGACGCGGGTACAGGCGCCACCCTGCGGGTCATCGCGGTTGAAAAGTTCGACCTTGCCACCGAAGCGCTCGACAGTGGCGTTGGTGAGAAACAGGCCGATACCCAGGCCGCGCGTTTCGGCCTTGGTGGTGAAGAATGCCTCGCCCAGTCGCTGTGCCGATTCGCCATCGAGGCCTGGCCCACGATCGAGAATCTCGATGCGGCAAATATCGGCATCCCACTGGGCTGAAAAACGCAGCGCTTCGGAGCTTGCGCCGTTGGCGTCGGCAGCGTTGTCGAGCAGGTTGAGGATCGCCTGCTCGAGCGTGCGGTCGGCAGCGATCAGCGGCGCTGGCTGTTCACCATGCAAGGTGACGCTGACGAGGGCGTGCGGGCGAATGATCTGCCACTCGTCAAGCAGACGATGCAGGTAGGCGTCGAGAGCCAGCGAGCGCTGGCTTTCGACGCGCTCCTGACCGGCCGAGGCGAGGATCTGCGAAATCGTCTGCTTGCAGCGATCGACCTGCTCACGCAACAGCAGCAAGTCTTCTTTCAGTTCAGCATTGCCACCGTGGTTCAGTTCGAGTTCGCGGATGACCACGGCCATCGTGCCGAGCGGCGTCCCCAGTTGGTGCGCAGCGCCGGCAGCGAGGGTGCCGAGGGAGAGAATCTGCTCGTTGCGCAGCGCGTCCTCGCGGGCCGCGGCGAGTTCGCGCTCACGCTCCTTGAGGGCGGCCGCCATGCGTGTCAGAAAGACGACGACGACGCCGACACTGATGACGAAGTTGAGCCACATGCCAAGCACGTGAAGAGCAAAGCCGCTGCCGTGCGCGATGTGTTCCGTGGCGATGCCGGTAGCCCGCGCGAGGAGTTCGTCGATCTGCGCCAGATCGCCCTGCGGCGGCGGCAACGGCAGCTTCCAGAACATCAGAAAGGTGTAGGCAAGCAGAGTCAGTGTCGCCATCGCCCAGGCGTACCTGGCGGGCAGCATGGCAGCGGCCAGCGTCGGCGGCAGCAGGAACAGCGACACGAAGGGGTTGGCCGAGCCACCGGCAAAGTAGAGCAGCACCGCGAGAAAGCCGACGTCAATTGCGAGATGGCCGAACACTTCTCCTGGGGAGCATGGGCCACCGGTGTCGACTCGCCATTGGGTCCATAGATTGACGGCGGCGAGCAACGCAATCACCGCCGTCATTGGCACGACCTCGAGCGGAATCTTCAGCCACGCCACGGCCAGTACCAGCACCATGGCCTGCGTGAGTACTTCAATCCGGCGCAGCGCCACCAACCGCTTCAGCGAGCTCGCGGTAGCCAACAGAAAAGCAGGCCGCTGGGCCTGATTGATTCGGGGCATGGGTTGATGTGCAACCGAGCAGGAGTCGAAGCGGCGAATTTTACGCTCTGGTCGCCGCCGTGACTGCAACTGCGCCAATCTGTCGCACATTGTTTGCGGCGACCGATGGCCGCGCAGTCCGGCAGCGTGCTGGTTGAATATCTACCGCGGGCGGGACTCCTCCGCGCCCTGAGCGTCGGCTCAACCTGACCGCCGAAGCATTCTGATTGGTCGTTGACCTGGATCAAAGGCGCGACAGATGGCATAACTATATTGCTGGAGTGGTAATTGCTGCAGGTTCCACTGGCGGCTTAGCGGACCGACGCCTGCCTTCTCCGAGCGGCGCCACCACCTTCTCGTTTCAACTCAGTCAGGGAGTCATCATGAAAGGACGTATCCTCATCGCCAGTCTTGCCATGGCCGGCATTTCTGCAACCTGGGCCGCCAGCGACGAGCCGATCAAGCCGATCGTCGCCGCCAAGGTCACCAACCCGGCCCTGGTGGAACTGGGCAAGAAGCTTTATTTCGACCCTCGCCTCTCAAAGTCCGGCTTCATCTCCTGCAACTCCTGCCACAACCTGTCCATGGGAGGCTCCGACAACCTGAAGACGTCGATCGGCCACAACTGGCAGAAGGGCCCGATCAATTCGCCGACCGTGCTCAACTCCAGCCTCAACGTCGCTCAGTTCTGGGACGGCCGTGCCAAGGATCTGAAGGCGCAGGCTGGTGGTCCGATCGCCAACCCGGGTGAGATGGCGTTCACGCATGAGCTAGCGGTCAGCCTGCTGCAGTCCATCCCCGGCTATGCGGCTGAATTCAAGAAGGTCTTCGGTTCTGACAAGGTCGATGTCGACCGCATCACTCAGGCCATTGCTGCTTTCGAGGAGACCCTGGTCACCCCGAATTCGCGTTTCGACAAGTGGCTGAAGGGCGACAAGAAGGCGCTCAACAAGACCGAACTGGAAGGCTATGCGCTTTTCAAGGACAGCGGCTGCGTCGCTTGTCACAATGGCGCCGCGGTCGGCGGCAATTCCTTCCAGAAAATGGGCGTCGTCGAACCGTACAAGGCCTCCAGCCCGGCCGAGGGGCGCTCCGCGGTGACCGGCAAGGACGCCGACCGTTTCAACTTCAAGGTGCCGACCTTGCGCAACGTCGAGCTGACCTATCCCTATTTCCACGACGGCGCTGCCGACACCCTGAGCGAAGCGGTCGAAACCATGGGCCGCGTGCAGCTCGGGAAGAAGTTTACGCCTGAGGAAAATGCCAGGATCGTTGCTTTCCTGAAGACCCTGACTGGCGACCAGCCAAGTTTCAAGATGCCCCTGCTGCCGCCGTCCGCCGACAACACCCCGCGGCCGACGCCCTTCGACAAGTAAGGAACCGCCTCGTCCCAGAAACGCCCCGGCTTGTGCCGGGGCGTTTCTTTTGTAGCCGCAGCAGTATTCCGCAAGCGAATACCTGCCCTTCTGGCTCGGGCTTTTCCGGCCATTTCCGAAAAAGTCCCGCCAGCCCATGGTAATGCGAATGATTCGCATATAGAATAGACGCGTGTTGATCAGACCCGCCAGTGTTGCGTCGCGAACGTGGCAGCTTCGCAGATTCGTCCAGTAGGCATGTGTGGTCGGGAGTTTTCGCATGAATGCAAATGACGAGGCACATCAAGGATGGAGGCGAATCACATGAATCCCGGGCAATTGATCACCCTGTTTGACCTGCCAACGGGTCAGGAAGCAATCGTCAGCACCGCGCCTGTCCCAACAGGCGGCGAACTGGCTGAGCGCGAGCTGGCGTTGCGGCTGTTCGAGATCGGTTTCATTGACGGCGAGCGGGTGCGCGTCGTCGCCCGCGGTTGTCCAGGCGGCGACCCCGTGGCGGTAAGGGTGGGCAACACGATGTTCGCTTTACGACGATTCGAAGCCGAACGGGTGCTGGTTTCTCCGCTGTGTGGAGTGGTGGCATGAGCACACCAAATGGAACATCGCGGCTTGCCCTGCTCGGCAATCCGAATTGCGGCAAGACAGCGCTGTTCAATCTGCTGACCGGCAGCCGTCAGAAGGTCGCCAACTATCCCGGGGTCACCGTCGATCGCAAGGAGGGGCAACTCACGGCACCATCGGGCAGGCAGTTTTGCATCCTCGACCTGCCCGGCGCCTACAGTCTCAACGCCGTCAGCATCGATGAGCAGATTACGCGCGACGTGGTCCTCGGCACGCTCGCCGCTGAGCAGCGCCCGGACATGCTGGTCTGTGTCAGCGATGCGACCAACCTCAAGCTCAACCTGCGGCTTGTTCTGGAAGTCAAGCGCCTTGGCCTGCCGATGGTCCTGGCACTCAACATGACTGACCTGGCAAGCAAAAGGGGCATCGCGATCGATGTGCCCGCGCTGGCGCGCGAACTGGGCATGCCGGTGGTCAGGACCGTAGCCGTCAAGCGCGGCGGGGCAAGCGAGTTGATCGCCCAACTCGAAGCGGCTGTGCCGGATCATGTACCACACCCCCCGACTTGGCTGCCGCCCGACGTGGCCGACGTCACCGCCACGCAGCACGAAGTGCGACGGATTCTTGCCGCAACCGTGCGCCAGCCGGCACTCGACACCCGCCTGGACGAGAAGATCGATCGTCTGGTTCTGCATCCGCTCTGGGGAATGCTCATCCTGGCGGCAACGCTGTTCCTGATGTTCCAGGCGGTGTTCAGCTGGGCCAGTCTGCCGATGGAGCTGATCAAGGGCGGCGTCGAAGCGCTCGGCGGCTTTCTCAGCGTGCAGATGCCGGATACGATTCTGCGCAGCCTGCTGGTCGATGGCATCGTCGCCGGTGTCGGCAGCGTACTGGTCTTCCTGCCGCAGATCCTGATCCTGTTCCTCTTCATCCTGGCCCTCGAGGATTCGGGCTACCTGCCCCGGGCGGCCTTCCTTCTGGATCGTCTGATGGGCACCGTTGGCCTCTCGGGTCGCTCGTTCATCCCGCTGTTGTCGAGCTTTGCCTGCGCCATCCCCGGCATCATGGCCGCGCGCACGATCACCAACTGGCGCGACCGGCTGGCAACCATCATGATCGCTCCGCTGATGACCTGCTCCGCGCGCTTGCCTGTCTATGCGTTGATAATCGGGGCGTTCATCCCTGAAACGTCCGTGGCCGGCGTGTTCAATCTGCAGGGACTGGTGCTGTTCGTGCTTTACGTAGCCGGGGTGGCGAGCGCCATGGCCGTGGCGGCTGTACTCAAGCTGACCGTCGGCAAGAGTCTGCAGCATCCGCTGATGCTCGAATTGCCCTCGTACCGTTGGCCGCACGCGCGCAATCTGTTGCTCGGTCTGGTCGAGCGCGCCCGTATCTTCATCATGCGCGTTGGTAACATCATCCTGGCGCTGATGGTGGTGCTGTGGTTCCTTTCGTCATTCCCGGGGCCCCCGGATGGCGCCATCGGCCCGGCGATCCAGTACAGCTATGCCGGCATGCTTGGCCGTGCGCTCGAAGTCGTTTTCGCGCCGATCGGCTTCAACTGGCAGATCTCGATAGCCCTGGTGCCCGGCATGGCTGCCCGCGAAGTCGCTGTCGGCGCCCTCGGCACGGTCTATGCGCTCTCGGCCACCGGCGATGATGTGGCAGAACAGCTTGCGCCCATGCTGGCGGCAGGTTGGTCATTGCCGACGGCGTTCTCTCTGCTTGCCTGGTACGTCTTCTCGCCGCAATGCCTGTCCACCCTGGCTGTGGTCAAGCGCGAAACGAACTCGTGGCGTTACCCATTGCTGATGGCCGGCTATCTGTTCGTCCTGGCGTACGGCGCGGCTTTCATGACCTACCGCCTGGCGCTTTTTCTCACCGGGGGGCCCCATGTTTGAAGAACTGGTCGCTCATGGCGTCGTCCTCTGCGCCGCCGCCTATATGGGCTGGCGCCTGCTACCTGGCCGCTGGTGCGACGCGCTGGGCCAGCGTTGCCGGGACCTCGGGCAGCGGATCGGGCTGGCGCAGGTCCAGGCAGCAACGCCAAGCCAGGCAACTCAGGCCCGTCCCCATGGTGGCTGCGGTCCCTGCACCGGCTGCGCGAGCAGGCAGCGCCCAGCCAGCACCGTCATGATCACGACAAACAAGGAAGCAAGGAAATGCTGAGACGCACGAATGAACCGAGACGGCAACAAAAAACCATGCTGCTCGCCTTGTTGCTGGCGTCGGGGTTTGCCAGTGCCGTCCGGGCCGACGATGCGGCAGAGACCGCTGGCGTCGCCGCCGAGGCGCCCGCCTGGCCGGAATCCACGCTCAGCGGCGACTGGGGCGGCGCCCGTCAGCGCCTCTTCGACGCCGGTGTCCAGGTGGACCTGGCGTACACCGCCGACTACCTGCGCAACAACCGAGGCGGGTTGCAGCGCGGCGGGGCCTACATGGGCAACCTCAACCTCGCCGTCCAGCTCGATGGCGAGAAGCTGATCGGCTGGCAGGGCGGTTCGGCGTATCTCGCGCTGATCAGCAACAGCGGCGGCAGATTCAACCTGAACAAGGTCGGCAGCTTCATGGGCGTCGACAACCTGGAGGCGCCGGTTAACCGCAGCGGCGTCTTCGAGGCCTGGCTGCAGCAATCGTTCCTGGATGACCGGGCGTCGCTGCGTGCCGGTCTCTACCCGATCGACAGCGAGTTCTACGTCACCGATTCGTCGGCTGTCTTTGTCCATCCGTCGTTCGGGATGGCGGCCGAAGCCGCCGACTTCGGCAGTCTCGCTGGCCCATCGATCTATGCGACCAGCAGCTATGGCGCACGTCTGCGCCTCGATCCCGATCCCGCCTGGTATGCGATGCTGGCGGTCACGCGTGGCATCGCGAGCGAGCGCATCGACACGGCCGGCCCGAACATGAGTTGGCGGCGCGGCGTTGGCAGCATGCTGATCGGCGAAGTCGGCTTCAGTCCGCTCAAGTCCGGACTGCTCGTCGACCCGCCCGGCGGCGCTGACGACGATGGCGACTATTCGCCGATCAGCAAGCTGGCCGTCGGGCTCTGGCGTTTCTCGCCACGTTTCCCGCAACTGTCAGCCGTCGATGCTGCCGGCGAACCCCTCTCCTCGACCCATTGGGGTGCCTATCTGCTGGCGGAACAGACGGTCTATCGCGTGCCGGAAACGCAACGCGACCTGACACTCTTCGCCCGCTACGGATTCACCGACGGCCGGACCAGCACGCTTGGCTATTCGGTCAGCGCCGGTCTCAGCTTCCGCGGGCCCTTCGCCGGCCGCGAGAACGACACCTTCGGCCTTGCCGCGACACGCGCCCATGCCGACCCGCAAGGGCAGCTGCAATTGGCGAGCGAAGCCGGTGTTCCGCTGTCGTCGAACAACGAAACGGTCGTCGAGCTGACCTACCAGGCGCAGGTTCTGCCCGGCGTGGTGGTGCAGCCGCTCATCCAGCGCATCCTCAACCCGGGTTTTTACCTGCCGGACTCGACCGTCGCGGGGGTACGTCTGCAATTGACGATGTGACTGCGAGTACTACCCGCAGGAATGTCCTGCCGAAAGATTACGCAGGCGAAACAACGGTCGATGAATATCGCAGACTGACAAGGTCAAGCAGTTGCCCAATCTACTGCTGAAGAAGCGATACTACCTGCCCGGCCTGTTGCGAAATGAGCTTCGACAGTGCGGCGATCAGCTCCTCGTCACGAGGTGTATCGAGCCAGCGACGACCGTCCCAGCGGTAGTGAAAGCCGCCCGACCGGGCGGCAACCCAGATCTCCTGCGCCGCGTCGTGGCGATTGACAATGATCTTGCTGCCATCGGCAAATTCGATTTCCAACACCTGTTCGGCGACCATCTCGAAATCGATGTCGGCGCCACTTCGTTCCAGACCGGCTTCGATCTGCTTCAGCGCTGCGTCGGCGAGCGCGTTGAATTCGCTATCATTCATCCTGTGCTAACATCCCCTGTTTTGACCTAGTGACCTATGCGGCTATATCTTGCGCTGGCTTTTCTGGCGACCATCACACTTGGCGGCTGCGGTAACCGGGGAGGGCTGACGCTCCCCCCCAAGCCGGCAACAGCAACTGCGCCGGTTGCTCCGACGGCAGTTCCATCGCCGACAACGGCTACCAGTGCCAAGGATCCCAAGGATCCTAACACGGCAGGAGACCCTGCCCGATGAGTGCTTTCGCCGGCAGGAACGGCGTCCTGCATGCCGAATCTGTCCCACTGCCCGACATCGCTGCCCGGTTTGGCACGCCGTGCTGGGTCTACTCGCGGCGCGCGCTCGAGACAGCGCTTGACGAGTTCCAGCAGGAACTGCGCGGCATCGATTCGCTCGTCTGTTATGCCGTCAAGGCCAACTCCAACATCGCCGTGCTTGACGTTCTGGCGCGGCGCGGCGCAGGTTTCGACATCGTTTCCGCGGGCGAACTCAAGCGCGTTCTGGCTGCCGGCGCCGACCCGCGGCAGATCGTCTTCTCGGGCGTCGGCAAGACGGCTGCCGAGATGGAACTCGCGCTGACCATCGGCATCCTCTGCTTCAACGTCGAATCGGCCGGCGAACTCGAACGTCTCAATGCCGTCGCCGGCAAGCTGGGCAGGACGGCACCGATCAGCCTGCGGGTCAATCCGGATGTGGATGCCCGGACGCACCCCTATGTCTCGACCGGTCTCAAGGAGAACAAGTTCGGCGTCGCCTACGAAGACGCGCTGGCGCTCTACCGGCAGGCAGCGCGCCTGGCCAACCTCGAAATCAGCGGTATCGACTGCCACATCGGATCGCAGTTGCTCGATCCTGCACCTTTCTCCGAAGCGCTCGACAAGGTACTCGTGCTTGTCGATCAACTGGCGGCCGACGGCATCGTCCTGCATCACATCGACCTCGGCGGTGGCCTCGGCATCCAATATCGCGACGAAGAGGCCCCGACCGTCAAGGCTTATCTGCTTCCCATGCTGGCGAAGCTCAAGCAGCGGCATCTGCGAATCCTGCTGGAACCGGGGCGCCGCCTGGTCGGCAATGCCGGTCTGCTGTTAACCCGAGTCGAGTACCTGAAGCCCGGCGAGGTCAAGAACTTCGCCATCGTCGATGCGGCGATGAACGACCTCGCGCGTCCGGCATTGTACGGATCGTGGCACGACATCGTTCCGGTCGTGCCTCGGCAAGGGGCTGCGCTACCGTGGGACATCGTCGGTCCGGTTTGCGAATCAGGTGATTTTCTCGGCCGTGGCCGCGAACTCGTGCTCGCCGCTGGCGATCTCCTGGCGATCATGTCGGCCGGGGCCTACAGCATGGCCATGAGTTCGAACTACAACAGCCGACCGCGTGCTGCCGAGGTGATGGTCGACGGCACGCAGACCCATCTCGTCCGCCGTCGGGAGACGGCCGAAGAGCTTTATGCTCTGGAGCAGCGATTGCCGCCTGATGCTGGTTGAAGTCGCGCCGCGCCAGTCACCTTGCGAACAATCGAATAGCGTCTGGTCGATCAGCACCAGCACCTGACCGAGCGCTCGCAACTGCGGGGCTGCGCCGAGAGCAGCAGGCAATTTCCGGCCGGGAAAGCGATCTCAAAGATAGTCCACACTGACATTGTCGCTGCTCAACCATTCGCGCAATGCCGTCAACAGATCGTCTTCAAGGCGGACACGACTGGCGTCGCCAAAAGCCAGCTCGCAGATCGCATCACCGTTGTGATACGCCAGTCTGACCGGGCAATCTCCCGGCGTATAAGGTGCCAGCAGCGTGCGCAGGCGGTGCGCAGCGGTGCGCGCGTTGCTACCGCTGGCCTGGCCATTGAGCGACAGGCGAAGATGGCGGGCAAACCGGCCGCGCGCTTCCGCAAGCGTCAATAGCCGTTCGGCGATGATTTTCACCCGGCCTTCGCCGGCGAAGTCGTCACGCTGCACGCGGCCTTCGATGATCAGCACCTCGTCTTCCCTGATCTTGCTCCGCTCGGCTTCCAGCAGTTCATTGAACACCGAGACTTCGAGCGCACTGGTGCCGTCGTCTATCTGGATAAACGCCATCTTGCCGCGCGCCGTGAACTTGCTGCGTACGCCGACCACCAGGCCAGCCAGCAACTGCGTTTCCTTGCGGGCTTCGAGCGCCGCCAGCGGCCTGCGAACGAAGCGGGACACCTCGGCCTGAACGCCATGGAAGGGGTGGCCAGAGAAGTAGAAGCCGAGTGCCAGTTTCTCTTCATTCAGCTGCTGTCTTTCGCTCCAGCGCGGCACTTCGACGTATTGCGGGCCATGCTCGCCGCCGTCGTCGCTTGCCTCGAAGATATCGAACAGGCTGACCTGCATGGCGTTGCGCTCGGCCTGCTCGGCAGCGTCCATGGCAACGCCGACCGAGGCGATCAGACGGGCGCGATGGTCGTCGAGCAGATCGAAGGCGCCGGCACGAATCAGCGCTTCGATCGTGCGTCGGTTGACCAGCCGCTTGTCGGCGCGCCGGCAGAAATCGAACAGGTCCTTGAACGGACCACCCGCCTCGCGCGCTTTGAGGATCGCGGTGACCGCCTGTTCGCCGGTTCCCTTGACCGCCCCGAGACCGTAACGAATCGTGCCTCGGTCAACCGGTGTGAAGCGGTATTCGGAAGCGTTCACGTCCGGACCGAGGATTCGCAGGCCGTTGGCGATGGCGTCGTCGTGAAAGATCTTGACCGTGTCGGTGACGTCCATGTCGGACGACAGCGTGGCTGCCATGAAGGCGGCGCAATGGTGCGCCTTCAGCCAGGCGGTGTGGTAGGTGACAACAGCGTAGGCGGCAGTATGCGACTTGTTGAAGCCATACTCGGCGAACTTTTCCATGAGGTCGAAAAGCTGCATCGCCAGCTTCTCGTCGTAGCCCTTCCTGCTCGCCCCGTCGCGCATCAGGTCACGGTGCAGCGCCATTTCCTCGGCCTTCTTCTTGCCCATCGCGCGGCGCAGGAGATCGGCGGCGCCGAGCGTGTAGCCGCCGATGATCTGCGCAATCTGCATCACCTGTTCCTGATAGACGATGACGCCGTAGGTGGGTTCGAGACAGACCTTCAGATCGTCGATGTAGTAATCGATCTTCTGCTGACCCTTCTTGCGCAGGATGAAGTCGTCGACCATTCCCGAACCGAGCGGGCCCGGCCGGTAAAGTGCGAGCACCGCGATGATGTCCTCGAAGCGGTCCGGCGCGAGCTTCCTGACCAGCTTCTTCATGCCCTCCGATTCAACCTGGAAGATCGCCGTCGTGTTGCCATCCTTGAGGATCTGGTAAGCCTTCGGATCGTCGAAGGAGAGCGCTGCCAGATCGGGACGTTCGCCGCTCAGCTTCTCGACGTAGTCGACCGCCAGCTTGATGATCGTCAGGTTGCGCAGGCCGAGGAAGTCGAATTTCACCAGCCCGACCTTCTCGACGTCGTCCTTGTCGTACTGGGAAACCACTGAGCCGCCGCCATCGGCCGAGTAGACCGGGCAGAAGTCGGTGAGCTTGCCCGGGGCGATCAGAACCCCGCCGGCGTGCATGCCGACGTTGCGCGTCAGATCTTCGAGGCGGGCGGCCAGGTCGAAGAGGTCTCTGACTTCTTCCTCGTCTTGGATCCTGGCCTTGAGTTGCGGCTCGGCGGCGATTGCTTTGGCCAGTGACAGCGGCTTGTTGGTTTCGACCGGGATCAGTTTGGACAGCTGGTCGCAGAAGTTGTACGGCAGGTCGAGCACGCGACCGACGTCGCGAATGACCGCCTTCGACGACATGGTACCGAAAGTGACAATCTGTGAAACTGCCGCCGCACCGTATTTCTGGCGCACGTACTCGATGACCCGCCAGCGGTTGTCCTGGCAGAAATCGATGTCGAAGTCCGGCATCGACACCCGCTCGGGGTTGAGGAAGCGCTCGAAGAGCAGCGCGTAGCGCAGCGGATCAAGGTCGGTGATTCCGAGAGCGTAGGCGACCACCGAACCGGCGCCTGAACCGCGTCCCGGCCCCACGGGACAGCCGTTGTGCTTGGCCCAGTTGATGAAATCGGCAACGATCAGGAAGTAGCCGGGGAATCCCATCTGCACGATGGTATCGGTTTCGAGCTGCAACCGAGCGTCGTAGGCGGGGCGCTGAGTTGCTCGTTCGACAGGGTCTGGAAAGAGCTGCTGCAGGCGGATTTCCAGGCCCCTTGCGGCTTCGTGACGAAGGAAATCGTCAAGCGTCACTCCATCGGGCGTCGGAAAGTCCGGCAGGTAGCTCGTGCCCAGCGTAATCTGCAGATTGCAGCGCTTGGCGATTTCCACTGAGTTCTCGAGCGCCACGGGCAGATCGGCAAACAGTACCGTCATTTCGTCGGCCGACTTGAAGTACTGCTCCTCGGTATACAGGCGTGGGCGCCGGGCATCACCGAGCATGTAGCCCTCGGCAATACAGACCCGTGCTTCGTGCGCCTTGAAGTCATCACGTTCGAGAAACTGGATCGGATGCGTGGCGACCAGCGGCAATTCCAGTTCCGCCGCCAGATCCGCGGTGGCAGCGACCAGCGCCTCCTGCTGCGCCTGTCCATAGCGCTGCACTTCAAGGTAGAAGGCGCCACGAAAGAGTGCCTCCCAACGTTCGGCGCGGGTCGCCGCCTGATCTCGATTTCCCTGCAACAGAGCTTCGCCGACGTCGCCGGCAATGCCGCCGGAGAGCGCGATCAGTCCATCGACACCGACATCCTGCAGCATTCGGCGGGTGATCTCGGCCCGCCCGCGAACACGCGGCGCAAGATAGGCACGCGACAGTAATTCGCAGAGCTGCAGATAACCCTGTCGCGACCGACAGAGCAGCAACAGGCGATAGGGGCGATCGGGCTCGGTCTCGTTAGCGATGAAGACATCGCTGCCGAGCAGCGGTTTGACGCCCTTGCTGCGCGCCGACGAATAGAACTTGACCAGACCGAACAGATTGGCGAGGTCGGTCAGCGCCAGGGCCGGCATGCCGTAGCTGGCAGCACGAGCGACGGCATCGCCAAGACGGACGATGCCGTCGGTGACCGAGTACTCACTGTGCAGGCGAAGATGGATAAAGGGGGTTTCAGGCATCCGGGCATTCTACCCCCAGGGGGCTGGCTGGAGACGGTGATCGCGACCTGAAGTCATGGCGGTTGCCGGCTTCGGCCACCGTCTGCGGGCGCTCACCCACGCCTGGCCGCCGGGCTGCAGTACCCGCCGGCGACCGGGAATCGACCCGGTTGGCCGGCCTGCAGCAGCCTAGCTATTCACCCAGTCGATGATCGCCTGCCACTGCTCCATGTCTCTGGCCGCGCGCGATGCCGAGAGGTCGAACATCGTCATCCCATGCATGGTTGTCTGCACGTAGAGCTGTGTTGTGCGCAGATGGGTGAGGACCGGCAGGTCGTACTTGGCGAGAAAGCGTTCGAGCTCGGCCGCCGCACGGGTACGCGGATCGACGCGCATGCCGACCACGGCAACGAAGGCTTGTTCGTTGCGTACCGCTTTTTCTGCCAGCAGCACCTCGAGAAAATCGCGCGTCGCCAGAATGTCGAACAGCGACGGTTGTACCGGGACGAGGACCCGATTCACCTGTTTGATCACGGTGTCGAGCGCCTTGCCGTGCAAACCCGCCGGGGTATCGAGGATGACGTGGGTGGTACCTTTGGGTGGTTTGGCGGTTTTCCCGGGCTCGATCTCCCAACTGCGAATCGTAGGCAGGACCGATGGCCGCAACCGCAGCCATTCCCGCGAGGACTGCTGGCGATCGACGTCACCAAGCATTACCCGGTGTCCGCTGCGCGCGAGGTGACCAGCCAGATTGACCGCCAGTGTTGATTTTCCGGAACCCCCTTTTGGATTCGCAATCAGGAAGGATTTCATTGTTCTTGGTCCTTGTCATGAGTCGTGGCGAGCAGGTGAAGCTCCTCACGAACCAGGTTGATGTGCTCCCGCAGAGTGTAAAGCAGATCGCTGAAGGCCAGTGGAATATTGAGTGTGCTGGCTGTGTTCTCGATGCGCTCAAGGTGGGCCACGTACTCCTGATGCTGTGGCGGGTTGTAGTGCTGGCGGACATCATTTTCGAGGAACTTCAGATCACCGTAGCAACGGACAATCTTCGAACGTACTCGCCAACTGTAGATTGCCGGCGCGAATTTCAACAGTGGCAGCAGGACCATGACCAGCGGCAGGATCATCACGAACAGGCGCTCGACGAGCACCGCCAGCCAGAAAGGCAGATAGCGCTGCAGGAAGGGTGGCCCGGACTGGTAATAGCGCGCAGCGTCGGTCGACAGGGGAAAGCTCTGATCCTTGTAAGCCGGGAATTCGCCGGCACGCTGGAAAAAACCGCCCCTGCCGTTAACCTCGGTCATTGCCTGCAGCAACAGACTGGCCAACGCCGGATGCAGATCGTCGCGAACGATGACATTGGCCGTGGTTGCCAGCAGCGCCGTATCTCGCGGTGGCACATCGCGTACCAGATCAACGACCCCACGCGGCAGCACGACCTTCGACAGAAAAGGGAAACGGCGCAGATAGGCGTCGGCCTGGCTCAAGCCGACCACCCGCAGTCCCGGCGAACGCAGCATGACCTGGACGACAGGCGCTTCCTGAGCGGCGACAATGAAGGCCGCGTCGATCTCGCTCTGCTGCAGCGCCTCGGCTGCGGTCAGCCCAGCCAGCGGCAGCAGATCGGGGCTGTCGGGCTTGATATCGTTGGCCTCGAGCAACTGCAGCGCGAGACCCCGAATACCACTGCCGTCCTCGCCGACGGCGACGCGCCGGCCGGCGAGTTGATACAGCTTATCGACTCGCTGCTCGCCGCGATAGAAGACCCACACGGGCTCGTAGGCCACGCTGCCGAGCGAACGCAGGGGGCCGGGTTCATCGTCGTCGTCGCTGGATGCCCTGGCACCAATCCCCCCCTGCACGAAAGCAACGTCAGCTTCACCTTTCTCGAGGCGCTCGAGGTTCTGGTGCGAACCCGCCGATGTCATCACCTCGAGCGTGATGCCCCTCGCAGCCAGCACGGACGCATAGCGCCGGGCATAGGCATAATAGGCGCCGGCTTCGCTGCCGGTGGTGATCGTTATGCGCCGGGGCGGCTCTGGCGCGACGAACTGATAGGCGACGATGAAACCGATTGCCGTGATGAGGACGATCGGCCATGCCGTCGCCAGCATGTAACGGAGAGCGACCAGCCGGGCACGCAAACGCTCCATCAGGGCAGCAGGATCGTCGATCCGGTATGCCTGCGTGCTTCGAGGTCGCGATGCGCGGTGGCCACTTCGACCAGCGGGTAAGTCTGATTGATCTCGACTCTCACCTTGCCCGAGCCGACCACGTCGAACAGCTCGGCGCCCAGCGCCACCAGGTCACCGCGCCTGGCCGTATAATGCATCAGCGTCGGCCGGGTCAGGAACAGCGAGCCTTTCTGCGACAGCAGCAGCGGGTCGAATGGCGGGACCGGACCCGATGCGTTGCCGAAACTGACGAGCATGCCGCAGGTTCGCAGGCTGTCAAGCGAGCCCGCAAAGGTGTCCTTGCCAACTCCATCGTAGACCACTGCCACTCCCTCGCCGGCGGTGATTTCACGTACCCGGCGAGGAAAGTTTTCGTGCGTATAGTCGATCACGTGGTCGCAGCCATGCGCGGCCGCCAGCGCCGCCTTGGCCGGGCCAGAAACGGTGCCGATCACCGTTGCCCCGAGCGCCTTTGCCCACTGGCAGGCGATCAGGCCAACGCCGCCCGCTGCGGCATGGATCAGCACGAAGTCACCGGGCTGCACGCGATAGGTGCGGCGCAGCAGATAGGCACTGGTCAGGCCCTGCAACATCATCGCCGCTGCCGTGCGAAAGTCCACCGCATCCGACAGCTTCAGCAGCCGGTCGGCGGGCAGGCAGCGCACCTGGCTGTAGGCTCCGACCGGACCACCCGCATAGGCAACGCGATCACCCGGGCAAAGCTCGCTGACCCCGGCGCCGACGGCCTCGACCACGCCGGCAGCCTCCAGGCCGAGGCCATTCGGTAACTGCAGCGGATAAAGGCCGCTGCGATGGTAGATGTCGATGTAGTTGAGACCGACGGCCTGGTGACGCACGCGTGCCTCACCGGGTGCCGGATCGCCGACTTCCATTTCTTCCCAGCACATGACTTCGGGGCCACCGGTCTGATGAATACGAATGGCAAATGGCATCACGATCTCCTCACTTTACGTAACGCGACAGTCTAGTGTCGCGCCCGCTTTCTAGGCAAGCGCAAAAAAGCCATCGCTGGCCGCCACTTGCCTTCTCTGCAGCCAGGTCTTCCACAGGCTTATCCACACGAACGGTGGGCAAACACCCCAGACATTCGTCATGGCGTGAGCTGGGCGTCCGCTCCTGTCCGTTCGTTCTCGGCCTGCGTCAGGCCGGCGTCAGCCGGGCGTACTCGAGCGCCAGCCACTTCATGCCGCTGGTGCCGAAATTGACCTGTACGCGGGCTTCCGGCCCTGAGCCTTCGGTAGACACGATGACCCCGAGACCGAACTTGGCATGGCGGACATTCTGGCCAATCCGCAGACCGCCGGCGACGGCTGGTGGTTGCCAGCCAGCGCTCGCGGCCGGCGTGGCGGCGGTGGCTCCCCGGTTGGTCTTGCGCAGCAGCGTTGCCGGCAGTTCGTCGAGAAAACTCGAAGGCAGGCAGTAGCGCGTCTGTCCGTGCAGCAAGCGGGTCTGCGCGTGGCTCAGATAGAGACGGTGACGGGCGCGGGTAACGGCCACGTACAGCAGCCGTCGCTCCTCCTCCAGCCCGTCGCGCTCCTGTGCTGCGTTCTCGTGCGGGAAAAGACCCTGTTCGAGACCTGTGATGAAGACGACGTCGAACTCCAGCCCCTTGGCAGCATGGACGGTCATCAACTGCACTGCTTCCTCTCCCTCGCCAGCCTGGTGCTCGCCAGCCTCCAGCGAGGCATGCGCCAGAAAGGAAGCGAGCGGCCCGCCATCCAGCGTGGCCTCGCCATCATCGATTGGATCCCCTTCTTCGTGCAGGAAAGCGGCTGCCGCATTGATCAGTTCGTCAAGGTTCTCGAGTCGGTCCTGGCCCTCCCTGTCGGCCAGATAGTGCTGGCGCAGGCCGCTTGCCTCGATCACGTGATCGATCATTTCCGGCAGGAGAAGGGCCTGCGTGTCGGCACGCAGGGCTTCGATCAAGCGGGCGAACCTGGCGACTGACGTCCCGGCCTTGCCGGCAAGGCTCGCGGCGGCGTTGTAAAGGCTCGAATTGGCAGCATGCGCCGCCTCCTGGAGCGCCTCGATGCTGCGCGTGCCGATACCGCGAGTTGGAAAATTGACCACCCTGGCAAAGGCCGTATCGTCATCCGGATTGGCGATCAGGCGCAGGTAGGCGAGCGCATGCTTGATCTCCTGCCGATCGAAGAAGCGAAGGCCACCATGCACGCGGTACGGCACGCCTACCGTGAACAGGTGATGCTCAAGGACGCGTGACTGCGCGTTCGAGCGATAAAGCAGGGCAATCTGATGACGGGGAACACCCTCGCGGACGAGTTCCGCAACCTCGTCGACGATGAAACGCGACTCATCGACATCCGAATAGGCCTCGAAAACCCGGATCGGCTCGCCAGCGCCGGCTTCAGTCCACAAGTTCTTGCCGAGGCGACCACGGTTTTGTTTGATCAGCGCGTTGGCTGCGTCGAGGATATTGCCATGCGAACGATAGTTCTGTTCCAGACGGATCACGTTCGCCAACTCGAACTCGCGTTGCAGGTCGCGCATGTTGCCGATCTCGGCACCGCGAAAAGCGTAGATCGACTGGTCGTCGTCGCCGACCGCGAAAATGCACGCCGGCGGCGCCTCGGGGGTCACGCTGCCGCGGCCGGCCAGCAGTTTCAGCCAGGCATACTGGAGGCGGTTGGTGTCCTGGAACTCGTCGACCAGGATGTGCCGAAAACGCGCCTGATAGTGCTGGCAGAGCGGCTCGTTTCGTTGCAGCAGCTCGTATGAGCGCAGCAGCAACTCGGCGAAGTCGACCACGCCCTCACGCCGGCACTGCGCCTCATACTCGGTGTACAGTTCAACGCGGCGGCTGGTGTAGTGGTCATAGGCTTCCGCCTGGGCGGCACGAAGGCCCTGTTCCTTGTGCGCATTGATGAAATGCATCAACTCGCGTGGCGGGTACTTCTGGTCATCGACGTTGAGGGTTTTCAGCAGGCGCTTGATCGCCGCCAGCTGGTCGGCCGAATCGAGAATCTGAAACTGCGCGGGCAGCCCTGCTTCGCGGTGGTGTGCCCGCAGGAAGCGGTTGCAGAGACCGTGAAAGGTACCGATCCACATCCCGCGCGTGTTGATCGGCAGCATCGCCGCCAGGCGCGACAGCATTTCCTTTGCCGCCTTGTTGGTGAAGGTCACCGCCAGAATACCCTGCGGGCCGACCTGTCCGGTCGAGATCAGCCAGGCAATGCGGGTGGTCAGCACGCGCGTCTTGCCGCTGCCGGCACCGGCAAGAATCAGGGCGTGCTGCGGCGGCAACGTGACCGCTGCGAGTTGTGGCGCATTAAGATTGGCGAGCAGATCGGACATGGATCAGGATTCCCTGGCGGAGTAGGCACGATTATATCCGCCGTGACGTAGCCGGAAGCTTCGCGTGACAGGGCTGGCGATTGCTGATTACAATGCGGCTGGCACCAGAAATAGGCCTTCGATGGACATGGATTTGGTCAGCTTCGGGTGGCCGGGAGCAAGAAGGCTGCCGGCGGTGGTCGGAACAGGCGCGGCATCAGGCTGGATGCGGGGTCTCCTGGCGGTGACGACACCGCCACATGGCGAGGAAAGAAATGTCGAAGTTGCTACCACCGGAGGTTATCAAGAGAACGCTGACAGGCATCTCGATTCCAGCCAGGCCCCAGGTGCTGGTGCAACTTGAAAACGAACTCACAAGAGACGACCCCGACCCGCGGGTCATCGTTCGTCTGGTCAGCGGCGATGTTGGCCTCTCGGCGGCCGTACTGAAAACGGTGAACTCCCCGTTCTTTGGCCTGTCCCGCAGGATCAGCTCGGTCGCACAGGCGGTCAGCCTGCTCGGCATGCGGTCGGCCGCGCAGATCGTCACCGGCCTCGTGCTGAAAACTGCTATTGCCGGCAAGGCGGGATCCCTGGAACGCTTCTGGGACAGTGCCGAGAAAGTGGCTGGCATCGCCAGCCACATTTCGTTGTCCATTCCCCGAGGCCCTCGGGACGAGGCCTACTGCTTCGGCCTCTTCCACGACGTCGGCATTCCAATCCTGATGCAGAAGTTTCCGGATTACCGGCAGACTCTGGCGCTTGCAGAAAAGCTCAGCGACCGACCCTTCACGGCCGTGGAGGAGGAGCGTCACGCCACCGATCATGCGACGCTTGGCTATCTGGTAGCCAAGGGATGGTTCCTGCCCGAGGCCATTTGTGAAGGGATTCTCTACCACCACGACCCCTCGGTCTTCGATGACAAGGAAGTCGTCAGCTCGCAGGCACTGACGTTGATTGCCATCAACGCCCTGGCCGAGCATTTTCATGACGAGTACTTCCGCCTGCGCAGCAACAGCAGCTGGGAAAGAATGGGAGATCGGGCGCTCGATCATCTGGGTCTGCAGGAAGACGAATACTGCGACCTGCGCGAAGATCTGACGACGATGGTCGGCTGAGCGAAGTCAGCGACCGCCTGCCGGTTGCCACGACCGAACGGGGCTATCTCAGGCTTGGCCAGCCGCTGGCCTCCAGCGGCGCCGAACGGGGAGATGACTATCTGGATGGCCGAAAGACGCCGGCCTCGGTGACCATCGCATCGAGCGGTTGATCGTGCGGCTCAGGGCAGATCGAGTCCAGTCGTGCCAGTTCGAAGCCGACGCCGACTGCGACCGGACGGGGGGAGAGCGACGCCAGCGTGCGGTCGAAATAACCGCCGCCGTAGCCGATGCGGTAGCCCGCGGCATCGAAGCCATTGACCGGGATCAGCACCACCTCGGGGATCAGGAAATCGCCCGCCGCCGGTGCCGGAATGCCGTAGTGGTCGCTGACCATCAACATAGCCGGCGACCAAGCGCGAAAGACCAGCGCCCGATGCTCATCGATCACCACCGGCAGCAATGCGGTGAAGCCCTTCTTGCCCGCCCTGAACCAGCTTTCGATCAGCGGCCTGAGGTCCGGCTCCTGCTTGAACGGCCAGCAAAAGGCGACCCGCATGCCCGAGAACTCCGGGAAGGCCGCCTGCAGGAGCGCACAGATTCTGTTCGAGAGGCCGACACAGTCCTCTGCGGACAGGGCGCGCCGGCGCTCGATCAGCGCCTTGCGCAGCGCGCATCGGTCAGCGAAGCGAGTGCTTGCGCAGCTTTCGGCATTGATTGCAGGCGTCAACCGAGCAGCCATGTGGTATGCTGAAACGCAGTGTTTTTACAAGAATCCCAGCTTATCATGAAGTTCCGCCGCGCAATCCTCCTCGTCCTCATCCACCTCCACCTCCACCTCTTTCTGGGCCCGGCCGTTGCCCTTGCGCTGACCGCCGACGAGCAATTCCTGGTCGCGCGCGACGCTGCCAGAGCCGGCGATCGGGCCAGACTGGAGCGTCTTGCTTCCTCGCTGCAGGGCCATGAGCTTGACCCCTACGTTGAATACTGGCAGCTCCTGCTTGATCTGAAGGATAGCGAGCCAGCGACTGTTGGCACCTTTCTGGCCCGCCACGAAAACACCTATTTGGCCGAGAAGCTTCGCGTAGACTGGCTCCGCCAGCTCGCCCGGAAGCAGCAGTGGGCAGCGTTTGATGCCGAGTTTCCACGGCTCGCACAGCCTGATCAGGACCTGGCCTGTTATGCGCTGCAGAGCCGGCAGGCACAGGGTGATGCAAGCGTGCTCGACGCCGCCTTGCCACTCTGGCTGACCCTGCTCGAACCGCCGGAGCCCTGCTACCCGGTCCTTGAAGCGCTGATCCTCGAGAAGCGCGTGCTGGCCGACGCGGTATGGGCGCGCATCCGACGCCAGTTCGAAGCCAACAAGATATCGGCAGCCATCTACACCATGAACTACCTGCCAGCCAGCCAGGCGCCCGACAAGAAGCTGGCCCAGACCGTCGCGGACACGCCGCTGCCCTGGCTCATCAAATTGCCGAGCGATTTCTCGGCTAACCGCATGCAGCGCGAACTGGCGACGCTGGCCATCCAGCGCATTGCGCGCAACGACCCGCGCATGGCGGCAGATCAACTCGAAAGGATCGCGCCGTCGCTGAAGACCGGCGAGAAATCCTGGGCATGGAGTCAGATCGGTTGGCAGGCGGCGCAGCGGCATCTGGCGGAAGCGATGGAGTGGTACCGGCAGGCCGGTGATATCGCCCTTTCGGATGACGCAGCGGCGTGGAAGGTCCGCGCGGCACTGCGGGCGCAGGACTGGGGCAGCGTCCGCTCGACGATAGAGAAAATGCCTCCCGCGCTCGCCGCGCAGTCGGCCTGGGTCTATTGGCTGGGCCGCGCTTACCGTGCCGGCGGACGGCTCGAAGAGGCCAACGCGCTCTTCGCCCGGATCGCTGGACAGCCGGACTTCTACGGTAGTCTGGCGAATGATGAACTGGGCCGGACAACCATGACACCGCCCAAGGCGTCGCCCCCGAGCAGGGAAGAACTGTTGCAGGTCAGCGCGATCCCTGGGGTCCAACGTGCTCAGGCCTTCTTTCGCCTCAACCTGCGTACGGAGGGCGTCAGGGAATGGAACTGGGCTTTGCGCGGGATGAGCGACAGGGAACTCCTGGCGGCATCCGAGATTGCCCTGCGCGCGGGCAATTACGACCGAGCGATTGCGGCCGCCGACCGCACTCGCACCGAACACGACTACTCGTTGCGCTACCTGGCGCCGTATGGCGACCAGGTTCGACCGGCTGCTCAGAATCAGGCGCTTGACGACGCCTGGGTTTATGGTCTGATGCGCCAGGAAAGCCGCTTCATCACCAGCGCAAAGTCGCCTGTGGGTGCTTCCGGCCTGATGCAGCTGATGCCGGCGACCGCCAAATGGGTGGCCAACAAGATCGGTCTCAAGGATTTCCATCAGGGCAGGGTCAACGACACCGAAACCAACCTGCTTCTGGGTACCACCTACATGCGCCTGGTCCTTGAAAGTCTCGACAATCACCCGGTACTTGCCTCGGCCGCCTACAACGCCGGACCGGGGCGCGCGCGCAGGTGGCGTGCAGACCGTCCGTTGGAGGGTGCGGTCTATGCCGAAACCATTCCCTTCACCGAAACCCGCGATTACGTGAAAAAGGTGATGAACAACTCCCTCTATTACGCGGCCCTGTTTGATGGCAAACCGCAAACCCTCAAGAGCCGACTGGGCGTTATCGCTCCACGCACCGGCGGCGAGGTCAAGGGAGAGGATTTGCCTTAAAATGATGCTTCCCGGACGTTTACTTCATCGGTAGGATGCTATGGAACTCGAGAACGTGCTGTTGATTGGCGGTAGTGGTTTTGTCGGCGGTTGGATTGCCAGTCGCCTTTCGGAACGTGGCGTGCGGGTGACGATACCTACCCGTCATCGGGAAAACACCAAGAAGCTCATCATGCTGCCGACTGTCAGCATGGTCGAGGCCAACGTTCATGATCCAAACGTCCTCGCCCAGCTGATGCAGGGACAGGATGCGGTGATCAATCTGGTCGGCATTCTGCACGACAGCGATTCTCGCCTGCCCTACGGCAAGGGCTTCGCTGCGGCACATGTGGATCTGCCGCGGAAGATCGTCGCCGCGATGCGGGAAAGCGGGGTTAGTCGCCTGGTCCACATGAGCGCGCTCAAGGCTGCGCTCGACGCGCCATCCGAGTACCTGTGCTCGAAGGGCGAGGGTGAGACGCTGGTGCGCGCTGCCATGGATGAGCTGGACGTCACGGTTTTTCGTCCGTCGGTCATTTTCGGGCCTGACGACGCCTTTCTGAACATGTTTGCCAAGCTGATCAAGCTGTTCCCGATCCTGCCTCTTGGCGGCGGCAAGGCACGCTTTCAGCCCGTCTATGTCGGTGACGTCGCCGAGGCCTTTGCCGACTGCCTGACCGATCAGTCGACGTTTGGACAGACCTACGACCTGTGCGGACCAAAGGTCTATACCCTGCGCGAACTGGTGGACTACACGGCACAGCTCGTTGGCAAATCACCCCGGATCATCGATCTGGGAACCGGTGGCTGGGCCTACCTGCAGGCGGGCCTGATGTGGCTGTTGCCGAATCCGCCGCTGTCGCCCGATAACCTGCGCTCGATGGAAGTCGATAGCATCAGCGATGGCTTGCACAACTACCCGGGCTGGCAGCCAAAGGCGCTGGAAGCGGTGGCTCCCACCTATCTGGCGACGACCGAGCTCCCACAGTTTCGCCTCGACCGCTATCGCTATCGGGCCGGTCGTTGAGCGGACCGCCAGGGGCCCGGTCGGATTTCCCTCCCGGCGTCAGCCGATGGCGATTGAACTTCGTGCCAGCAAGCCTGGCCAGGCAGTCACTCCGGAGGTCGGTGCCGATATCGCGCGCATAGTTGGCATCTGGGAGAGTTGTCGAAGTCGCTTTGCTGCCCGTGGCTCTTTGCTTTTCGGTCCGTTCTCTATTGCTGACGCCATGTACGCACAGGTGATCTGGCGTTTTCTCCCCTATGACGTCAGCCTGCCACCTGTTGCGCAGGCCAGGGTTGAAACCCTGCCGGCAATGCGCGAATGGCAGGTCGGGGCGCTGGCTGAGCCGCTCTAGGCGCTGGCTGCTGCGATCATGGAGATTTTCACTGTCGGCGGAGCGATCCGTGACGAACTGTTGGGCTTGCCGGTCAAGGATCGAGATTACGTCGTCGTTGGTGCCTCGCCGAAGGAGATGCTGGCCGGCGGTTTCAGGCCGGTGGGCAGGGATTTTCCGGTCTTCCTGCACCCGCGGACGCATGAGGAGTATGCGCTGGCGCGCACCGAGCGTAAGACTGGTCATGGCTACCAGGGCTTTTCCTTTCATACCGCACCGGATGTCAGCCTGGCCGATGATCTGGCCCGCCGCGACCTGACGATCAACGCGATTGCGCGCGCTGCCGATGGTTCGCTGATTGATCCCTACCGCGGGGTCGACGACCTGGCCGCGCGCGTCCTCCGTCATGTCGGTCCCGCCTTTACCGAGGACCCGGTGCGCATCCTTCGCTTGGCCCGCTTTGCCGCTCGCTTCGTGGATTTCACCGTTGCGCCGGAAACCGTGTCTCTGATGCGCCGGATGGTTGATGACGGTGAAGTCAACCACCTGGTTGTCGAACGCGTCTGGCAGGAACTCGCCAAGGGTCTAATGGAAGCACGGCCGTCACGGATGTTCCAGGTCCTGCGCGACTGCGGCGCGCTGACCCGCCTGCTGCCCGAACTCGACCGGCTGTTCGGCGTACCACAGCGCGCCGACTGCCACCCGGAGGTTGATACCGGCGTGCATGTGATGATGGTCGTCGATCTGTCGGCGCAAAACGGTTGCGCTCTGCCGGTCCGCTGGGCGGCGCTGCTGCACGATCTCGGCAAGGGTACGACGCCCGACACCGATCTGCCGCGTCATCCGGGTCATGAAGCGCGAAGTGTCGAGCTGGCAGGCCAGATCTGTGCGCGACTCAAGGTGCCGGTGGACTGCCGTGAGCTGGCTGTTTTGGTGGCTCGCTACCACGGCGACATCCATCGGGCGCGCGAATTGGCACCAGCAACGATCGTCAGACTCCTGGAAAATACGGACGGCCTGCGCCGGCCAGACCGCTTTGAGCAATTGCTCTCAGCCTGCGCCTGTGACTTTCACGGTCGCCTCGGCTGGCGCGACGTTCCTTACGCTGCGCCAGCGATCTTGCGACAAGCGTTGGCCGCCGTGCGCAACGTCGATGCCGCAACTGTCGCACGCGGTTGCAGCGAGGGAGGACAGATCCCTGGGCGCATCCACGAGGCTCGGGTGGCTGCAGTCAAACGGGCACAGTCAGCATCCGGGAGTTGAGCGGCGCCTCCAAAACTCGACTTGCGACAATCACAACCTTGCATAACGAATTCAAAGGTAACCTTGATGATTGCAACGGGTGGTCTTCGGCGGCCTACTCAAATTCGGCGTTCTTGTTGTAGAACTCAAAGCATCTTCTTATAGACTTGGCTTTTGCCTCGTCCACGTTCTGGAATTCCACACCGCATTGGTAGTTTTCCCCGTCCTTCCTTTGCCAGGCTATGCTTCCTCTGATGCGCAAAGGTTCTTGCTTTTCATATTGATCCAGGTCGTCATTGGGCAGGTAGACGGCAAGATCGAGTTGTTCGCGTTCACGTACCGGCTGGATGAGCCTGAGGCGTAATCCCTTCAAGGAAAAATCGCTTGCCACGGCTTCGAACGTTGTGCCGCCCTGTGTAATCCTTACACGCAAGCTGTTGTTTGCCCGCGGCACACGACGCTTCTCATGCTGTGCAGCCTCGATTTCAAGCCCTCCTGTGAAGGTGAAGCCGGACATGATGCCGTTTAGCCTTCCGGTAACAGCTCGCAAGTCTTCGCCTATTGCCGCCGTCGTCTTGACTTTGCACCCACTCTCTCGCAATACGGCAAACAAGGTTTCAAGAGTTGATCTAAGCAATCCTAATTGGTCCACCTGTTGTTGGCTCACACAGGAAATCCTCTGGTTAGCGCTTGCTGTATCAACGGCCGTTATCGCAATCCCTTCCATGGTATTGGCCGTTTTCCGCGCCTCTTCCTGAGTGATATTCACCTTCTGGACGACGACGTTCATTGTGGCAACCACCTGTTGCACCTTGCCGGAGAGTTGCCCAATGATCTCGCTAACTTCTGTTGCCGACCGGGTAGTGCGCTCGGCAAGCTTCCTCACTTCGTCCGCGACAACGGCAAACCCACGGCCCGCTTCTCCTGCACGCGCAGCCTCAATAGCGGCATTCAGTGCCAGCAGGTTCGTCTGTCCGGCTATTTCCTTGATTACCTTGACAATGCTGTGGATCAACTGGGCAAATTGCTCCAGTTCCTGAATTTCAACCGATGCACGGCTGACCTGATAGGTGGTTTCTTCCATTGAGCCGATGTTCTGCCGCACGTTATCGATCCCTTCTCGTGCCAGTTTTTCGACTTGATCCGAGCGGTCTGCTGCGTCAACCGCCTGTGCCTGCACCTCAGAGGAGATCTGGTGCACCTGCTGCATGGCAGTTGTCACTTCGCCCGAGTGGCCTTCTTGCTGTCTGCTCACGTCAGCAATGTCGTTTGAAATTGCAGCAACCTGGAAAGCCGATTGCCCCATGTTGCGCCCGCAGTCATCAACTTCCTTCAGGACAGCGTGGAGTTTGTCCTGCATTTTGGTTAGCGCCGCAAGCAGCGCGCCGGTTTCATCGTGCGACGTAATGCGGATATCGTTATCGAGCCGTCCTTCGGCCACCAACTCGGCAATCGCTACCGCATTTGCAAGCGGTCGTGTGACCGAGCGCCGGATGAACAGAAAGACGACGAGCAGGAACGGGATGCTCAGCAGCAGCGCAAGACCCGCAAACATCGAAACGAACTGCCGAGTCTGACTGTTTGCCTTTTCCAGCGAGATCTTCATGCTGACTGCGCCAAGCACGGTACCCTCGGGGACCTGGTGACACATCAGGCAATTCTTGCCGAGATAGTCCTTTTGCGCCACGGCCGGAATGACCGCCTTGAGAAAGCCCTTGTCGGTGTTGAGCTGAAAGACGGGCTTGCCGCTCGCCAGCACCTGCTGTTCATCGGCTTCCGTGGCGAGCTCATCCGACGCGCCGGGCCCAAATTGCTTGGTGACCTGATCGCCGCGGAACACCTCCAGCGCCTGGATGCTACCCGCATTCCTGACCTGCTCAAGGTAAAGGGCGCGTTGCCCGATCGAACCGGTGATCATCATGCCGGTAAGGGAAGCCATCGTCATCTGGTGGACGCTGCCTGCAAAGTCTCGCGCCTGGGTCTCGGCATTAGCCTTTTGCTCGACATACGCCCAGATGATCATGGCACTTAGCAAGAGGAAGAGCATTGCCCAGATCGTTCCGACCAATCGTACCCAGATCTGCTGATTCGTGGACCAATTCATAATATCACTCACGTCACTCTGACCCTATGCGGGACAATATTAGAGCAATCGACTAAACGCCGCCAGAAAGCGCTTTGTGCAACGTGGCATGTGCCTGAACGGTGCGTGTACTTCCACCGAAGAATAGGATTGAAGCGATGGAGATTGGCGCAAAGATGGAAGCGGTTGTTAATTCGCTCCGCCGTTTCGGCCGCATGGGCGTTGAAGTTGCGTCCGAGCCTTACCCGGCCGACGCTGGCCACTGCGGTTTCTAGGATCATTGTGAGATACAGGTCTGCAGTGACTGCCGGCAGTCTTTCCGTCCACAGCAAGGGATTCGGGACGGGATGGCTTGGCCTAAGCGGAACAAACCACATTGCCGCCCATGGCGCTGACGTCCCCGTCAACTCTCGACGCGATACTCGGCCGACCTCGCGTGTGCTGGCAAGCCCTCACCATACGCCAGGGTTGCCGCGATGCGGCCGAGGGTTTTCGACCCGGCCTGGGAAACGCGAATCAGGCTGGTCCGTTTCTGGAAGTCGTACACCCCTAGCGGCGACGAGAAGCGGGCACTGCCAGATGTCGGCAGGACGTGATTGGGGCCCGCGCAGTAGTCACCGAGCGACTCCGAAGTATAGCGGCCGATGAAGATCGCGCCGGCGTGCCGAATTTTCTCCACCCAGACTTCGGCATCGGCGAGCGACAGCTCCAGGTGTTCAGGGGCAATGCGGTTGGCGATCTGGCAAGCCTCGTCCAGATCGCGCACCTGGATCAGAGCACCGCGATTCTCCAGTGCGGAACGAATCACCAGCTGGCGCGGCATTGTTGGCAGAAGTTTCTCGAGCGACACGATAACGCGGTCGATAAAAGCGGCATGCGGACAGATCAATATCGACTGTGCCAATTCGTCGTGCTCCGCTTGCGAGAACAGATCCATCGCCACCCAGTCGGGGTCGGTCTGTCCATCACAAATAACGAGGATCTCCGATGGACCGGCGACCATGTCGATGCCAACGATGCCGAAGACACGACGCTTGGCTGCAGCGACGTAGGCATTGCCGGGACCGACGATCTTGTCCACCTGCGGCACGGACTCTGTACCATAAGCCAGCGCGGCAACCGCCTGCGCGCCGCCGATGGTGAACACGCGATCGACGCCGACCAAAGCGGCCGCCGCGAGTACCAGCGGGTTGTGCTCCCCAGCCGGCGTTGGCACCACCATGATCAATTCTCGGACTCCGGCAACGCGAGCCGGAATGGCGTTCATCAGCACGGATGAGGGATACGACGCCTTGCCGCCGGGGACGTAGAGGCCAACGCGATCAAGCGGCGTTACCTTTTGCCCGAGCATGGTGCCGCGCGTCTCTTCGCCCTCGTCTTCATACTGCCAGCTTTGCAGGGTCTGTCGCTGGTGATAGCTGCGGACGCGTCCGGCGGCCGCTTCGAGCGCCTGTCGCTGCGCTGACGGCAGGTCGGCAAGCGCCTGCTGTAACGCGCTCCGCGATAGTTCGAGTTCGGCCATCGAACTGACGCTCAGGCCATCGAAGCGGCGGGTGTACTCGATCACGGCCGCATCACCACGAGCCTTGACCCCCGCAAGAATGCCGGTGACCGTGCCTTCGACGGACTGGTCCTGCGCCGCCTCGAAAGCCAGCAGGGCATCGAGCTGCTGCCGGAAGTCGCTGTCGGTGCTGGAAAGGCGCTTGATCCCGATCATTTCCCAACGACTCCGGCGATGGCTTCGAGAATCGGTGCCAGCATCTCGCGCTTCAGCTTGAGTGCCGCCTGATTGACGATCAGTCGTGACGAGATGTCCATGATGTGCTCGACGGCGAGCAGATTGTTGGCTTTCAACGTACTGCCGGTGGACACCAGGTCGACGATGGCATCGGCGAGACCGGCCAGTGGCGCCAGTTCCATCGAGCCGTAGAGCCTGATCAGGTCGACATGCACGCCCTTGGCGGCGAAGTGTTCGCGGGCGATATTGACGTACTTGCTCGCCACCTTGAGGCGCGCTCCTTGGCGCACGGCGTGCGCGTAGTCAAAACCGGCAGGGACGGCGACCATCATCCGGCATTTGGCGATCTGCAGGTCGATGGGCTGGTAGAGGCCGTCGCTACCGTGCTCCAGCAGAATGTCCCTGCCCGCGACGCCGAGATCGGCGGCACCGTATTGCACATAGGTCGGCGTGTCAGTGGCGCGAACGATGACCACTCGCACGTGTTCCCGGCTGGTCGGGATGATCAACCGGCGCGAGGTCTCGGGATCCTCGAGCGGCTCGATCCCGGCTGCTGCCAGCAGCGGCAGGGTCTCGTCAAAAATCCGGCCCTTGGACAGAGCGATGGTGATGCCGTTCACGGCTTTTTCCCTGCGGGACAAAGCCGGCATTCTACCGCAATGAAGCGCCTGGGGCAGCTGAAGCGCAGCGCGTGCCGAGGTTGAGGGGGGTACGGCTAGTAGCCGTGCGGCAGCGATCTAGAGCGGCCGTGATGGCTCGCTCACGCTGTGAGGCGGCAGGCAACACGGTGGTCTTTGCCTGCCGCTGGCAACCTGCAGGGCTACGAAAGGCTAAAGTTTCGGCATAAATGGCGTATTATTCGGGCGCCGAAGCGCAGCGAGGGAAAAACCTTACAGAAAAGCAAGAGTTATGCTGTCCCGCGCAACGTTGGCGTTGCATCTGATCGTTCCTCTCGGTGTCACCAAGGGGTCAATCGGGTTTTCAGCTACGGCAGATACCGAAGGAGACTTACATGGAACAAATGACTCTTTATCTCAACCTCGTGCTGATTCTGGCCTTTGTTGCCGGTAACGCTTTTTTTGTCGGCTCGGAGATCGCCATTTCCTCGGCACGCCGCAGCCGCATCAGGCAGTTGGCCGAAGAAGGCGACAAGCGGGCGGCCAGGGTCGAGATGCTGCACAACGAGCCCGAGCGCTTCTACTCGGTGACCCAGGTCGGAATCACCCTGGTCTCGCTTGGCCTGGGTGCTGTCGGCATGGAGACGATCAGTACCCTGACCGATTCGACCTTTGTTTCCACTTTTGCCCTGTTCGGTGACAGCGAAGCACTGGTCAAGGCGGCGCATACCATGTCCTATGTCTTCGCCTTTATCGTCATCTCGTTTCTGCATGTGGTTGCCGGCGAGCTGGCGCCCAAGGTTCTCGCCTTCCACAAGGCCGAGCAGTTGAGCATGGCGGTCGGCGGGGTGATCAACCTCCTGTACCTTACGTTCAAGCCGCTGATTTACGTCATGAAGCTTTCGTCGAATGCGCTCCTGCGGCTTTTCGGACAGAGGAATCTCGAGGGCCACGGGGAGAGCCACTTCACGATGTCGGTCGAGGAAATCCGGATGATCCTCTCGGCGAGCGAGAAGGACGGTACGCTCGACAAGGAGGAAACCGAGATGATCCGCGGCGTCTTCAAACTCGACGAGCACTCGGTGCGCGAGGCGATGGTCCCGCGTACACGGATCCGGGCCTTGTCGAATGAAGACACGCTCGCCGATGCCCTGCGGGTATTCCGCGACGTGCCGCATGCGCGTTTTCCGGTCTATGACAAGAGCCTCGACCGGATCACCGGCGTGGTGGCGATCAAGGAGTTGCTGACGGTGATGGCCGAAAGCACCGGCCAGACGCTGGAAGAGGTCAGCCAGCGGCCGGTCAGCGAGTTTGTACAGGCACCGTACATCGTTCCCAACAGCAAGTCACTGAGCGATCTGCTCAAAGAATTCAAGCGTACCCGGCAGCAGATGGCGGTTGTGATCGACGAATATGGCGGAACGGAAGGCATCATCACGCTCGAAGATATCCTGGAAGAAATCGTCGGCGACTACGAGGACGAGTTCACCCGCCAGGCGAGACGAGTCAAGAAGCTGGTCGGCAGTCAGTATGAAATCGACGCATCGATGCGGGTTTCCGATCTCGACGTGCTGCTCGACTTTCCTTTCCCGCGCGATGACGACTACGTCACCCTCGCGGGTCTGTTCTACAAGAGGCTCGGCAGCGTGCCGAACGTGGGCGATTCCGTTGAACTCGAAGGCGGTCGACTGACGGTGGTGGAGATGGACAACCACCGGATCACCTTGTTGAGGTTCGAAGATACCGCCGTTGGCGAGGACGGAGTCGTTCGCCTGGTCGAAAACTCGTCCGCAGCGGATACCCATACCGCACCTACCGAAGCGCCGCAGTAGGCGTGCCGAGAAAACTGACGCCGAACCGACTTGAGGTTGTGCTGGTACAGGTTTGCAGCGTGCCGGTCGAGGCGAATCCCGACCCGACTGCTCAGCGAACGCAGTCCACCGAGTAGACCGCTTTGCCGCCTACGATTGCCTTCACCAGGCCGTGGACGTCCGTTTCGAAGCCCGGGAAGCGTTCGTTGAAGTCACGTGCGAACCGGAGATAGCGAACGATCGTCGCGTTGAAGCGCTCGCCCGGGATCAGCAGCGGAATTCCCGGTGGGTAGGGCGTGAGCAGCGTGCTGGTGATCCGCCCCTCCAAGTCATCGATCGGGACGCGGTCGATCTCGCGGTGCGCCATGCAGGCAAAAGCGTCGGTTGGCTTCATGGCCGGCTCCATGTCCGAGAGGTACATCCGGGTCGTCAGATGCGCCACGTCGTTGCCGGCGTAGATGCCGTGGATCTGGTTGCAGATGTCCTTCAGCCCGTAGTGCTCGTAACGTGGGTTCTTTGCCAGGAACACCGGCATCACCTTCCATAGCGGCAGGTTCTGGTCGTAACCATCCTTGAACTGCTGCAGTTCAGTGACCATCGTGTTCCAGCGACCCTTGGTGATGCCGATCGTGAACATGATGAAGAAGGAATACAGACCACACTTCTCTACAATGATCCCGTGTTCCGCCAGGTACTTGGTGACGATCGCCGCCGGAATTCCCCACTCGGCAAAGTTTCCGTCAACGTCGAGACCCGGCGTGATTATCGTCGCCTTGATCGGGTCGAGCATGTTGAAGCCTTCGGCCAGCATGCCGAAGCCGTGCCAGCGTTCGCCAGGCTTGAGGATCCACGCCGAACGTTCGGCCAGTCCCTCGCCGGCAAGGTCGTCCGGACCCCAGACCTTGAACCACCAGTCGGCGCCCCATTCCTTCTCGACCTTGCGCATCGTGCTGCGGAAGTTCAGCGCTTCGGCAATCGATTCCTCGACCAGAGCCGTCCCTTCGGGCGCCTCCATCATGGCTGCCGCGACGTCGCAGGAGGCGATGATTGCGTACTGTGGTGAGGTCGAGGTGTGCATCAGGTAAGCCTCGTTGAAGACGTCACGGTCGAGTTTTCGCCCTTCAGACTCCTGTACCAGAATCTGTGACGCCTGCGAAAGACCGGCCAGCAGTTTGTGCGTCGACTGCGTCGAGAAGATCATGGCGTCCTTGCAGCGCGGACGGTCCGCCCCGATGGCATGATAATCGCCATAGAAGTCATGGAACGCTGCGTGCGGCAGCCAGGCTTCGTCAAAATGCAGGGTGTCGATCACGCCGTCAAGCATTTCCTTGATTTCCTCAACGTTGTAGAGGATACCGTCGTAGGTGCTCTGCGTGATGGTCAGGACGCGCGGTTTGGCCTTGACCGCACGCGCAAAAGGATGTGCCTCGATTTTCTTCTGGATGTTTTCCCAGCGGAACTCCTCTTTCGGGATCGGTCCGATGATGCCGTAGTGGTTTCTGGTCGGCATCAGGAAGACCGGGATGGCGCCAGTCATGATGATCGAATGGAGAACCGACTTGTGGCAGTTGCGATCGACAACGACGATATCGCCCGGCGCGACGGTCGAGTGCCAGACGATCTTGTTCGACGTCGACGTGCCGTTGGTAACGAAGAACAGATGATCGGCATTGAAGATGCGTGCCGCGTTGCGCTCCGAGGCGGCAACCGGGCCGGTGTGGTCAAGCAACTGGCCGAGTTCCTCGACCGCATTGCAGACATCGGCGCGCAGCATGTTCTCGCCGAAGAACTGGTGGAACATCCGGCCAACCGGGCTCTTCAGGAAGGCCACCCCACCCGAGTGACCGGGGCAGTGCCAGGAATACGAACCATCCTCGGCATAGTGGGTGAGGGCGCGGAAGAAGGGCGGTGCCAGGCTTTCCAGGTAGGCCTTGGCCTCGCGGATGACGTAGCGGCTGATGAATTCGGCCGTGTCCTCGAACATGTGGATGAAGCCATGCAACTCGCGCAGTACGTCGTTCGGAATATGGCGCGAGGTGCGTGTCTCGCCGTAGAGGAAGATCGGGATGTCCTCGTTGCGGCAGCGGATTTCCTTGACGAACGCGCGCAGGCTGGCGATGGTCTGGTCGGACTTGCCGTGCCTGAAGTCTTCGTCATTGATCGAGAGGATGAAGGCCGAAGCGCGACTCTGCTGCTGGGCAAACGAAGTCAGGTCGCCATAGCTGGTGACTCCGAAGACTTCGAAGCCCTTCTTTTCGATCGCCTTGGCCAGAGCCCGGATACCCAATCCGCCGGTGTTTTCCGAGCGGTAGTCCTTGTCGATGACGATTACCGGGAAATTGAAATTCATGCGAGGATCCATTACCAAATCAGGAATGAAAGGACGGCAGCGCGGCGACGGCAGAGGTCATCTGCATCTTTGCCGCTTGCTGCGCCTGGCGGCGAAAGCGGGTCACATTTTCGGTAAGGTGACGCCCTTCTGACCCTGGTACTTGCCGCCGCGGTCCTTGTAAGACGTTTCACATTCCTCATCGGATTCGAAGAACAGTACCTGCGCGATGCCCTCGTTGGCGTAAATCTTTGCCGGCAAGGGCGTCGTGTTGGAAAACTCGAGCGTTACGTGGCCCTCCCACTCGGGTTCAAAGGGCGTCACGTTGACGATGATGCCGCAACGCGCATAGGTGCTCTTGCCGAGGCAGACGGTCAGGACGCTGCGCGGAATGCGGAAGTACTCGACGGTACGGGCGAGGGCGAAGGAGTTCGGCGGGATGATGCAGAAGTCGTTCTTCACCTCGACGAAGGAATTCGGATCAAAGTTCTTGGGGTCAACGATGGTCGAGTTGAGATTCGTGAACAGCTTGAATTCGTTTGAGCAGCGGATGTCGTAGCCGTAGCTCGAGGTGCCGTAGGAGACGATCCGGCGACCATCGATCTCGCGTACCTGATTCGGTTCGAAAGGGTCGATCATGCCGTGCTGCTCCGCCATGCGGCGGATCCACCTATCCGATTTGATTGACATTGCTGGTCACCCGAACATCCTTAGTACGGAAAGTCTCCATTCTACGGTGTCCGGGCACGGGAATAAACTTATCCGGAGCTGTGTGCTCCGGAGGCCATGGCCAGGCCGCCCTTTCAGGTATTCTGGACGACGATACTGGGAAACTTGGCGCTCATGTCCCTCGCGCGCTCGGCAATCTTCACCGCTAGGCGACGCGCGATCGTTCGGTAGATGTCCGCGGCACGGGAATCCGGTGCGCCGACGACCGTTGGCTTGCCGGAGTCGGTCAACTCGCGAATCGATAGCTCCAGTGGCAGGGCACCGAGAAACTCGGTGTCGTAGTCCTTGCACATCTGCTCGCCGCCGCCCTGGCCAAAAATGTGTTCCTCGTGTCCACACTTCGAGCAGATGTGGATACTCATGTTCTCCACCAACCCGAGAATCGGGATGCCGACCTTCTCGAACATCTTCAGACCCTTGCGTGCGTCGATCAGCGCGATGTCCTGCGGGGTGGTGACGATCACGGCGCCGGTCACCGGTACCTTTTGCGCCAGCGTCAACTGTGTGTCGCCGGTTCCCGGAGGCATGTCGACCACCAGATAGTCGACGTCCTGCCAGTTGGTCTGCTTGAGCAGTTGCTCGAGCGCCTGCGTCACCATCGGGCCGCGCCAGACCATTGGGGAATCGATGTCAATCATGAAGCCGATCGACATCGCCTGCAGGCCGTAGGCCAGCAGCGGATCCATCGACACGCCGTCCTTCGACTCGGGCTTCTGGCCGACCAGGCCAAGCATCTGCGGCTGCGACGGGCCGTAGATATCGGCGTCGAGCAGGCCTACCGTCGCGCCTTCCTGGGACAGCGCCAGCGCCAGATTCACCGCCGTTGTGCTCTTGCCGACGCCACCCTTGCCGGAGGCGACGGCGATGATGTTCTTGACGCCGGGCAGCGGCTTCAAGCCGCGCTGCACGGTGTGGGCGACGATCTTGACGCTGACATTGACGCTGACATCGCCAATCTCGGGAATGGTCCTCAGCCTGGTGATGACGGCGCGACGCACCTCGTCAAGCTGGGTTTTCGCCGGATAACCCAGTTCAATATCGAGCGAGACATCGGCGCCATCGACCTTGATGTTCCTTGCCGAGCGGGTGGACAAGTAGTCCTTGTGAGTATTGGGATCGATCAAGTCCTTGAGCGCCGCCTGTACGGCTTCATTCGTTACAGCCATTTTTCAAAGCTCCTGTGATGGATACCCGAGTATTTTAGTACAGTTTACCGCAAATATCGGCAGAGTACACGTGCTACCGGCCGGGATGTGCTTCCCGCGGCTTTGAGTGGCGCCCATCAGCTGCTAAGCTCTGCGCATGCAAACGAACAGTGTAGCTGCGAGACGCAGCGAAAGAATCTGGGTGCCGGCTGCCATTCGCCGCATCGAAGCGGATTTCCAGCGCTCCAGTGATACCCACCTGATTCCCCTGCCACTGTGCGGCTTTCCGGGCATTGACCTGTATCTGAAGGACGAATCTAGCCATCCCACCGGCAGTCTCAAACACCGCTTGGCGCGCTCATTGTTTCTCTACGCCCTGTGCAACGGCTGGTTACGCGAAGGCAGCACGGTGGTCGAAGCATCGAGTGGCTCGACGGCGATCTCGGAGGCCTACTTTGCCCGCCTCCTCGGCTTGCCCTTTCTCGCCGTGATGCCGTCGTCGACCTCGACCGAGAAGATCGCGGCGATCGAGTTTCAGGGCGGGCGTTGTCATCTGATTGACGATCCGATGACCATCTACAGCGAATCGCAGCGCCTGGCAGACCAACTCGGTGGCCATTACATGGACCAATTCACCTACGCGGAGCGGGCGACCGACTGGCGTTCCAATAACAACATCGCCGAATCGATTTTCCAGCAGATGCGGCTGGAAAAGCATCCTGTTCCGAACTGGCTCGTTTCGAGTGCCGGCACTGGTGGCACCGTCGCGACACTCGGCCGCTACGTACGTTACTGTGCGCGACCAACGCGCATCTGTGCTGCCGACCCCGAACGGTCGGTGTTCTTTGACCATTACCTCAGCCGCCAGCCGGATCTCTGCCTGCATGAATATTCGCGAATCGAAGGAATCGGCCGGCCACGTGTTGAAGCGTCCTTTCTGCCCGAGGTGATCGACGCCATGGTAAAGGTGCCGGACGTCTGGTCGTTGGCCGCGATGCAGGAATTGTCGGCGCGTCTGGGACACACTGTCGGCCCGTCGACCGGTACCAACCTGATCGCCGCTCTGGCGTGCATCGCGCAGATGCGGGAACGCGGTGAACAGGGTTCGGTCGTCACCCTGCTCTGTGATTCCGGTCAACGCTACGGCCATACCTATTACAGCGACGAGTGGTTGCGGCAGAACGGCCTGAACTGTCGCGCCGAGCGTGCCGCGCTGGCGGCATCACTCGACTCCGGGCAGCTTCCCCGGGAACTGCCTGCCAGATGGCAGATTGCCGGCGACCTAGTGCTCCTACCGACCTGAGCGGACCCAGTCGCGCCAGGCTGCGAAGACGGTCGGATGCAGCGCCGCGATGACTGGGCGTCGCCAGACGTCGTCAGCGTCGTAGTCGTCATGCAACAGCGTGCACATCTGACCACCTGCCTCGCGCAGGATCAGGCTGCCGGCGGCGTAATCCCAAAGCATCTGGCCGCCGTGCAGGTAAAGATCGAGCCGGCCGGCAGCCAGATTGCACCAGTCAAGCGTCGAGCTGCCGAAATTGCGCTGCGAATAGAAAGGCGGGCTGACGGCAATCCGGTCAGCCAGTTCCTTCGGGATCCGCTTGAAGTCGACGCCACCAACGGCCCGCCCGATATCGGCGGTCACCTGGCGCAGTGGCAGTCGGCGGCCATTGAGGTAGGCGCCATTCCCTTCCCGCGCATAGAACATTTCGTCGGTGATCGGGTTATAGGTTACCGCCAGGCGCGCGCGCCGAGCGCGCATCCAGGCGATCGAGACGGCAAAACATGGCAGGCCGTTGATGAAATTGGTCGTGCCGTCGATCGGGTCGATACACCATAGCCCGAGGTCGTCGCTACTGCCGTCTCGCCAACTGGCCTGCTGGGTGGCCGGCGTCATCTCTTCGCCGATAATCGGGCAGGGCCGGATCTCGGTCAGGCGCCCGAGGAGAAAATGTTGCGCAGCGAGGTCCGCTTCCGAACATAGCGAGCCATCGTCCTTGCGCTGGCCATGACTGACTCGCAGGAAGCGGGGAATGATTTCGCGCTGCGCGACTTCACGCACCAAGGCGACGCAAGCGTCGAGCATGCGCTTGAGTTCGCTGTCAGCAAGTGTCGGCGCAACCGCGCTGTCTCCCTCGCGCATGCTGAATCAGTGACGCCACTTGATCGAGCAACCGATGCTGGCAATCTGCTCCTGCGGACCGCGACCAGTTTCAGTGACCATCCGCATCGCTTCGACCAACTCCCGTCGGGCATCAGGCGGTGCCGGCAGGCGACCGCTGGCATCGAGGCGGCCGCGGTACTGGAGCTCGAGGTTTCGGTTGAAACCGAAGAAGTCCGGCGTGCAAACGGCGCCATAGGCACGCGCGACGCCTTGGGTCGGGTCGTAGAGGTAGGGAAACGGAAAATCGAGTTGCCGGGCTACGCGTGCCATGTTTTCCGGCGAATCCTCCGGGTATTCGGACGGATCGTTGCTCATGATGGCGGCGACGCCGACGCCGAGGGTCTGTAGTGCGCGTGCGTCAAGGCAGATGCGGTCGATGATCGCCTTGACGTAGGGACAATGGTTACAGATGAACATCAGCAACAGGCCGTTCGGACCGCGCAGCGTGGCGATGGTATGCCGAGAACCAGCGGTATCGTCCAGTTCGAAGTCGACGGCCTGCCAGCCAAAGTCACAAACCGGGGTATTCAGTGCCATGACACAGCAGTCTCCAAACAACCAACACGGAACAGGGAAACTCTTATAATACCACGGTGAACTGTCCCCGCTTTCATTGCCCGATGCCGCTGGCAGTCGGCCAGAATCTCGATTTGCCGGAGCGGGTGGCGCATCATGCGATCAATGTTCTTCGCTTGCGCGGCGGCGATGTCCTGACGATTTTCAACGGTGCCGGCGGCGAATATCGCGCTCGGATAGCGGGCATCGAGCGTACGCGAGTCCGTGTCGAGGTGTCGGGCTGGCTTGCCACGGAGCGTGAACCACCGCTTTCGATCACGCTGGTGCAGGCGCTGCAGGCTGGCGAGAAGATGGACTTGACGGTGCAGAAGGCCGTTGAACTCGGGGTCGACCGCATCGTTCCGGTGATCTCGAGACGCAGTGTGCTGCGGCTCGAGGGTGAGCGTGCCCTGCGCCGACTGGAGCACTGGCGGGGCGTCGTGGTCTCAGCCTGTGAACAATGCGGGCGCAACCGGTTGCCGGAAGTCCTGCTTCCCGAGCGCCTCGAGCACTGGCTGGCGCGAAATTCGCCAGCCGGTGGGGTGCGCCTGATGCTGGCACCGGCGGCGGGATGTTCGCTGGCGAACGTCCAGGGACCGCCAGTGGGGGGGGCGGTGGAACTGCTGGTTGGCGCCGAGGGAGGGCTGGCACCTGAGGAGGCCCGGTTGGCAGGATTGGCTGGCTTTCTGTCGGTGCGTCTCGGGCCGCGGATCCTGCGTACGGAGACGGCTGGCCTGGCCGCCCTGGCGGCAATCCAGTTTTTGTGGGGTGACTTGAAGGAGGAGACTACTGATGTTTGAATCGGCAGAGCTGGGACACAAGATCGACAAGGAAACTTTCCGTGTCGAGGAGCCGAAGTTGCGAGCCGCGTTACTGGAAGCACAGGAGCGGTTGCGCGAGAACGGAAGCTTTCCGGTGATCATATTGATCAGCGGCGTCGATGGGTCGGGCAAGGGAGAGACCATCAATGTCCTCTACGAGTGGATGGACCCACGCTATCTCTCGACCCATGCTTTTTACGCGCCCACAGCGGAGGAGCGTGCTCGCCCGTCGATGTGGCGTTACTGGCGGGCGCTGCCGCCGAAGGGGCGAACCGGGATTTTCGCCGGCTCATGGTATTCGCAGCCGATTGCCGAGCGAATCAACAACAGCATGTCGCGATCCGATTTCGACCAGCGGATGGACCAGCTCAACCGCTTCGAGGCAATGCTGGTCAACGAGGGTGCGTTGGTACTCAAGTTCTGGATCCACCTTTCCAAGGATGCTCAGCGTGAACGCCTGAAGACCATCGAAACGAATCCGCTAACCAGGTGGCGGGTGACCAAGGCGAGTTGGGATCGCCTGAAAACCTACGACAAGATGCAGGAGGTTGCTGGCCACCTGCTGCGTACCACCAATACGCCCTGGGCGCCGTGGATCATTGTCGAAGGAACCGACGATCGTTATCGCTCTCTGACCGTTGGCAAGACGATTCTCGAGTCGCTCCAGAAGCGTTTGGCCGACAAACGCGACCAGAACTCGCCGGTGGCCCCGCCCTTCTCGCCCCGGGTCGACCGTCTGGACGTGCTGAGTTCGCTCGACATGACGCAGAGCCTGACAAAAAAGGTCTACGAGACCGAGCTTGCGACCTGGCAGGGGCGCCTGGCCGAACTGATGCGCCACCCGGAGTTCAAGAAGCGGGCCTTGATTCTTGCTTTCGAAGGTTCGGATGCAGCCGGCAAGGGCGGCGCCATTCGCCGGGTAATGTCGGCCATGGATGCGCGGCAGTACCAGATCATCCCGATCGCTGCGCCCACCGAAGAGGAGCGTGCACAACCTTACCTCTGGCGATTCTGGCGTCACATGCCGCGGCTCGGGCGAGTGGTCATTTTCGACCGCACCTGGTTTGGTCGCGTACTCGTCGAGCGGGTCGAGGGATTCTGCAGCGAGGCGGACTGGTTGCGTGCCTACGCTGAAATCAACGACTTCGAACACGACATTTGGCACGCTGGCGGCATTGTCATCAAGTTCTGGTTGCAGATTAGCGACGAGGAGCAACTCAAGCGCTTCGAGGAGCGTGCCCAGATTGAGCACAAGCGGTTCAAGATTACCGAGGAAGACTGGCGCAACCGCGAGAAGGCAGAAGCCTATCATCAAGCTGTCTGCGACATGGTTGACCGCACCAGTTCCGGAACGGCGCCGTGGACGATTGTCGAGTCGAATGACAAGTACTTTGCCCGGATCAAGGTCCTGCGGACGATCTGCGAACGCCTGGAAAGGGAGTTGAAAGTCGACCCGATGAAGGAGGTCAAGGTCGCTGCGCCCAGGGCAGGCAAGGCGGGGTCGGTAAAGGATTTGGCTGGCGACGAAACGCAGGATACGAAAGCGGATAGCGGCAAAGAGTCGAAAACCCAGAAGGCGAAAGATCTGAGAGCCGAGAAGGTGAGAGCGGCGAAGGAGGCGAAAGCGCTCAAAGCCGCGGAGGCAAGCGGGAAGGCCAGCGCCACGGTCTGAAATGGCTGACGATCTGAGTTCTGCCCCTTTCGTTGCCTGGTTTCGATCGGTTGCGCCCTACGTCAATCTCTTTCGCGGAAGGACTTTTCTGATTGCCTTCGGCGGCAAGGCAATTGCCGGCCAACTGGCGCGCACGCTGGCTTACGACGTCAACCTGCTGGCCGCCCTCGGCGTGCGCCTGGTGCTGGTGCATGGGGCGCGGCCGCAGATCGAGAGTGCGCTGCGTGAACGGGGGCTGCCGTCGGTCTACCACGGCAACTACCGCGTTACCGATGCCCAGGCAATCAGTTGCGTGATCGACGCGGTGGGTCGCATCTACGTCGAAATTGAGGCCCTGCTCTCGCAGGGCCTCGCCGATACGCCGATGGCCAACAGCACGATCCGTGTTGTTGGTGGCAACTTCATTACCGCCAAGCCGGTTGGTGTGGTCGATGGGGTTGACCTGCAGTATTCGGGTCAGGTACGCAAGATCGACGCTGAGGGCATCCGTGCCCAGCTGGGGCTTGGCAATATAGTTCTCCTGTCTTGCATCGGGTCGAGTCCCACGGGCGAGATTTTCAACCTGGCCATGGAGGAAGTGGCCGAGGCGGTGGCTACGTCGCTGCTGGCTGACAAGCTCATTTTCCTGAGCGATAGCCGGGGCGCGACCGATATTGACGGCGCCCTGCTCGACGAACTGACCGTCGAGGCTGCCGAGCGGCTGATCAGTCTCGGTGACTGGTTATCGGCCGACCTCAAGCGCTATCTGCCTTGCGCCGTACGGGCGAGTCGTGCCGGTGTCGGTCGCGTGCACCTGGTTGGTTACGACGAGGATGGCACCCTGCTGCGCGAACTGTTTACCCATGACGGGGTCGGCACGGTCATCACCCGTGAATCGCTGGAGGAAATGCGTGACGCGCGACCTGACGACATCGGTGGCCTGGTAGCGCTGATCGAGCCGCTTGAGGAGGACGGCACGCTGGTCCGCCGTTCGCGCGAACTGCTTGAGCGGGAGATTTCACGTTTCTCGATCGTTCAACACGATGGCGTGATTGTCGGGTGTGCCGCCCTTTACCCTTACGGTGGGGGGCGGGCCGAACTGGCCTGCCTGGCGGTCCATCCGCATTATCGTCGCTGGGGCTACGGCGCAATGCTGATGAAGCGGATCGAGGGACAAGCTCGTGCTGCCAGTGTCAAGAGCCTGTTCGTACTCACGACGGTGACTTCGCAGTGGTTCAAGGAGCGAGGTTTCACCGTCCGTCAGATTGATGAGTTGCCGGCCGAGAAGCGACTGGTCTATAACCTGCAACGTCGTTCCAGCGTGTTGATCAAGGAGCTGTAAGGGCTGTCAGGTTGGTGCCGGGCCGCCGACGGTCAAGGCGAAGCGTCGCCAGTTCGTCTGGGCAAAGTCTAATGGATTCTTTGAGGAGTTGATTGCATGGCAAGAATGGTCAATTGTGTGAAGCTCGGTCGCGAGGCTGAGGGTCTCGACTTTCCTCCTTATCCGGGAGAGTTGGGCAAGCGGGTTTATGAAGCGGTATCCAAGGAAGCATGGCAGCAATGGGTTCGCATGCAGACCATGATCATCAACGAGAATCGCCTCAATCTGGCCGATGCCGCGCATCGCAAATACCTGGCCGAGCAGATGGAAAGGCATTTCTTCGGGAGCGGTGCCGACAAGGTGCAGGGCTACGTGCCACCAGCCAGATGAGCGATGGCCTGATCGCGGGCTTGCGGGTTTAGACCGCGGTCAGCGTTTGCACCCCGGTTGCCGTGCCCAGCAGGCAAACGTCAGCCGGCCGGCAAGCGAAAAGGCCGTTGCTGACAATTCCAACGATCTGGTTGATGCGTGTTTCGAGCGCCACCGCGTCGACGATCTGGAGTCCGTGGAGGTCGACGATCAGATTGCCGTTGTCGGTGACGAAGCCCTTGCGCAGAAGCGGCTTGCCGCCGAGCCGGGCGAGTTCGCGCTGAACATGGCCAAGCGCCATCGGAATGATTTCAACCGGCAACGGGAACCGGCCGAGCACCGGTACCAGTTTTGATCGATCGACAATGCAGACAAATTTTCGGGATACTGCGGCAACGATTTTTTCTCGCGTCAGCGCACCGCCGCCGCCCTTGATCATCTGCATTGCCACGTTGATCTCGTCGGCCCCGTCCACGTAGAGTGGAATCTGGTCCACGTCGTTGAGGTCGAAGACCGTAATGCCGTGCTCCTCCAGTCGTCTCCGTGTCGCTTCCGAACTCGCCACAGCGCCGCGGATGCGGTGTCTGATCGGAGCCAGTTCATCGATGAAGCAGTTGGCGGTCGAGCCAGTTCCAACGCCGACAATTTCTCCCTCTACGACGTGGGCGACGGCCGCGTGGGCGACGGCCTTTTTCAGTTCGTCCTGGGTCATGGCAATCCTTGTCGTTCGTGGTAATCACGGCATTGTAGCGAAGCGCCGGGAGTGATGACAGTCCAGGGCTCACGACGCGCGACAGCGCAGGCCGGGTGGCGGACCAACCGCTTATACTGGCCAGTCTCGGACGATGACAGGGAGAGTCTCGTGACTGATGAAAGCCCGTTCAAGGGGAAGACCGGCTTACGGCGGGTATGGAACGCGTTTCACTATTCGCGGGCCGGACTGCGCGCGGCCTATAACGCGGAAGATGCCTTTCGGCAGGAGCTATTGCTCGCCGCAGTGCTTGTCCCGCTGGCTTTGCTGCTCTCGCCGAATGGTGCCGGACTGGCACTGATGATTGGCAGTCTGCTGCTGGTACTAATCGTTGAACTGCTCAACTCAGCGATCGAGGCGGTCGTCGATCGGGTATCGCTGGAGCAGCACCCATTGGCCAAGCGCGCCAAGGACATCGGTAGCGCTGCTGTCCTCTTGGCCCTGCTCAACGTAGGCGTCGTCTGGGCCTGTGTTCTATTCGGCTGAGACGTGGCGATTGCTGGCACCGTGCCCGGACATTGGCGCAGCGCGGCAGGTCATCGGTGCCTTGCTGGCTGGTGGCGAACCTTGGCGTTCTCAGCCGATGCGGCGGAGATGAATCAGCACCGAGATTTTCGCGCCCAACCAGCCCAGGGCACTGCCAATCGCCGCCAGGATCAGGACGTCACTTCCTGACAGTCCTTGCAGGGCGAAGTTGGCACCATATAGTCGCGTCAGTTCGGCCACCGGTGGGGTCAGCAGGTGAAAGCCGGCAGTGACCAGCAGGGCGGCGCACAGGCCGCCGAGAAGACCTTGCAGCATGCCGAAATAGTGCAGAGGGCGCTGGATGTAGGTGTCGGTGGCGCCGATCAGTTTGGCGACCTCAATCTCGGCCGCCTGGGCGAGGATCTGCAGGCGAATGGTGTTGAAGGTGAGGGTCACCAGTGCCCCGGCGAAGAGGATGCCGAGCAGCATGACGACGAGCTTGCCAAGGCGAAGCAGGGCGTCGAAGCGTTTGACCCATGCCGAGTCAAGCTGGACGTGCGTCACCTTCGGCCAGCCCGAGAAGGTCTTTGCCAGACGCTCTAGTCGCTCCGGCTGCGCATCCCCCGGGGTGATGACAAAGGCGTCTGGCAGAGGGTTGCGCGGTAGGCTGGCAACGATCTCGGCCATCCCTTCGGATGCCTGCAGGCGCTTGAGGGCCTCCTCGCGCGGCACGAAACGCCAGCTTCCTGCCCGGATCTCCTGCAGCCGGGACTCGATGTCGGCGAAATCTCGCTTGCCGGCATCAAGGGTCAGGAAAATACTGATCTGTTGCACGCCCGGTGTGTCGCCGGTCAACTTGCGCAGGTTGTCGAGCGCCAGCCAGCCGCTGGTCGGCAGAGTCAGGGCGACGCCGATCACCAGCAACGACAGCAGCGAAGTGAGCGGCGCTGCCGCCAGGCGGCGCAAAGAATCGCGCAGGGCGGCAAGGTGCTGGGCGAGCCATATGCTCACGGCACAGCCCCTTCCGCGGCTTGATCATGCGCCGGTTCGCTCATGGCGCCTTTATCGAGGCGCAGAATGCGTGGCCGGTAGCTGGGCAGTGACAGCGGGTCATGGGTGGCGATGACAACGGTCACCCCGACCTGCTGAAAGGCGCGAAAGATATGGAGGATCTCGGCAGCTGAGACAGCGTCGAGGTTGGCGGTGGGTTCGTCAGCGAGGATGATTGCCGGCCGATTGACGACCGCGCGGGCAATTGCCAGACGTTGCTGCTCGCCGCCGGAGAGCGCGATCGGCAACGTCCGCTCGCGATTCGGCAGCCCCACCTTGGCCAGGGCCGCCTGTGCCCGGCGAAGTGCTTCCCTGGGTGGGTGGCCGACGATAGCCAGCGGCAACAGCACGTTGTCAAGGACGCTGCGATCGAACAGCAGTTTGCGATCCTGAAAGATCAGCCCAAGCTTGCGGCGCAGGTAGGGAATCGCGTTGCTGCGCAGCGCGGCAAGGTTCTGGCCATTGATGACGATGCTGCCCGAGGTCGGGCGCTCGATTGCGGTCAGGAGTTTGAACAGTGTCGACTTGCCGGCCCCGGAGTGGCCGGTGAGAAAGACCATTTCGCCGGCAGTGATCGCGAAGCTGACATTGCGGAGCGCTTCGCGGCCTTCCGGGTAGCGCTTGGTGACCTCGTTGGCAGCAATCACTCGAACAGTGCGTCTACAAAATCGCGGGCATTGAACGGCCGGAGATCGTCGATGCCTTCGCCGACGCCGATGAAGCGAACGGGCTTAGGGCATTGGCGGGCGATCGCGGCGACCACTCCCCCTTTGGCTGAACCGTCGAGCTTGGTCAGTACCAGGCCGGAGACCTGGATCGCCTTGTCGAAAGCCATCACCTGTTGCAGTGCGTTCTGGCCAAAAGTGGCGTCGAGGACCAGCAGGGTTTCATGCGGGCCGGACGGATCGGCCTTCTGGATGACGCGCCGGACCTTGGCAATTTCGTCCATGAGGTGCAACTGCGTCGGCAGGCGGCCGGCAGTGTCGGCCAGGACGATGTCGATGCCGCGCGCTTTGGCTGCAGCAATGGCGTCAAAGATCACCGCCGCCGGGTCGCCGGACTGCTGTGAGATGACCGTTACATTGTTGCGCTCGCCCCAGGTCTGCAACTGCTCACGCGCCGCGGCGCGGAAGGTGTCGCCAGCGGCCAGCAGGACCGACAGGCCCTGCGCCTGAAAGTGCTTGGCCAGCTTGCCGATCGAGGTTGTCTTGCCGGCGCCGTTGACGCCGGCAAGCATGATGATGAAGGGACGATGAGCGGCGAGATCCAGTACTTCCTCGAGTGGCTGCAGGAGTTCGTAGAAGATTTCCGATAGCGCTCGCTGAATCGCTTCCGGCGTATCCAGCCCGTCCCGTTTGGCGCGCATCTTGAGATGGTAGAGCAGGTGCTGGGTGGCATCGAGGCCGACATCGCTACTCAGCAGCAGCGCTTCCAGATCTTCGAGCAGCTCGTCGTCGACCTTGCCGCGGGAAAAAAGCGTTCTCAGCCTGCCGCCGAACTGTGCCCTCGTCCGCGCCAGGCCGGCCTTCAGTCGTTGCCGCCAAGGTGCCGGCGCCATGGGGGTAACGCTGTCGACGATCAATGAACCGGCAGGCGTTGGCTGCTGACCGGGGGACTTCTTGAGGAAACCAAACATGGTGCTTCCGTGTCTCAAAGACGCTCGGGTACGTCGGCAGTGGTAAGATGCCGGCCCAAACGCCCGACACCCCGGAATTCTATCAGAAGCGACTGCGGCCCATGCGTCACCCGAGATCGATTGTCCTACTGCTGCTGCTGGTAGCACCAGCGGCAGCAATGGCCAGCACCCATGAGCGGCAGCTGGCAAACGGCTTGCGCGTCATCGTCAAGGAGGACCGTCGGGCGCCCACTGTCGCCCATATGGTCTGGTACCGGGCCGGTGGCATGGACGAGACCAATGGCACCACCGGTGTTGCTCACGTGCTTGAGCACATGATGTTCAAGGGGACGCCAAGCGTCGGCCCAGGTGAGTTCAATCGTCGGGTCGCCGCCGCTGGCGGGCGTGACAACGCTTTTACCAGCCGCGACTACACCGCGTATTTTCAACAGGTGCCGAAGGAGAAGCTGTCCGAGATGATGCAGCTGGAGGCGGATCGCATGCGCCATCTGACGCTCGATGCCAATGAGTTTGCGCAGGAGATCCGGGTGGTTATGGAAGAGCGGCGGTTGCGCACCGACGATCAGCCGCAATCGCTGCTTTTCGAGCACCTGGCTGCCGTTGCTTTTCAGGCGCACCCCTATCGCGTGCCGGTGATCGGCTGGATGAGCGACCTTGAAAACATGACCGTAGCGGATGCACGCTTCTGGTACGAACAATGGTATACCCCGAACAACGCTTACGTGGTGGTGGTCGGTGACGTCGATCACCAGACCGTGTTTCAGCTTGCCGAACGACACTACGGAGCCTTGTCAGCACGCTCGTTGCCCGTTAGGAAGCCGCAGGACGAGCCCGTCCAGGCAGGAATTCGTCGGCTGACGCTGAAAGCGCCGGCAGACTTGCCGATGGTAATGATGGCTTACAAGGCGCCGGTGATCCGCAATGTGGACGAGGATGTAGACCCTTATGCGCTTGAAATGCTGTCGGCAGTTCTCGCTGGCCACGAAGCAGCCCGCTTCACCAGGCATCTGGTGCGGGAGCAGCGTCTGGCGGTGAATGCGGCGGCCAGCTATGATTCGACTGCACGTGGTCCAGGAATCTTCTACCTGTACGGCTCGCCCAGCGAAGGGAAAAGTCGGCCCCAACTCGAGGCCGGTCTGCGTGCCGAAATCGCCGCGGTACAAGACCGGGGCGTGGCTGCTGACGAACTGGCGCGCGCCAAGGCACAACTGATTGCCGGGCAGATCTACAAACTGGACTCGATGTTTGCGCAGGCAATGGAGATCGGCCAACTGGAATCGGTGGGCATTCATCACACGATGAACCGGCGCATGATCGAAAAACTGCAGAAAGTTACTGCCGAGCAGGTCCAGGCGGTTGCGAAAAAGTATTTCCGTGACGAGCAGTTGACGCTAGCCGAACTCGACCCGCAGCCATTACCACAGGTACTGCGTCCGCGTTCGCCCTTCGCACCTCGGCACTGAGAGCCTGCCGATGAATCCCGCCAAGCTTCTGACTTGTCTCTGCCTCTTCCTGGCCGCCGCACTCACCCATGCCGGACCGACGATTGAAAGTTGGCAAACGTCTTCGGGTGCACGCGTGCTGTTTGTCGAGAACCACAGCTTGCCGATTGTCGACGTCCAGGTCGACTTTGCCGCCGGAACCGCGCATGAGGCGGAAGGCAAGGCGGGCGTGGCGTCCTTGACGCAAGCACTCGTCGACCTCGGTGTCAGCGGTATGGATGAGACGCAGATTGCGAACCGCATGGCCGATCTGGGTGCCCAGCTATCGGGCGGGGTGGACACGGACCGGGCTTCGCTGAGGCTACGTACGCTGTCGATGGCTGACAAGCGTGGTCCGGCGCTGGATATGCTGACTGCCATCCTGAGTCGGCCGATATTTCCGGCGGAGGTTCTCGAACGTGAGAAGGCTCGTACGGTGGCCGCTCTCAAGGAGAGCCTGACACGTCCGGATGTGATCGCCAGCAGAGCCTTCTGGGCGGCGCTCTATCCCGCTCATCCGTATGGGCGACAGGCGACCCCGGACTCGGTGAAGGCCATCCTGCGCGACGATGTCATTGCCTTTCATCGCGCGAACTACTCGGGAAACCAGGCTACCGTTGCCATCGTCGGCGATCTGTCGCGCGCACAGGCGGCGTCGGTGGCAGAGCAACTGACTGCCGGTTTGCCGTCCGGGGGTGCCATGGCGGGCATCCCCATTGTCCAATTGCCGGCCGGTGGCGAGCAGCGAATTGCTCACCCGGCGCTGCAGGCGCACCTTTTGCTCGGCTTGCCGGCACTCAGGCGCGGCGATCCGGATTTCTTCGCGTTGGCGGTTGGCAATTATTCGCTCGGCGGGGGCGGTTTTGTCTCGCGTCTGATGAAGGAGGTACGTGACAAACGCGGTCTGGCCTACAGCGCGCACAGCTACTTTCTGCCGCTGCAGCAGTTGGGGCCCTTTCAGATCGGGTTGCAGACCAAGAAGACGCAGGCCAGCGATGCCTTGAGGGTCAGCCGCGAAGTACTGGCTGACTTTCTGGCGCAAGGGCCGACCGAGGCGGAGCTGCAGGCCGCGAAGCAGAATTTGATTGGCAGCTTTCCGTTGCGCCTCGACAGCAATCGCAAGATTCTGGAAAACGTGGCAATGATTGGCTTCTATGGTTTGCCACTCGATTATCTCGATCGCTACCCGGAAAGTATTGAACGGGTGACGGCGGTCGATATCAAGGCCGCCTTCGCGCGCCATGTGCGGCCAGAGCATCTGGTGACCGTGGTGGTGGCCGGGGAATAGCGCTCTGAATTCGCTTCGCATCATTGGCGGAGAGTGGCGGCGGCGAGTCCTCCGTTTTCCCGATGCACCAGGTCTGCGGCCAACGCCGGACCGCGTCCGTGAAACGTTGTTCAACTGGCTGGGACAGGACCTGACGGGCCTTTCCTGCCTGGATCTTTTTGCCGGCAGTGGAGCCCTGGGTTTTGAGGCCGCATCGCGTGGTGCAGCGAGGGTGGTGATGGTCGATGACTCGCCCACGGCGCTGGCCGCAATCGAGGCCAATGCCAAAATCCTGGGGGCCGATGAGCACCTGGAGATTGTGCGCTCGGATGCGGTAAGATTTGTCAAGTCCGCGGGTTCGCACTTCGACGTATTGTTTCTTGATCCACCGTTTTACAGCGGCTGGATCGACCGGCTGGCTCCGATGATGGCCGGCGTTGTGGCTGAGGACGGCGTAATCTACGTCGAGGCAGAGAGGGCTTTGGTGGGCTGCGGCAATTGGCGCACGGTGCGCCACGGCAGGGCAGGCCAAGTGTTTTATCACTTGATGCGGCGAGGCGAAGCGAATGGCGCTGAATAAGCGAGTGGCAATCTATGCAGGCACCTTCGATCCAATGACGCGCGGTCATGAGGATCTCGTTCGGCGTGCGGCCTGTCTCTTCGACCGGGTGATCGTGGCGATTGCTCAGAACCAGCCAAAAAGGCCGTTTTTCTCGCTCGCTGAACGGGTCGAAATGGCGCAGGAGGTTCTGGTGCCCTACCCGAATGCCGAAGTTGCCGGTTTTGACGGACTCCTGATGGATTTCCTGCACGCCAAAGGTGCCAAAGTGATTATCCGGGGGCTGCGGGCGGTATCAGATTTTGACTACGAGTTTCAGTTGGCAGGGATGAACAGAAACCTCTATCCGGAGGTGGAAACGGTATTTCTGACGCCGGGTGAGCAATACCTCTTCATCTCGGCAACGATGGTGCGTGAAATCGCCGTTCTCGGAGGCGATGTCAGCAAGTTTGTCCGGCCGGCAGTGCGCGAGCGGCTGGCCAAACGTGTCCGAGAAATTTCAACGATCTGAAGGAACAGCAAGCATGGCTCTGATTATTACCGACGAATGCATCAACTGCGACGTGTGCGAGCCCGAGTGCCCGAACGAAGCAATCTACCAGGGCGCGGAGATTTACGAGATTGACCCGAGCAAATGCACGGAGTGCGTCGGGCACTACGACACACCTCAGTGCGTCGAGGTTTGTCCGGTTGATTGCATCCCGAAGGATCCGGCCCACCAGGAAAATGAGGACCAATTATGGGCCAAGTACTCGAAATTGACCGGTAATCCGGGCCGCGGCTGAGCGTCGAATACGGGATTAGCTCGGCGGTCGCCGCTCCGGAGGCGGCGTTTTTCTTGCCTGCACTGGCATCGCTATTCTACCGCAGCGAGAGTCATTTCCCCGGCCCGTTCGAGCTGCGTCCTCAGGGCCATGCTCGAGTTCAAGTAACGCCCTCTCTCCAAGCCTTCAAGAGGCATCGATGTGGGCAGGGCAAGCTTCATCGGGTCCACCTGCTCGTCATTGACCCGGAACTCGTAGTGTAGATGTGGTCCGGTCGCCAACCCAGTTTGTCCGACATAGCCAATGGTATCGCCCTGGCGAACTCGAGTGTCCTTGCGAAGCCCTGCCGCGAAGTTGCTGAGATGGCCATAAGCACTTGAATAAGCGCCATGATGCTTGATCACGATGAGATTGCCATAGCCATTATTCTGATGTTCGGCGGTATCGACGATACCGCCTGCGACTGCAAGCACCGCGGTACCTCGGGGCGCTGTAATCCACGTCTTTGTGGGCTCGCCAGGTTGGCAGGATCGGGCGCAGGCGTCCTCCTGCAAAACCCAAATTGATCTGCGATAGCTCGATTGGGGAGCACAGAAAGGTCGTGCGGATGCTGTGACCGTCCGCCGTGTAATAAGCACCACCGCTCCATTCAGGCTGAAACCAGAAGGCCTGCAATGCCTTCTGATGGCGGCGGATCTCGGCCGCGAGGATGCGACCGTAGCGCACCGTCTGGCCGTGGCGGTTGAAGACCTCGTAGACCAGCGAAAAGCGGTCGCCCTTCCGGAAGTCGCGATGAAACTCGATCTCGCTACAAAAAATGGCCATCAACTGGCTGGCGACGGCTTCGGGTATGCCGGCTGCGGCGGTGGCGTCGATCCACGAGTTGCTGATCTCGCCCGACCTGACGATGGTTTGCGGTTCGAGTTCCATTGTCTGCTCACGGGTCGCGAAGTGCTTGCCGCGGCGCTCGATGACCCACATGACGTCCTTGTCGGTCAAAGGCACGGAGAGGGTCTGCAACTCGCCACTAGGGCCAGACCGGGCCATTACGGCGGTGCCCGGACGGAGTTGCTGGGCCAGGCGCCGCGCTATCCGGGCACTGTACAGAAATGCAGTGCGTCACGATCGGTAATGCCTAGACGGATCAGCAAGCTGGCCGGCGTATCGTTGCGCCGAACTTGTTCTTCTCGCACGAAGGGGTCGTCCCCGGCTTCGAGCAACGCCGCCGCCGCCGGCGACAGCTGTTCCAGAACTGTCTTCAGGTCCGCGCGAGAATGGTCCGCGGCGGGTGCGACGGCAAATGCAGCGACCATATCCAAAAACGAGAAGCTACCGACCGCAACCTCTGCCCAACGGTGCTGGAGCAGGCGGTCGATGGTCGGATGAGAATGCGGTAGAATCCGGCGCTTGACGTTATCCATAGGCTGCTGGCAAAAAAACGCCGGAGTCTAGCAAAGAAATTCCCCCACCAGAAGCACTCCAGGCAGAAGAGGGTTGCATGCGCGCTGTGGAAGAAGAGCTCAAGCTGATCAAGCGGGGGTCGGAAGAGTTGCTGATCGAGGCTGACCTGCTTGCGAAGCTGAGGACTGGCAGGCCACTGCGGATCAAGGCCGGCTTTGATCCGACCGCACCCGATCTGCATCTAGGGCACACCGTACTGATCAACAAGCTGAGGCATTTCCAGGATCTTGGTCATCACGTGATGTTCCTGATTGGAGACTTCACCGGAATGATCGGTGATCCGACCGGCAAGAACGTGACTCGACCGCCGCTGTCGCGAGAGCAGATTGTCGACAATGCGCAGACCTATCAGGAGCAAGTGTTCAAGATTCTCGATCCGGAGAGAACCGAGATCTGTTTCAATTCAGTCTGGTTTGAGCCCTTTGGTGCATCGGGGATGATTCGCCTTGCGGCCTTGCACACGGTCGCGCGGATGCTCGAGCGCGATGATTTTGCCAGGCGGTACCGTGGTGGTCAGCCGATCGCGATTCACGAGTTGCTCTACCCTCTTTGCCAAGGCTATGACTCTGTCGCAATGAAGGCGGATGTTGAACTCGGAGGCACCGACCAGAGATTCAACCTCCTTGTCGGGCGGGAGTTGCAGAAGCATTTCGGGCAGGCGCCGCAGTGCATCCTGACCATGCCACTGCTCGAAGGTCTGGATGGTGTGAACAAAATGTCGAAATCCCTCGGCAACTATATCGGAATCACCGAGCCGCCTGGCGAGATGTTCGGCAAGCTGATGTCGGTTTCCGACGACCTGATGTGGCGCTACCTTGAGTTGCTCTCGTTCCGCAGTACTGCGGTCATTGAGGGTTTGCAGCACGATGTCGCCAATGGACGCAATCCACGCGACGTCAAGGTATTGCTGGCGCAGGAGATCGTCGAACGCTTTCATGGTGCCACGGCGGCTGTTCAGGCGGTGGCCGACTTTGATGCGCGTTTCCGTCAGGGAGCTATTCCTGATGACATTCCGGAAGTGAGCTTTCTAGCCGCGGATCAGCCCTTGAGTATCGCGCAGGTTTTGAAGCAGTCGGGCTTGACTGGCAGTACCTCCGAGGCGCTGCGCATGATTGAACAGGGCGGCGTCAGAATTGACGGCACCAGGATAGACGACAAACACTTGATTTTCTCGGTCAAGGGAGCTTTCGTGCTGCAGGTGGGAAAGCGGAAGTACGCGCGGATCAGCATAGTCTGAGCACCCGCGAGGGTGTCCTAGGCCGTCTCCGCGAACATGTGCAAGGTCTCGTGTGACTGGCGAATGGTCTGTTGCACGTTTTCTCAACGAAGTGTTGACGCTGCGGGAAACGACTGTATAATGCGCCCCTCTCGCTGCTCCGGCAGCAAGGCACAGTCAGCCAGTTAGCTGACACGGCTCTTTAAAAACTAGACAACCGATAGGTGTGGGTTCTTGATCTGGGGCGATCTGCGCGAGCGGATTGTTGACGGATAGAGGTAGGACTCGCACTGATGAAACAAGCTGTTGATCTGGAGGAATCCGGGTTGATAGTACGTCGAGCGAGAGTTTTAGGAATTGAACTGAAGAGTTTGATCCTGGCTCAGATTAAACGCTGGCGGCATGCCTTACACATGCAAGTCGAACGGCAGCACGGGGGCAACCCTGGTGGCGAGTGGCGAACGGGTGAGTAAAGCATCGGAACGTGCCCTGGAGTGGGGGATAACGTAGCGAAAGTTACGCTAATACCGCATATTCTGTGAGCAGGAAAGCAGGGGATCGCAAGACCTTGCGCTCTGGGAGCGGCCGATGTCGGATTAGCTAGTTGGTGGGGTAAAGGCCTACCAAGGCGACGATCCGTAGCGGGTCTGAGAGGATGATCCGCCACACTGGGACTGAGACACGGCCCAGACTCCTACGGGAGGCAGCAGTGGGGAATTTTGGACAATGGGCGAAAGCCTGATCCAGCCATGCCGCGTGAGTGAAGAAGGCCTTCGGGTTGTAAAGCTCTTTCGGTGGGGAAGAAATTGCATGGGCTAATACCCTGTGTAGATGACGGTACCTGGAGAAGAAGCACCGGCTAACTACGTGCCAGCAGCCGCGGTAATACGTAGGGTGCGAGCGTTAATCGGAATTACTGGGCGTAAAGCGTGCGCAGGCGGTTTGGTAAGTCAGATGTGAAATCCCCGGGCTCAACCTGGGAACTGCATTTGAGACTGCCAAGCTGGAGTTTGGCAGAGGGGGGTGGAATTCCACGTGTAGCAGTGAAATGCGTAGAGATGTGGAGGAACACCGATGGCGAAGGCAGCCCCCTGGGCCAATACTGACGCTCATGCACGAAAGCGTGGGGAGCAAACAGGATTAGATACCCTGGTAGTCCACGCCCTAAACGATGTCAACTAGGTGTTGGGAGGGTTAAACCTTTTAGTGCCGTAGCTAACGCGTGAAGTTGACCGCCTGGGGAGTACGGCCGCAAGGCTAAAACTCAAAGGAATTGACGGGGACCCGCACAAGCGGTGGATGATGTGGATTAATTCGATGCAACGCGAAAAACCTTACCTACCCTTGACATGTCAGGAATCCCGGAGAGATTTGGGAGTGCTCGAAAGAGAGCCTGAACACAGGTGCTGCATGGCTGTCGTCAGCTCGTGTCGTGAGATGTTGGGTTAAGTCCCGCAACGAGCGCAACCCTTGTCATTAATTGCCATCATTCAGTTGGGCACTTTAATGAGACTGCCGGTGACAAACCGGAGGAAGGTGGGGATGACGTCAAGTCCTCATGGCCCTTATGGGTAGGGCTTCACACGTCATACAATGGTCGGTTCAGAGGGTTGCCAACCCGCGAGGGGGAGCCAATCTCAGAAAGCCGATCGTAGTCCGGATCGCAGTCTGCAACTCGACTGCGTGAAGTCGGAATCGCTAGTAATCGCGGATCAGCATGTCGCGGTGAATACGTTCCCGGGTCTTGTACACACCGCCCGTCACACCATGGGAGCGGGTTCTGCCAGAAGTAGTTAGCCTAACCGCAAGGAGGGCGATTACCACGGCAGGGTTCGTGACTGGGGTGAAGTCGTAACAAGGTAGCCGTAGGGGAACCTGCGGCTGGATCACCTCCTTTCTAGAGAAAATCTGGATTGAGAACTCACAACCTATCGGTTGTCACAGGCTGCACATGCGGAGGGTCTGTAGCTCAGTCGGTTAGAGCATCGTCTTGATAAGGCGAGGGTCGTTGGTTCGATTCCAACCAGACCCACCAGTGTATCGACGGCGGGCCACTGTGCGCGGAGGCAACGATTGGATCTTTTCGGCAAAGAGTCGGGAGGGTCGTCGCCGAACAGCGGGGGATTAGCTCAGCTGGGAGAGCACCTGCTTTGCAAGCAGGGGGTCGTCGGTTCGATCCCGTCATCCTCCACCAACCGTCAATCGTGAGCTGTCAGGCCTGCTGGGTCGATGACCCTGCAGGCCTGACTCCTTACCGGGTCTGTGCTCTTTAACAAAATGGAAGAAGGTTGTATTGCCGATATCCCGGAGAATTGGGTATTGGCGATACGGTTGTGATTGCATCGAACCCCCTTATGCAGGGGGGCACGAAATGAGTTGCCTGTAGCCGGTCTCGCAAGAGAGCTTAAGGTTATAGGATCAAGCGAATAAGTGCATGTGGTGGATGCCTTGGCGATTACAGGCGAAGAAGGACGTACAAGCCTGCGAAAAGCTCTGGGGAGCTGGCAATGAAGCTTTGATCCAGAGATGTCCGAATGGGGAAACCCACTCCGCAAGGAGTATCCCACGCTGAATACATAGGCGTGAGGAAGCGAACCCGGCGAACTGAAACATCTAAGTAGCCGGAGGAAAAGAAATCAACCGAGATTCCCAAAGTAGTGGCGAGCGAAATGGGATCAGCCTGCAAGTGATAGCGATTGCGTTAGCGGAAGCCTCTGGAAAGTGGTGCCGTAGTGGGTGACAGCCCCGTACGCGAAAACCCGATCGTGGTACCAAGCTTGCGACAAGTAGGGCGGGGCACGAGAAATCCTGTCTGAACATGGGGGGCCCATCCTCCAAGGCTAAATACTCGTAATCGACCGATAGTGAACCAGTACCGTGAGGGAAAGGCGAAAAGAACCCCGGGAGGGGAGTGAAATAGATCCTGAAACCGCATGCATACAAACAGTGGGAGCCCCTTCGTGGGGTGACTGCGTACCTTTTGTATAATGGGTCAGCGACTTACGTTCAGTAGCGAGCTTAACCGAATAGGGGAGGCGTAGGGAAACCGAGTCTGATAAGGGCGCCTAGTTGCTGGACGTAGACCCGAAACCAAGTGATCTATCCATGGCCAGGATGAAGGTGCGGTAACACGCACTGGAGGTCCGAACCCACTAATGTTGAAAAATTAGGGGATGAGCTGTGGATAGGGGTGAAAGGCTAAACAAACTTGGAAATAGCTGGTTCTCTCCGAAAACTATTTAGGTAGTGCCTCAAGTATCACCAACGGGGGTAAAGCACTGTTATGGCTAGGGGGTCATCGCGACTTACCAAACCATTGCAAACTCAGAATACCGTTGAGTGCGAGCTTGGGAGACAGACATCGGGTGCTAACGTCCGGTGTCGAAAGGGAAACAACCCAGACCGCCGATTAAGGTCCCCAAGCCATAGTTAAGTGGGAAACGAGGTGGGAAGGCTTAGACAGCCAGGAGGTTGGCTTAGAAGCAGCCATCCTTTAAAGAAAGCGTAATAGCTCACTGGTCGAGTCGTCCTGCGCGGAAGATGTAACGGGGCTCAAACTATGCACCGAAATCGCGGATATCCGTAAGGATATGGTAGGAGAGCGTTCTGTAAGCCGATGAAGGTGTCTTGAGAAGGATGCTGGAGGTATCAGAAGTGCGAATGCTGACATGAGTAGCGATAAAGGGAGTGAAAAGCTCCCTCGCCGAAAGCCCAAGGTTTCCTGCGCAACGTTCATCGGCGCAGGGTGAGTCGGCCCCTAAGGCGAGGCTGAAAAGCGTAGTCGATGGGAAACAGGTCAATATTCCTGTACCTCTTTGTAATGCGATGGGGGGACGGAGAAGGTTAGGTCAGCCGGGTGTTGGACGTCCCGGTTCAAGCGTGTAGGCAGACCTCTTAGGCAAATCCGGGGGGTCAATGCTGAGGCGTGATAACGAGTGGTCTTGTACCGCGAAGTGATTGATACCATGCTTCCAAGAAAAGCCTCTAAGCTTCAGTTACAAGGAGACCGTACCGCAAACCGACACAGGTGGGCAGGATGAAAATTCTAAGGCGCTTGAGAGAACTCAGGAGAAGGAACTCGGCAAATTTGCACCGTAACTTCGGGAAAAGGTGCGCCCTGATAGGTTGTAGCCCCTCGCGGGTGAAGGCTGAAAGGGTTGCAGTGAAATGGTGGCTGCGACTGTTTAATAAAAACACAGCACTCTGCAAACACGAAAGTGGACGTATAGGGTGTGACGCCTGCCCGGTGCCGGAAGGTTAAGTGATGGGGTGCAAGCTCTTGATCGAAGCCCCGGTAAACGGCGGCCGTAACTATAACGGTCCTAAGGTAGCGAAATTCCTTGTCGGGTAAGTTCCGACCTGCACGAATGGCGTAACGATGGCCACACTGTCTCCTCCTGAGACTCAGCGAAGTTGAAGTGGTTGTGAAGATGCAATCTCCCCGCGGTTAGACGGAAAGACCCCATGAACCTTTACTGTAGCTTTGCATTGGACTTTGAACCGACTTGTGTAGGATAGGTGGGAGGCTGTGAAGCCGGGACGCTAGTTCTGGTGGAGCCAACCTTGAAATACCACCCTGGTTTGTTTGAGGTTCTAACCACGGCCCGTGAATCCGGGTCTGGGACCGTGCATGGTAGGCAGTTTGACTGGGGCGGTCTCCTCCTAAAGTGTAACGGAGGAGTACGAAGGTACGCTAGGTACGGTCGGACATCGTGCTAATAGTGCAATGGCAAAAGCGTGCTTGACTGCGAGACCCACACGTCGAGCAGGTACGAAAGTAGGTCATAGTGATCCGGTGGTTCTGTATGGAAGGGCCATCGCTCAACGGATAAAAGGTACTCTGGGGATAACAGGCTAATACCGCCCAAGAGTTCATATCGACGGCGGTGTTTGGCACCTCGATGTCGGCTCATCACATCCTGGGGCTGTAGTCGGTCCCAAGGGTATGGCTGTTCGCCATTTAAAGTGGTACGTGAGCTGGGTTTAAAACGTCGTGAGACAGTTTGGTCCCTATCTGCCGTGGGCGCTGGAAATTTGAAGGGGGCTGCTCCTAGTACGAGAGGACCGGAGTGGACGAACCTCTGGTGTACCGGTTATGACGCCAGTCGTATTGCCGGGTAGCTAAGTTCGGAAGAGATAAACGCTGAAAGCATCTAAGCGTGAAACTCGCCTTAAGATGAGATTTCCCTGGGGACTTGATCCCCCTGAAGGGTCGTGGTAGACCACCACGTTGATAGGCTGGGTGTGGAAGCGCAGCAATGCGTTAAGCTAACCAGTACTAATTGCCCGTGAGGCTTGATCCTATAACCTTAAGCAGCAACTCAAAACAACATCACAACCCCTTCTTCCCATTTTGCGCACCACGCTACCCGCGTCGTGCGAAACCGTTATGCTTGGCGGCCATAGCCCTTTGGACCCACCCCTTCCCATCCCGAACAGGACCGTGAAACGAAGGTACGCCGATGATAGTGCATACTTCATGTGTGAAAGTAGGTCACCGCCAGGCTCCCCAAAATACAAAGCCCTCCCCGCTCAACAGCGCCGAGGGCTTTGTGCCTTTCAAACCGAGATCGCGCCGCTCTTCCACCGCCTGCCGGATCCCATCCGGGCCCCCCGAGTTCGACAAAAATACGGCCAAGTGATTGTTTGTTCTCAATTCAAGGGTTCGAAATTGGCACTACAGGCGTCTGCCGGAGGGCTCGGGCAGGGCGACGGTTTCGAACAGATCCTTCTGTTGGGGGGTGATGGCGGACAAGCCGGAGGCCGACTGGCGTTGGTGCAGCGTGACCTGGTGGTACTGGATCCGGCGGGCGATCTCCAGGGCGCGCTCAGGGGAGAGGGGACTGGCCTTCGCCTTCAGGCACAGGCGCAGCACCCGATAGAGCAGCCGTGCCAGGAAGCAGATCAAGGCATGCGCCCGGATTCGGCTCGGCAGGCGATGGAAGACCGGCGCGATCTCGATCTCGGACTTCAGGACACGGAATCCCCGTTCGATGTCGGCCAGCGCCTTGTACCGCGCCACGATCTCGGGCGGGGGAGAATCCGGAACGTTGGCAACGAGGATCAGTTTGCCATCCATCAGCCTCGCGCGCTTCAGCGCACGTTCGGCGATCTCGTAGGTGAATACTGAGGTTCCCTCGGTTTTTCGTCTGCCAAAGGGTGGATTTCATGCTACCAGTTTTTCCTGATGCTGTTTTCTGATCCAACTCTTCAAGAACTGAGCTGGCGATCTGTAGCCAAGAGTCGAATGCTGCCGCTTTCTGTGTTAAAAACCTCGATGTATTCAAAGGTGACAGCCTTGATCTCAGCGTGCGTAGCATACCGAAAGCCATGCACCCGCTCGTTCTTGAAGCTGTTGAACCAACTCTCCGTCGGCGCGTTATCCCAGCAGTTCCCTGTCCGACTCATCGAGCAAGTCATGCCATACGCCTTGAGCTTGTCCTGAAAGGCATGGCTGGCATACTGGCTACCCCGGTCGGAGTGGTGCATCAACCCCGTTGCAGGGCGCTTCCTGAACCAGGCCATGGTCAGCGCATCGGTCACGATGTCAGTCGTCATGCGCGGCTTCAGCGACCAGCCAACAACTTCGCGATTGAACAGATCAAGCACGATGGCCAGGTAGAGCCAGCCTTCGTCGGTCCACAAGTAGGTGATGTCGGACGTCCAGACCTGATTCGGCGCCCTTGGTGTGAAGTTTCTGGCCAGCAGATTTTCCGCCACCGGCAAGCCGTGTTTCGAGTCCGTCGTCACCTTGTAGCGCCGCTTGTGGCGTGCATGGATGCCGTTGTCGCGCATCAGCCGTTCGACCCGTTCCTTGCTCGCCGAGAAGCCTCTGGCGCGAAGTTCCCGAACCATGCGCGGGCTGCCGTAGGCCCCTTTGAGTTCGGCATGAATGGCCCGGATGAGCGCCAGCATCTGGCTGTCAGTCAGTCGCTTTCGATCCGGCGCACCACCACGCTTCCAGGCCCGATAACCGCTGATGCTTACGCCGAGCACCTCGCACATTTCGGCCAGCGCAAACCGCGTGCCCTGTTCGGCAATCCAGGCGTACTTCACAGAACATCCCTTGCGAAGTACGCCGTCGCTTTTCTTAGTATTTCGTTCTCCCGCTTCAGCCGGAGATTCTCAGCACGCAGCCTTGAAAGCTCCATTTCCTCCGGCGTCACGATTCTGCCGCCCGCACCGTTGAGCTTGCCTTCCGCTGCCGCCTTGACCCAGTTGCGAACGGTCTGGTCGCTCAGCCCGAGTTCCCTGCAAACTGTACCAACACTTTGCCCTTCCTTGACGCGCTTGACCGCCAGTTCCTTGAACTCGGTCGTGTATGCCTGCTTCGGTATCTTCATTTCTTGCCTTCCAAAAGTGACCTCAATTTTAAGTCACCCTTGGCAGACGAAATTTCGGGGGAAGCTCACTTGACCACTACATTGGGAGATGGGTCACATTCTTGTGAGCCTCCCAACCCCGCCCGCGGGCCAGGCGTTCGCGAAGAAACAGGGTTTGTGTCGCCCACTTGCGCTCCATGGTAGTTGCCCCACATGGTTAGCGGCAGCAGCGATATGACCGACCTACCATTGGTGTGAGCTCAAGCGAGCCCGTTTGTGAGCATGGTCTGGGAATCGTCGGCGACAGTGGTGAGCGCAGCGATGGGCATCCCGTTTAGGAGATCGAGTCGAATTTCGACGTTTCCCCTGGTGCTGCCATTCATTAACCATCGTGGAGCACATCATGGCCATGCGCAGGCGAGATGAAGAGGTAGTTCTACTTTGTCAGATTCGTATTCGCCTTCCTGTGATCTGCGTTTGTCATGTGCTAGAATGCCATACGTCGTGATTGTTTAATCTATTCATGGAGTTGTAAATGACAATGTCAACTCCATTACGTCGATAGCATATCTTCGCTGGTCGCTTCGGCACTCGAGCACTTCGATTCGCACTTCGCGCCCTATCTCCATTGCTTTCGAAGCCGGACCCGTTCGGTAGAAGACACCGCGCGCCGGTATCTGCACGGGCTGTTCCAGAGTTCGCGCCGTAACCTGGAGTGCATGGCGGAAACCGTATCCGACAGCCGCTATCAGCCACTGCATCATATGCTTAGCGAATCCAATTGGGATCGGCGCGCGGTGCGTCGGCAACTGGTGGTCGATGCCAACGCCCACTTCGGCTATCCCAGCGCTCTACTCCTGGACGAGAGCGCGTTCGGGAAGAAGGGAAACATGTCCGCGGGCGTGGCGCGGCAGTGGAACGGTCGCTTGGGGAAGGTCGATAACTGTCAGGTGGGCGTCTTCGCGGCGGTGACGCGCGATGGCGTAGCAAGCGTGGTGGATGCCGACTTGTATCTGCCGGAGAAGTGGGCCAAAGATACGACACGTTGCGAGGCGGTGGGGGTGCCTGAGGAGGCGCAGACGTTCCGCACCAAGGGCGAGATCGCTCTGGACATGGTAATTCGCCTGAGGCGGGAAGGCTTGCACTTCTCTTTCGTCGCCTTTGATGGCGGCTACGGGCACTTGCCCTGGCTGCTCGGGGAACTGGATGTCGAGGGAGAGATCTTCTTCGCTGAGGTGCATTCGGATCAGGCGATCTATCTCCAGGATCCCGCACCCGCGGTGGCGGCTCGTCGTTCGTCGAAGGGTCGAGCGCCCCGTCGGCTGCGGACCACGGCGGTGCCCATGACGGTGGCCGCGTGGGCAGCCACGCAGTCGGCATCCGCCTGGGGGCGTCTGTCGATCCGTGACGGCGAGAAGGGCGAGGTGATGGCCGACTATCTCACCCAGCGGGTGTGGGTCTGGGACGGCGAGGCGCCGTTGGCGAGCCGTTGGCATCTCCTGGTACGACGGGAACTCGATGGGACGAAACTCAAATTCGGCCTGTCCAATGCCAAGCCCAGGGCGTCTTTGCGCCGCTTGGCGGAAATGCAGGGAGCGCGCCATTTCGTCGAGCAGTCCTTCCGAGAGGCCAAGAGCGCCTGCGGCATGGCCGAGTATCAGGTCCGCCGCTGGCAGGCGTGGCACCATCACATGGCCCTGGTCATGATCGCCACCATGTTCCTGGCCAAGGAGCGCCTGGCCCATCGCGAGACGGCTGAACTGCTCTCCTGCCGTGACTTGATAGAGATCATGCGCCATCGGCTGCCTACCAAGATCGTCACCGACGAAGACCTCGCGGCATCCATCATCGATAGGCATCGACGGCGGCACAAAGCCATGGAATCCGCCTACAGAAAGCAAGCCGCCATGCTCTCAGCATTAGATTGAAAGACAATCTGACAAAGTAGAAGTAGTGTTTCCCCACGCGGCGGGGATTGACGCCAACCTCACAACTTAGCACTTTCGCATAATTTCGATGGCACTCTTAAGCCGCGCAGGCGTTCGCCTTGCGGCGGGTGTAGTTCTCTTGCATAATCGCATGGTAATCCATTGTTTATAAAGGACTATCGCATGACGGCCTGAATATTCGAAGATACTTATATACCTGTCCAACTATTTGTTTGCAAACACGTTTCTCGATGCGGCACGGATCAGATCCAAGCACTTCACCCGGCAGCGCACCCTGACGCTGCCGACCGTCGTGAGCTTCCTCCTCTCCGGCGTTCAGGGCGCCGTCCAGTCCGAACTCGATCAGTTCTTTGCCCACCTGCGCAATCGCGCCAACTCGGTGCGCGAGGTGACGGCGCAAGCGTTCTGTCAGGCGCGTTACCGGATCAACGCGTTGGTGTTTGGCGAGCTGAATCAGGAGCTGATCCGTCTGGTCGAGGAGCACTTGCCGATCCCGCGGTGGCAGGGGCTGCGGCTGGTCGCCGCCGATGGCAGCGCGGTTCGTCTGACCTTGATGAAAGACGGCGTGCGGTCGATTGTCCAGGGGGTGGCTTTCGGCTTGTACTTGCCAGGCATTGAGCTCTTTCTCGACTTTCGGCTGTTCGAGCCGCTGTGCGATGAGCGGCAGATGCTCTTCGAGGCGATCGATAACCTGCGCCCTGACGATGTGCTCCTGCTGGACCGGGGCTTTCCGTGTCGTTGGCTGGTGTCGGCGCTGACCGCACGCGGGATTCCCTTTTGTATTCGTTGCGATTTGTCGCGAGGATTCAAAGCGGTCCGTGAGTTCATGCGCTCCGGGCAAAGCGAGACGCAGGTGGTCTTGCGGGCGCCGGATGCCCGTGATGCCGCAGACTATGAGTGTCCGGCGACGCCGACCACCGTTCGGCTGGTGCGGGTGGCGACGCCGACTGGACGAGTGCATGTGGTGATGACTTCGCTGCTTGATCCAGTGGCTTTCCCGGTCGCCGCGTTTGCCGACCTTTACCATGGCAGGTGGCGGATCGAGGAGGCATTTAAACGGATCAAGAGCCGGCTTGGTCTGGAGCATACCTCGGGCTTGTCCTGGCACGCTGCGCATCAGGACTTCGGGGCGAAGGCGGTCTTCGACAACCTCAATGCGCTCGCCGCCTATGTCGCCACGGATGCGCTCATCGATCCGGATTCGCCCTACAAGATCAACCGAACCCTGGCCATCGACAAGATCAAGCGGCAGATCGGCCGCTGGTTGCTCACCACTGCCGCTACTCCACGTCGCCTCAAACCGTTGCTTGAAGAGCGTCCCTTGAATCTCCAGAAGCTCGTTCCCCATCGCTCGCGACCTCGAAAGCCGCAGCCCAAACCACACCGATCTCATGCCTATAAGCCTACATGACAAAATGCTAAGTTGTGAGCCTCCCAACCCCGCCCGCGGGCCAGGCGTTCGCGAAGAAACAGGGTTTGTGTTGCCCACTTGCGCTCCATGGTAGTTGCCCCACATGGTTAGCGGCAGCAGCGATATGACCGACCTACCATTGGTGTGAGCTCAAGCGAGCCCGTTTGTGAGCATGGTCTGGGAATCGTCGGCGACAGTGGCGAGCGCAGCGATGGGCATCCCGTTTAGGAGATCGAGTCGAATTTCGACGTTTCCCCTGGTGCTGCCATTCATTAACCATCGTGGAGCACATCATGGCCATGCGCAGGCGAGATGAAGAGGTAGTGTTTCCCCACGCGGCGGGGATTGACGTCGGGGCTTCAAGCCACTGGGTGGCCGTACCCCGAGACGCGACGGAAGACCCGGTACGCGAGTTTGGCCCAATGACCGACGACCTGAACGCCATGGCCGACTGGTTGGTCGCGAGTGGTGTAGACACGGTGGCACTTGAGTCCACCGGCGTGTACTGGATCCCGGTGTTTGAGGTGCTCGAACAGCGCGGTCTGAAGGTCTGGCTGGTGGACGCTCGGCAGATGAAGTACGTTCCTGGGCGTAAAAGCGACATACAGGATTGCCAGTGGCTGCAAAAGCTGATGAGCCTGGGGTTCCTGCGCGCGGCCTGGCGCCCTGAAGGCGATGTGTGCGTCGTGCGCGCGGTGGCCCGCCAGCGCGAAATCCTACTCGCCGAGCAGGCCAGTTGGGTTCAGCGTATGCAGAAGTCGCTCGTGCAGATGAACATCCAACTCACCGAGGTGCTCACCGACGTCATGGGTACGACCGGCCAGGCGATCATCCGCGCCATCGTGGCTGGCGAACGCGATCCCAAGGCGCTGGCCAAGCACCGCAACCGCCGCGTCAAGGCCAGCGCTGAGGAGATTGCCAAGGCGCTGACCGGCAACTGGCGTGACGAGCACCTGTTCGTGCTCTGCCAGGCGCTGGCCATGTACGACGACATCGCCCGGCACCTGACCGAGTGTGACTCGAAGCTGCAGGCACTGCTGCGCGCTCTCGGTCAGTGCAACGTCGATCTTGGGAAGGCCCCTCGCACGGGCAGCAAGCTGCGCGAGCAATTCGACGCCCGCCAGATACTCGCCAACTGGGCTGGCGTGGATCTCACGCGCATCAATGGGCTGGGCTTGACTGCGGTCATGAAGATCCTCTCTGAGCTAGGTCCCGACCTCAGTCGCTTCGCCACCGTCAAGCACTTCTGCTCGTGGCTTGGACTGTGCCCTGGTACCAAGATCAGCGGTGGCAAGGTCCTCTGCGCCAAAACCAAGCACTCGGCCAACCGGGTACGCCAGGCGCTGAAAATGGCGGCGATGAGCCTGTCACACAGCGACTCCGCGCTCGGCGCATTCTATCGCCGCCTGTGCAGCCGCATGGACAAGCCCCGCGCCAACACCGCCGCGGCGCACAAGCTCGCACGCATGGTGTATTTCATGCTGACCCGCGGTGAAGACTTCGTCGACCGGGGACAGCAGCGCTACGAAGAACAGCAGCGCCAGCGGAGCATCGCCACCCTCAAGCGTCGCGCCGCCGCCCTGGGCTTCGACATCAATCCGACGCCCGCGCCAGCATGAAAACCATCTGAACTCGTTCTGTTTCTTAGGAGGAAAAGTGGGTCCGCTTTGATTGGTGTTGAGGGTAGCGCGAAGAACTTGCCAGCCTGGTCGCCGTCTGGCGAAAGAAGGGCCCGCCGGGTCCGCGCTGAGCCACTGCCAATGCTTTGTCGCCGCCAAGGGTGTAGATTACAGCCCTATGCCAAGCCGTTTCCATTCTCGTCTGAAGGTCATCACGGAGAACGCCGGCCGATAGCGGCTTCCGGCGCAGGGAAGACCTTGGCGCAAGTTGGAACCAGGATGCTCATCGCGTGCGTATTCACTCCCTGACTGTCGAACAGGCGCTGGCCAGCCTGAAAACATCGGCCGCCGGCCTCAGCAGCGGCGAGGCGACTCGCCGGCTCGAAGAATTCGGTCCCAACCTCCTTGAAGAGGTCGAGCAACAACACCTGCTGCTGCGCTTCGCGCAGGAATTCACCCATTTCTTCGCCATGATCCTGTGGATTGGCGCCGGCCTGTCGTTCGTCGCCGAGTATTTCGACCCCGGCCAGGGGATGGCCCGCCTGGGGGTGGCGATCGTCGGCGTGATCCTCATCAACGGCGTCTTCTCGTTCTGGCAGGAGTACAAGGCCGAGCGGGCGGTGGCCGCACTGCGCCAGTTGCTGCCGCAGAAGGTGAAAGCGCTGCGTACCGGCGAGATCGCCGGCCTTCTCGCCAGTCAAGTGGTACCGGGCGATATCGTGCTGCTCGAAGAGGGTGATTTCGTACCGGCCGACTGCCGGCTGACCGAAGTCTTCGGGTTGCGCGTCAATCTGTCGACGGTGACCGGCGAATCGCTCGCCAAGGCGCGCACTGTCGAGCCGAGCAGCGAGGAGTCGCCACTGCAGGCCAAGAACATTGTTCTGGCCGGCACCTCGGTCGTTTCCGGGCAGGCGCGCGCCGTCGTCTACGCAACCGGCATGCGCACCGAGTTCGGCCGCATCGCCCACCTCACGCAAACCGCCGGCGAGACCAGCTCGCCGCTGCAGCGCGAGATTGCCCGCCTGTCACGCATCGTCGCCGGCCTGGCCACCGGCATGGGCCTGTGTTGATGTTCTTCATCGGACAGGCAATGGGCCTGCCGGCCTGGGAGAATCTGCTTGTTCGCGATCGGCATCATTGTCGCCAACGTCCCGGAAGGCCTGCTGCCGACCGTGACCCTGTCGCTGGCGCATGGCCACGCAGCGAATGGCGAAGCGTAACGCGCTGGTGCGCCACCTGCCAGCGGTCGAGGCGCTTGGGTTCGACAACGGTGATTTGCAGCGACAAGACCGGCACCTTGACGCAGAACCGGATGTCGGTGCAGCGCCTGTGGCTGGGCGGCGCCTTCCTGCGACTTGCCGATCTGGCGAAGCAGCCGCGATGTGAGACGATCAACCGTGAGCTGTTCGTCAATGCCGCGCTTTGCCACAACGTAAAGGAGGTCGATCGAGCAGGGTCAGCAGACCCTGCGTGGCGATCCGATGGAGAGTCGCACTTGCCGAGAGGGGCGACGAGATTGCCGGCGACCTTGCCGGCTCACAAGCCGCATCGACGAGATCCCGTTCGACACCGACCGCAAGCGCATGTCGGTGATCTGCGAGACGCCGCAGGGCCGCATGCTCTACTGCAAGGGTGCGCTCGAGACGGTGCTCGCCGGCTGCCGCTTCATCCAGTTCGATGCCGGCCTCGCGCCGCTCGATCCGGCTGCCCGCACCCGCCTGCTGGCGGCGCAGGACGAGATGGCGGAAGCCGGGTCTGCGCGTTCTCGCCTTTGCCCATCGGGCCCGTCGACGAGGCAGGCGTGCCCGGCGACGAGCAGGGGATGATCCTCGCCGGGCTGATCGGCCTCGAAGATCCGCCACGGCCGAGGTGCCGGAGGCCATCGCGCGCTGCGCCAGCGCCGGCATCCGGATCATCATGGTCACCGGCGACCACCCGCGCACCGGCGCTGGCGATCGCCCGCCAGATCGGCCTGGTCATGAGCGAGCGCCGGTGGTGATCAACGGCGAGCAACTGCGCCTGATGTCGCCGACGCAACTGCAACTGGCGCTCGATGCGCCCGAGATCCTCTTCGCCCGCGTCGCTGCCGAGCAGAAGATGCGGATCGTCGAGGCGCTGCGAACAAGGGTGAAATCGTCGCCGTCACCGGCGACGGGGTCAACGACGCGCCGGCGCTGAAAGCCGCCGACATCGGCATTGCCATGGGCATCAGCGGCACCGACGTGGCCAAGGAGGCCGCCGACCTGATCCTGCTCGACGACAACTTCGCCAGCATCGTCGCGGCGATCGAGGAAGGGCGTGCGGTGTTCGAGAACATCCGCAAGTTCCTGACCTACATCCTCAGTTCGAACATTCCCGAGCTGGTGCCCTACCTGGCCTTCGTCCTGTTCCGCATCCCGCTGCCGCTGACCATCATCCAGATCCTGGCCGTCGACCTCGGCACCGACATGCTGCCGGCGCTGGCCCTGGGCGCCGAGAAACCCGATCCCGGCCGTCATGCAGCGCCCGCCGCGCGCGCGCGGCGAGCGGCTGCTGTCGTGGGGAATGCTCGCGCGCGCCTACCTGTTCCTCGGCGTACTGGAAGCGACGGCGGCGATGCTCGCCTTCTTCTTCGTTCTCGATGCCGCCGGCTGGCAGTACGGTGTCAGCTTTTCGACCGCACTGACCCTCTCTATCTACAGGCGACTTCAGCCTGCCTGGCGACCATCGTCGTCATGCAGATGGTCAATCTCTATCTCTGCCGCCACCCGCGCCGCTCGTCCCTGAGCTACGGCTTCGCCGGCAATCGCTACCTGCAGTTCGGCATCGTGGCCGAGCTGGCAGTGATTCTCTTCATCCTGTACACGCCGGCTGGCAACTGGCTTTTCGGCACGACGCCGATCGGCAACGCAACCTGGCTACTGGCCGTCGGCTGCGCAGCGCTGATGTGGACACTCGAAGAGCTGCGCAAGGCTTTGCTGCGGCGAACCACCAAGGACTGAACGATGCGCCAGGCCCTGCCGCCACTTATCGAAGCCCTGCTTGATCCCAGACGCTATCCCGATCCGGCGGCCCGGGTTGAACTCATCGAGACGCACGCCTCCTGGCTGCTGCTGGCGGGCGAGTTTGCCTACAAGATCAAGAAGCCGGTTATCCTGCCTTTTCTCGACTACGGCACGCTCGAAAAGCGGCGGCTCTGTTGCGAGGCTGAATTGCGTCTCAACCGCCGCTTTGCGCCGCAGCTCTATCTCTCGGTGGTGCCCATCGTCGGCCCACCGCATGACCCGCAGATCAACGGCGCCGGCACCGCAATCGAGTTTGCAGTGAGAATGCATCGTTTCGCCGAGGCCGGCCGGCTCGACCATTTGTGCGCGCGCGGTCAGTTACAGTGGCGACAGGTATCGGATCTCGCCGCCACGGTCGCCACTTTTCACGACGGCGCGAGCATTGCAGCGTTGCCAACGCGTTTCGGCGAACCCGCGCAAGTGCTGGCACCAGCGCTCGAGAACTTCGACGAGCTGCCAGCGCTGCTGCCCGGCACCGCAGAGCAGCGACGCCTGGCGCAGCTGGCCGCATGGACGCGCAGCGAATTCGACCGCCTGGCGCCGCGCTTCGCAGCCCGCAAGGCAGCGGGTTGCGTACGCGAGTGTCACGGCGACCTGCACCTCGGCAACCTGGTGTTGATCGACGGACGGGTGACGCTCTTCGACTGCATCGAGTTCAGCGAAGATCTGCGCTGGATCGACGTCGCCAGCGAGATGGCCTTCCTCTACATCGACCTCCTCGACCAGCGCCAGCCGGGCCTCGCCTGCTGGCTGCTGAACGAATGGCTTGCCCGCACGCGGTGACTACGACGCAGTGCAAGTGCTGCGCTTCTATGCGGTCTACCGGGCGCTCGTGCGGGCCAAGGTGGCAGCAATCCGGGCCAGGCAGGCAAATGGTCCGATCTCGAGCAGGCGCAGGACTATCTGGCACTTGCCGAGCGCCTGATCGAACCGCCGGCGCCGCGTCTGATCATCACCCACGGTGTCGCCGGCTGCGGCAAGAGTCGCGCTTCACGACGACTGCTACTGAGCGATCAGGCGGCGGCAACGCTGCGCCTGCGTTCGGATGTTGAACGCAGGCGCCTGTTCGGTATTGCGGCGACTTGCAACAGCAACTCGCCGATCAACGGAGGCATTTATGCCGGGGAGGCCAGTGAACTCACCTACCAGCGGCTGCACGAACTGGCACGGGAACTGCTCGCCGCTGGCTGGTCGGTGATCGTAGACGCAGCCTTCCTCGAGCGTTCCCGGCGCGCTGCCTTTCGCGCGCTGGCTACGCAGGCGGGAGTCCCCTTCTTCATCGTCGCGCCACAGGCAACGCCGGCGGAATTGTGTGCCCGCGTCCGCCGGCGGCCTGGCAAAAGGCCACGATGCCTCCGAAGCGACTCCGGCGGTCCTTGAACAACAGTTGGCCCGGATCGAAGGGCTGAGCACGAACGAAAGCGAGTCCCTTTTGCCGGACTAACTGACCTTTAATCTCGCCCATTTTGCCCCCTGCACCATCGGGGGGTGTCGGAAAATTTTACACGGTGATCCGCCGACCCCGCACTAGGTCATAAATGACGGCGGGGGCCGAAGCCCCCACCGATAGCCATTCTGTTTATTGGACGGCTACGTCCTCAGCAGGCCTTAAGCGGCCAGTGCGAAACGCTCATCGTTGGCGTTTGTGGTTTTGCTCGGATTACGTCCGTCGCCTTTCGGGTCGCCTGCTCGCCATCTGTCACCCTGTCGAAACCAGTGCACCCCCGCAGTGGTGGAGGTGGCGGGAATCGAACCCGCGTCCAGAACGCTTCCGGTTTGCCGGAATTACGACCATGCCTGAAGGCATTATGGGTGCAGCGCCGCGGGAATACAAGGTCCCGCCGGCTCCCGAAACAAGAACCGGCCGCGGCGGCAGTCGAGTCCAGCGTCAGACCTGCATGTTCATCACGTCATGGTAGGCCGAGACGAGCTTGTTGCGCACCTGGATCATTTCCTGGAACGAGATGCTGGCCTTTGCAGCGCGATCATCACTTCGTGCAGGTTCTCGGTGCTGTTGCCGGCGGCAAAATTTGCCGCCATCGCTTCCGCCTGCTGCTGCGTCTGACTGACCTGGGCAATCGAAGCCTGCAATACCTGCGCGAAGTCCGTCCCCCGCGGCGGGCTCTGCGCCTCGGCAACACGACCGCCGGCGGCCGCCGAGTTCGCCTGCAACATGCTCAACATCTGATCGATACCCTTGGTGTCCATTCTCTTCTCCAAACACTGCCTGATTTATCTCAAGCAAGAACTCGCGCCAACTGCTTTCATCTCGGTCAGATCAGACACCTCAGTCCTTGAGAAAACCCTCCAGGCGATACTGTCGCAACTTGTAACGCAAGGTTCTCTCCGGCATCCCGAGACGCTGCCCGGCCAGCTTTCGCGAGCCACCCGCAGCCGCCAGCGTTCCAGTATGTGCTCGCGCTCCACGTCGCTCATCTCGTCGCGGATCCGAGGGCCCGGCTGGAGACGCGGCGTGGTCGTTGCCGGCGCGGCCATTTCCGGCCGCTGGCCCAGCCTCGGAGCCAGCGGACGCTCGACCGCCAGATGCAGGGCATCGACGTCGACGACGTCGCCGGGGCAAGAATGACCGCCCGCTGGATGACGTTTTCCAGTTCGCGGACGTTGCCCGGCCAGGCGTGCTGCTGCAGGCCGCAGTTCGGCAGCAGCGGACAGGCGCAGACCCGGACGACCGGCGAGCCGCCGTGTGTAGCCAGAAAATGGCGCGCCAGCGGGGCGATATCCTGGCTGCGTTGCCGCAGGGCCGGGATCAGCAGCGGAAAGACGTTCAGCCGATAGAACAGATCTTCGCGGAACAGGCCTTGGCCACGGCGTCGGCGATGTCGCGATTGGAGGTGGCGATGACGCGGATATCGAGGACTTACCGGCTGCTTGCCGCCGACCCGCTCCACTTCGCGCTCCTGGAGAACGCGCAGCAGCTTGGCCTGCAGGCCAAGCGGCATTTCGGTGATCTCGTCGAGCAACAGGGTGCCGTGCTGCGCCTGTTCAAACTTGCCGGCCTGCGCGTGCTGGGCGCCACTGAAGGCACCTTTTTCATAACCGAAAAGCGTGGCTTCGAGCAGGCTGTCGGGAATCGCCGCACAGTTGATGGCGACGAACGGACCCTTTGCTGCGCGCCGAGTGCTGGTGAATATAGCGCGCCACCACTTCCTTGCCCACGCCGCTCTCGCCGGTCAGCAGAACCGTGGCTGTCGGTCTGCGCGACCCGCCTGGCCAGCGCAAAGAGGTTGCTGGTCACCGGATCGATGGCGATCACCCGATCGTCATCGCGTGCGCTTCCGGCAGGCGATAGCGCTGCACGTGTTCGAGCAGGGCCTTCGGCTCGAAGGGCTTGAGCAGAAAGTCGCAAGCACCGGCGCGCATGGCTTCGACGGCGCGGTCGACGTCGGCGAAAGCGGTCATCAGCACGACCGGCAGGTAGGGAAGCGACTGCGGATTTCCTTGAGCAGGGCAATGCCATCGATCGGCAGCATGCGCACGTCGCTGACCACCAGCGACACGGCCGTGCCTGGCGAGCAGCTGCAGCGCCTCGTCGCCACCGCCAGCGGACACGACCGCTGGCCCTGCCAGTTCGAGGGTATCGCACACCGCCTCACGCAGTGCGGCGTCGTCTTCAACCACCAGAATCGGCAATCCCTGTACCATTCGCGATCTTGATCCTCAGTGCGTTGCTCGCTGCGCCAATTCGACCGGCAGCAGGATTACGAATTCCGAGCCCTTCGCCCGGCACCGAACTGACCGTGATCGTACCCCGTGGGCGCGCACGACCCCGAGCGCGATCGCCAGACCGAGCCCGGTGCCCTGCCCGCGCGTCGTGAAAAAGGGCTCGAAAACGCGCGCCTGGACCTCGGGCGCGATCCCGGCGCCGGTATCGCGCACGCCGATGCGCAGCTGCCGGCCGGCACTCGCTTGCGTTCCGCCAGGATCACCTTGCCGCCGGCCGCACAGGCCTGCAGGGCGTTCTCGAGCAGATTCACCAGCGCGCCGGCCAAGGCCTTTCGGCTGCCGGTGACGACCGTCGCCAGCGCTGCAGCCGACCCGGAAAGCGACCTTCTTCTCCAGAAACAGGGGTTGCACGGTCTGCGCAGCGTCGCTGAGCAGTTGCCCGGCCGGCATCGTATCGCGGCCGATGCTCTCGCCGCGCGCAAAGAGCAGCACCTCCTGGATCAGGCGCTCGAGGCGTTGCAGCTGTGCCGTCGTCTTGCGGCAAAACGGATGCGCGCCGCATCGGCGAGTCCCGGCTGCGACCGAGGTTGGCACTATAGAGCAAGGCCGTTGCCAGCGGGGTGCGCAACTGGTGTGCCAGCGAAGCGGCCATCTCGCCCATGGCCACCAGGCGCTGATTACGTTCCAGTTCCGCTTCAGGGCCGTGCGCTGCGGTCACATCGTGAATCAGCAGGATTCGCCCACCGGCCGAATCGAGCGGACTCTCGACGATCGCCAGGCGGCGCGAGCCAAGCTGCCACTCACCCGGCGCCTCGGTCGCCACCAGCCTGGCCTCGTGCCAGCGCGGCCAGGATTCACCGATCATCGCCTGCCGAACATCTGGCAGGCCGCCGGGTTGGCCTCGCTGACGCGGGCGCGCTGTCGAGCACCACGACGCCGGCCGGCAAGGCGTTGAGCAACAGCGAAAGACGTTCGGAAAGCGCTTCCTTGGCCTCGTATTGCCGACGCAACTCGCCATTGGCGACCGCCAGCTCGGCGGTCAGCGACTCGACACGGCCCTGCAGCCCTGGTACGCCTGCGTCAGCGCCTGCGAAACCTGGTTGAAAACGTCGAAAGCCCGTTGCAGTTCCTGCGCTTCATGCCCGGCATTTGTACGACTTCACTCATCGGATGGAAGGTCCCGTGCAATTAACAGCTACAATAGCAGAAGCAATTATCAGCCCTTTTTCGCTTTTTGCCTGCTTGATCGCAGGCTTTTCACCGTATCACAGGCATGGCGGCAGCCGGAACCGAAACCACACCGACAGCAGGCGCGGGCAATCCGCTGGATCGCGCTCGCGAGGCACTGGCGCGCCTGAGCAACAAGCAGAAAGTGGTGCTGATGGTCTCGATCGCCGCGGTCATCGCCCTGCTCGTCGCGGCGGGCACCCTGCTCAGGCAAAGCGAGTTCAGGATCCTGTTCTCCAACATCGGCGAGCGCGACGGCGGCGCAATCATCGCTGCGCTCGAGCAGATGAACATTCCCTACCGTTCAACGACACGGGCAGCGCCATCCTGGTTCCCGCCAGCCGCGTCCACGATGTCCGCCTGCGCCTCGCGTCGCAGGGACTGCCGCGCGGCGGCGCGGTCGGCTTCGAGCTGATGGAAAGCCAGAAGTTCGGCATCAGCCAGTTTGCCGAACAGGTCAATTATCAGCGCGGCCTGGAAGGCGAGCTGTCGCGCACCATCCAGTCGATCGCCGCCGTTCAGGCGGCGCGTGCACCTGGCGATTCCGAAGCCGAGCGTTTTCATGCGCGAAGAGCAGAAGCCATCGGCGTCGGTGATGCTCAATCTCTACCCGGGACGCTCGCTCGACCCGGCCCAGATCGCCGGCATCCAGAATCTCGTCGCCGCCAGCGTCCCGCAACTGGCGGCGCCAGCGTCACCTGCTCGACCAGAGCGGCACGCTGCTGTCGCAGATGAAAAGCAGGCTGCTCGAAGCCGGCCTCGATCCGACGCAGGTCAAGTATATTCAGGAAGTCGAGGCGAGCATCATCAAGCGCGTCGAAGACATCCTGGCACCGATCGTCGGCCCCGGCAATGCACGCGTCCAGATCGCCGCCGACATCGACTTTTCGCAGAGCGAACAGACTGCCGAGACGCATCGGCCGAACACGACGCCGCCGGAGATCAGCATTCGCAGCCAGCAGACCAGCGAAACCGCCAGCACCAGCCCGACGGCGCAGGGCGTTCCCGGCGCGCTCAGCAATCAGCCGCCGGTACCGGCGACGGCACCGCTGACGCAACCCGCGGTGGCCAGCCGGGGCCGCCGCCGCGCCCAGCGGCCCAGCCGCTGCCCGGGCAGATCAATGCCGCCGGCGTGCAGGCACCGATCGCCAGCGTCGGCCAACCGATCAGCACCAGCAAGAACTCGACGATCAACTACGAGGTCGACAAGACCATCCGCCACGTCAAGCAATCGGTCGGCACGATCAAGCGCCTGTCGGCGGCGGTGGTGGTCAATCAGCGCAAGGAAATCGGCAAGGACGGCAAGTCCGTCAGCAAGCCGCTGCCGGACGCCGAGCTGAAGCAGATCAGCGATCTGGTCAAGGAAGCGATGGGCTTCAACAAGGATCGCGGCGACACCATCTCGGTGGCCAATGCGCCGTTTACGGTGCCATCGAAAGGACGAAGGACTGCCGCCTGGCGTGACCCGGAAATGGTCTCCCTGGCGAAGGATCTGATCAAGTACGGTCGCTTGCCGCGATCATCGCCTATCTGCTGCTCGGCGTCGTGCGGCCACTGCTCAAGACCATGCTTCGAGCCCCTGCCGAAGCGAGCGGGCGTCGGCAGCAGATCGACCTGCTTGCCGATGAAGAGGCGAAGAACACCAGCCGGAGCATGTTCCGACGGCGGCGAGTTGCTCGAGAAGACGACTCGCCGAGGCGCGCGCACTGGCGCAGCAGGACCCGCAACTCGTAGCCAACATCATCAAGGAATGGATGGGTGCCAATGGCAGCTGACGACGGCGTCGAGAAGAGCGCCATCCTGCTGATCGCTCTCGGCGAGGACTATGCCGCCGAGGTGCTCAAGCATCTCGGTCCGAAGGAGGTGCAAAAGCTGGCCACGCCATGGCGGCGCTGAAATCGGTAGCCGCGCACGCGCGTCGAAGAGGTGCTCAGCGAATTCCAGCAAGTCGGCCGAAGAATCGGCCGCGGTGCACGTAGACACGGACGCCTATGTACGCTCGGTCCTCACCAAGGCGCTCGGTGACGACAAGGCCTCGAACCTGATCTCGCGCATCCTGCAACCCGGCGATACCAATGGGATTGAAGGCCTGAAGTGGATGGATGCGCCGACGGTCGCCGATCTGATCAAGAACGAGCACCCACAGATCATCGCGACGATTCTCGTCCACCTGGCGCATGATCATGCCAGCGAGATCTGAACCAGTTTTCGGAACGGCTGCGCAACGACGTGGTCCTGCGCGTGGCCACCCTCGAAGGCATCCAGCCGGAAGCCCTGCGGAGTTGAACGACGTGATGCTGCGCCTGCTCTCGGGTTCTGCCAGCATGAAGAAGTCCGCCATGGGCGGCGTGCGAACGGTCGCCGAAATGCTCAATTTCATGGGCAGCGCCAACGAAACCGCGGTTCTCGACTCGATCCGCGAATACGATCCCGACCTGGCGCAGAAAATTCTCGACGAGATGTTCGTCTTCGAGAATCTCCTCGATCTCGACGACCGGGCCATCCAGCTGCTGTTGCGCGAGATTCAGTCGGAGTCGCTGATCCTGGCCATGAAGGGTGCCAACGAGCCGCTGCGCGAGAAGATTTTCAGGAACATGTCGCAGCGCGCTTCGGAGATGTTGCGCGAAGATCTCGATTCGCGCGGCCCGGTTCGCCTCTCCGAAGTGGAAGCCGAGCAGAAGGAAATCCTCAAGATCGTCCGCCGCCTGGCCGATGAAGGCCAGATCGTGCTCGGCGGCGCGGGTGGCGAGGAAATGGTCTGATACGGCAACGGAAATCATGAGCAAGCTGGATTCCCAAGGACAAGCTGACCGCCTACCAGCGCTGGCAGGTGGCTGACCTTCGATGAAGAACAAGGTCTCGGCAGGCGGCCCGGCCACCGCAGCAGCGACCGTGCCGCTTGGCGTGCCGGCGAAGAGGAAGCGACCGCCTGCCGGAGCCGGTGGCTGTCTGCCCAGCGCCGAAGAGGTCGACGCGATATCGCCGGCGAGGCCAGCACGCTGCCGGCCATGCCGCCGGCTACAGGAAGGCATCGCCGCGGCACAGGCTGAGGCGATGGCCCGGCATCGCCTCGCTGCTGGACAAGCTGCACCAGGCGCTGGCGGTCATCGATCAGGGAGTCGCCGATCAGTTGCTGGCTCTGGCGATCGAAATTGCCAATCAGGTCTTGCGGCAGAGTCTGCGCGTGCAGCCGGAACTGCTCTTGTCGGTCGTCAGGGAAGCCCTCAGCACCCTGCACCCGCATCACGGACAGCCCCTGCTGTTCGTGCACCCCGATGATGCCGCGCTGGTGCGCAAGCACCTCGGGGAGCAGCTCTCGCACATGCCACTGGCGAATCATCGACGACAGCACGCTGACGGCTGGCGGCTGTCGAGTCGAACTGGGTGCCAGCGAAGTCGACGCGACCCTGGAGACGCGCTGGCGGCGCGTCATCGAGGCCATCGGCGTCAGCCAGGAATGGCTCCGCAGCCTGCCAGCGACCAGGATGACCGATCGCCCGGATAACCAGCACCTGCTGGCATGGGGCGACTTCCTCGAGGGCTGCCGGCAAACCGCCAGCCAGGTCAACCCGCTGCTCGCCAGCGGCCACCTGACGCGCATCAACGGCCTGGTCATGGAAGCGTCGGGGCTCAAGTTGGCGCTCGGCAGTTCCTGTCGGATCACACCTCTTGGCGGCTCGCCGATCGAAGCAGAAGTGGTCGGCTTTCATGGCGAGCGACTCTTCCTGATGCCATCGGAGGATGTCTACGGCTTGTCGCCGGGCGCCCGCGTGGTCGCTCTCGATACCCCCAATCAGCCCCCGCAGGTCGGTCTGCCGCCGCCGGCGCGCCGGCGCTCGATCGACCGCGCCAAACTGGTTCCGGTCGGCGACTCGCTGCTCGGCCGTGTCCTCGATGGTGCCGGCCGGCCACTCGACAGGCTCGGCCCGCTGCACGCGAAGTCGCTTCGCCCGCTGCAGAGCCGGCCCGTCAATCCGATGTCCAGAGCAGCGATCGAGCAGACGCTCGATGTCGGCATGCGCGCCATCAATGCCCTGCTGACCGTCGGCCGCGGTCAGCGCATGGGGCTGTTTCGCCGGCTCGGGCGTCGGCAAGAGCGTCCTGCTCGGCATGATGGCCCGCTACACGGCGGCTGAGGTCATTGTCGTCGGCCTGATCGGTGAGCGCGGCCGTGAAGTCAAGGAGTTCATCGAACAGATTCTTGGCGACGAAGGCCTGCGCCGCTCGGTGGTCGTCGCCGCGCCGGCTGACGTCAGCCCGTTGATGCGTCTGCAGGGCCGCAGCCTACGCCACCTGCATCGCCGAATACTTCCGCGATCAGGGCCGGCACGTGCTGCTGATCATGGACTCGCTGACCCGCTACGCGATGGCGCAGCGCGAGATTGCCCTGGCCATCGGCGAACCGCCGGTCACTCGCGGCTACCCGCCCTCGGTTTTCGCACGCCTGCCGCAGCTCGTCGAGCGCGCCGGCAACGGCCTCGACGGCGGCGGTTCGATCACCGCCTTCTACACCGTGCTCGCAGAAGGCGATGACCAGCAGGACCCGATCGCCGACGCCGCCAGAGCCATCCTTGACGGCCACATCGTGCTGTCGCGGACGCTCGCCGATGCAGGCCACTATCCGGCCATCGACATCGAACAATCGATCTCACGCGCCATGGTCAACCTGGTCAGCCCCTCGCATCTCGAGACACATCCGCCGGTTCAAGAGCCTCTTTGCACGCTATCAGCGCTCGCGCGACCTGATCAGCGTCGGGGCCTACGCCGCAGGTTCCGACCCGCAACTCGACCAGGCGATCGCCATCTATCCGAGGTTCGAGGAGTTACTGCAGCAGAACCTGGTCCAGCGCGCGACGTTCGCCAGCAGTGTCGCGCATCTGCACGCCTTGTTCGGTGCCGCTGCTTGACCTGCATGGCGCCGAACCGCGGTTGCACCTCCCATTCCACAGGCTAGGCGTGGCCAGACCCTTTTCTCTGCAGAGTGTTCTCGACCTGATGCGCAGTCGCAACGACGAGGCGACGCAAGGCCTGGCGCGTCTGATTGCAGCCGAACGTGACGGCAGGAAGAAGCTGACCATGCTGTTGCAGTATCGGGACGAATACGCGGCCCGTTTTCGCGAGGCGGCCCAGGAGGGGCTGGCGCAGCCGGCATGGCGAAACTACCAGGATTTCCTGGAGCGTCTTGACGAGGCGATCCAGCTGCAGCTCACAGGCCGTCGCCCAGCAGGCAACGCACACCGCAGCCGGCCAGGAAGACTGGCACCGGCAGCGGAGCCGACTGCAAGCCTTCGCTACGCTTGCCGAGCGTCACCGCACCAGCGAAGCACAACAGGAGAGTCGCCAGGAGCAAAAGACCCAGGACGAGTTTGCTGCCCGCATGCGGGATGACGAGCAGGGACGCTGAACTAATCATGGCACGATGTTTGCTTTTATGGCAGGAGTAGTTTCCAGACGGGATCGACCATGACCATCGCCATCGTTCCAACACTCGTGAAATCACCCATCCGGGCCACTCCCGCCGAGGGCGCGGCCAATGGCGCCGCTGCTACGCCCACTGCGGACATCAGCGCGGACTTTGCCAGCATACTGCTCGGCCTGCCAGTCGCCGTGGGCAAGTCCGTGCCCGAACAGGAAGCGACTGCCAGCGGCGAGGCAGTCATGGCGGAAAGCAGCGTTGCCGCTGGCGACCCAGCGCTCCTGGCACCGTTCAGCCCGCCGTCGCTGAATCAGCCAGGCGGCTCGCAAGGCGCAGTGGGTCAGGAGTTCGAGGCGTCGAGGCAAACGCGGCCAGATCCACTCATGACTGCGACGTCAAGCAGAATTGCCAGAGAAACCCGGCAGGAACCCCCGGAAATCCAGGGTGCGGCCGGCGATCGCCAGCAGCAGTCTCCGTCCGGGGCATCGGCCGCTGATGACCAACCGGCAAAATTTGCCGTTTCTGCGTTCGCCGCTCCCCCGGCCGAGCGAATCGTACCCAACAGGCCGGAGGCTGGTTCACCAACGAGTGTCCTGAACACGCTGCCGAGCGCGCCAACCCCGGTCAATGGTGCGGTGAGCCACGACATCCCGCACCACCTGCAAACGACACTACGTGATCCCTCCTGGGCGGGCGACTTTGGTCAGAAATTGCTGTGGTTCGTGGGCAACGAAAAGCAGTCCGCCACAACTCACTCTACATCCGCCACAACTGGGGTCGATCGAGATCACGCTGAACCTTGACCAGGACGGTGCCAACGCCCACTTTGTCTCGCCCAACGCTGAAGTTCGTGGCACGCTTCGAAACGGCCGTGCCGCGACTGCGCGAAATGTTCGCCAGTGCCGGGATTGCCCTTGGGACAGGTCAGTGTCGGCAGTGAATCGTTCCGTCAGCAGCCGGACGGACAACGTCAGCCGTCGCACCAGCCCCGCCCGTTGGCCGATAACGCTATACTTGGCATCGATTCGGCTGGCGTCCTGACGAGCGCGCTCTTCGTCACGCAGCGCGGGCAGGGGATGATCGACACTTTCGCATAGAAATACCCGTCCGGCCTGGCCGCAGCAAGCGAGTACCGGAATGGACGAGGCCGCAGAACCAGGGAGAGAAACGCTGAATGGCCAAGGATGCAAAGCCCGCCAACCGAGGGCACGGACGCCGCGCCGGCAAAGAACAGCAAGAAACTGCTGATCATCATCTCGCTGCTGGTGCTGGTGCTCGGCCTCGCCGGGGTGACCAGCTTTCTGCTGCTGAGGCCGGCGCCGGAACATGACGACGACGACGAGCGAAGTCGCCGTTGAAAAGGCCAAACCGGCCAAGAAGAAGAAGGCAGACCGGGGCGCGCCGCCCGTCTATGTCGCGCTCGATGCCTTCACCGTCAATCTCGTACCGAAACGTGGCGACCAGTTTCTGCAGTTGATCCTGTCGGTCGAGGTCGACGATCCGCAGACCGGCGACCAGCTCAAGCTGTACACATGCCCAAGCTGCGCAACGACCTGACCTTGCTGCTGTCGAGCAAGAAGGCTTCGGATCTGATCAGCAAGGAAGGCAAGGAAAGCTCGCGCAGGAGATCAAGGAGAAGATCAACAGCGTTCTCGATCCCGCCGGCAAAGGGAAGAAGCGGGACTCGCCGGTCAAGGAAGTGCTGTTCACCTCGTTCATCATTCAGTGATCCGCAATGAGCGCCGATTTCCTCTCGCAGGATGAAGTCGACGCCCTGCTCAAGGGCGTCAGCGGCGAAGCCGACGAGCCCGAAGCGGTCGACGAGGCTTGCGACGGCCCGCGTTCGTACAACCTCGGAACGCAGGAGCGAATCGTCCGCGGGCGCATGCCGACGCTCGAACTGGTCAATGAGCGTTTTGCCCGCTACCTGCGCATCGGCCTGTTCAACTACATGCATCGCAGCGCCGAGATCTCGGTCGGTCCGATACGCGTGCAGAAATACAGCGAGTTCACTCGCAATCTGGTGGTCCCGACCAACCTGAATCTGGTCGCGCCAAGCCCCTGCGTGGCACGGCCTTGTTTGTCTTCGACCCGAGCCTGGTTTTTCTCGTGGTAGACAACATGTTCGGCGGCGATGGCCGCTTTCACACGCGGGTCGAAGGCCGGGATTTCACGGCCACCGAGCAACGCATCATCCAGGGGCTGCTGGGGGTCGTGTTCACCGAGTACGCGCGCTCCTGGAAACCGGTCTATGACCTGACTTTCGAGTACATCCGCTCGGAAATGAATTCGCAGTTCGCGAACATCGCGACCCCGTCCGAAATCGTCGTGGCAACGACCTTCTCGCTGGAATTCGGCGGCTCGAGCGCGGACATGCACATCTGCTTCCCGTACTCGATGATCGAACCGATTCGCGACCTGCTGTACAGCGCCATGCAGAGCGATCAACTGTCAACCGACCGACGCTGGATCGTCATGTTGCGCAAGCAACTGAAGAACGCCGAAGTCGAGATCACGGCCAGACTGGCGACGACGACGCGTCAGCCTGCGCCAGATTCTGACGATGAAGGTCGGCGACATCATTCCTCTCGACATCCCGGACAAAAGTCATCGCCCTGGTCGACGACGTGCCGCTGATGGAATGCCGCTACGGGCAGCAGGATGGCAATACGCGCTCAAGATCGACCGCTTCATGGCCGCCGATCAACGAGGAGCCCCTGCGGAGAAAGCAATGGCTAAGGAGAAACCGACGATTTCGGAAGTCCGGCGACCGACGACGTCGGCCTCGACGACGACTGGGCGCGGCGATGGCCGAGCAGGCGCATGGCGGAAGCCGCCACCGGCCGCCAAGCGCAGCCCGCCAACATCTTCCCGAGCTTCGATGAACCGGGAACAAGGCCTCGCTGATGAACGAACTCGACATGATCCTGGACATTCCGGTCCAGATCGCGGTCGAACTCGGGCGCACCAAGATCACCATCAAGAACCTGCTGCAACTGGCGCACGGCTCGGTCGTCGAACTCGACGCGATGGCCGGCGAACCGCTGAGTGTCTTTGTCAATGGCACGCTGATCGCACAGGGCGAGGTGGTGGTGGTCAACGACAAGTTCGGCATTCGCCTGACCGATATCGTGACCCCCTCCGAACGGGCCCGCAAGATCGGGCATTGAGCGTCTGCACCTTCCTCTGATGCGCTGCGCCGCTCACGCGCGCCGTTTTGACCTTGTCCGCTTGCTTTAAGATGTGGACCAGCACCCAGCTCTGGCCGACCCTCGTGATTCGACACCTCAAACCCACCTTTTCCAACAGCCGACGCAGCGCGTATGGCCTTCTGTTCGCGCTGTTTTGCCGGGTTGCGCCCTGGCGCAGGCGGCTGCGAGCGAAACACCGGGCGTTTCCGCGGCACGATGCTGCAGACCGTGCTCGGCCTGGCCGTGGTCATCGGCATTCTGTTTCTTGCTGCTTACTTGTTGCGCAAGCTCAACGGCGGTCGTGGCTTTGGCAGCAACGGCCCGTTGCGCGTCGTCGGCGGCCTGATGATTGGTACCCGCGAGCGTATCGTGCTGGTCGAAATCGGCGACACCTGGATCGTCGTCGGACTCGTGCCGGGCCAGATCCGGACCCTGCACACGCTGCCGAAGGGCGAGCTCAAGCCCGGTAGCGACGGCGAACGGCATTTTGCCCAATGGCTGAAACAGATCACCGAGCGCAAGAATGAAGGATGGCTAGACTCCCGGCTGGCTCGTCTTGCTTGGACTGGTCTCGCCACTGGCGGCCTGGGCACAGGCCGGCGGCCTGCCGGCGCTGACCAGCACGCCGGGCGCCGGCGGCAGCCAGACCTACACGCTGTCGATCCAGACCCTGCTGACGCTGACCGCGCTGACCTTCATCCCGGCGGCGCTGCTGATGATGACCAGCTTCACGCGGATCATCATCGTCCTCTCGCTGCTCAGGCATGCGCTGGGACGCAAACCTCGCCGCCCAATCAGGTGCTGCTCGGTCTGGCGCTGTTCCTGACTTTTTTCATCATGTCGCCGGTGCTCGACAGCGTCTACAGCGAAGCCTATCTACCCTGTCGGAAAACAGGATCACCTACCTGAGGCGATCGAACGCGGCGCCGTGCCCCTGCGCAAGTTCATGCTCAAGCAGACGCGCGAAGCCGATATCGCGCTCTTTGCGCGCATGGCCAACGCACGCCTTCCAGTCGGCCGACGACATTCCGATGCGCCTGCTGATCCCGGCCTTCGTCACCAGCGAGCTGAAGACGGCCTTCCAGATCGGCTTCATCATCTTCATTCCCTTTCCTGATCGTCGACATGGTCGTCGCCAGCGTGCTGATGTCGATGGGCATGATGATGATGTCGCCGGTGATGATCGCCTGCCCTTCAAGCTGATGCTCTTCGTGCTCGTCGATGGCTGGCATCTGCTCCTCGGCTCGCTGGTCGCGAGCTTCGCCACATGACGCCCGAACTGGTCATGGATATCGGGCGTCAGGCGGTCGAGATGACCTTGCTGCTGGCCGCGCCGCTGCTCCTGGCGGCGCTGGTGATCGGCCTGATCGTCAGCATCTTTCAGGCCGCGACGCAGATCAACGAGCAGACACTGTCCTTCATTCCCAAGCTGGTCGGCATGTTTCTGATCCTTCTCCTGGCCGGCCCGTGGATGCTGGGGATGATGGTCGACTACGTGCGGCGGCTGTTCGAGAGCATTCCGCAGACTGGTCGGCTGAACGCCCGATGATCAGCCTGACGTCGGCCGAGATCAACGCCTGGATCGTGGCCTTCTTCTTCCCGCTGGCGCGCGTCCTCGCCGTCCTGGTCAGCGCGCCGCCATTCAACAACCCCGCCCTGACCGTCCGCGTGTCCGGCTGCTCCTCGGCCTGGCGATCACCCTGGCCATCGCCCCGGCGCTGCCGCCGATGCCCGCTCGACCCGGCGTCGGGTGCGGGTCTGCTGATCCTCGCGCAACAGATGCTCATCGGCTTTGCCATGGGTTTCGCCATGCGCCTGGTGCTCAGCGCAGTCGACCTGGCGGGCAGCATGATCAGCCTGCAGATGGGTCTCGGCTTCGCCAGCTCGCCTACGACCCGCAGACCGCCGGTCAGACCGGGGTGGTCTCGGAGTTCCTGGGGCTGCTGGCGCTGCTGGTTTTCATGGCCATCAACGGCCACCTGATGGTCATCGCCACCCTGACGCACAGCTTTACCGCCATCCCCGTCGGTGCGGCAGCCCTGACGCCGGCAGCTGGTGGAAGCTGGCGCGTTCCGGTGCGGTGATCTTCTCGTCGGGCTACTCCTCGCGCTGCCGATTCTGGTCGCGCTGCTGATCACCAACCTGGCGCTGGCCATTCTCAGCCGCGCCGCGCCGCAACTCAACCTGATCGCGATCGGCTTTCCGCTGACCATCACTCTCGGCTTCGCCGGACTGATGTTCGGGCTGTCGTATCTGGCCAACCCCTTGCAGCAGCTGTTCGAGTACGGCCTGCAGTCGATGCTCGGCAATTTCTCGACCAGCCGCGCGCTAGGTGCACCTTCTCCAGGATCACTTCGGACCATCTGGATCACGCCTTCCGCGTAGCGATGCGTAAAAGGCGTGCTCGACTCGACACCCTCGGAATAGTCGAGAATCCGGTAGCCGAGGAAAGCCATGTTCGCGCTGCAATTGCAGCGCTCGCCGCTGAAGAATCAATCCGGACTCACCATCACCGCCGGTGCGAAAGCTCTTGGCGCGCATCGACAGGCGGTAGGTGGTAGATGACATAGGCGACAATCGCCGCCCCGACGCCAAACTGGAGGTAGGCTGCGGGTCCCCCGTATTCACTGAGCGCATAGCCTACCGTCCCGACCAGGGCGGCAGCCTTGACGGGTGGAAGGCTCAGGGTTGGGTTCGGCGACTGGGTAAACGCATGATCGGGCACGCTCTGCTCCGCACTCGGCGGTGCGTGCCAATCGACGGTACCACAGGCGACCACCAGCAGTGCTGGCACAAGACAGGCTACGGTCCGCATGCGAGCCCTTGTCTGCGATCAGATATAGTTGAAGAGGCTCAGGCCGCTGATCTGGACAAAAGACTTTTGCGCCGCTTCAAGGCTCACCTGCTGGCGCGTGAAATCCGAGATCGCCTTGACGTAGTCCAGATCCTGCAGTTCCGACAAGGTCTGCTGATATTGAATATCGACAGCGGCAGCGTTGCTGCTCAGGGCATCAAGTTCCTGCATGCGTGCGCCGACGCTGGCATGTACGCGGCTCACGTTGGCCATTGCCTGATCAAGATTGGTCAAATGCCCTCCCAGCTGACCGGAAAACGCCGTCCTAGCCGCAGGCGAACCGATTGGCGCGTGCAGCAGGTCGATCAGGTCCTGCATGGTTTGAAAAACGCTTTTGTTGGTGCTCGGCGTGATGGTGAAGGTGTCGCCGGCGGCAGGTGCCCCATTGATCACGACCTGGGCACCGAAGTCAGCAGCTGGCAAGGTGGTGACCAGAGGGATGACCTGGCCTGAAGCAAACGGGATGTCCGCGCCGCTGACGTCGGTTGGCCCACCGGGCGTCGACATGTCGAATAACCGGTAGAACCCCGGAGCCGAAAACCGGACCTGCAGCTCGCGATTGCTCGGCCCGTTCCAGGGGAAGCTGTTCAAGGCGCTTTGCCACTTCTGATGATCAAGGACCGACCCAGCCTCGACTATCCCGGATCCCTGATTGGGAGAGCCGGCGTTACCGCTGGCTGCGGTCGAAAAAATGCCATTACCCGCCCGAACGTTCATGAACAAGTCGCTGCCTGTAACGTTGACTGCCATCTGCCGCGAGGCGCCGACCTGCAGCAATCGCTCGCCATCATCACCCGAATAGCTGACTGACAAGGTGCCGGGCGGGGCTGCTGCAGGGCTGCGTACAAAGGGTTGTGTGTTCCCCTGGTAACCGGAAAACAGGTAATCTCCTTCGGCGCTGCGGCCATTGGCGATGCCCAGCATCTCCTCAAGACGTACCTCAAGTTCCGAAGCGATCGCCTGGCGATCGCTGTCGGCGAGCACTGTGTTGCCGGCCTGAACGGCCCGCTCACGAATGCTCTGAAGCACATCGGTCAGAGCGCTGAGCTGGCTGTCGACCAGGCCGAGACGATCACTCGCGTCACCCTGATTCCTGGCGTACTGGGCCGCCACCTCCCGGCTCTGTGAAACCATCAGAGCTTTGGCCGAAGCGATGGGGTCGTCCGCCGGAGTCAGCATCCGGCGCCCGCTGGAGATCTGGTTTTGCAGCTTCAGGAGCTCATTCTGGTTGCGTTCGATTCCGAGCACGCCGGTTCCGTAAATCTGACTGGTGCTGATACGCATGCGAGCCCCCCTAGCCAGCGGCTATCTGCAGAATGGTGTCAAAAAGGCTGGCGCCAATCTGCATTGCTTTCGCCGCCGCCTGATAGGCCTGTTGATAGCGGATCAGATTGGCCGCTTCCTCGTCGAGATTGACTCCCGAGAGCGATTCCCGGCTCGCCTGGGCCTGCGCCAGTATGGCCTGCTGGGCGTCGCTGGTGACCTGTAGCTGGCGAGTCTTGCTACCCGCTTCGCTGACCAACTGCGCGTACGCTTCCTGGAAGGAAGCTTTGCTTCCAGACATCGTGTCCTGTATCTGGAGTTGGCCGAGAGCCAGTGCGTTACGCCCGTCGGCGACCGCCGCCGGATTGAGGTCGATGGAAAACCTGTCGCCATTGTTCGGCAGACCTGCAATCGAAAAGCTGACACCAGAGGGTGGGACCGATCCAACGATCGTCATGGTCGCCCCACTCTTGTACGGCACGATGCCACCGGGGGCTAGTGGAACAATCACACCATCGACCGCCACCTGTGCCCCAGCAGGGAAACCCTGCAGATTGCCTCCCTGGTATTCCATGATGAACGGCAGCGGTAGCAGCGGGGCGACGGCCGCTGGATAACCTGGCCCGATGCTGGCAGCCGAAATCGTCGCTGCGCCGGTGTTGTTCGCTCCAGCCGCACTGCGGATTGGCCCGGCAGCCGGGATAAGACCCGGGTCGGCGGCCAGCACCCGATTGACCGAAAGGTTGCGGGCAGCGTCGCGAGTTGGCTGGATCAGATAGCTCGCACCCGCTGGCAGCACCCCGGCAGGGGCGAGAGTAAACCCTTGCGAGTCCAGCAACAGCGCGTCGTTGACATCCTTAAGAGTTGCCCCCGACCATTGCTTGTTGTCTGACAGACGAGTCAGCGTGGCATTGATCCCGTCGGAAGTGAGCCGGTAATCGCTATTGCCAAGGTCGGTATAGAAGTTGCCACTGAAAGGCAGCGTGACGAAGGTCGCACTTACCGAGGGACTGCCCGCCGGGTTATTGGCGTTGGCGATTACCGCCGGCGCGGAAACATCGAACAGCGCCGATTCAAAGCCTGCCGGCGACAGCAGTGAGCGGCCTGAAAGATCCTGGCCGAGAGCGCTCTGGGCATTGAAGGTCAAGGCCAGCGACGCGGCGTTGCGTCCCAGGTCACGGCTTGCTCGATCCAGAGACTCACTGCGAAATGCCAGAAGCCCCCCCAACGTGCCCCCCTTGAGCAGCTTCTCCGGCATCTCCTGGGTGCTCGCCGGGCTCTTCAGGGCGACCACCACACGCGACGGATCAGCCGCCGAGGACATTGTCGCAAGAGCGACCGCCTGGGAACCAACCACCAGTTGCTGACCACTACCGATATAGACGTTGACGCTGCCATCGCTGTTGCTCGTTGTTTTCGCCCTGATCAGCCTGTTGAGTTCGAGGATCAGTTGATCCCGGCTGTCCAGCAGGTCGTTGGCGGGCTGGCCAGAAGCCACCTGTGCGAGGCCGATTTGCTGGTTCAGCGAAGCAATCTGCTCAGCGTAGGAATTGATGTCGGCAACACTCGCCTTGATTTCGCCATTGATGCCGTCATTCATCTGCGCAAGCTGGCTGCCCAGCGACTGATAACGAGCACTCAGTGCCTCCGCCGTCGAAATCATCGCCTGGCGACTCGGCAAGTCCGAGGGCTTGGCAGCAAGCTGCGCGACGCTGTCGAAGAAGTCCTGCAGCGCTGGTGACAGACCGGCATTCGGATCGGCCAGCAGATTGTCGATCTGTCGGATTTGAGCGTAATAACTGTCAAGTTCGCTCGCACTGCTCTGCGAACCAACCACCTGTTCGGTCAGGAAGCGGCTATAGACACGTTCGATCGTCGCCACGTGCGTGCCCTGCCCAAGAAAGCCAGCGCCGGTCAGCAAACCGGGATTGCTCTCCTGAATCGTCCGCTGGCGGGTATACCCGGGGGTATTGGCGTTGGCGATGTTGTGCTCGGTGGTCTGCAGGCCAAGTTGAGCGGCGTACAAACCACTGACACCTGTACCGATGATCCCTGTGCCCATGGCGTCAGTTCCTAGTTGCTTGTTCTATTGAAGTATAAACGGCAGCTTCAGCGGTAGGTTTAGCCCTGGTTTGAGAAATCAGTCCAGCAACTAGGCGCTCAAGGCCTGGCGCAGCGTCGTTCCGCCGATGATCCGTGCCAGTTTGTCGGCGTACATCGGGTCGGTTGCGTAGCCCGCCTGCTGCAGGGAACGCGCAAACTGCACACCGTCCTGCTGACCGATCACCGCGGCATAGCGGGAATGGCTGCTCAACAGCCGCGCATAGTCGCGAAAGGCTTCGGCATAGGAGCCATAGGCGCGGAATCTTGCGCGCGTGGTCTGCGCTACACCATTGACGAACTCGGTGGTGGGTACCTCGACGGTCGGCCCCGCCCAGCGACCCCCGGCCTTGATACCAAACAGGTTGAAGCTGGGCGCGCCATCCGCAGTCCTGATCTCGCGTTTTCCCCAACCACTCTCGAGCGCTGACTGGGCAACCAGAAAACGCGCCGGGATACCTGTCAACGCCGCCACTTCAACGGCGTGTGGCCAAACCCGATCGACAAATTCGCGTGGACGCGATGGGGCGCCGGTCGTGACTTCGCGAGGAGCGGTCACGCCAATGGTCCGCTGCGCACCGGCCGCAGCACCATTGGCGGGGAGCCTCGTCGCGTACCGTGAGAGCAGCGACTTTTGTGCGGCATCGAACGGAGACGGCGTGGCGGCGGCCGAGGCGCCGGTGGCCTGTCGAGCCAACTGCTTCTCGATCATTGCCGCGAAACCCATTGGTGCCTGCGAAGCGAGGTCCTGCGCCATTTGTTGATCGCCGATTGCTGTGAAAAACCGGCTTTGCTCGCTGTCCAGCAGGCTTCCGGCGGCCGTCGCATCGCGCATGCTTTTCAACATCAAATGCAGCAGCATGCCCTCGAACTGTTGTGCCGCCTGTTTCACCCCGGCCTGCGGATCCTGCCTGAGCCGGGTGCGGAGATCACCAGCAACAGCCGGGTCGAGGACCAGACGAGAAGTGCCGAGATCACTGGCTTTCATGATAAATCCCTTGGCATTTTCCAGGCGACATTGGCTTAAATGATCTCCAGCTCGGCGCGCAGTGCGCCCGCTGCTTTCATCGACTGCAGGATGGACAGCAAGTCCTGCGGCCCAGCGCCCAGCGCGTTGATTGCTTTCACCACGTCAGAGAGCTTGACTCCCGCTTTCAACTGGATCAGCGAACCACCACCCTGTTTGATATCGATCTCGCTCTGCGTGGTCGTCACTGTCTGCCCGGGAGCCAGCGAATTGGGTTGACTCACCTTCTGCTCGGTATTGATCACCACCGAAAGACTGCCATGGGCAACCGCACACGATTCGATGGTCACTGTCTGATTCATGACGACCGAGCCAGTCCGCGGATTGATGATCACTTTGGCAATGGTCTTTGCCGGACGCACTTCGAGATCCTCAATCCGTCCCAGGAAAGCTACCCGAAGATCGGCGTCCTCGGGTGCAGCCACGCGGATGAGCCTTCCGTCTACGGCCTGTGCGGTGCCCGGACCGACCTCACGATTGATCACCTCGACGACCCGCTGGGCCGTACCAAAGTCGGTCGTTCCCATCTCGTAATGGATGAACGGCCCCTGTCCAAGAGCTGTCGGAACCTCACGCTCGACCGTGGCACCGCCGACTACACGCCCCGCCGAAAGATGGTTCACCACCACCTTGCTCCCCCCGGCGGTGGCTCCGGCGCCGCCGACCAGGAGATTCCCTTGCGCCTGCGCGTAGATTTGACCATCGGCGCCTTTCAGGGGCGTCATTACGAGTGTCCCACCACGCAGACTCTTGGCGTTGCCCATTGACGAAACAGTCACGTCGATCTGCTGCCCGATCCTGGCGAAGGGAGGCAGATTGGCAGTCACCATCACGGCGGCGACGTTCTTCAGCTGGAGCGTTTGGGTGGTCGGCAGGGTGGTGCCGAGCTGTGCCAGCATGTTGATGATGCTCTGCTGAGTAAAGGGCGTCTGCGTCGTCTGGTCACCGCTACCGTCGAGACCGACCACCAGGCCATAACCAACGAGCTGGTTATTACGCACCCCCTGCACAGACGCAAGATCCTTGATCCGCTCCGCCGAGGCCGAGGTGCCGAACAGCGCCAGGGCAAAGCCGGCAACGATTGCTGCTCGACGCAGCCAGATGCTGGCTTGACTGTGCATGAACCGGGCCATTTCCCGTTCTCCTAGAATGGCAGGAAGGTCAGGAAGAAGCGCGCCAGCCAGCCGATGACCTGGGCTTCGCTGATGGCACCGCTTTCCTTGTATTCGATACGCGCGTCCGCAACCTGCGACGACGCGATGGTGTTGCTCGCATTGACGAAATAGGGATTGACGATACCGGAAAGGCGGATGTACTCCTGTCCATGGCCAATCGCCACCTGCTTCTCGCCGGAAACCAGCAGATTGCCGTTCGGCAGCACCTCGATGACCGTTACCGTAATGGTACCGGTGAACACATTGTTCGCGGCAGCGTCGCCCTTGCCACTGCCAACGTTGCTGCTGCTTGCCTTCAGCTCGGTGAGTGTCTTGCCGGGCAGATTGAGGTTCGGCCCGATTGAGGCGTTGATGCTGCCGGTCTTGGAGACGTTGGTGTTCGACTTGGTCGCCGCCGACGTGTTCTCGGTAATCGTCACGGTGATCGTATCGCCGACATAACGGGCGCGCCGGTCTTCAAACAGCGTTCGCGATGCACCGGCCTGATAAATGCTGCCAGTCGCCGCGAGGCTGGCAGCCAGGGTCTCTGGCCGGTACTGTGGTCGCGCGCTCATCGGCTGATGGACATTGGTTGGCGGGACCGTCGTGCAGCCGGCCGCCAGCAGCAGCGCAGGAACCAGCAGCAGCGATTGGTTGACGATCCGCCCCTTACTCATCATCAGCTCCCTACAGCTGCGTCAGACGCGCCAGCATCTGATCAGAGGTCGACACCACCTTCGAGTTGAGTTCGTAAGCACGCTGCGTCTGAATCATCATCACCAGTTCCTGCGCCACATTGACGTTTGAGGCCTCGACATAGTTCTGCACAACGAGTCCTGAGCCATTGGTTCCAGGTGTGTTGGGCGTCGGCGTGCCGCTTGATGCGGTCTCCAGGTAGAGATTCTCGCCGACACTCTGCAAGCCACCGTTGTTGATGAAGGTGGCCACCTGTATGGTCCCGATCTGAACCGTTGCGGCTGAATTGGGCTGGGTAATGGTGACCACGCCATCGGTGCCGACGGTGATCGTCAAAGCGTTCTGTGGAATCGTGATCGCTGGCTGCAAGGGATAGCCATTGGCCGTGACGATCTGCCCCTGGTTGTCCTTCTGGAACGATCCGTCACGGGTATAGGCGCTGGTCCCGTCCGGCAGCAGCACTTCGAAAAAGCCTGCACCGTCGATCGCCATGTCGAGGCTGTTGCCGGTCTGCTGCAGCGATCCCTGGGTGAAGATGCGACCGGTGGACACCGGTGTCGTCCCGAGTCCGATCTGCAGGCCATCAGGAATCTGGGTGGTCTGCGACGACTGGGCGCCAGGCTGGCGCAAGGTCTGATAGAGCAGATCGGCGAAGATGCCACGCGCCTGCTTGAAGCCGTTGGTACTGACGTTCGCCAGATTGTTGGCGATGATGTCTATCTGCACCTGTTGGGCGTTGAGGCCGGTACTGGCTGTCCATAACGAGCGAATCATGGGTGTGTCCTATCAGCGGTTCATCGTGAGCAGCTGGGTGGCCGCGCGCGCATTGGCATCGGCAGTCTGCAGCATCTTGATCTGCATCTCGTATTGGCGTGCCAAGCTGATCATCCTGACCATGGAGTCAACCGAGTTGACGTTGCTCCCCTCCAGAGCCTCCGGCGCGAGCTTCACATTTTCGTCGGTAGCTGCCGCAAGGCCGTTGCGGGTCCGGAACAGCCCGTCGTCACCACGTACCAGCTCGTTTTCCGGCGGATTGGCCAGTTTGATTCGACCAACTATGTTGGTGTTGTTGATCGCTCCCGCGCCTAATCGCGGAATGCTCGAAACCGTTCCGTCCGGGGCAATCACGATGTTGTTGTCAGGCGGCAGCGAGATCGGACCGCCCTCGCCAAGGACGTTGAAGCCGGCGCTGGTCTGCAGCACACCGTTGGCATCGGTCTTGAGGTTGCCGGCGCGCGTATAGGCCTCGCCGCCATCGCTTCCTTGAACGGCGATCCAGCCGGCACCCTGGACGGCGATGTCGAGAGGGCGACCTGTAGTCGTCACCGGTCCCTGTTCGAAGGCATTGGCCACTGATGCATTGGCCGTAAACGCTCGCGTCGGCTGTCCCGGGCCAAGCACCGGTACGGCGCGGAACCTGTTCTCCATCGCGCGATAGCCGGTGGTGGCGGCATTGGCCAGGTTCTGCGCAACGCCGGCCTGCTGCAGGAAAGCCTGCTTGGCGCCGCTCATTGCAGTATAGATCAGACGATCCATCCAGCCTCCGCTCCCGTTCTGCCTGGCCTGGCCACCTAGCGCAGGTTGATCAGGGTCTGCATGATCTGATCCTGGGTCTTGATCGTTTGCGCGTTGGCCTGGTAATTGCGCTGCGCCGTGATCATGGCCACCAGTTCCTGGGTGAGATCGACATTCGAGTCCTCAACCGCAGCCGACTGGATTACACCACGACTTCCTGACGCCGGAGCGCCGATCAGTTCCGGACCGGATACCGAGTTCGCGCTCCACTGGTTGTTGCCCAGATTCAGCAGGCCGTTCGGGTCGGCAAAAGTGGCCAGCACCAGTTGCCCCATGTTGCGCGTCTGACCATTGCTGTAGCGCCCCTGCAGAATGCCGTCGCTGCCAACACCAACTCCTGCCAGGTTACCCGAGGCATATCCACCCTGTGTCAGGCGATCGGGGGTCGATGCACTTCCAAACTGGGTGGTGCCGGTGAAATCCATCTTCCCTGGTGACCAAGGTGTGACCGCACCGTTACTCAGGTTCCACTGAGGAAGTTGAGGTGGTACCAGCGGAATCAGCGTACCGGTGTTAGTAAATGCCAGGGTTGTGAAGGGGACGGCCCCTGCGAGCGGGTTGGCGCCATCCAGTGTCGCGTAGACGTCCCACTTGCCCCCAACGGGTGGCACCGCCGGAGGTTGGAGAACGTAATAAGTGTTTAGATTGTGCGAGACGCCGAGGGTGTCGAACACCGTAAGGGCTGTTGCAAAATTGTACGATCCCGGTACGACGGGATCAAACGCCACCAGGGGAACCGTGTCGCGCGAGTCCAGATTGAGCACTGCGCCGAGGTCTCCCGACAACGGATCACTGGTTGCCCGCGGCGGAATCTGGCTGGCTGACAACTGCAGTTCGACCGGACTGGACGCAGAGATCAGGCCATTAACACCCGCCGGGTAGCCGGTCAGGCGAAGCTGCTGGTCGTTGACGACGTAGCCCTCCTTGTCGAGGTGAAATTGCCCGTTGCGGGTGTAGCTTACGGCTCCATCGTCACTCATGCGAAAGAAGCCGCCGCCATTGATCGCAAGATCCATGCCGTTGTTGGTCGTCGTCAGATTTCCCTGGGAAAACTGTTGCTGGATCGCTGAAACGGCCACCCCAATACCGACCTGGGATGCGCCACCGACACCCAGCGAAGCCGCGAAGACGTCGGAAAAATTGGCGTTGGCGCTCTTGAAACCAACCGTGCTGGCGTTGGCGACGTTGTTGCCGATCACATCCAGCGCCGTTGCCGCGGCAGCCAGACCACTCAAGCCCTGTTGGAAACTCATCCTTGCCCCCTAGTCCTGAAGAATCTGCTGAACCTGGTCAAAATCCACCCTGCCCAAGCCGCCGAGGTCAAGCTCGAAACCGCTCTTGCCTCTCACTAAAGCAGAAACCACGCCAATCTGCAGCGTTTCTGCGGTCACCTTTTCGCCGCCACGTACGGCGTTGACCGCAAAGCCATAGCTGCCAGGCGGCATGTCCACCCCGGCATCGCTCCTGCCATCCCAGACGAAGCTGAAGCTGCCTGCTTCGCGCGCACCGAGATTCTGACTTTGCACCACTGTGCCGGCGGCATCCAGAATCTTCAGCGTCACACTGTCTGCCGGCCCGGCCAGGTTGACGCCAGCACCGGCCTGGCCATTGGCCAGGGACAGGCGTGAGCCGGCAACCAAAACGCTCTTGCCAATCAAGGCCGCAGCCTGCATCGCCTGGCCGTCGTTGAAAGTATTCAGCAAGGTTTCCAGCGTCGCGTTGAGTCTCTCGATACCGGTCACGGTATTGATCTGCGATAGCTGGGTTGTAACCGCAGCGTTGTCGAGCGGGTTGAGCGGATCCTGGTTCTGCAACTGGGTTACCAGCAGCTTGAGAAAGCGATTCTGCACCTCTTCACTGGTTACGGCCGAACCGATTGCCTTGCCCTGCCTGGGCGTTGAGCGCGGCAAAGGTGTCGCTGAGGGGACTGTTTGATTGAACGGCTGCCATGGGTTACTCCTCGATGATTCGATTCCTACTGGCCGAGCGCCAGCGTCTTGAGCAGCAGCTGCTTGGCGGTATTCATGACCTCAACGTTGGTCTGATAGGAGCGTGCCGCCGAGATCATGTTGGTCATCTCATCGACCACGCTCACATTGGACATCGCGACGTAGCCTCTTTCGTTTGCGGCGGGATTGCGTGGGTCATAAACCAGGCGGCCCGGACTGCTGTCCTCGACCACTTGCTTCACCCTCACCCCTTGAGCGGCAGCATGGCCCATCGGGGTCGCCGCAAACACCACCTGTTTGGCGCGATAAGGCTTGCCGTCGGAGCTGACGACACTGTCAGCGTTCGCCAGGTTGCTGGCCACCGCGTTGAGGCGCATTGACTGCGCGGTCATGGCACTGCCGGCCACGTGAAAGGCACTGAACAAGCTCATCGCTATTGTCCCTGCAGCGCCGTCATCATGGTTCTGATCCTGCTAGTCAGGAAAGTCAGGCCGGCCTCGTAGTAGAACGCGTTTTCAGCGAACTGGGCTCGCTCGACATCCATTTCCACCGTATTCCCATCAGCGCTTGGCTGCGTTGTCTGGCGATACAGCAGGCGCATCGGGCCAGAGTCCCCTGGGCTCATGCTCCCCGGAATATGGCGTGGGGAGGTCGTAGCTAACATCACGCCACCCTGGCTACGGCCGCTCAGCGCATTCTGCAGCGCCGCAGTGAAATCGAAGTCCCTGGCCTGGTAGCCCGGGGTATCGGCGTTGGCGATATTTCCTGCCAGCACCTGCTGCCGATTGGCGCGCAATGTCAGTGCCTGCTGTTGCATTTGGAGCGTGTTGTCGAGCTTGCTGACCACGATCACCTCTTCCCGCGATGTAATTACCACCCTATCAAGCAATAGACGTGCCATTGCACGACCTGGCCACCAGCCATCGATTCGGCGTCGATGGGCTCAGGCGACACACCGCAAGTTGCCGCCCTTCCGGCAAATATTGCCGCCAGCCAGCCAGCATCGGTCGATGACTCACCATCGTTCTCTCGCGCCGGCGAGGCAGATTGAGGCAGAATATCAGTATGAACAACCATTCCACTGTCACCCGCCTGGCCAGGCTGCCTCGCTGGATCCCCGTGCTGTTTGCCGTGGTGGCCAGCACCGTATGCGCCCAGACCTCCTTGTCCGAGGCGCTGGACCAGTATCTGCGTATCCAGACTCAGGGATTGCCGGGGAAGGTGAGTTACAGCGTCGGACAGCTTGACCAACACGCTCAGCTTGCACCATGCAGCGCCTTCGAGCCGTTTCTGCCGCCGGGAGGTCGGCTCTGGGGCAGGGCAACGGTCGGAATACGCTGCCTCGGTCCGACCAGATGGACGGTGTATGTCCCGGTACAGATCAGGGTAACGGGAAGCTACCTGGTCACGGCACGCCATTTGACACCGGGACAGATCGTTAGCCCTGCCGATGTCCTCGCTCAGAGCGGTGACCTCGGCGCTCTGCCCGCCAGCGTCCTGACCGACCCGACGCAGGCCATCGGCAAGACGGTCAGGAACGGTATCGCTGCTGGTCAGCCACTGCGCAGCGATCTGCTGACTGCGGCTTGGGCTGTGCAGCAGGGGCAAAGCGTCAAACTGCTATCAACGGGCGCCGGTTTTACCATCAGCAACGAAGGAAAGGCGCTCAACAATGCCACTGACGGGCAGATTGCTCAGGTGCGGACAACTTCCGGTCAGGTCGTCAGCGGGATAGCCCGCAGCGGTGGGGTGGTCGAAGTGACTTACTGACCCGACGCTTTTCATGAATTCCTGACGAAAAATGTTAAAGTTGCAGCGTTGTTCGCCGATAGATGGATTGAGTACAACCGTTCAAAGGGCACGACCGTGAAGATCGACAGCACCACGACCACCGCCAGTACTTTCGGTGAGACACGCAATCGCACCACTGTCACGCAACCGGCAGCGGGTCCGGCGGCGGAGGTTCATCTGAGTGACCTGGCCGCACAGCTGCAGTTTTCGGGAGATGCGCCGACGTTCGATGCCAGCAGGGTTGCTGAAATCAGCCAGGCGATTGCCGAAGGCCGTTTCACGATCAACGCGGAGGCCATTGCTGACCGCCTGATAGCCTCAGCCAGCGAACTCGTGGGTTCGCAGCGGCGCCCTTGACCAGAGAAGTTCTGATGACGGAGGCTGGGGAGGATTTCTCGCGCGCGGTCGAGGCCGAAGTCGCCGCGGTTCGGCGCTTTGTCGGCCTGCTTGAGCGCGAGCAGACCATACTCAGCCATGGGGATGTTGATCAGTTACTGGAGTTGCTACCGGAGAAGAACGGGCTCACCGCGCAGCTGACTGCTCTCGCCATCCAGCGCAGCCAGGCGCTCGCCAAAGAGCGGCTGACAGACGATCCCGCCGGCGTCGCCGCCTGGTTTGCGGCCCACCCCTCCGAGACCAGCGCTCGCGCGGCTTGGTCGTTGCTCCTGCCCATTGCCAGACAGGCGCACGAACTGAATCGTGTGAATGGCGATCTGATCCAACTGCGCATGCGACACAACGCACAGGCACTCGAAGCCCTCCTGGGTAGCAGCGACGCCCTCGGTTTGTATGGTCCGAACGGGCAGAGCACGACTGCCAGCAGCCGCCGCATCAGCGACAACGCCTAGCCCGTCAGTATCAGCGGCGCCCCTCTGTCGGAACTGCTCGCTGCCGAGGCGCCGCGCCCTGCCCCTGAAGGTCAAGCTCTGTTCCCTTCTCGGGGATATCGGAGTCGATCAGAATCGTCACCCGCCGATTGCGCGCCCGCCCATCTGCCAGAACATTGGGCTCCACGGGGCGGGTATCGGCATAACCAATCGCTGTCAGGCGTTCGGAGGCAACACCCGCATCGGCGAACAGGCGCAAGACCGTCGTCGCACGCACGGCAGAAAGCTCCCAGTTCGAAGGAAACTGAGTGTTCTTGATCGGAACGTTGTCGGTATGCCCTTCGATGGTAATCGGGAAATCCGAGGCGACGAGTACCTCGGCCACCGATTGCATGGCTTTTCCAAGTGCCGGCTGGAGCAGTGCCTGCCCGGGTGAAAACAGGATGCTGTCGTTGATTTCTATGCTGACGCCGCGGCTGGTTTCGAGGACGCGGACCTTGCCCTGTTCAATGAGCGGCGCCATCACTTCAAGAATGTCCTTCGCGACGTGGCGCATTTTCTCGCGCTGTTTCTGCTTGACCGCCTCCTTGCTCGCCAGACTGTTCGGCGTCGGCGGTGGCGGGGTCGGCACGACCATTGGCGTCTGGCCGGCACTATTGACGGGGACGTTGCGAAAGGCGCTGACCATCGAATTGCTCAGAATGCGATACTTCCCCTCATTCACTGACGACAGGGCGTACATCACCACGAAGAAGGCAAACAGCAGGGTGATGAAGTCAGCGTACGACACCAGCCAGCGCTCGTGATTGTCCCGCTCGTCTTCGCTCTTTCGCCGTGCCATCGCTTAGAAGAGATAGCCTCGCAAACGGCTCTCGATGATGCGAGGGTTGTCACCGTTGGCGATGCCCACCAGCCCGTCGACGATCATTTCGCGTTGCACAATGAGGCGATTGATGTGCGTCTTCAGTTTATTGGCCATTGGCAGATAAACCAGATTGGCCAAGCCAACGCCATAGATCGTCGCGACGAACGCCACTGCGATACCAGCACCAAGCTTCGACGGATCCGAGAGATTCTCCATCACCTGAATCAATCCCATCACGGCACCGAGAATACCGATGGTTGGCGAGTAACCACCGGCGGCTTCCCAGATGCGTGCCGACAGTTTCATCTCTTGTTCAAAGGTACTGATCTCAACCTCCATGACCTCGCGCAGTCTTTCCGGCTCTGCGCCATCGACCAGCAATTGCAGACCCTTGCGTGTGAACTCGTCCTTCAGTTCACTGACGATTGCGTCCAGTGCCAGCAAGCCCTCTCGCCGCGAGACCTGGCTCCAGCTGGAGACCTGCTGGATCAATTGCAGATGATTCACCACCGGCGGATACCACATCCATTTCACCATCCGGATGCCGCGGACAAACGTGGCGTAGGGACTCTGCAGCATGACCGCACCAAGCGTACCACCAACGACGATCAGCATGGCCGTCGGCTGCGACAGTGAACCGAGATGGCCTCCCTCCAGAATCTGACCGCCGATAATCGCCAGCAGGCCGATCATCAGACCGATCACGCTTAGCCTATCCATGACGAACCGCTTTCGTTGTTCCCTTGCCGCCGCCGTCGAACAAGCGGGCGCGCAGCCTCATCACCGCCTGGCTGTGCAGCTGACACACACGTGACTCGGTGACGCCCATGACCTCTCCGATCTCGCGCAGATTGAGATCCTGTTCGTAGTAGAGCGCCATCATCAGGCGTTCCCGCTCTGGCAGAAGTTCAATCGCCTGAACCAGGCGTCGGCGAAGATTCTCGTCTTCGAGGATCTTCGCCGGGTCTCCGCCGTCGTCCGCCAGGTGACGCTCAAGGAAACCCTCGCCTCGCTCGGTAACCATGTCCTCCAGGTATACCAGCTGATGCCCGCGAGCATCCTGCAGCATCTGCTGATAGTCGGCAAGGGCCATGCCCAGGGAGTCAGCAAGCTCCTGTTCGGTCGGTGCACGGCCATTCTCCTGTTCAAGTTGCGCAATGGCGGCTTCGATACGCCGCGAGTTGCGACGCAAGCTACGCGGCAGCCAGTCGTTCTCGCGCAAGCCGTCGAGCATTGCACCACGCACACGCTGCGCCGCATAGACCTCAAACTGAGCCCCCATCTGCGCCTCGAAACGGCCAATTGCGTCAAGCAGGCCGAGCATTCCGTTCTGCACCAGATCGTCCACCTGTACGCTCGCCGGAAGACGAGACATCAAGTGACTGGCGATGCGCCTGACCAGCGGCGTGAATCGCTGGACAAGCTGATCCTTGTTGAGCTGACCAGCAGCGTTGTACATGCGTTTTGGCGGAGCTATCAGGCGTAGATAGCAGTCGGGTTAATGCGTTGGCTCCAGTGTAGCAGCTGTTGCACGAAATATTCGAGCCCGCCGGCCTCGTCATGGTCGGCTGGCCAATTCAGCATCTCATTGGCCACGGTCTGATACGCCCTCGCCGCCGGCGAGTCGGGAAACAGGCCGGCAATTGGCTGACAAAGCCTGGACGCTTGTCGCAGACGCTCATCGACCGGTACGTATCCCGCATAGTCGAGACGCGCCAGTTGGCGACTGCCCGTCACCCGGGCCATGTTGTCGTGTATCGCCTGCGCCTCGCTGGCGAGACGCACCTGGCTGACCAGAATTCGGAAGTGCTTGCGCGCGTAACCCAGGCTGACTTTCTTGATCAACGCATAGGCCTCGGTAATTGCTGCCCCGTTCGGTGAGACGACAATCACGGTTTCATGTGCGGCTAGACCGAGTGGGGAGAAGCCAAGCGGATGATCCAGCGAGGTATCGACCAGAACGACGTCGGCCGGGGGCGTCATCTCGGCCAGGCATTCGAGCAGGATCCGTTGTTCGGCATCGTCGAGCCGCGCGAGCTGCTTGACCAACCTGGCTGCGGGCAGGACGCGGATTCCCGGTGCAACTGGCAGGAGCACGTCGGCGAGCACTTTTTCGCGATCGACCACCTGCTGCAGGTCATGTGCCGTAATGACCCCGTAGAAGGCGGCAATGCCATCGTCCGTATTTTCGTCCACCACCAAGACTTCCCTGCCCTGGCGCGCCAGCGAGGCTGCCAGATTGGCCACCGAAACGCTCTTGCCGACGCCGGTACTGCCTGCGACAAAGGTGACCACACTTAACCGCGGGCGCCCGAGGAGTCGACGCAGACCAGCTGCCTGGTCGCCGCGGAACTCAGCCACGCAGGCCTCCTGCAGAGAGCACGCTGGCAGCGGCGCTGGCGACCATCAATCCGGGCTCGACACCGGCCAGACGATGCGGCGAAGTCTCGGGCAAGTCCTTGAAAGCACGATGTAGCAGGTATGGTCGGTTCGGCAGATGCAGATCTTCCGGTACCCGCTGACCATTCGAAACATAGTACAGACGCAAACCATGCCGGATGATCACATCGAGCGAGGAGGCCAGACTCGCTGCTTCATCGACCTTGGTCAGCACACAACCCGCCAGATCCATTCCGCTGTACGCTCTGACCACGTCATCGAGCGTGTCGCCGCGGCTGGTAGCCGACAGGAGCAGCAGGGACTTGACGTCGCTGTCGCCAAACATGGCCACCTGTTCACTGACCATCCGATCCCTCTGGCTCATGCCCATGGTGTCGATCAGCACCATATGGGTGTGCTGCAGATCGCGCAGCGTCGCCCGCAGGTCTTTACCGTCCCGGGCAAGGTGCACCGATACGCCGAGGATGCGGCCATAGATTCGCAATTGTTCGTGGGCGCCTATCCGGTATCCGTCCGTGGTCACCAGAGCGAGCTTCCTCGCGCCGTGCCGGAGAACGCAACGCGCAGCCAGCTTGGCGGTGGTGGTCGTCTTGCCCACCCCGGTCGGCCCGACGAGCGCATAGATTCCGCCCTGGTCAACGATGTCGGTCTCGCCATTGATCGTCAACATGGCGCGCTCGGCAACGCCCTTGACCCAGGCAAGTGCTTGTCCTGCATCCAGATCGCGCGGCAGGTCAGCCAGCAAGTCGCGTGCGAACTGCGGCGAAAAGCCGGCGTCGAGCATGTGGCGAAGAGTCTCGGTCTTTGTCGGTTGCGCACGTGCTGCCTCGCCCCAGGCAAAGCCGGCCAGTTGCTGTTCAACAATCCTTCGCAATGTGCGAATCTCTTCCATCACTGCGGCGGGAACCACGTCCGCCGCCGGCGGTGGAGCGCTCCCGATCAGTGGTTGGGCCGCCGGCGCCGGCGCAGATCGTGCTGCCCGCGGCGGCAGTGAACGAGCTGTACGGTATCCAGCGGGCTGCGCCGGGGCCGGCTGCTGCGCCGGTGCAGCTACTCGTAGCGGCGTCGATTCGACCGACGGGCTGGCTGCCGATTCCTTGCGACGCGGCAGCGTGGATTCGTACTCCCGCGTCGGTACGATCATCTCCATGTCGCGCGCGGCAACCGCCATGATCTCGACGCCACCGGGAATTCCGCGATTGGAGAGAATGATCGCATCCGGTCCGAGCGTCTCCTTGACCTTGCGCAAGGCGTCTCGAGCTGTCGCAGCGATGAATTTCCTGACGTTCATGCTCTCTGTCCAATGATAGAGGTGACTTTGATGATTCTGTTTTCAGGTACTTCGGCGTGTGCCAGAACCTTCAGTTGGGAAATGCTTCGGCGCAAGAAGCGTGACAACAGTGTTCTCAGGTTCCCCGGAACCAGCAAGACCATCGGCAAGCCGACCGCCTCCTGCCGTTGCGCCGCGGCAACAGCCTCGCGCACCAGGGTGTCGGCAAGACCGGGCTCGATACCCATGCCATCACCGCCACCAGCAACCGCCTGCAAGAGGAGGCGCTCAAGCTGCGGATCCAGTGACATCACCTGCATTTCAGCGCCACCCGGATACAGCTCCTGAAGAATCGAACGGCCGAGAGCCATCCGTACCTGCGCTGTCAGCACCTCCGGATCCTGGGAACGCGGCGCGCCATCGGCGAGGGTCTCCATGACGGTACGCATGTCACGCAGATGCACGCCCTCTTCAAGCAGGTTACGCAGCACTTTCTGCACCACGCCGAGGGACAGGGCCTTGGGCACCAGATCTTCGACCAGCTTGGGCATATCCTTCGCCAGATGATCGAGTAAGGCTTGCGTCTCCTGCCGCCCCAGGAGTTCGGCTGCGTGCGCGAGAATCAGATGGTTGAGATGCGTCGCGGTGACCGTGCTTGCATCGACAACCGTGTAGCCGTAGGCCTGCGCCTGCTCCCTCAGCGCCGGGTCAATCCACACTGCCGGCAGGCCAAAGGCGGGATCCTTGGTCGCAGTACCTGCCACCTGGCCGGCTACTCGGCCTGGATTGATCGCCAGCAGATTTCCCGGAAAGGCTTCTCCTTCACCGATCTCGACACCTTTCAGGAGGATCTTGTAGGCGTTGGGTTTCAGCTCCAGGTTATCCCGGATGTGGACCGGCGACACCAGGAAACCCACTTCCTGGGCAAATTTCTTGCGTATACCGCGGATGCGGCGCAGCAGCTCGCCATCCTGCGACTTGTCGACCAGAGGGATCAGTCGATAGCCGACCTCCAGACCGAGAACGTCGAGTGGCGTGACGTCAGCCCAGCTCGCCTCCTGAGCCTCGCGGGCCGTGACCGGAGCGACGGCGACGGGTACCGGCCGAGTCGCCGTCCGCTGGCGCTTGTCCATCTGCCAGGCCATGGTGGCCAGACCACTCGCCAGCAGCAGGAAGACGAAATTCGGCATACCCGGAATGAGCCCGAGCAAACCGATGATCGCTGCCGTCAGGTAGAGCAGCTTCGGATTGTTGAACAGTTGCGAGATGAACTGCTGCGACACATCCTCGTCATCGCCGACGCGCGTCACCACCATGCCTGCGGCAATGGAAATGATTAGCGCCGGAATCTGCGCTACCAGGCCATCACCAATGGTCAGCAGGGTGTAGGTTCTGGCCGCCGCGCCGATCTCCAGGTTGTGCTGAAGAACGCCGACGAACAGTCCGCCAATCACGTTGATCAACATGATCAGGATTCCGGCAACCGCGTCGCCACGAACAAACTTCGACGCGCCATCCATGGAACCGAAAAAGTCAGCCTCCTGCGCGATTGTCGCACGGCGCTGGCGGGCCTCGTCCTCGCCAACCAGACCGGCGTTGAGATCGGCATCGATCGCCATCTGCTTGCCCGGCATGGCGTCAAGGGTGAAGCGTGCGGCCACCTCGGCAACCCTTCCGGCACCCTTGGTAATGACCACGAAATTGATGATTACCAGGATCGTGAACACCACCAGTCCAACAGCATAGTTGCCACCGACCAGGAAGTGTCCGAAAGCTTCAATCACCTGCCCGGCGGCGCCGGGCCCCGTATGCCCTTCAAGCAGCACGACCCGCGTCGAAGCGACGTTGAGCGATAGGCGCAGCAGCGTGGTAACCAGCAGCACGGTCGGAAAGACAGAGAAGTCCAGCGGTTTCATCACGCTCATGGCGACCAGCATGACGATCACCGAAATCGCGATGTTGAAGGTGAAAAAGAGATCCAGGGCAAAAGGCGGCAACGGCAAGACCATCATTGCCAGGATCAACAGGATCAGCACCGGCCCAGCCAGTTGCCGCTGGCCAAAGCGAACGAAAAGGTCCCGCAGCACCACGCTCGCGTCAGCCATTGGACCCCTCCGCGAGGAGGTCGTCCGGAACCTTGATCGCGCGCGGCGGCAGTGGATAGCTGCCACCGTTCTCGCGCCAGTGGCTCAACTGATAGAGATAGGCCAGCACCTCGGCAACCGCCGCGTAAAGCGTTGACGGTATTTCCTGATCGAGATCGACATGGCGATAAAGCGCGCGCGCCAAGGGGGCAGCTTCGACGATGGGTACACTGTGGGTGACGCCCAGTTGACGTATCTTGAGAGCGATCTCGCCCAAGCCCTTGGCCAGTACTCTTGGCGCCCCCATACCACTCTTGTAGGCCAGGGCAACGGCGTAATGGGTCGGGTTGGTCACAATGACGTCGGCGGCCGGAACGGCGGCCATCATCCGCTTGCGCGCAGCCTCTCGCTGCAACTGTCGGATGCGGCCCTTGATCTCCGGGTTGCCCTCCAGTTCCTTGCCTTCCTGCTTGAGTTCCTGGCGACTCATCTTCAGCTTGTCGTGGTATTGCCAGATCTGGAAGGGCACATCGACCGCAACGATTACCAGCATCGCCGAAACGATCGCAACGAAACTGAAATTGAGTAAATGCCCGGCACTCGACAGACCGACCGGAATCGATTGCGCAAACATCGCGAGCAGGTCACCGCGTTCGCTCCACAGGACCCACGCGGCAATGCCACCCAGCAAGGACGCCTTGGCCACCGCCTTGACGAGTTCCACCAGCCCGTTCCAGGACACGAGGCGGGACATTCCTTTCAGCGGATCCAGGCGGCTTGAATCAGGGCGCAGCGCCTTTGGGGAAAAGTTCCAGCTCCCGAGAAAGAAAGGTGACAGCAATGCGGCAGCGACCAGCGCCGCAAACAATGGCGCAAAAGTCAGCAAGGCGTCAATCGAGAGATCGGCCAGGCGAACCAGCATCAGCGACGGCTCCCGGGCCAGATCCTGGTCAACCACCAGAGCGCGACGGAAAATTTCCAATACCCGCTGCACCATCCAGGGACCCATCAGCCAGAACGCCAAGGCAGCAACGATCAGAATCAGGAACGCGCCGATCTCCCGCGAACGCGGCACCTGGCCCTCCTCGCGTGCCTGTTCCAGGCGCCTTGCTGACGCTGGTTCAGTTCGTTCGAGGTCGCTTTCCTCTGCCATTTCGAGCTTCCAGTTTACTCGTCTTAATTATAAGAAAATCGTCGTTAAAATAGGGAATTATGGGTCTTTATTTAGATTGGTTCTTGGATAGTTGCACAGGAGCAACAGTTGTCGTAGCGCAACAAAAAAACAGGGGGCCGCAGCCCCCTGAGTGGCGATGTTCTCTCGGTGTTCAGGCGAAGAACTCCAGAGCCCGGGCAGGCGCCGGCCGCAGGTCACGTTCGGGGTGTGCCGTCAGATCAGCGAGCAGTTCCTTCATGTCCAGAATCAGCACGATCTGCCCGTTCGACAGCGTCGTCACCCCGGCCACCCCGCGCGGACGAAAATCGTCAAGCGCTTTGATCACCGCATCATCGCGGCCAGCGAAGTTGTCGACCGCAAGAATGAAGCTGCGCTCCGCCGTCTGCATCAGGACGCCGTACTCGGCTGGCTGCACCTGCGGCCAGCCGAGTAGCCGCGAAAGAGCGATCACCGGCAGGATCTCGCCGCGCACGACCAAGGTTTCCTTGCCGCCCACCTCCTGCATCCTCTCCTGATTGATCGGCAGGATCTCCCGAACCATGGAGAGTGGCAGGGCAAACGGCTGATCGCCCAGCAGGACGAGGAGGACGGGAAGAATCGCCAACGTCAGCGGCAGCGAAATGACGAATACTGAGCCCTTGCCAGCCTCGGAACGGATCTCGATCGAACCATTGAGCTTCTGGATGTTGGTTTTCACGACATCCATCCCGACACCCCGGCCCGAAACCGCCGAGGCTTGTGCCATCGTCGAGAAGCCGGGCAGGAAGATCAGATTAAGACTCTGCCGGTCATCCAGGGTATTCGCTTCCTCTTCACTGATGATGCGCTTTTCGACCGCCTTCGCCCGAATGCGCTCTGGACTCATCCCACGCCCGTCGTCGGCGATCATCAACACGATGTGATCGCCCTCCTGGCGCGCTTCCAGGCGGACAACGCTCTTCAGCGGCTTGCCCGCCGCTCGGCGTTCTTCGGCCGACTCGACGCCGTGGTCGACGGCGTTACGAATCAGATGAATGAGCGGATCGGCCAAATCCTCGATCATCGTCTTATCGACTTCGGTTTCTTCACCCACCAGCGCCAACTCGACGTCCTTGCCCAATTGCCTGGCCAGATCGCGCGCAATGCGCGGGTATTTCTGGAACAGCCGGCCAATCGGCTGCATGCGCGTCTTCATCACCGAATTCTGCAGGTCGGAAACCAGCAGGTCGAGTTGGCTGACGGCCTGATCAAGTGCCTGGAGTGTCTCTGCGTCGGTTCTGCCGGCAAGGATGTCGGCCCGCAGGCTGGTCAGGCGGTTCTTCGTCAGCCCGATCTCGCCGGAAAGGTTGAGCACTTGATCCAGCCTCGCCGTATCAACCCGGATTGTCGTCTCGCGCGCGGCAGCTCTTTCCTCGACACGGCGACCGGTCGGTGCCCCGCTGACTGCAGCACCTGGCTTGTCGGTGACGCGGCGTCCCTCCGGCGGAAAATGCGGCTGCAGACTGGCCAGATCCACCGCGCTGCCCGAACCAGCGTTGGCGACTGGCTCGACGGGCGCCGATACTGCCAGGGGTCCGACACTCTGGCCGGTCACGGCCGCGTGTAACGCCTGCCAGTCCGGGCCCTTGCTGTGCGCAGCGGTGGCTGGCAAAGGATCTGGCCCCACTAGCGTCTCGCCGTCAACCCCGCCAGTGGCTGTCAAGGCCGCCAGTTCAATCTTGCCGCCACCGGCGAGAGCCGCGCGCAGATTGGTGATCACTTCTGGCGAGGCCGGGTTGGGCTGCCTCCCCTGCGCGATCTCACCAAACATGTTGCGGACACCGTGGGTCGCGGCCATGATGGTATCCATCAAGCCCGGCGTCAGCGTCATCCCGGCGTTCCGCAGCTTGTCGAAGAGGCTCTCGGTGAGATGGCAAAGCGTCACCAGCTCGCCTGCATTGAGAAAGCCCGCGCCACCCTTGATGGTGTGAAAGCCGCGAAAGATGTCATTCAGCAGACGACGATCATCCGGACTCCGCTCGAGATCAACGAGTTTGTTGTCGACATCCGACAGGAGATCACCGGCTTCCTGCAGAAAATCCTGCAGCAGGTCTTCCATCCCGGCAAAATCGCTCATCTTGGGTCTCCTAGAATCCCAGGCTATCGAGCAGGTCGTCGACCTGCTGCTGTGTGGCAACCACGTCACTGCGGCCTTCAGGGTTGATCACCGGCCCGTTGAGTAGACTCATCACCGAATCGGTCCGCCGCTCGCCGGGCATCGTTTCAATCAGCACCCCCATCAGCTGCGCCTCCAGTTCCTGTGCCACATGAATGATCTTCTTGATTACCTGACCCGTCAGATCCTGGAAGTCCTGAGCCATCATGATCTCGAGCAGCTGCGCCTTGGTGGCTTCGGTCTTCCCGGGCAGACCCTGCTTGAGAAATGTACGCGTCTCCTCGGCCAGACCCTTGAACTCCTCAACGCCGATCTGATTCGCAAACAGCGCATCCCACTTCGCCGCCAGCGCAGCCGAACCCGACTCAAGCTCCTCCTGCAATGGATTGGCGATGTCCGTCGCATTCAATACCCGGCAGGCCGCCTGCTCGGTGAGGCTGGCGACATAGCTGAGCCGGTCTCGGGTATCCGGGATGGCGGCAACGGTGCTCTCGATGAGTTTGTGGTAGCCCAGCTGACCGAGCGTGTCATGCAACTGTCTGGCCATCTGGCCGACGCGCTGGAATACCCGGTCCTGACCCTGCCACTGCTCGCCACCTGGCGGAGACTCGGCGCTGCCTGCCGCCGTGCGCTGCGCGTCGACCACCGAATCGAACAGGCTCTGCAACTCGTCGCTGTCGTCGACCCCGTCGCCCTCGTGCAACTGTTGCAGCAGCGACGGCCGGGAAGATGCGGTCGGCGCCGGCATGGCAGTGGCGGTCATTCCCGAGGCAATGCTGTCGAACAGCGCTTCGAGCTCCCGGGAGTCACCAGACCTATCGGCATCACTCATGTCACCCACCCATCTTGTCGAAGATTTTCTGCAGCTTCTCGGCCAGCGTCGCAGCGGTGAAAGGCTTGACGATGTAGCCACTGGCCCCGGCCTGGGCGGCAGCGATGATGTTCTCCTTCTTTGCCTCGGCCGTAATCATCATCACCGGCAGGTGCTTGAGCGCTGGCGTCTTGCGAATTGCCTGCAGCAGCTGCAGGCCATCCATGTTCGGCATGTTCCAATCGGTGACGACGAACTCGAAGCTCCCATTCTGCAGCTTCTGCAAGGCGATCGCCCCGTCCTCAGCCTCCTCTACATTGGCGAAACCCAATTCCTTGAGGAGATTCCTGACAATGCGTCGCATTGTCGAAAAATCGTCCACCACCAGAATTCGCATCTTCGGATCAGCCATTCTCTACTCCTGTTTGTTCTTTCAGCGCTCAAGCAAGGGGCGCAGGGTATCGGCAAGCACCTCCGCGTCGAACTTGGCGACATATGCATCCACCCCCACCGCTTTGCCCATGGCATGATTGGCCTGCGACGACAGCGAGGAGTGCATGACCACCGGAATGCCCGTGAAACGAAGATCGCTCTTGATGTTTTTCGTCAGTACGTAGCCGTCCATCTCCGGCATTTCGGCATCCACCAGAATCAGGCGGATCTCGTCGCGAACGCCTTTCCCGGTCTGCCCTGCATGGGTAGCGATTGCCTGTAGTCGGCTCCAGGCCTCGGCGCCATTGGTGGCATGCTTGTGCTTGACGCCGAGCCGGTCTAGTACCTCACCGATTTTCCGCCGGGCGACGATGGAATCATCGACAAAAAACAGACTCACGTCGTCATCGACGTTGGCTCGCGGGATATCGACGATGACCGCCTCGCCGAAGGCATTGGCAAGAATCTGCTCGACGTCGAGAATCGACACCAGCTTGCCGTCATCCAGCTCGGTCACCGCCGTGATCAGGCCCTGGTTGGCAGACAACAGGCTTTCGGGTGCTTTCACCTTCTCCCAATCCACCCGGATGATTCGATCCACTTCATGTACCAGAAAGCCCAGGGTACGCTTGGAGTACTCGGCGACCATCATGGTCTTGCCATACTCGCGCGGTGGATCCCGGTGCTCCAGAAAGGAAATCAGCGACAGCACCGGGATGACGTTACCGCGCAGGGAAATCAGCCCTTCGACGCCGCGCGGCATGTTCGGTGTCTTGGTGATGTGCGGTGTCCTGCCGACTTCTCGCACCTTGAAAACATTGATCCCGAAAGTCTCACGCGTCCCCAGGGAGAAGAGCAGAATCTCCATCTTGTTGGAACCGGCCAGCCGGGTTCGCGCGTCAACGCCCTCGAGCAGGTTTTTCCTTTCTGCCAGATCCATAGTATTGCTCCAGAGAGATCGCGAATCAGGTCAACAGCGCGGTCGGAACCGCGTCCCGTCGCAGCCTTCGCGTCAGCGTCTCGGACAGGCGCTGCGGTTCGAACTTGGGCACATACTCATCGACGCCGACGGATTTGCCGAGCTGCTGGTTTGACATCCCGGACAACGACGAATGCATGATGACCGGGACGTTGACAAAGCGCGGGTCGGACTTGATCTTCTTGGTCAGAATGTAGCCATCCATCTCGGGCATTTCAATATCGGTCAGCACCAGGCTGATCAGGTCGTCCACTTCCTGCCCCGATGCCTGCGCATAAGCAGCCATTTTTTCCAGTTCCAGCCAGGCTTCAAGGCCGTTGATCGCGGCCACGTACTTCACCCCCATTGCCTCCAGGGTCCTCTGGATCTGCTTGCGCGCAACGGCTGAGTCATCGGCAAAGAATACCGTCAATTCAGGATTTTCGAGCGGCTTGATATTGCGGTACACGATTTCGTCGTCGTAGTTCGTCGTTTCCGAAAGAATTTTCTCCACATCCATCATCATCACCAGACGACCATCGGGCAATTCGGTGACCGCTGTCACCAGACCACCCATATCCGCGAGCAGCATGGCTGGCGGCACCCGCATCTGACTCCAGTCGAGACGCAGAATGGTGTCCACACCTTCTACGAGGAAACCCTGCGTATGGCCAGCGTATTCGGTCACGATCATGATCGAACGTGGTGTGTCGGTGTCGACACCCGCATAACGGGCCAGGTCAACGACGGGCACCAGAGCGCCCCGCAAGCTGACCATTCCCTCGACCGAAGGAGGCATTTCCGGTGCTGCCGTAATCGGTGGCGTGCGCATTACCTCGCGAACCTTGAAGACATTGATGCCGAAGGTCTCGCGCCTGCCGGTGCGCGCATCGGTACCGAGCGAGAACAGGAGAATCTCCAGCTTGTTGGTCCCCGCCAGTTTGGTTCGGGCATCAATACTTCTCAGTAGATCCGACATTCCTCTTTTCCTCGTACAAAGGCCGTTGAAAGGCTTGGACGGCTGGCCGCCCTCATCTTAATCGAAACTGCGGCGCCACGTCATGATCGTCCACCGGCACACGAACAAACCCTGACGCGGTCAGGCCGCGGTCCGGTAACCAATGCGGAAGCCACCCCAATGTCGGCCCTTGACGTAGATTGGCGCCGAGATGTCGTGCATGAGCTCACCCGTATCCCGGCGATAGGTCTGTAACAGAAAGGAGTGTTCATGATCCCCGCAGCGCTTGCCAACCGGGTCATCGAAGAGTCGTTTGGTGCGGTTGTTCAAGAAGTCGAGCTTTTCATCTCCCGTCAGTGGCTGCGAGAATATCCGGTTGTGCGTCGGCACATAGCCATTGCGGTCGATGCCGATGGCGTAGACGAGCCATGGGTGCTGGGCGAGCAAACCTTCCTGTAGCGGCGCCATGGATTGATCGGTGAAGTCGTCGAAGCGCGTCTTGAACTTTTGTGGCTTGGTGTTCGGAATCGGCTGATAGCGATCGTCGAACAGATCCCCGACGGAGATCCTGCCCGCGTCCACGGCCCGGTCAAGAATCTCACCAGCGGTCAGCGCCGCCTGCCTGACGATAGCCGGCATTCTGCCGTGAGTGCTGACCGCCTGCTCGCCGGCCGGTCCAAGTCTGAAGACACTGCCGACTTCCTTGAGGTTCTCGGCCAGGCATTCAACGTGATCCACTGCGAGCAGGGTGTCTGCGGTGACCGCGTTGTTTGTTTCGGCCATTTCCCGGATTTTGTGCACGTGCTCTGCGATGCTTTGCCCGGTGCGACTCTGCTGGGCGACGGCCGCTGCGATGGCGTCAACTTTCTCCATCGTTTCACGCGCGCCACGGTTGATGCGCTCCAGCGATTGAGCTGCCTGTCGGGCAAGCTCGGCACCCTTGCGGGCCTGCCCGCTGCCCGCCTCGATGCTGACGATCGCACTCTGGGTCTCGCCCTGGATTGCCGCGATCATCTGGCTGATTTCGCCAGTCGCATGCGAAGTGCGTTCAGCCAGCTTGCGCACCTCGTCAGCAACGACGGCAAACCCACGTCCCTGGTCACCAGCCCGCGCCGCTTCGATCGCCGCGTTAAGGGCCAGCAAATTGGTCTGATCGGCAATCTCGCGAATCGTCTGCACAATGCCGCTGATCGCCTTCGAACGTTCGCCCAGCGCGCACACCACCTTCGCTGACTGGGTAACCGAGGCAGCAATCTGCTCCATCTCGGCCGAAGCACTGCGCACGATGGCCATTCCCTCGGTCGACAGACTATTGGACGTCCCGGAAATGCTCGCCGTCTCCGTGGCATTCTGGCTCACCTCGTTCAGGTTCTCGGTCAAAGCGCCCATTTCGCCGACCGTCGCCAAGGCCGCGTCACGTTGCTGATTCGACCCCGAGGCCACACGATTGGCGTCGCCGATCAACTGTCGCGAGGCATTCCCAACCTCGATAGAGTTGAAAAGCAGCTTGCCGACAATGGTCGCGAAGCTCTCCATCAACCGATTGAAAGCACCAGCCACCGCCGCTATTTCGTCCTTCCCTTCAACCGGTGCTCGCCGGGTCAGATCGCCATCGGCGTACGTCCTGGTGATCACGTCTCGCAGCACCTCCAGGCGGCCGACCAGGTGCCTCTCCACCAGCCCGGCAATCACCGCCGCGACCAGCACCAGAACGCCCAAAGCGCCCAACCAACCGTAGATGCCCGCACCGAATACGGCATTCCCCAGGTACCCGGCCAGTGCTGCGGCAGCAACCTGCAGCAGCATCGCGACACGAATTCTCCACGCCACTCCGCTCATCCCGTCCCCCTCATCATTGTCGTCTTCTCTTTACCAGTTGTTTAACGGCACAAACTGCCTCGGCTTTAGGCGACCCCCCCTGCTTACTCGGCCAGCGGCTCGTAGATCGCCACCGGCGTCGTGCGACCGCGTACCGTCACTTCGTCCAGTTGCCGGCAACGCCAGTCGCCGAGTGCCTGGCGCGTCGCCTCGCCGACAATCACGCCAGCGCCGTATTGTGCCGACAGCCCCTCAAAGCGGGACGCCAGGTTAACCGCATCGCCGAGCACGGTGTACGCGCGCCGGTGACGCGAGCCCATATCGCCGACGATCATCGTGCCGGTGTTGATGCCGATGCCAATTCGCAGCGACGGCCAGCCACGGGCGGCAAAGCGCTGATTGACGCCGCCCAGGGCGGCCTGCATCGCAAGGCTGGCGGCGACCGCATGCCGGGCATGCTGCGGATCGGCCAGCGGCGCGCCCCAGAAAGCCACAAGAGCATCACCGATGTACTTGTCGAGCGTACCCCGATGGGCGCGGATGACATCAGTCATGGCCGAAAAATACTCGTTGATCAGCTGCGCTAATTCGTCGGGCGGCATCTGCTCGGCAAAAGTCGTAAACCCGCGCACATCGGCAAAAAGCACCGTCAACTCCGCACTGCGGCCTTCCATACTGTAACGCGTCGGGTCGCGGCTCATCTCCTCGACCAGTTCAGGCGGGACGTATTGGCCGAACAACTCCGCCAGGCGGCGCCTGGCACGAAACTCGAGATAGGAGCCGAAGAACAGATGCAGGGCCAGCATTGCCACCACCAGGACAAGGCCGGTTGCCAGCGGCAGTACCAGGCGGGCGACCGCCCAGGCAACCAGGTTGATGCCCGTCAGCAGCATCAGTGTCAACAGCGCCAAAGCGACCGCCCCGTGCGGCGAAACTCGGGGAAAGCCAAGCAGCAGGCCGATGCCGACGATCAACACCAGGCCGGCCTCGAGCACCGGGGCCTCAGCCGGCGAATGCGGCATGCTGCCGTCGAGCAGACCGGCGAGCAGGTTGGCATGCACCTCGACCCCCGGGAAGGCCTCGCCAACCGGCGTCACGCGCAGGTCGAGCAGACCCGGCGCGGTCGTGCCCAGCAGGACAACACGGCCGCGCAGACTGTCAGCGGGCAAGCGCCCAGCCAGCACGTCAGCCGCCGAATGGTAACGAAAGCGCCCCTCGGCGCCACGAAAGGGCAGCAGCACGGCCCCCTGCTGATCGACGGCAATACGCCGCGCGCCGCGCGCCGTGAGCAGTTCGAGCGCCTCGAGTGGTCCCGTGCCGGATTGCCAGGGAACGCTGTCGGCGAATCGCAGGTGCAATCCCGGCTGGCCCAGCAGTACCTGCGCCATGACCAGCGACAGCGCTGCATAGACTTGTCCATCGTGGACCGCCAGCAGAAAGGCATGCCGTGTCACCCCGTCAGGATCAAGCGGCGCACTGAGAAATCCGGCAGCGGTGGCGGCTTGCTGAAGAATCGCCAGGTTGCCGCCGTAACCGGCCCATTGGGTAAGGTTTGCAGCCTGCGCAGCCAGAGCAGGTTCAATCACCACCGGCGGCGGCAGTTGTCCACTACGGGCAGCGCCGGTTCCACTCGACAGATGGAAACCGAGAATCACCGGATAGCGGTGCATGACCATCGCCAGACGGCCGTCGTAATCAAGCGCCGGGCGCAATGCCTGCAACGCTGACTGGTAGGCGGCATTCTGCCGCAGCGGTCCGCGTGCCAGCACATCCAGCACAGGTAGCCCGGAACTCTCGTCGGCCTCAGCCAGAATTAGGTCGAGGCCGAGCAGCAGCGCGTCGTATTGGCCAAAAATCCTGTCGACCAGTTCGGCCAGCCGCAACCGACTCCACGGCCAGCGGCCCAGTTCCGCCAGCGAGCGCTCGTCAATATCGATGATGACAATGCGCTCGTCGACCGCTCCGCGCGCCAGCAACCGCACACGGAAGTCGTAAAGCAGCGCGTCCAGTCGACGCAGCGGCACGATTTCGAGGTAATTCAGGCTGTGCGCAAGCAGCACACCAAGCAACGCAACGCCCAACCACTGCCGGAGATTGCCTGGCGCAAGCCAGCGCCCGCAGCTTGCAGCAAACTCAACGAAGCTTGATTTCGACACGGCGGTTAAGTGCTTCTGCGACCTCATCATCGGTGATCGCGGCCGGCTCGTGTTCGCCCCGCCCAACTACGCTTATCGCCTCCCGGGCCACGCCAGCACCGACCAATAACTCACGCACCGCCGCCGCCCGGCGCAGCGACAACCGCAGGTTGTCGGCGGCGCGGCCCATTCGGTCAGTATGCCCAATCACGATCGCTTCGCCCGCCGGAAAGTTGGCCAGAGTGGCGACAATGTTTGCCAGCATGGCCTGCGAGTCAGGCCGCAGCGCGTCTTTCCCAGGGTTGAAATGAACCACGAAAATTCGTGGCCGCAACGGTTGCATGGCGAGCAGCTGGCCATAGGCATCGCGCACCATGCCCGGGCTGGTCTTCTGCCGGGTCAACCGGCTGTCGGTGACATCGACCCCGGTGTAGGGCTCGGAGAGCACCACCTCGCCGGCCGCGGCAGTGACCGACAGCGCCCCGGTACGGCCATCCGGCCCGGGCAGCAAGATGACACGGTCGGAGATCTGCGCGCAGGCCGAAAGGCTCAGCGCCAGCACGCACAGCGAACCGCCCGCTGCTCTCACTCGTCTTCTCCGCGCGCTTCGACGATGAACTCGGTGCCGCGAATGCCCAGCACCACGGTTGGTGTCCGAAAGCGCACGTTCTGTGGGGCCTGCTTGCCGATCAGGCCGGTCACCACACTCAGCGTGCCTTTGACCAGTGTTGTCAGCAAATTCCCCTCATTAGTCACGGGATTGAACTGGAAGTCGTTGATCAGCAGGGTACTACGGGGCCCGGCGGTGAGCAGGGTATCGTCAAACAGAGTGATGCCTACCGAGCCATCGGCCCCGGTACGAATCCGGTCCCCGACATACACCGTTGAGCCCACCGGTAGCGACTGGACATGCCCGGCGCGATCGATCGTCACGCTGCCTTCAGCGCGCTTGACCTTACCGGCCGGTGCCCCGGTCTCAGCGGCAATGCCGACTGCAGTGGCCAGACAAAGCCCCAGCGCCAGTACAAGATTCTTCATGATCAACGCCACCACCCCTGGCTTGCAGGACGCACGGCTCCCCCCCGGTTGACCGCCGGCAGCCGATCGTCCCCTTGGAGGTCTTCAGGAACTGCCACGCGCGCTACGACACTGCCCCTGCCTTTACACCCGCCTTTGATCAGCCAGCGCGATAGAGCAAGGTCGGATGCACTTCCTGCAATACCTTCTGCATCGCGCGGCGGTCGGTCAGATTTCCCAACTGCGCGTCGCTGCCCAAGAGTGGCAATGTAACCTGAGTGACAGCGCAGCGGCAATTCTATTTGCCGCCAACCTCTGGCCACCGATGAACCACCCGGCTTGAGTTTTGCCGCCCGATTCTGCATAGTTCGCGCTCCTTTTCAGCCAGCCGACACCGATGCCGCCACCGCCCGCACCAGAAGCCTCGCGCGCCATTGCCGAGAAAATCGCCGAGGAGATCGGCTGCCGCCCGCAGCAGGTGCTCGCTACCGCCAGCCTGCTCGACGAAGGGGCAACCGTACCGTTCGTCGCCCGCTACCGCAAGGAGGTGACCGGCGGCCTTGACGACATCCAGTTGCGCCTGCTCGACGAGCGTCTGACCTACCTGCGCGAAATGGAAGACCGGCGCAGCAGCATCCTCGCCTCGATCGAGGAACAAGGCAAGCTGACGCCCGAACTGGCCGCCGGCATCCACGCCGCCGACACCAAGCAGCGCCTCGAAGACCTTTACCTGCCCTACAAGCCGAAACGGCGCAGCAAGGCACAAATCGCTCGCGAAGCCGGCCTGGCCCCGCTCGCCCAAGCCCTGCTGGCCGACCCCAGGCTGTCGCCGGAAGTGGAAGCCGGGCGCTATCGCAATTCCGAAGCCGGCTTTACCGACCTCAAGAGCGTGCTCGACGGCGCCCGCCAGATCCTGATGGAGCAGTTCTCCGAAGACGCCGAGCTGCTGGCCGAGCTGCGTGCCTACCTGGAGGCGCACGGCTGCGTGCAATCGACGGTCATCGCCGGCAAGGAAAGCGCAGCCGGCAAGTTCCAGGACTACTTTGCCTATTCGGAAGCCATCCTGGCGATTCCCTCGCATCGTGCCCTGGCGCTCTTCCGCGGCCGCAACGAGGGCCTGCTGCAACTCGCGCTGGTTCTCGACAGCGAACGGGACGAAAAGGCGAGCACCCCCAACCCCTGCGAGGCACGCATCGCGCGACGTTTCGGCATCGTCGACCAGGGCCGGCTAGGCGACCGATGGCTCGCCGAGACAGTACGCTGGAGCTGGCGAATCAAGGTATCGTTGCACCTTGAGCTGGAACTGATGAGCGCGCTGCGAGAGCGTGCGGAGGCCGAGGCGATCCGCGTTTTCGGCGCCAACCTGCACGACCTGCTGCTCGCCGCACCCGCCGGCAAGCATGCCACCATGGGCCTCGATCCCGGCTTGCGCACCGGCGTCAAGGTCGCCGTCGTCGATGCCACCGGCAAGCTGCTCGACACCGCCACGATCTACCCGCACGAACCGCGCCGGGATTGGGACGGCTCGCTGCATACCCTGGCCCTGTTGGCGCGCCGGCACCAGGTCGACCTGATCAGCATCGGCAACGGCACGGCATCGCGCGAAACCGATCGCCTGGCCGCTGATCTGATGCGCCAGCAGCCCGACCTGCGGCTAAGCAAAGTCGTCGTTTCCGAAGCCGGCGCTTCGGTCTATTCGGCCTCAGAATACGCCTCGCGCGAATTCCCGGAACTCGACGTCAGCCTGCGTGGCGCCGTGTCGATCGCCCGTCGGCTGCAGGATCCGCTTGCCGAGCTGGTGAAAATCGATCCGAAGTCGATTGGCGTCGGCCAGTACCAGCATGACGTCAGCCAGACCCGGCTCGCCAGGGCGCTCAACGCAGTCGTCGAAGACTGCGTGAACGCCGTCGGCGTGGATGTGAACACCGCCTCAATCCCTCTGCTGACCAGGGTCTCGGGACTGAGCCCGACGCTGGCGACGAACATTGTCGCGCACCGTGACCGCTATGGCGCCTTCCGCAACCGGCAGGCACTCCGGGAAGTACCGCGCCTCGGTGAAAAGACTTTCGAACTCGCGGCCGGCTTCCTGCGCATCAACGAAAGCGACAATCCGCTCGACCGCTCGGCCGTGCACCCCGAAGCCTACCCGCTCGTCGAACGTATTCTTGCCGATTTCGGGAAGGGTATTCGCGAGCTGATCGGCGATTCGCGAATCCTCAAGGCGCTGACGCCGGAGAAGTACATCGACGACAGGTTCGGCTTGCCGACTGTACGCGACATCCTGAGGGAACTCGAAAAGCCGGGCCGCGATCCCCGCCCGGAGTTCAGGACCGCAGCCTTCCGTGAAGGCGTCGAGTCGGTCAAGGACCTGCAGCCGGGAATGATCCTCGAAGGCGTGGTCACCAACGTCGCCAATTTCGGCGCCTTTGTTGACATCGGCGTGCACCAGGACGGGCTGGTACACATCTCGGCGATCGCCGACCGCTTTGTCAAGGACCCGCGCACGGTCGTCAAGGCTGGCGACGTGGTCAGGGTCAAGGTAATCGAGGTTGACCTGCCGCGCCAGCGCATTGCGCTCAGCATGCGACTCGCCGATGAGTTGCCGAGCGCCCCAAAGATGGCTGCCGCACCGACCTCGGCCCGCACCCGGCAAAGCCAGCAGAGCCAGCCGGAGTCGACCGGTGCCATGGCCAGCGCCTTTGCCCGCCTCAAACGCTGAGCGAAGCAGCGCTCTCCCGCAGTGGCTGCGAGGGCGACCACTACGCAGACAACGGGGACCTTTCACCCACCACTTCCGACCGACATCCACGGAGCAGGCCACGGAGACACCATGACCAAGGCACACACCACCAGCCAGAGCCGCAAGACTTCTGCCCACAGCACTGCCGAGCCTCGCCTCTTCCGGCAGCGCAAGCCCGCCAACCTGCCGGTCGACGACTGGCAAAGGGCGCCGCGCCGACAATTCGGCCGCGAGTAGTCATTCAGCTTCGAGAACCTGAGCGATGATCCGGTCTTCTCCGAGTTCTCCTTCTTCAACCCCGACAGCCGTCGCCGCTTCCGGGTGGCCATTCGCGGCGCACAAGCCGGCGACAACCACTGCTCGTGTCCCGACTTCGCGACCAACGATCTCGGCACCTGCAAGCACATCGAATTCACACTGGCGCAGATCAGCACCCGACCAGGCGGCAAGAAGACCCTCGAGCGGGGCTTCCAGGGATCGTTCAGCGAGCTGTTCCTCGATTACACCGGACAGCGACGCGTTCGCCTGCGTCCGGGAAGCGATTTCCCCGCCGAGCTGCAGTCGAGCATGCGCCAGCTCTTCGACGGGACCAGCAGCTGGCAACTGTCGTTGCGCTGAGGAAGCGCTATCCTTCGTCGCCGAGGTCCGCGACGGCGAGATACGCCGGCAGACGCTCACGACCGCCTACCCGCTGGGTGCCGACAGTGCTGAACTCAAGGCACTGCTCAAGGTCGAGCTCTATCCCTACCAGCGTGAGGGCGCGTTGTTCGTGGCGCGCGCACTGAAGCGGATCGACAGCCCTTACGCCATCGTGCTCACCGGGACGCCGCTCGAAAACCGTCTCGAGGAGCTGATCTCGATCGTGCAGTACGTCGACCAGCACCGGTTGGGGCCAACCTGGCGCCTGCTCGACGCACACCAGCAGCGGGACGAACGCGGCCGCGTCGTCGGCTACCGCGAGCTGCACCGGATTGGCCAGACGCTGGCGCCGATCATGTTGCGCCGACGCAAATCAGAGGTGCTCGAACAACTCCCAGAACGCGTCGACAACACCCTGTTCATGCCGATGAGCCCGCTGCAGGCCGAACATCGCGAGGAAAACCTCCAGACCGTCGCGCGCATCGTACAACCCTGGCGGCATACCGGCTTCCTCTCGGAAAAGGACCAGCTCCGTCTGCGCTGCTCCCTGCAGAACATGCGAATGGCGTGCAACAGCAGCTTTCTCATCGACCACGAAACAGACAACGGCTACAAGGCCGACGAGCTGCTGACCCTGCTCGACGACCTCTTCGACGACCCGCAGGCCAAGGTCGTCGTCTTCAGCCAGTGGCTGCGCACGCACGAGCTGATCATCCGCCGGCTCAAACGCCTGGCTGGGAACATGTCCTGTTCCACGGCGGCGTCCCCGGCGACAAGCGCGGCGCGCTCGTTGACCGCTTCAACAACGACCCCGCCTGCCGGGTATTTCTGAGCACCGATGCCGGCGGCGTCGGGCTCAACCTGCAACATGCGGCGGCGGTGATCGTCAACATGGACCTGCCCTGGAACCCGGCGGTACTCGAACAGCGCATCGGTCGCGTGCACCGACTGGACCAGACACGCGGCGTGCAGGTGATCAATTTTGTCGCCCGGGGAACCATCGAGGAGGGCATGCTTTCCATACTGGCGTTCAAGCAATCCCTGTTCGCCGACATCCTCGACGGCGGTGAAAGCGAAGTGGTCCTGCAGGGCACGCGGCTATCAAAATTCATGGAAACCGTCGACCAGGTCTCCGGCGCAGCGGAAAGCACCGCCCCGATGGACGAGTCGAGCGAGGACACCTTGCCGCTCGATGCCGCGCCCGAAGCCGGTAGCGAGACAGAAGCCGAATACCGGCAGTCGACGCCCGCGGGCGAAGCGGATCAGCCGCCCGTTGCCGACGCGAGAACCGGGGCTGAGCCACCAACGTCGGCCCCTGCGGCCGTCTCAGGGGGCGCCGATCCCTGGGCGCCGCTGCTCGCTGCCGGCGTGCAGTTGCTCGGCGAATTGACCGCGGCGTCAAGCGGCGAACGCGAGTCGCCCTGGGTGCAGACCGACTCGACCACCGGCTAGCGCTATTTCAAGCTTCCCGTCCCCGACCCGCAGACCGTCCAGCGCCTCGCCGAAAGCCTGCTGAGTCTGCTCGGCGGGAGAAAGTAGTCAACTCGCTATGACAGCCGATGGCCTGCCCAAAACCCACGACATCCGTAGGAGCCCGATTCATCGGGCGATTGATAGAGCTGAGTCACGATCAGCGCGAGCTGGCACCTGACGCGCTGATCGGGCTCATACTCCGGCGCTGGCCGGACCCTCTGATCCATGAAATCTCGGACCGAGGCTCCGAGATTTCATGTTGAATTCCAGGAATGCTTCCACGTCCCCCCATCTTGATCGCCTTGTCGAGCGCTTGTTGCGTTTCCGGGGGAGGGGGCTCTTCGCGGCCACGCCAGGTTGGAAAGACGACCCTGGCGCGACTTGTCGGCCCCGCCTTCGTGCTGCGTCCACTGACCGGGTTGGTAATCCTGGACGAAATCCAGACCCGGACCGATCTTTTTCCCTTGCTGCGGGTGCTGGCCGACCGCTCCAATCCCCCTGCGTGCTTCCGGATTCGCGGCAGGGCCGCCAACAGCCCGCGGTCTCATGAGCGGATCAAGGCGCCGCTGATCCCGAACAATCGGGTTTGGCGTCAGCAGCGATCGGAATCGTCGCTTACAATACCGAGAGGTACCCGCTGCCGGTGCTTCAGTCCAGCGACCCTGGCGGCCGGTGTTGGCCAGCGGCCAAAACCCGCATGTTCCGGGCGGCGCACAAACGCCGCAACTTGAATCTCACAGAGGTCTCGCAAACCATGACTGCCACCGCGACACTCACCATGGTCGATGAAGTACGGGTCGTCGTTCCTGACTCGCTGGATCTGATCACTCCCTACGTTCTGCTGGAACAACAGGACTGGTTTGAAGATGAGATCAAGTTCCTGCGGCACCTGCTGCAGCCAGGGCAAAAAGTCATCGACATCGGTGCCAACTATGGGGTTTACGCTCTGTCGATGGCGCAGGCCGTCGGACCCACAGGAAGCGTCTGGGCTTTCGAACCGGCGTCCGGCACGGCAAGATTGCTCGCGGAAGGAATTGCCGTCAATGGCTTTGCCCATGTTTTCCTGGAACAGAGCGCCCTGTCCAGTAGCTGTGGTACAGCGCAGTTATCCCTGAACGAGAATTCCGAATTGAACGCGCTGGTTCATGGTCAGCCATCAACGAGCGCTGTTGAGACGGTGCCAGTCCTCACCCTCGACGACTGGATGAGAGGTCAGCACGGCCCGAATATCGACTTCATGAAGATCGATGCGGAAGGGGAGGAGGCCAACATTCTGCAAGGGGGACAACGCTTTTTTGCCGACCTGTCACCGTTGGTCCAGTATGAGATCAAGGCCGGCGCAGACCTGCATATGGACCTCGTCCACGACTTCGCCGCCCTGGGCTATGACTCCTACCGGCTGGTCCCGGGACTGAACCTGCTGGTTCGCTTCGATGCCGAATCACCTCCGGATGGCTACCTGCTCAACCTGTTCTGCTGCAAGCCGGACCGTGCCGAACGGCTTGCAGCGCAGGGTTTCTTGGTGGCTCCTGCTGCCCAAGCCGGCAAACCACCTGCGGAACGGTTGCCGAACAGCGTGGAACGGCGCAGTGACTCCCCTGAATACGACTGGCGTCACACCATCGGCAAGCTACCGTACGGGACTGAACTCGCCAGTCTCTGGGAACAGACAATGGCTGCTGGCGGCAGCGCTGCGGTGGATCAAGCGCTGTCCTTCTATGCGATCAGTCAGGATTCGTCGGTGTCCCCTGCTGATCGCTGGGCTTCCCTGGAAGCCAGCTTCAGCCTGCTCAAGAGCCTGTGTGAGAGCCAGTCGTCGTATCTGCGCCTGGCCAGCCTCGCACGCGTGGCGCGGGACTTCGGCGCACGGTCGCTGGCCGTGTCCGCGCTCCAGCACCTTGCCAACGCCATCTTCGAGCATGGTCAGATCGATCCGAGGGAACCTTTTCTGGTACCCGGAGAACGATTCGAATCCCTCCCTCCCGGTGATGGCATCGGCAACTGGGTTCTCGCCGCTGTCCTTGAGGAAACAGAACGGCTTGGCTCGTTTTCATCGTTCTACACGGGGGTATCCGCCCAGCAGCGCCTGGAAATGATCCGCGCCCTGGGCTTTGGCAGCAGCGAAATGGAACGTCGCCTGCGCCTGTTGCAGAACCGTTTTGGACTGCCGGCGTCATAGCCGCCAGGCACCGCCAACGCCACGGCGTGGCGTCGACCTATGACCGAACCGGCGTGGGCGCATCTGCTGGCCCAGGATTCTCGACCGCTGGTTCTCGCCTGACCTGACCCGCGTCGAGCCAGTGGAGCGGGAGCGGACGCTTCCCAGACCGTGCCGTCAGGAATCCGGTTGCTCGATACCGTCAGTCAATTGATCGAGGTACGTGGTGGCGAAGCTGCTTCCGGTTTTCTTGTCGAGCGTCAACAGTACCAGATGGGCAAGATCGTACGACTGCAGCAAATCATGGGCAAGCACGGCATACTTCTTGAGCTTGGTTGCATCGAGGGCATCCAGACTCATCCAGTCGCGTACGTAGAGAGCGTCCGACCATAGCGCCTGACGAACCCCCTGGTTGATGTTGCCATTGACAACAATCGGCTTGAACGAGCGGCTGCCAAAGCCGTTGAACGCGTGAAACTGAAACCCTGCCCCCCTGAGGAAAGAATCCACATCGGCGAACATCGGCTGTCCCTTGTACAACTCGACGAACTCAACCTCGGTTTGTATCAGGAGCGTGCCCAAAAGCGCGCGCAATCCGTTCTGGAAGACAGCCAGCTCACTTCCCTGGACGTCAATCTTGACAAAGTCGACATCGGAGATCTCATCGATGTCGTCAAGTCGGGTCGTGCTGACCGGATGTTTGCCCACCGGTGTCACCAGCTCGGCGAGATTCTGGAACTTCTCGAGAAGTGGCGAGTTGGGTTCGTAAAGCGAGCCCGTCAGCACCCAGTTGGTTTCATGGAAAATCGCTGATCGTCCATCGCCAACGAAGTACGGGAAGAAGCGATGCGGCTCGCCGTAACATTGGTTCAATCGTTCGCATTCTTCGCGGTTCGGTTCGAAGCCGATGATTCTCGCCCGGCCGGCATCGACCAGCGACTGATACGGTGGTCGTTCATTCAGCGCTGCCCCGATGTCAAGTATGTTGATCTTGAAATTTTCGGGGAAATAGTCCAATAGACTCCACATGTGACTTCTGCCTCCCTGTTCAACGATCGATTCCTGATAAGCACCCCGGCCCGGAACTCGGTTACCATCATAGCGCGAGGCGCGGCCGGTTGGCGCCAGAGTGACACCTTCGCTGGACAGAAAGCCATGACCAGCTGGCGCTCTTGCTTACCCGCCAAGCACACGGGGGCTCGCCTCCCCTTGCCGACAGATACTCCACAAAAGCCGGCTGCGCTCAGCCAGATCTTTCTCGGCGATCAGTCCAGCCGCAGCCGCCGGCCATATTTGAATTCGGTCAGCATGTTGGCATCCGTGATCACGGCCAGCGCGCGACCACTTTCAATCTCGACGTCGTGCACGCTGGCAAATGGTTTCGCCAACATGTCGTTCAACAGCGACCGGTCGGTGCTTCTCCGCAGGTCAAACGCCTCCGCGCCCAGGCGAAGTGCCGCCAGACGGTCCACCGCCTGCGGCGGAATGGCCCGGAAGTCCTGTTCGGCAGCGTAGACAAAGTTGGACCAGCGGTAGGCATGAGGAAAAACCGCCGCAGCCGTCGCCAGCGCGTCCGCTGAGCCGGTGGCATTGAAGGCAAGGATGCCACCCGGCGCCAGTCGCGATCTGGCGATCTCCATGAACTCCCTCGACAGCAGATTGGTTGAGTTTGCTCGCCAGTGGAATGTGGTGTTCATCACAATCAGGTCAAACCGATCTGCCGGATGTCGCCGTAACCATCGGCGCCCGTCGTCGATATGCACCTGGACGCGCCGGTCGTCGAGCAGCGGCGACAAGTGCGGATAAGCCGAGATCAGGGGCAGGTAGCCCGGATTGATCTCGACGACATCCATTTGCGACAGGGACGGCAGCGTCGAAAGAATACGCGCCCAGGCGCCAGTGCTCAACCCGATGACCAGCACTTTGCGCGGTGCCGGATGCAGCGCAGCCAACAGATAGACACGGTCGACCCGATTGCTGTTCAGCCGCAGATCGATGTTCGTTCTCCCATCATACACATTGCCCCCATAGACCACATCGCCCCGTTCCTCGCCATCATCGACCACATGGATGATGCCATGCCGATTCTCGATGATCGTCTTGATGCGACCCGGCGCATGACGGCTGGCCGCCACGACCAGAGTCCGATCGTCGGGATCGGCGGTCACGATCACGCCGACGACAACCACTGGCGCAATCCACACGCAGCGCGGACAGCCTCGCAGCAGCGACACCAAGCCAATCACCAGCGTCGCGGTACCGACCAGGGTGAAGCCGCTGCTCACTGAAACGTAGTCCAGCAAGACATAGCCGGTGAGCAAGGCGCCGAGTGTCGAGCCGACGATATTCAGGGCATAGACCTGGCCACAGACCGGCCGAGATACGAACCGCCGGCATCCGACCCGAGATGGTGCGCGACCGGGAAGGCCATGGCTTTCAGCATTGCCGACACATAAATCAGAACGCCCATGGTGACCGACAGCCACTCGCTGCCGGCAACCCGTGACACCCACCACGGAATCAGCAGATCGAGCACCCCGCCTGCCAGCAGACACCACCCGACAGCGGTATCTGCCGACAACGGCCATCGTCCGCACAAGCGCTTCCCGGCGGTTGCTCCGGAGGCAACGCCAAACAGAAAGACCGCGAGGACCAGGGCGAACGAATGCGGGACACCTTGATGGGCAAACGTGACGACCCGAACCCACAGGATCTCCTGGCTCAGGCTCAGGAAACCGATGAAGAATGCGAGACTCCAGCCGAGTCGCTTCATCGGGCCTGCCTCAGGCGCCAGAAACCGATGGCCACGACAGAAAAATTGAGTGCCGCTGCCAGGCTGATCGATTGATCGAGACGCATGACATGGAACAGCCCGAACACCGTACTCAGGGCGCCCAGCGCCGCACCCAGCGTATTGGCGCCGTAAAGATGGCCCGTGGCCATCCCGACGTTACCCCACTGCCGGACGGTATGGGCCACCAGGATCGGGAAGGTCGCCCCCATCAGCAGCGCCGGGCCAAGAACCAGCAGGAAGTTCACCGCGGCAATGACCGGCAGGGAAGCCAGGACAAAAGCATCGCCAATCCAGCGCATCAAAGCAAAACTTATCAGTCCGTACAGCCCGATCCCCGCCTCGCAGCCACAGAACATGGCCAGTGCCCTGGTCGGCAGCCGATCCGCCAACCAGCCCCCGCAGAGCGCACCGCCGCCAAGACCGAGCATGAACGCCGAGACCACGATGGTCACCGATTCGAGGTCAGAACCGAAAGCGGCAAAGAGCACTCGCTGCCAGCTGACCTGATAGACCAGGCTGGCAAAACCGGAAACGAAGAACAGGCCGGTCAGGACGCTGACCGGGGCGGTGTTGGCAGCAGTTTCTTGCATATCGGGTCCCGACTGGCGAGATCAAAGTCGATCCCGTTCTGGGTGATGCGTGCGGCGGGGCGCCAGGCCGGGCTGAAGAGGCTCAAGGCAGGATCCTCATCCGGATAGCGGATGCTGGCGGCATCGAGCAGCGAGTGAAAGACGTTGCTGGTGGCAATCGGAGAATCGCTACGCGATCTGGCGGCGGCCACCTTTTCCGGAAAGGCCTCTGCGTAACGAGCCGAAGGCCACCACAAGGCAGCCACACGAAAGTCATACTCGTTGTCACGCCCGTGACCCGCCTTGTCACACTCGCCGTCGAAGAGATTCTCGCCATGGTCGGCAATGTAGAACAACGTTGTCAGCGCGTCGACAGCCGACAGGTAGCCAATCACTTCGGCGAGGAAGAAATCCAGGTACAGCAAACTGTTGTCGTAGCTGTTGTTCAATTCCTCTTTCAGCGCCGGCTGGTGCAGGCTGGGGTTCCTCACACCTTTGAGCGAAGGCCTGAAAACGTCCAGCTCATCCGGGTAGCGATCGGCATAGTTGAAGTGCCCGCCAAGGGTATGCAGGACAACCAGCACCTTCTGCTCGTCACGTGCGAGGATTTCGGCCAGCGGCTTCAGCAGCGCGCCATCGAGGACACCGCCCGCCTGGTAGCCCAGCGGGTTGAGGAAGCGTACCTCGTGCGCCTCGGCAGCATGCAGCGCAATCGAGCTGTCGTGCGGACCGAGCGGGCTCTGCGTCGATAGCCAGTAGGTCCGGAAACCCGCTTCGCGGAAGGCCGAAATCAGGGAACGTTCCGGGAAGAACACCTTGTGGTCGACTGGCGACTTGCGCGTCAGCAGCAGTGGCACGGACATCCGCGTCGACGTCCAGGGAGAAAACGCATCCCTGAAACTGACCAGGCCCTCGATCGTCATCAGGCGAGGATTCGTCTCGCGGTGATAGGCATTCAACTGCCAACGATCCGGCCGCCCGGTTTCGCCAATCACCAGCACGTGCACCTCGCGCCCGGCGACGGATTCCTGTCGGGCATGAAAACGGAAGTCCTCGAGCCTTTCTTTCGCTGCATTCAGCGCCCGGCGCTGCTGCCAGATAGGCATGGAAGCGGCCGGGAACGCCGACCGGATAGACTGGCAGCAGGTAGCCGAAGATCTGCGCTCGAAAATCATTCGCCAGATTGTCGTTCGGATCGAGCAGAGATGCCCGGAGGTTCTCTATCGGCAGCGAACGTGGCGGTCCATCCAGGTCCACCAGTTCCGGCAGAGCCAGGGCAAGAGCACTCGCGCACAGCGCCCACCAGCGGGTGCGCCCCACCCAGGTGATTCGCCAGCGCCGCGCGCGCTGCAAGGCAAATACCGCCAGAGCGCCGCCCGCCAGGCTCAGCGCTGCGAGGCCGCCGGCGATCCCGGACAGGAAGGTGCTCGCTTCAGCGACATCGCTGTCGGCGATGACGCCGAGCAGATGGGTATCGCTGGGCCTGCCGAAATCCAGGATGTAGTAAGCCTCGAAGGGCGCGAGCGCCACCCACGGCAGCAGCAGCAGGACGCCGATCCAGAGTCTGCCGGCGACCGACAGCAACAGCCCGACGGTCGCCAGTGCCGGCAAAAGGATCTCAGCGACCAGTCCTTGGGCGGGCTATCCACCGCCAGCCAGGCCAGATTGGGCGAGATCGCCACGACCACGACAACGAACAGGGCCCCCCAGAAGAAAGCCCGCGAAGATGTTTCGAGGTTTTCCGTGCCAGCTCCGAGCACTCCCCTCACCTCCCGGCAAGGCATCGCACTAATGTGCGCATCAAGATCAGTACCGGCTGCGCTCAGACGAGCGCAGTCCTCTCGGCACCCGACAGGGCGCTGTCCCACATCCGGAAGTACACCTCCTCCAGCGAGCGAACGAAGCGCGGCATATCGAAGAGCGGGCAGCGGCTTCTCTGCTCGACCAGCTTCATCCGCAGCGCATGAAGACGATCTGGGGTGCGTGCGAGCGCCAGGGCCAATCGGTAGTACTCGTCGGTCGATCCGGCGATCAGCTCGTCGAGGCCTGCCGCGTGCAGCAGGCTGGCGCCAACGCGTCCCGGGAAAGTGTCGCCGAGCAGGGCGACCATCGGAACGCCCGCCCACAAGACATCGATACCCGTCGAATGCGAGTTGTACGGAAACGGGTCGAGCGCCAGATCCGCCAGTTGCAGGCGCGACAGATGATCTGCCTTTGACGCGACTCGCGGTGCGAAGATGACCCGTGCCGGATCGACGCCACGGGTCTCAGCTTCCTTCCGCAGGCGATCATGAGCCGTACCTCCAGGCTGGCTCAACCACAGACAGCTATCGCCTGTCTCCAGCAGCAGCCGACACCAGATGTCAAAAACCTGCGGGTTGAATTTGTAGCTGTTGTTGAAGGAACAGAAAACCAAGCCCTCCTCGGGCAGCCCGGCATCCCTGCGCCGTGGGGGAGCCGCCAGGGTGATCGTGCTGTCCGCCGGCAGATAGCAGTTCGGCAAGTGCGCCAGCGTCTCGGTATAGCAGTGCGCGTGCGACAAGGGCGTCACCACCGGGTCCCCCAGAAGATAGTCGGCCAGCTTCGGGTGACCGAGAGTCCCGGCATAGCCCAGCCAATTCACCTGCAGCGGCGCACAGCGCAGGGCCAGTGCCTCGGGCCGCCCGTCTGCAGTCCAGCCGTGGAGATCAATCAGGATATCGACCTCGTCGGCACGAATGCGCTCGGCCGTCTCGATCACGCTGATATCCCGCAGATCGACAAAATGATCGAAGGCAGCGCGCAAGCGCTGCCGTATGTCGCTCTGATCATCGACCCCCAGTGAATAGCCGAACACCTCGACCCGCGCGCGATCGTGCAACTCGATGACCTGCGGCATGATCTGGCCAACCGGATGGTTGCGGTAATCGGCCGACAGGTAGCCGATCCGTAGCCGCGAGCGTCGAGCGGGTTCTTCCTTGCGTGCGTCCAGGGCAGGGTCCGGTGCATCGAGAACGCTCGCCGGGATGTTGCAGCGCGCGTAGTTCGATGCAACGCTGCGCTGCTCTTCGGAAGTGATGCCAGGAAACGACAGGACGACAAAAGGATTATCGGTCAGCGAGCGATAGTCCGTGGTCAAGGACCTGAGGGTCAGCAGCCGCGCCTCCAGATCAGTCCAGTCACACCGCTTGAGGCTGGCGCAAAGCAGTTGGGACAAGAAGGCGGCGTTGGTGTGGTCATTTTTCCACAGCTCGTTGAAGCACGTCCAGGCTTCGTCGTTGCGATTGCTGTTGAGCAGTACATTGGCCAGCTGCTCGATCGCCTCGACATAATCACCCGGGTGACACTCAATGGCCTTGAGAAAGAATGGGACGGCCTCGTCCCACTTGTGCATGCGCGAGAGAGCGACGCCGTAGTTTTTCAGTACCTCGGGATCGCCGGGCTTGATCTCGATTGAACGAGCGAAGCACTTGATCGATTCATCCCAGCGCATCAGCGCCGACAGGACGATCCCGAGGTTGTTGAGCGCTTCCGGGTCATCGGGATGGCGCTCGAGCGAATAACGGATCACCGGCAGCGCGTCGTCGTAACGGCCCTGCCCGATCAAGGCGAAGCCAAGCGCCTTCAGGGCCAGCGGCTGCGTAGGCCGGGCGCCAAGAATGCGACGGGCCGCCGCTTCCACATCGGCGTGCCTGCCAGCCTCGACCAGGCGCATCAGCGCCAGGCAGTCCGCATCCAGCGGAACACGCCGGGCAACTGCCGCGTGCGACTTTTTCCGGGTTGTCTTCATTGTCACGACTGCCCGACGGCACGCATGAAGGCCACCTCCAGGGACAGGCTCGGGCGCACTTCCACCAGGACATGCCCGGCATGATGCAGGGCTTCGAGGCGCGCCCATAGCTCAGCGCGTGGCACTTCGCCAAGCCAGCGCCCCGAAAAATCCTCGCGCATCCCGGCCACCGCGACCTGGCCGAAGGTGCGCACCAGCACCATCTCCTGCTCACCCGTGAGTTCGGCCGGCGATCGAACCGCCCGCAACAGCCCTTCATGAATCAGCCCGAAGCGGTCGGCGAGTCTTTCGACGTCGTGCAGCACATGCGATGTCAGGAAAAGGGTCCCGCCGCCGCGCTTGTATTCGGAAAGGATATCGACCACATCCCGGCGACCAATCGGGTCAAGACCGGACAGCGGCTCGTCGAGAATCAGCAGGCGCGGATTGATGCACAGCGCCTGGGCAATGGCCACGCGCTGCGTCATGCCTTTCGAGAACGAACGGATCGCCTTTGTCGCTACCTGCGCCAGGCCAAGGCGCTCCAGCCAGGCCAGACAGTGGCTTTCCTCGGCAGTCACCCTGACCCGATGCAGCCGCAGGCTCATCGTGAGCAGTTCGAGTGGCGTCAGATAGTCGTAGAGATAGGGGTTCTCGGGAACATAGCCGAGGCCCAGGCGAGCACGCGGCTCCGTGACGGCTGTCCCGAATAGGCGGGCGCTTCCGCTCGTCGCCCCAATCAGGCCCATCAGGATCTTGATCGTCGTCGTCTTGCCGGCGCCGTTCGCGCCGATGAAGCCAAAGGCTTCGCCGGGCTCGACGGCCAGCGAAACGCCGCCAAGTGCAACGACCGCTGCCGACCGCCACCGCTTCCGGTAGTGTTTTTCAAGACCGTCAATGGCGATCGCGGGAACGCTCATTGCCCACCCGCAGCGACTGAATTCAGGATGGGCCAGCCGGCAGCATCGAGGCCGAAGCCAAAGCCCAGCGGGTCTTTCGGCACTTCGGCGATCAAACCAGCGCTCACCAGTTCCTCCAGCTTCTTCACAGCCCGGCCCTGCCTGGCCCGAAAAAGCGTCGCTGCGTCCTGCAGCGCCGCCAGGTCACGCAGGCGGTGTGCCCTGACCTGCAGGTAGTTGCGGAATGCCCCCGGCGGCGAGTTTGCCGCCATCGCGTCGACCATTGTCGCTGCATTGGCGGTCTGGTAACCCTTCTCGATCCAGATGGCGGCGAGATTCTGCAACGCCCACTCGTCCTGTTGATTGGTGACCCGCGGGACGCCCTTGAGCAGCCACTGGGCGCCTGTCGCCGGGTCCTTGCGAAAATGATAGAAGAGAAATCCATAATGGAACAGCGGGTACCAATCGAAAGTCCGCGCGTCCGAAGCCCGCCGCAGGACGTATTGTGCCGCATCGAGTTCGCCATTCCACGGCAGGATCGCCGCGCCAACGTAGTAATTGTCTTCATGCAAGGGGTTGAACCACGCAATATCGCGCTGCAGCTTTGCCTGCACCGCGTAGTCCTCGGCATTCATCCGGCCGGTATCGGCGACCAGCACGCGAAACCCCGCCAGATTGGCCGCCAGATAGCGATCCCCGCCGGCCATCAGGACCTGCGCAAAGCGCGGCAAGGATATCAGCAGTTCCGGCGCCGCCGTCGGGCGAGCCAGGGCGGACAGACGGTGCTGGGCATAGCCATAGACGAGCACCGACAGCGCACCCATGAACAGCGTCATGACGCTCAGCGAACGTCGCATCAGGAGAACTCCCGCCGCGAGAACAACAGGCTGGCAGCAACCATGAGCAGGACGATGTACGCGACCGCCATCGACACCGACCAGAACACCGTTTCGGCGCCGGGCGCCAACTGATACATCGACCACTCCCGCCAATCGAGGCGCGAGAGATCCGGCACCAACCAGCGGATCCGGTCAACAATCGGGCTGTAGCTGGCGAGCAATTCCTGGTCACCGTCGGCACCGCGCGCCAGGTAATCCATGGTCGCGCCAAGCGCCTTGCCGGCCACCGCAAAAGCGGCGCCCAGGGCGAGCGGCAACACTGAAACGGTGGACAGCGCGGCGATGCACAGGGCAAAAGCGGCCACCACGGCTGCGTCGAGGGCCAGGCCGGCGACGGTACTCCAGAAGGGCAGCCCCAGTGCCGGCGGAAACTCCCCACTGAAACCCCCTCCCACCACCATCACGGCCAGCAGTAAGAGCAATCCAAGTACCGTTGCCGCCAGCAGCGATAGGAGCAGCACGGCCGCAAAACGCCCGGCCAGAAAGGCAGCGCGCGAGACCGGATAGGCCAGTGAAAAGAGGATCACTCGGCGATCGATCTCGCGCGCGACCAGTTCCTGCACCCAGAACAGGTTGAGCAGAACGAGGGAAAAGCGGATCCCCGAGAAGCCGACATCGAGCGCGACGGTCTGCGGCTGCCGCGGCGAGAAGAAACCCGAAAGATAGGCGATACCGATCATCAGCATGCCAAGAAAAAAGACCGCGTGGAAACTTCTTCCGCGCAAGCCGGAACGTAGCCCGGAAAGGGCAAACTCAAGCATGATTACCCGTCAAAAAAAGGGGCGCAGCCTGCGGCGCGCCCGCTTTCACGTCAGAAGGTCGAAGGTCAGGAACTCGGGGCGGCAGCTTCCCCCAGTTGAGAGTCAGTCTGGGCGCAGGCACCGCCAGCAGCAACGGCAACACATTCCCCTTCGGCTTTGACAGCACCACCGGCCGTCGAACCGCCATAATACTTCTTGCCCTTGATCGATGCCGAACCCACCTTGAACAAGGTTGCATTCGTTTCGGTTCCATCCAGGAAGACATTCGCCGAACATTTTGGAGTGAACGCCGTCTTCACGAAATTGGTCCCGGAAGCAAATGAAGCGCCGTTTGTGGCACCGCCGCCGGTGCACACGGTAACGGCATTAGCCGACAGCGAGGTGACAGCGGAGATGGCAAGAACCGAAGCCATCACAACATTTTTCATACTGATATTGCTCATAAGAGTCTCCAGTCGAGAGGGTTAATTGGACGTCGAGTTCCCGATAGCGGCGGTCAGCAGGTTGCGCGCATCGGACTGAGCTGCCTTGTCTTCGCCCTTCTTGGTGTACTCGGTGAATTGCGGGATCGCGATGGCGGCCAGGATGCCAATGATCGCCACAACGATCATCAGCTCGATCAGCGTGAAACCTTTTTGCAGCTTCTTCATGGTGGTTGCTCCTTCCAGTGAATTAAACGGACAATCCGTTGAGTTAGATATAGCACTTTCCATGCCAGACTATTAACCGGGTGGAAAACGCCTTTTCCGGTCTTTGCGGCCGGGTATTACCCTCATTAGCGTCACCCGCCTGACAAAAAACGTCAGCCCACATGCCCTGGCTGTCAGCCTGACCCACGCTTCTTGCCCATAAGGCACGATGCCAAAACGGCACCGGAGCAAACCGCTGTCGTTCCATGGTGACGACCTGCCAGGGCTAGTGGTTGAAGCCGGCGCTGGTGGCAGCCGTCAGCAGGTTCCGCGCATCGCTCTGCGCCGCCTTGTCCTCGCCCTTCTTGATGTACTCCGAAAACTGCGGGACCGCGATGGCTGCCAGAATGCCGATGATCGCGACGACGATCATCAGCTCGATCAGCGTAAAACCTTTTTCCTGCTCGTTCATGCGATGTCAGTCCTTCCGGCCAATGTGATGGAACATCCTCCGCATCAATCAGCAATTTTCGTGCCATCGACCGAACCCATCCGGAGCATTCCTCATTGGCACGCGGCCAACAGACATCTGACCGAACAGCCCGGCTTACCTGACTCGTGGCCATGGTCCTTCCGCGGGTGGAGTTTCTACGCAACGATTCGCTGCCTGACGGCCTGTCGCCGTCCACATGACCAGCCTACTTGACACAGACCGCGCGCACCTGCTTCAGGTCGGTGATGCCAGACAGGATTTTCTCGATGCCGTCCATCTTCAGTGTACGCATGCCCTCGTTGAGCGCCGTGGCGAGCAGCTCAGCGACACGCGCCCGCTCCTGGATCTGCTGCTTGACCAGATCGGTGCCGCTCAGCAGTTCGTGCAGGCCGACACGCCCCCGGTAGCCACTGCCAGCACAGGCATCACAGCCGCGCGCCCGATAGAGTATGAACTTGCCGCCCCGAGCGTGCCTTGCCAGCCATTCCTGATGTACGCGCTCGGTAGCCGCCTGCGGGTCGGCCTGCCATGCCTGCGTATGCGCCATTTCGGCGCAATACTCGGAAAGCAGGTGTCGGATTTCGTCTGAAGTCGGCTGGTAAGCCTCCCTGCACGAGGTGCACAAGCGTCTGGCAAGCCGCTGGGCAAGAATGCCGAGCAGCGCGTCGGCAAAATTGAAGGGGTCCATGCCCATGTCGAGCAGGCGATTGATCGACTCGGGAGCGCTGTTGGTATGCAGGGTCGCAAAAACCAGGTGGCCGGTGAGTGAGGCTTCGATGCCGATCGACACGGTTTCCCGGTCGCGCATTTCACCGACCATGATCACGTCGGGGTCGGCGCGCAGGAAGGCGCGCATCACGGTAGCGAAGTCGAGCCCGGCCTTCTTGTTGACCTGCACCTGACGCAGGCCCTTCTGGGTGATTTCGACCGGGTCCTCGGCGGTCCAGATCTTGGTTTCCGGCCGGTTGATGTAGCTGAGAATGGAATGCAGGGTGGTCGTTTTCCCTGATCCGGTCGGGCCGCAGACGAAGAACAGCCCGTAGGGCTTGGCGATCAGGGCCTTCAGTCGCTCGAGGTTGTGCTCCGTCACACCGAGATCCGCAAGCGGGATGGGTTCGCCGGCGGCGAGGATGCGTAGGACGACGTCCTCCATGCCGCCGGCGGTCGGGATTGTCGCCACCCGCAGCTCGATGTCCAACGGCCCCCAACGGTTGAACTTGATCTTGCCATCCTGCGGCCGGCGTTTCTCCGAAATATCGAGATCGGCCATGATCTTGAGACGCGCAATCAGGGCACTTCGGTAGGATGGCGGAATTTCGATGTACGGCGCCAGGGCACCGTCGCGACGGAAGCGGATGACCGTCTTTTCCTTGCCAGGCCGTGGCTCGATGTGGATATCCGACGCGCCCTTCTGATAGGCCTCGACGATGATCTTGTTCACCAGGCGAACGAGTTCGTTGTCCGCCGCAGCACTGAGTACCTCGGCACTGCTGCCGGGCACATCGCTCGCTTCATCGTCGTCGAGTCCGAACAAGAGGTCGCCGACAGAATCCATTTTCGACAGGTCGCCGAAAAACTGGTTGATCAGTTGCAGGAAATCCCGGTGGGTTGTGACGCGATAGGCTATCCGGCTCTTCGGAAAGATGTTGTTGACCGTCCGCGAGCCCCTGATCCGCTCCGGGTCGATGGTCACGACGACCAGGCCGTCGGCGCTCTCCTCAACCGGCAGCCAATGATTTGCCTCTGCGTAATCCCGCTTGAGATGCTTCAACAGCGCCATCGGCCTGATGCGGTTCGGCAGGAAGGGCTCATAGGGAACAGCGAAGAACTTTGACAGCGCGGCACCGATCGCTGGCAGTTTGACGTGAAATTCCTCCATCAGCACTTCTTCGAGATCGATGTTCTTTCGCCGTGCCGAGCGCTGTGCCAGGTCCAGTTCGGCAGCCGAGAGGATGGCATCGCTGACCAGGGCATCGTATTTCGTTTTCAGCCCGGGGAGGGGTGCCTTCTGACGCTGCGCAAAAGCCACGGCCAGGGTCTGCGCCAGAGCCTGGATGCCCTCCTCGGCGACGGCCGGAAAGGGGGTATCCGACCGATTGTTGATCAGTTGTACAACGCCTAGCAGCTCGCTGTTCTGCTCGTTGACAATCGGTGCCACCAGCATCTGCCGGGAACGATAGCCGGTACGCTGGTCGATGTCCTTCAGGAAGCACAGGTGCGGGCTATGCTTCGCCAGTTCGAGATCATCGTAGACGTCACGGATGTTGACTGCCTTGCCGGACCCCGCGACATAACCGGCAATGCTTTGCTCGGAAATCGGCAGCTTGATGTCCTTGTGCGAAGCCAGCCCAGTCTTCAGCTTGGAGACGATGTTCTGCCGGTCGTCGCTGACAAGGTAGATGGTCAGGCGATCACAGTGAAAGAGCTCGCAGATATCCTCCGACATCTCGAGGATGATTTCGTCAGCATTGCTGGTGGCGTGGATCTTGTTGGTGACGCGCTGGAGATTCTTGAAGAAGCCCAAGCGCCGGCTCATGTCGCCCAGGTTGCTGTCGATTGGCCGGGTGCTTGCCATGGTCCTGATCAGAAGTCGAAGACCTGATTGTTGTACAGCCGGCGCGGCCTGAAATCGGCGGCGCAGGCCTCGATTTCGGACATTGTCAGCTCGATCTGGCTCGGCTTCAGATGACTGATGTAGATCTCGGCATCGACCTTCAGTTGCTTCAACTCCTCCGCCAGCAGGCTCGGGCACAGGTGCTTCGAGATCTCGGCAAGCCTCCGCTCAGAGTTCGGGAAAGCGGTTTCAATCAGCAGGTAGCGAAGATTCGCGATCCGATTGATCACCGGCCAGAAAGCGGAATTGATCGTCGTGTCGCCGGTAAAAACCAGACTGGCGGACCCCGAGTCGAGCTGATAACCAACGGCTGGCACCGTGTGTTCTGCAGGAAGCACCGTGATCGCTCGCTGACCCAGCCGAACCGACTGTCCCAGAGCGATTGTCCGGTACTGCATGAGCGCCTGCTCGCGGCTCGGTATGGCGCTGAAATCCGGCCAGATGGACCAGTTGAAAATGTGCCTGGCAATGATCTCAAGCGTCGCCGCCGTGGCATAAACGGTGACCGGTCTCGAACGCATGTCGCTGACCGAATCGATCAGCAAGGGCAACGACGCAATGTGGTCGAGATGGGAGTGGGTCAGGAAAACGTGGTCGATGGTTGCCAGTTCGGCAAGCGACAGGTCAGCGACACCCGTCCCCGCGTCGATCAGGATGTCATCATCGACGAGCATGGATGTGGTTCGCAGATGGCGCCCGCCAATGCCGCCGCTACAGCCCAGAATCCTGACTTTCATGCTGGCTCCACCGGATTTCGATGCTGTCCGCTGCTGCCCATTGTCGCCAGAGCCCAAGACCAATGACTGCCTCGCCTGACCAGAAGACGATTTCCCATCAGTTCTTCAGGAAGAATTCCATCTTCACGCCCGCAATCTCGATCACATCGTGGTTTTCCAGACGCCGCGCCTGAGCGTCAACAACCTGGCCATTCAACAGCGGGAAGCCCGATCCTTCGACGTGGGTAAGGAAGTAACCCTGTGGCCGCCGGGCAATCACCGCCACCTGACCACGCCTGCCGAGTGTCGTCAGCGTCTTGGTCAGTTGCAACTGGTGGCCGGCGTTGGAACCACTGAGCAACTGGATGGCTGCACCCGGCAGGGTGGGCGCCGTGGCACTACCCTGCGGCGTGCTGGCAGTCATTGCATCCCGGTCTCCGTAAACCACCTGCAGGGGTTCGGAGCGGAACGGCGTGCTCTTTTCGTACTCGGAAGTCTCACCCGAGGCAACGGCTTCGACAAGATACTTCATCTTGTACTTGCCAAACTCGATGACGTCGCCGTCCTTCAGGAAATGTTTCTTGATCGGCTGACCATTGACAAGGGTTCCGTTGGTGCTGTTCAAATCCTCCAGGAAGGAATCGTTGAGGATGGTCACCACCGCTGCATGCTCACCACTGATCGCCATATTGTCGATCTGGATGTCGTTGTGTGCCTTGCGGCCGATGCTCATGTGCTCCTTGCGCAGAGGGATTTCCTTGAGGACCAGACCATCCATGCTAAGTATCAGCTTTGCCATCGCCTTCTTCGTCCTTAATTGAGCCATGACCAGAGTTTGGACAAACCTCCTCCAGCGACCGGGAACTCACGCAATACTTTGACCACAACCACCGAGATATTGTCGTCACCGCCGTTGTCGTTGGCCATCTGAATCAGTTGCGTCGCGGAAAGCTCGAGGTTGGCGCCGAACGTTTCCAATGCCTCCTGAATCTCCGCCTCATCGACCATGTCGTAGAGACCATCAGAACACAGCAGATAGACATCGCCCGCCCGGACAGAGTAAACATGAATCTCCGGTTCAACCTTATCATCGACGCCGACCGCTCGCGTCACAAGGTTCCTGTTGAGCGAATAACGCGCCTCTTCCGCCGACATCAGGCCCTGGTCAATCTGCTCCTGCAAGAAGGAGTGATCATGCGTGATGGCCATGAACTCCTCGCCACGCAGACGGTACAACCGCGAGTCGCCAACGTGCGCGACAACCACTCGGTCATCACAAAAGACGGCCGCCACCAGCGTCGTGCCCATCCCGACGAACTTCGCGTCATCCTCTGCCGCATGATAGATCGCCGAGTTCACCGCCTCGATCTGCTCCGCCAGGCAACGACTGGCAAACGGCTGTCCGGTCATGCGGTCGGTTTCGTGCGCTGCGGTTGTCGCAAAGGCGGCTTCCAGCCGGCTTGCCAGGAGCGTCGTTGCCATTCTGCTGGCGACTTCTCCGGCGTTGTAGCCACCCATTCCGTCGGCCAGGATCGCCAGACCGTGACTGGCATCGGCAAACACCGAATCTTCATTCTTTGCCCGCACCAGTCCCGGATCGGTACGAACGACGATTTCCAGCGCCCCCTTGAGACGGTTGGTCTCCATCATCCTGCGCTCCCGACACCAGGCGTTCTGTCAACCTAGCCACCATAAGGCAATTCGACACCGAGTCCGCGCTCACGAGCCAGCGTTTCCAGGCGGGCGGCCAGTGCAAGATCCTGGACGGCCATGCCCTGCGACTCGAACAAGGTGATCTCCTCAGCCGTTGAGCGCCCTGGCTGTCGTCCACAGATCACGTCTCCGAGTTCGATCAGCTGACGAGCGTGCAAGCGGCCTTTTTCCAGCAACGGCAACAAGTCACCAGACTCATGCAGCGCCGTTTCGACACTGTCTACAACGATCGGCGAGCAGCGCTTCAGAACATCTTCGCCCAGTTCGCGGCGAATCAGTGAATTCGAGCCAGCGGCATTGATATGTGTTCCCGGCGACAGCCACTCAGCTGCAAACAGCGGCGTTGCCGAGGTCGTCACCGTGCTCACGATATCGCTGCCCCGTACTACGTCTTCCGGCGAAGTCGCCGGGATCACCTCGAGGGCGAGACGTTCGGACATTTTCTTGCAAAAGGCCGCCAAGCGCTCGGCGTGGCGCGCGTAGACCTTAACCCGCAGCAACGGACACACCGTCGCGAGCGCTTCGATATGCCCCTCCGCCTGCCAGCCGGCACCAAACACGCCCGCCACCTGCGCGTCCGGCCTGGCCAGCCAGCGCGTCGCCACTCCTGACGCAGCACCCGTACGCATCATACCCAGAAGATCGGCCTCAATTACCGCAAGCAGGTTGCCGCGCGACGCACGATAAAGGTGAACCAGGAAGCGCACACCGGATCGATTGCTGGTGTAGGCCTTGTAACCAATCACGTCGAACTGCGGCAAAGCCCCCTGCAGGATATGGAGCGTCGTCTGCGGCAGGCGTGTACGTTGCCTGGGCACGTCACAGGCCAACCCTGACGAGAGTGCACGGTGCGCAGACTCGACCGCCTCGAGCGCCATCGGCATGCTCAACAGTTGCTTAACGTCTTCTTCACGAAGGAACAGTGACATCTTTTCCTCAAACCGCTAATGACACGACCAGCACGCACTTTTCGCCACCAGCCTGGCACGAGTCGAGACAATACTATTTTCGACGATTCTACCGGCAAATGGCACAGGAGAAAGTTCACAGTTGATACTTCACAGGCGGCGGACACAAGGCGATGCCCCCTCCATCATCCTCACCCACACCCGGACATGCAGTTTCGGATCCATCGGTTCATTGACCTCGCTGTCGTTGTGGCACCGTATCAAGCAGCGACAGCAGACGCGGGATCACGCCCATGCTCGGGCGCACCAAACAAAAAAGCCCTGCCTAGGCAGGGCTTTCGGTATCGCTATACGATTACTTGGTGCCGATGAGTTCGATATCGACACGACGGTCGGGCTGCAGGCACTCGATAACCGACTTGGTCGGCTTCTTGCCAGGGCACTGACCAGGCTTGGTCACCGGATTCTTTTCGCCCTTGCCTTCGGTGTAGACACGGTTGGCATCGATACCCTTGCTGACCACGTAGGTCTTGACTGCCGCGGCGCGCCGCTCGGACAACTTCTGGTTGTAGGCATCGGAACCAAAGTGGTCGGTATGACCAACGGCAATGATCACTTCAAGCTTGATCGCCTTGGCCTTGGCAACCACTTCGTCCAGCTTCTTCTTGCCTTCCGGACGCAGCGTCGCCTTGTCGAAGTCGAACAGCGCGTCGGCGGCGACGGTGATCTTGTCACCCGCGGGCTTGGCGCCCGGCAAGGCAGCGCCCTTGGGCGCTGGCGGCTCGCAGACTTCCTTCGGCAGCAGATCCTTGTCGCATTTGCAGCCAGCCGGGTCGTTGGCGGCAGCGGCCGGGGTCCAGAAACCGGTGCGCCAGCAGAGGCCGGCGCCGCTCATTACGACTTCACCGCGTTGGTCGATCACGTACACACGATTCAAAGGAATTGAAGTCTGTGCCTGAGCAAGCGAGGCGCCGCCGCCGAAGGTGGCGGCGGCGAGCAAGGCCATCATGGAGTTTTTTGCAGTTCTGTTCATCTAGGTTTCCCTCGTTAGTTGAAGCCTGCGGGAGTGATCCGCATGGCCTGTTATGCCTCGTTGTTGACTGAACTCATCACGGACGAATTTTATTTTGCCACAAGAGGGCCAGTTTTATCAATCCGGTTTCGTTGTTTTCAATCAGTTGCCCGTTCTCGACTCGCATCCGGCCTGCCACCCACACCGCAGAAACATGCTCACGGCCTACCGCGTAGGCCAGATGGGAAACGGGATCGTAGCAAGGAGCAAGCGCAAGATCGTTGAGTCTGACGGCACAGAGGTCGGCCGCCTTGCCCGGGGTCAGGGAGCCGATGCTCGCCTCGAGACCGAGCGCGCGAGCGCCGCCAAGAGTCGCCATGTGCAATACGCGATGCGCGTTGATGGCGTCGGCGCGGCCGGCTTCCTCCTTGGCCAGCAGCGCGGCCAGGCGCATTTCCTGAAAGAGGTCGAGCCGGTTGTTGCTGGCCGCCCCGTCGGTGCCCAGGCCGATATTGACTCCGCTCGCCGACAACTGCGTGATGGGGGCTATGCCGCTGGCCAGCTTGAGATTGGAACTGGGACAATGGGCAACCGAACAGCCGTGCTGCGCCAGCATTTCGATTTCGGCCGCGCTGAGGTGAACTGCATGCACAGCGATCAGCGCCGGACTGAGCAGACCGAGGCGGCGAAGGCGTTCAATCGGGCGCACCGCGAAACGCTGCAGGCTGTCGTCGATTTCCTGGGCAGTTTCATGCAAATGGAGATGAATCGGCAGTTCGATCTGCTCGGCGAGCGTCAGCACGCGGGCAAAGCTCCGCTCACTGACGGTGTAGGGCGCATGCGGGGCGAGGCAGAAAGACAACAGCGGTTCATCCAGCAGTTGGTCGCGAACCGCCAGGCCCTTGGCAAGATAGTCGTCGGCGTCGGCTGCATAGTTGCTCGGAAAATCGACCGTGATCAGGCCGATTGCGGCCCGGATTCCCGAAGCCAGCACGGCGTCCGCTGCGGCCTTGGGAAAGAAATACATGTCGTTGAAACACGTGATGCCGCCCCGCAGCATCTCGGCGCAGGCAAGCAGGGTTCCGTCATGGACAAACTGCGCGGAAACGTGCTGCGCCTCAGCCGGCCAGACGTGATGGTGAAGCCACTGCATCAGCGGCAGATCATCGGCAAGACCACGCAGCAAGGTCATCGCCGCGTGGGTGTGCAGATTCACCAGCCCTGGAATCAGCACGTGCTGGTCCAGACACTTGCGGCTGAGCGGTGAAAAACGGCCAGCCAACTCGCTCTGTGGCAGGAGGTCGATGATCCGGCCGTGATTGACCACCAGCGCATGGTTCTCGAGAACGACGCCAGGCGGGTCCACAGGAACCATCCAGCGCGCCTCGATGACCAGATCGACTGCCGGCACTGCGGTGTTCATTCCAAAGACATATCTAGGAGCCCAAAAAAACCCCGCCAAAGCGGGGTTTTCTGACGCATTGCGCCGGAATTACTTGGTGCCGATGAGTTCGATATCGACACGACGGTCGGGCTGCAGGCACTGGATAACCGCCTTGGTCGCCTTCTTGCCCGGGCACTGATCAGGCTTGGTGACCGGATTCTTCGGACCCTTGCCTTCCGTGTAAATACGGTTGGCATCGACTCCCTTGCTCACCAGGTAGCTCTTCACCGCGGCAGCGCGCCGATCGGAGAGCTTCATGTTGTAAGCCACGGAACCGAAACGGTCGGTGTGACCGACGGCGAGGATCACTTCCAGCTTGATCTGCTTGGACTTGGCGGCCACTTCGTCGAGCTTCTTCTTGCCTTCCGGACGCAGTACCGCCTTGTCGAAGTCGAACAGCGCATCGGCAGCGATGGTGATCTTGTCACCCGTGGGCTTGGCGCCCGGTACGGCAGCAGCCCTGGGTGCTGGCGGCTCGCAAACTTCCTTCGGCAGCAGATCCTTGTCGCATTTGCAGCCAGCCGGGTCCTTGGCAGCAGCGGCCGGGGTCCAGAAACCGGTACGCCAGCAAAGGCCGGTGCCGCTCAGCACGACTTCACCACGTTGGTCGATCACGTAGACGCGATCAGCAGCGGTCTGGGCTTGCGCAGCGCCAGCGGCTGCAAACAGGCCGATAGAGGCCAGCAGGGTAGTAATGATTTTCGATTTCAAGATGTTCCTCCTCGATTAATCTCTGTTAGGTCCGAATGCGTGTAACGCGATGCGATTTTTGCGCAGTCGGGAGATTTAAGCATACAAACTTGATTTCCTTCAAGCATCGACCTCGCATTGTGTCGCTTTTATACAACGAACAGCCCTCGCCAGCGGTGAGATTGCTGCAACTGGTGCCCCACCTGTACTGGGGTGGCAACAGGAAGCCCAGCGCCGGAGCGCTGCGCCTGCCTGTGCGTGCGACAATCATCGCTGCGGCAGCGCAGACTGCTGAGTGGAAAAGGAGAGGACCATGCACGCAATGAGTCTGGAGTCGATCGCTGCCATCCTGCGCGAGGCGGAGGAGATTGTCGTTTTCTCGGGAGCTGGGCTTTCGGCCGACAGCGGCATTCCCACTTTCCGCGATGGGGCGACCGGCCTGTGGAACAACGTCGACCCTGACGAGGTTGCCAGCATTGCGGGATTCCTGCGCAATCCGCAGCGCGCCTGGAACTGGTTGCTGCAGTTGAAAACCCTGGTTGATGAGCGGCGCCCGAATGCCGGGCATCAGGCGATCGCGCGGCTGGAGGAAATCTGCCCGGCACAGAGGATGACCGTCATTACCCAGAACATCGACGGCTATCACGAGCGTGCCGGCAATGAACACGTCCTCGAGGTACACGGCACCATCCACCGGGTACGCTGCCACCGACACTGTGGCTTTGTCGCCGCCTGGGATCAAAGCGCCATCAATCCTTATGCCTGTCCCGCTTGCGGGGCGCCGGTGCGGCCCGACCTGGTGATGTTCGGTGAGATGCTTGATGAAGAGGTCTTTGCCGCTGCCGAAATACGCAGCCTCGGTGCCGACGTGTTCTTCTGTGTCGGCACCTCTTTTACCGTGCAGCCCGCCGCCCGCCTGCCGGTATGGGCAAAGCGTGCCGGCGCGGTGGTTGTGGAAGTCAATCCGCACCCGACGCCCTTCTCGGACGCCGCCGATTTTTCGATCCGCAACGGTGCCTCGCAGTTCTTCGCCGCGCTGTGCACGAAGCTCGACATGAAAAACCCGACATGAAAGACGCCTGAACCAATCGCCAGGCTTATCCGATGAGGCGATCAATGGCGCCGGGGCGAAGGACTGATCGGCTATAATGCCGCCCTTTCGCTGCCTCGCCCCGCCCGGCCTGTGCAGCCCAGACCACTTCAGCAGTCGAGTCGCGAGTCGCATTCCTTGTCATTGCCGCTTCCCCATCTGCCAGTAGCCAAAGGCGGTGAAAAGCTTTCGTTTCCCTCGTTCGCGGGTTCCGCCGACGCGCTCGTGATCGCCCACGCGGCGTCACGAAGCAGTGCTGACGCCAAGCAGCAGATGCTCACTGTACTCACCGCCAGCGCGGGTGATGCCCACCGTCTGCTGCAGGAAATCCCCTGGTTCGCCGCGAATTTGCGCGTACGCCTGCTCCCGGACTGGGAGACCCTGCCCTATGACAGTTTTTCACCACACCACGACCTCGTTTCCGAGCGACTGGCAACGCTCTATGCTGTCATGCGGGGAGAGTGCGATGTGCTGCTGGTACCCGCCAGCACTGCGGTTTACCGTCTGGCACCGCCGGCCTATCTGGCCGCCTACACCTTCTTCCTCAAGCAGGGCGAGAAGCTCGATGCGGGCCAGTTCCGCGCCCAGGTGACGCTGGCAGGCTATGCGCATGTGACGCAAGTCGTCGCCCCTGGAGAGTACTCCATCCGCGGGGGCCTGGTCGACCTCTTCCCAATGGGCTCGCAACTGCCTTACCGACTCGACCTCTTTGACAACGAAATCGAGAGCATCAAGACCTTCGACGTCGACAACCAGCGCACGCTCTATCCAGTGCCTGAGGTTCGGCTGCTGCCAGCGCGCGAGTTTCCGCTCGACGACCAGGGAAGGGCGCGCTTCCGTCAGCGCTTCCGCGAAATGTTCGAGGGTGACCCGGGGCGCTCGGGAATCTACAAGGACGTTTCGAACGGCATTCCCGCCGCCGGGATCGAGTACTGGCTACCGCTTTTTTTCGAGGAAACGGCCACCCTATTTGACTATTTGCCCAGCGCCACCCTGCTTTGCCTCCACGGCAACGTGCCGGAAGCGATTCGTACCTTCTGGCGCGAGGCGCAGTCACGCTACACGATGCTGTCGGGCGAGCGCTCGCGGCCGCTACTGCCACCGGCCGAACTCTTTCTGGCCGAGGAACCTTTCTTCATCGCTGCCAAGGCCTATGCCAGAGTGAGCCTGACGGCGAGCAATGAGGGCCCGGTGCGCAGCCTGCCGTCTCTGGCCGTTGACCGCCGCGCCGAAAACCCGCTTTGCCGCCTGCAAGCCTTTCTCGATGGATTCCCAGGCCGTGTCCTGCTGCTCGCAGAAAGCGCCGGGCGCCGCGAAACACTGTCCGCACTGCTCTCGGAATACGGACTGAAACCACTGGCGAGCGCGAGTTTTGCCGACTTCATGGCCAGCGACAGCCGGCTCTCGCTGGCGGTTGGCCCCCTTTACGACGGCTTCCTGCTCGATCAACTGGCGATCATCACGGAAGCTGAACTCTACGCCGATAGCCCGTCGCGGCGCACGCGCCACGTGGCCCAGCGGCGAACGTCGGCTGACAACTGGCTGCGCGACCTCAGCGAACTGAAGGTGGCTTCGCCGGTGGTGCATGAGCAGCATGGCATCGGACGCTACCAGGGCCTGATCCATCTTGATCTTGGCGAAGGTGAGATGGAGTTCCTCGAACTGCACTACGCCGGCGACGCCAGGCTGTACGTGCCCGTGTCACAGTTACATGTCATCTCGCGCTACTCTGGAGCCGATCCGGACAGTGCGCCCCTGCACACGCTCGGCTCGCAACAATGGGAAAAGGCCAAGCGTCGTGCCGCCCTGCAGGCGCGCGACACAGCAGCTGAACTGCTCGCCCTGTACGCCATGCGCGCCGCTCGGCAAGGCCACGCCTGCGAGTTCAAGGCGCATGACTATGACGCGTTTGCTGATGGTTTCGGTTTTGAGGAAACGCAGGATCAGGCAACAGCCATCGCCGCGGTGATCGAAGACATGAAATCGGGCCGACCGATGGACCGCCTGGTGTGCGGCGACGTCGGTTTCGGCAAGACGGAAGTCGCCTTGCGCGCCGCTTTCTGCGCCGTTGCCGGTGGCCGACAGGTCGCCGTCCTGTGCCCGACGACGCTGCTCTGCGAACAGCATTTCCAGACCTTCAGCGACCGCTTCGCCGAATTGCCGGTCAGGATTGCCGAACTCTCACGCTTCAAGACCGCCGGCGAGGCGACGCAGGCGCTCAAGGAACTGGCCGACGGCAGACTCGACATCGTCATCGGGACGCACAAGCTGTTGCAGAAGGATGTCCATTTCAGCCGTCTCGGTCTGGTGGTGATCGACGAGGAACACCGCTTTGGCGTCCGCCAGAAGGAAGCACTGAAGGCGCTGCGCGCCGAGGTCGACGTGCTGACGCTGACGGCGACGCCTATCCCTCGCACGCTCGCCATGTCGCTCGAAGGGCTGCGTGACTTTTCGGTCATCGCCACCGCGCCACGGAAGCGCCTGGCGATCAAGACCTTCGTCAGCAGGTTCTCGGACGGCATCATCCGTGAAGCGCTGCTGCGCGAATTCAAGCGCGGCGGCCAGGTCTACTTCCTCCACAACGAGGTCGACACCATCGAGAACATGCGTGACAGGCTCGGCAAGCTACTGCCCGAAGCACGTATCCTCGTCGGCCACGGGCAGATGAAGGAGCGCGATCTGGAGCGCGTGATGCGCGATTTCACGCAACAACGAGCCAATCTGCTGCTGTGTACGACGATCATCGAAACCGGCATCGATAACCCGCACGCCAATACGATCGTCATCAACCGCGCCGAGAAATTTGGTCTCGCCCAGTTGCATCAGCTCCGCGGTCGGGTTGGCCGCTCGCACCACCAGGCCTACGCCTACCTGCTCACGCACGACGAGACGGCACTCAACAAGCAGGCCCGGCAGAGACTTGAGGCGATCCAGATGATGGATGAGCTCGGCGCCGGTTTCTACCTTGCCATGCACGATCTCGAAATTCGGGGTGCCGGCGAAGTGCTCGGTGCCAGCCAATCGGGCGAGATGCAGGAGGTCGGCTTCAACCTGTTTACCGAGATGCTGAAGCGCGCCGTTGCGGCGCTCAGGCAGGGCAAGGAACCAGACCTGACGCAACCGCTGGCCGTCACCACCGAAATCAAGCTGCACACCCCGGCCCTGCTCCCCGACGATTACGCACCAGACGTCCACGAAAGGCTGACGCTTTACAAACGCCTGGCCGACTGCGGGCAGGCGAACGAGCTTGCCGATCTGCAGGAAGAACTGGTCGATCGCTTTGGCGACCTACCGCCACAAGCGCGGGCTCTGCTCGACAGCCACCGGCTGCGGCTGCTCTGCAAACCTCTCGGAATCAGCAAACTCGACGCCAACACCGAACAGATTGCGCTGCAGTTCGACACCAATCCGCCGATCGACCCGATGCGGATCATCGATCTGATCCAGAAGGACCGCAACTTCCGCCTGGCGGGAGCAGACAGACTGGTCCTCAAACGCCACTGCGCGACGCTTGCCGACCGGGTCGCTGCGGTTAAAGACATCATTCATCAACTGACTCGCCAGGCCAAACCATGACCACCCTCGACATCGACAATATCAACGTCAGCGCCTTCGACCCCATGCCTTCGCCCGAGGAAATCCTCGCCCGGGTGCCGCTGTCGCCGAGCGCCGCCGACCTCGTCATGCGCGGCCGTGAGGTCCTGCGTCACATCCTCGACCGCAGCGATGAGCGACTGTTCATCGTGGTTGGCCCGTGCTCGATCCACGACCCGGTGGCCGCGCTCGACTATGCCAAACGTCTGAAGGCTCTGGCTGACGAGGTCAGCCAGACGCTCTACCTGGTGATGCGGGTCTATTTCGAAAAGCCGAGGACGACGACCGGCTGGAAGGGGTACATCAATGATCCGGACATGGACGATTCCTTCCGGGTTGATCAGGGCATGTACAAGGCGCGCGCATTCCTGCTGCAGCTCGCCGAACTCGGCCTGGCTGCCGGTACCGAGGCGCTCGACCCGATCTCGCCGCAGTATCTCGGCGATCTGATCTCCTGGACGGCAATCGGCGCGCGCACGACCGAATCGCAGACACATCGGGAGATATCGTCCGGCTTGTCTACCCCGGTCGGCTTCAAGAACGGCACCAACGGCGACGTCGGCATCGCCGTCAACGCCATCCTCTCTGCCTCACGGCCGCATAGTTTCCTCGGCATCAATGGCCAGGGGCGCACCTCGATCGTGCGTACCCGTGGCAACCGCTACGGGCACCTCGTTCTGCGCGGCGGCGATGGCCGGCCGAACTACGACACGGTCAGCGTACAGATGGCCGAACAGGCACTGCGCAAGGCCGGCCTGCCGACCAATATCGTGGTCGACTGCTCGCACGCCAACAGCTACAAGAAACACGAGTGGCAGCCGCTGGTCATGGCCGACGTGGTCAATCAGGTCCGCCTCGGAAACCAGTCTCTGGTCGGCATGATGATCGAGTCCAATATCGTTGCCGGCAACCAGTCAATCCCGGAAGATCTCTCGCAGCTCAGGTACGGTTGCTCGGTGACCGACGCCTGCGTTGACTGGGAGACCACCGAGACGATGATACGAGACGCTGCCCGGCTACTGCGCGAGGTCCTGCCCGGTCGCGGCCGCTGACCAGCACGGGGCCCTGCCCAGGCGGTGGAACGGCTGCCAGGGGACTTGGCAAGCAGGCTGTGTGCCCGCGCCTCCGACGCTCGCGCAATGGGCCGTGGTTAGGGTCATGGATGCCGCCCAGCACAGTATTGCTCGAAGGCGTCGACAGCCTTTTTGACCGAAACGAAGAAATCCCGCCGGCCGATCTCCTCGGAAAGTCCAACCCTGGCCAGTTCTTCAAGGAAAGGCCGCGGGGCGTCGGCAATCTTGACGTCAACGCCGTCCTCGGCAAGTTCCCGATGCAGTTCCGCGAAGCGCTGCGCGGCGGTCACGTCCATGTCATGGATAGCCTGGGCGTCGATGATCAGCCACCTGACTGGCGGATCGGCTTCGTCCACCAGCGTCCGGATACGCGTCATTACATGCCGTGCATTGGCAAAGTTCAGCGGTGCGTAGAGCCGATAGACGAGCAGACCTGGCACGCTCTCGGCCTCGTCCTCATCACGGCAATCGTGGAACTTCCCGTCGCTGACAAGCCGCCGGAGAATCGCATCGCCGGGACGCGAGATCTCGACCAGCACCGAAATCAGCGACAGCAGCAAGCCAAGAATGATCCCCGGCACCACGCCGGCAATCAGGATCGCCAGGGTGACGCCAAGGGCAATCCCGAACTCGACCCGATCGATCTTGTAGAGACCCGCCAACGACGCCACTTCCAGCATTCCGATAGCGGTGACGATCAGGATCGCACCCAGGGCAACCTTCGGCAGCAACGCGATCAGGCCAGTGAGAAAGAACAGGAACAACAGCAGGCCCAGAGCCAGAACCAGTTGGGCCACCTGCGACACGCCGCCAACCGAATCGACGATCGAGGTGCGCGACTGGCTGGCCGAAACCGGAAAGCCCTGCCAGACCCCGGCCAGTATGTTCGCCGAGCCCAGCGCAACCAGTTCACGGTTCGGACGCACTTCGTAGCCATTCTTTTCGGCAAAGGTCTGTGCCAAAAGGATGCCATCCGAAAAAGCCAGGAAGGCGATCGCCACGGCGGCCGGCGCAAGGGCTGCGATATCGGCCCAGCGGAACGACGGAATCGTCAGAGACGGGATCCCCGAGGGGACAGTGCCGACCAGTGCTATCCCGTAGCTGCCCAAGTCGAAAGCGAAGGTCGCGACGATCGCTACTGCGCAGACCGCCAGTGCACCCGGTATGTGCGGCAACCAGCGCGCCAGTCCGACCAGCAGCCCAACCAGCAGCACCCCGAGCACGAAGGTCGGCACCTGCGTCTGCGGCAGCTTCTCGATCACCGTGAACACCACTTCAAAGAACTCCTCGCCCTCGGTCTTGATGCCGAACATCTTGCCGAGTTGCGTTGCGATCAGAACCAGAGACGCGCCATTGAGATAACCGATCAGCACCGGGCGCGACAGCAGGTCGGCTATGACGCCCAGCTTAAGGCGCGCAGCGAGCAGCAGCACGACTCCCGACAGGATGCTGAGGACCGCTGCCAGAACGACGATCCGCGCCGGATCACCACCCGACAGCGGCAGGATCGCCGAACCGGCCAGCAGGCCGATGGCGGCATCGGGGCCGGCGATGACGTGACGTGAACTGGAAAACAGGGCGTAGCCGATGGCCGCCGCCAGCGCTGCGTAAAGACCGGCAATCGCCGGCAGATGCACCAGTTCGGCGTAGGCGATGACCGACGGAATCGACACGATACAGGCAGAAAGGCCAGCGATCGAGTCCTTGCTCAGCCATGCCAGTCGGTATTCCTTGAGAGTGGTGACCAGTGGCACGCCAGACTGCAGGTACTTGAAAAACAGCGCAGTTCTCATGTGTGAAGCTCCGGACAAAAAGCAGCAGACCGGCAATATACCCTGATCTGCCGGAAATTCAGCAAGTGTTCACCGATGGCTTGGTCAGATCGTCGTGTTCGAATATCGCTTGCCGCCGATTGATGCCAGAGTATTCAAACCTGCTGCAAATCGACACGAGTGCCATCCTGCTGGGAATGCCTTCGAAAGCTGTTGTCTCGCGCAAGCATGAGCGCCCATTGGCAGGAGCTGATGGGCCACCGAAACCAGAAAAACGAGGTGGCTGTCCCAGGTGCACGTCGAAACGATGGACCGCGGAAGTGCCTCCGAGTAAACTGGCCAGTTAGACTTTTGCGCACGCCGTTTTTGGGAAAACAATGTCATGCAAATCAACATAGAAACCAGGCCCCCTGCCTCCGCAGCCTACGATATCAAGAAGAAGCGCCTCGTCGAAACGATCGACCGCCTCTACCTGCGTGATGCCAAGGCGTCACTGCAGAAAATGATCTCCCGGATTCATCCTGCGGACATGGCCGCGATTCTCGATGACTTACCCCCGGCGCACGTGGTGGATGTCTTCTACGCCATCGCCGACACGACGATGGCGGCAGATGTCTTCAACCAGTTGCCCTCAGGCCTGCGCTCGCAGGTGATGACCGAGTCACCGATCGAAAAACTGGCTGGCGTGCTGGAGCATCTGCCCCCGGACGACCTTGCCGACCTCATCGGTGATCTCCCTGAAGCGCAGCGCGAACAGCTGATGGCGCTGCTCGGTCGCGAAAGCAAGAACGAGGTGGAAAGCCTGCTGCAGTATGACCCCAGCAGTGCCGGCGGCATTATGACCACCGACTTCTTCTCGCTGCCACACACCCTGACCGTCGAGGAAGCGATCGAGAGCATCCGCAGCCGTGAAGACGTCGAGATGGTTTTCTACCTCTACTTGACCGACGAGGCCGATCGACTGGTGGGCGTCGTTTCATTGCGCCAATTGCTGCTGACTCGCGCCGGCACCCCTCTGCACAAGGTCATGAACCGGCGCGTGATGAAGGTGACGACGGATACCGACCAGACCACCGTCGCCATGCTGGTTGACAAGTACCGCCTGCTCGCGATCCCCGTGGTGGACGAGGAAAATGTCCTGGTCGGCATGGTCACGGTGGATGACGTAATCGATGTCATCGAAGAAGAAACGACGCGCGACATGCTGAAAATGGCAGGTACCAGCGAGTCGGAAACGCTCACCCACTCGGCCTTCAAGATTGCCGGAATACGCCTGCCCTGGCTGCTCGCCGCATTCATCGGAGGACTAGCGGCGACGGCGGTGATCGGACGTTACGAAGCGATCCTTGGCGAGGTTCTGGTCCTGAGCGCCTTCCTGCCAGTGGTGATGGGCATGGCTGGTAACGTCGGAGTCCAGTCTGCCACCGTCGCCGTGCGGGGTCTGGCCACCGGTGCAATCGATGTCAGAGACACCGTGCCACTGGTGCTCAAGGAGTTGCGTGTCGGCCTGGTGCTTGGTGGCTTCTACGGTGTGATCCTGGCACTTTACGGGTACCTGGTCCACAACAGCATCCAGCTTGGCGAGGTCGTCGGTCTGACCATTCTCGGCAACATGACCGGCGCCGCCTTGCTGGCGGTTCTCCTGCCAATGATCTTTCAGCGCCTCAAGGTAGACCCGGCGGTGGCCACGGGCCCCTTCGTCACCACTGCGATCGACATTCTGGGCGTCCTGAACTACTTCGTGATCGCCAGCTGGATTTACCAGCTGTGAGCCATCCGAAGCCCCACCGAGTAGTGGTGACCTGGAGCCCGAGCCTCACCGCCAGGGTCGACTGCACGCGATCTGTTCATGCGCGCTACCACGGTGCCTGCTGCTGCTGGAAGTGGTTGAGGAAGTTTCTGAATTCGGGCAGCAGGGACTCGGACTTTGCCGCCAGCCAGGTCTCGATAACCGCTCCCTTGCCACCGGGCAGCGCCTCGGCAGTCAGCTCCGCAGCAACGGCCAGATCGTTCAGACGACCGAGCAGTTCCTGCAAACACGTGGCTGACTGGTGGTAGTCGGCCAGCTGCGGGCCGGACAGGAGCGGAGTAAAGAATTCGACCGCATAGCGTAGCTGCTTGAACGCCACGCGCAGGCGGTGACGGGCCTCGACATCCGACTCCAGCGCATCCGCTGCGCGCTCATTGACCCGCCTGGCCCGCTTCTTGAGACAGCGCGGAACGAAACCTGCGAGCCGCCCGGCGCCGGCTTCCGGCAGCGCCAGAAGGGCGGCAGTGAAGTCGACCAGCAGGCGTGAGTACTCCACCGATTTGAGCGCACGAATACTCGCCCTGCGGCTGCCAGCGCAGCGTGTCTTGGCATGACGGGAAAGCCGGTCGATCTCGCCCCTGCCGGGAAAGGCCTCAGCGAGTCCAGGCAACGTTTCCGCCAGAAAGACATCCCAGTTGCGGGTATCACCAAGCCGTGTCGCCAGCTCCTGCCAAAGCGGATCGAAGCGGGCAACAAAGGCCTCTGGCAGTAGCGGCTCCCAGAGGCGGATCGCCGACCGCAGGCGACGGATGGCAACCCGCGCCTGATGAACGAACTCCGGCTCCTCACTCTGACAAACGCCTTGTTCGTTACTTTGCAGGTGGTGGAGACAGGACAGGGCAATCAGGCGAAAGGCCTCGATGGTCGGCATGCTGGCCGAGGTGACGACCGGCAACGCCTTGGCCGTGGCGAGCGGCACATCGGCCAGCAATCGGTAGGCACGTTCCGACTTGCTGCTTGTCTCCGGGTGCAGCGGCAGGTTGAACTGCAACTCGACCGCCACGTCGAACAGATCGCTGACCTCGCCGGCGAGCAGCTCCAGTTCGATCTCCCGGATGGTCTGGCGCTGACCCCGCGTATCGATCCAGCCGCGGTCGAGCGCCAGTTCGATGCGTACACCCTGGCGCGGCTCCAGCAGCCAGACATTGCGCCTGAAGTGCGTGGTGAATATGGGCTGCAGATGGTCACGCAGCGATTCGAGCAGTTCGCGGACGATCGCGTCATCCACATGCGAAAAGTCGAACTCTCCAGGCCGGCCGGGGACCTCCCACTCGCTGCGCTGCGCTAGTCCTGCGGTGAGCATCGGGGCTGTCTTGACGGTGAGCAAACACTGCCGCCCTTTCTGGCGGTGACGCACGACGATCCTTTCGCGCCGCAGTCGCTTGTCCGCCGTGTCGTAGTAGGTATTGATCAGCAATTGCCGTTGCGGCTCGACGCCGCCCAGGATGGCTTGCTTGGCCAGTTGGCTCGCGGCACGCGCTGGGAGGGACAGCTTGATTTCGGTCTCTGTGGCCATGACAAACCCTCCTGCTGGGGAGGGCTGGTGCTCCCCGGGTTATTCCGCTTTCCCGTGACGCCGCCCGGCGACCAAACCTCTTCAAGCGGGTGATTCCCCGGGCAGCACAGGATCCTAGATTAACACAGGAAGATTTCAATGCCGGCCGGGATGGCGTCATCCATCTCTGGCGAACAATGGTTTACCATTGCCTGAAGGCGATCCTCCCGACCACAGCCCATGCCGCCACGTTCACACGATCTCGAACAAATCTCTGGCCGAACGCTGGCTCATTACCACCAGCGCGCCGAGGAGTTTCGCATGGGGACGCGCGACCATGACGTAAGTCAGAATATCGCCGCGCTGCTGCGCCACCTCCGAGGCCAGATGCCATTCACGATCCTCGACTTCGGCTGCGGCCCAGGCCGCGATCTGAAGACCTTTACCGGCCTCGGTCATCTGGTCATCGGGCTGGACGGTACACGGAGCTTTGTCGACATGGCGCGCGCCGACAGCGGCTGCATGGTCTGGCAGCAGGATTTCCTGCAGCTCGATCTCCCGGCAGGGTATTTTGATGGAATATTCGCCAACGCCTCGCTGTTTCATGTGCCAACCCGGGAACTGCCGCGCGTTCTGCGACAGCTGCACGCCACCCTCAAGCCGCAGGGCGTACTGTTCTGCTCGAACCCCCACGGCGACAATCAGGAAGGCTGGCAGGATGGACGCTATGCCGCCTTCCATGACCTTGCAGCCTGGCGCCGCCAGCTCTCCGCTGCCGGCTTCAGCGAACTCGAGCATTATTATCGTCCCACCGGCGTGCCACGTGCGCAGCAGCCATGGCTCGCCAGCGTCTGGCGCCAGGTCGCAGGATGAGCGACGATGACTGCCCCAAGCGATCCCCCAGATTCCCGTTTCCACCCTAGCCAGCATTCCCGCCATGCCAAACAAACAGTTTTCCGGACGCCGCTCCGAACGCCGTGCCAGCCAGCGAATCGCCGAAGCCATTCTGGATTATGTCGGCCATACCCCTGCCACGGCCGAACACAGAAAGGAGAGGCCGGAAAGTCGTGCCCGCGCCATAGCCAGGACGGCCGCCAGGCAGGCTGCCGTAACCGCGGGCACTCTGACGCTTCCCCCTGGCCCCCTGGGCTGGCTGACGCTGCTTCCGCAACTCCGTGCGCTGTGGAAGCTGCAAACACAAATGGTTGCAGATATCGCCGGTTGTTACGGCAGGACGACCGAGCTGGGCCGCGAGGAGATGCTTTATTGCCTCTTCCGGCATACCGACGCTCAGGCCGTCCGTGATCTGGTTGCCGGAATCGGCCAGCGTTTTGTCGTCCATCGCGCTTCACGCCCGGAGGTCCAGGCGGTGGCCCTGAAGATCGCTTTGCACATTTCGCAACGCGTGATAGGGAAGGTGATAGCGCGCTGGATCCCCGTCTTCGGTGCGCTTGGCGCCAGCGCCTACGCCTACTACGACACCTCGCAGGTTGCCCGCACGGCCATCGATTTCTTTGCCGGGGTCATTGATGTCGAGGTGGAGGAGGAAGCCACCACCGACGGTGCACAAGACAAGACGCTGCGGAATTCACGCTGAGACCATCGCCAGCCGAGCGGTCGCCCGAAACGGAAGTTGACCTCGCTCCACGACAGCGTCGAGTTGCTTGGGCGCCGCTTGATCGACCCATACCGGCAGGCTGTTAGAATGGCTGCGATCGATTATCGACGAAAGCAGACGGTAAGGTGAGAGAAACCATCAGGCACCTGGAGGAATGGGCTAACCCACGGACGGTCGTCGTGCTGACGCTGCTGCTCCTCGGCGCACTGTGGACAGTGGTCATTGTCTCAGCCGTCTCGGCGCGGCAGGCAAGCATCATCGCCACCGGCGAGCGCCTGCAGCGCATGACGCATGCGGTTGAGGAGCAGACAAGACATCAGCTGCGCCTGCTCGACATCTTCCTCATGAGCTGTGAATCCTGGTTGTCTGCGAACAGCAGCCGCAACCCGCGCAGCGATCCTGCTTTCCGGAGGTTGATCGAAGGTTTCCGCAGCCGGACCGGTGAGTCCATCGACATCCTGCTGCTGACCGCGAATGGCGAGGTATCTGACGTCCGGAGCAAGGCCAAGGGGCGGCTGGCGAGTTTGGCTGACAGCGAGCACTTCAGGGGTGCGCTGGCCAACCCGGGGCTGTTCATCGGCAGCCCCGAGCGTGATCCGTCGACTGGCCACCTTGGCTTGCCGGTTGCTCTGTCGCTGCAGAACCCCGCGCACGGCATCCAGATGCTGGTTGCCTTGATCGACCTGCCGCGGCTGACCCGTGCGTACGACGAGCAACGCCAGAAGCCGGGGGGCGCGATCACTCTGCTCAGGCGCGACGGCACGATCCTCGCCAGGGCACCAGACGATCAGCAACTGCCGAGCCGGTCATTGGCTGACGGAGAGCTTTTCCGTAAGCATCTCGCCACACAATCACAAGCCTTCGTACTGTTCGACGACAAGGCGGATGGCCTGGCCAGGGAATTCATCAGCTTCTCGTCGATGCCTGATTATCCCTTGCTGATAATGGTCTCGGAAAACTACGACGACGCACTCGCCGCCTGGCTGCGACAGACCGTGTGGATCGTTCTCCTGGCATTGGGCGTGACCGTACCGCTGACCGTAATCGCCTATCGATCCCTCTGTCTGCTGCAGGCGCTGGCCAGCCAGAATGCGCAGTTGCAGCAGCTGGTAGACACCGATCGGCTGACCGGCGTCAGCAGCCGCCAGCACTTCGTCGAGACACTGCAGCAGGAACTCGAACTCGCCCAGCGGCAGCAGTCGCCGCTGGCCGTACTGTTGCTCGACATCGACTTCTTCAAGCGGATAAACGACGGCTATGGCCATGCCGTGGGTGATCAGGCACTGGTCACCTTTGCAACTGTAGCGAAACGCTGTCTCCGGGGAAGGGACCTCCTGGGCCGGCTGGGCGGTGGAGAATTTTCGATTCTCCTGCCCGAGACCGAAGTGAAACAGGCGGTCCGTATTGCCGAGCGGGTTCGCTTGGAAGTCGCAGCGATCTCGATTCCCACGGAGAACGGTACTGTCCAGTTCACGGTCAGCGTCGGAGCAGGCGCAGCCTGTGCTACTGACCGCTCTACTGACGACCTCCTGAAGCGCACAGCGCAGGCGCTTCACAATGCCAAGGCGGGCGGACACGATCGGATAGCGCTGGCTTGACAATACGACGTGATTGAGCGAACTCACGCCGCAGCAGAGAAGGACGACCGGCCCCCCGACGAGAGCGATTGGCCGGAAGGCACACCGTGCCGAACTATCGGCCCTTCCAGTCGGCCTTGCGCTTGCCAATGAAAGCGTCGATCCCCTCGCCCGCATCGTCGGTCATCATGTTGCAGGCCATCACCTCGGAAGCATACTGGTAAGCCGCTTCCAGCCCCATCTCCAGTTGTTTGTAGAACATCTGCTTACCCATGCCGATGGCGACCGAAGACTTGGCAATGATCGAGCGTGCCAGCTTGTCGACCTCGGCATCCAGGGCATCGGCGGCGACGACCCGATTGACCAGGCCTTGCTGCAGCGCCGTCCGGGCATCGATGAAGTCGCCGGTGAGCAGCATTTCCAACGCCTGCTTGCGACCGAGGTTGCGCGACAGCCCCACCCCCGGCGTCGCGCAGAACAGGCCGACGTTGATGCCGGAAGTGGCGAAGCGCGCGCTGTCGACGGCAACCGCCAGGTCGCACATCGACACCAATTGACAACCGGCTGCCGTGGCGATGCCATGCACCCGCGCAATCACCGGTTGGGGCATCTGCGTCAGGGTCATCATCATCTTGCCACAGCGGCCGAACAGATCCTGCATGAACGTCTTGTGGTGATTAGCCCGCATTTCCTTCAGATCGTGTCCGGCACAGAAAGCCTTGCCGGCACCAGCAATGACCACGACACGAACTGCCGGGTCCGGGGCGATCGCATCCAGTTCCGCCTGCAGGGCACCAATCATGGCCTGCGACAAGGCGTTGAACTGACTTGCGCGATTCAGCGTCAGGGTGGCAATGCCGTCATGATCAGCGCGGACAACGTAGAGGTCATCCGGATTGGACATCGGGGTGTTCATCTTTCTCTCCTTGAATGAGTGATGCGAGTTATTGGTCTTCCCCGGCGGTCGACCGACAATGCCTCAGCCGGCCGGCTTTCTCCAGATCGTTGAGCCAGGTGGCGAGTTGCCGCCCAAGCGCTTCACTGGCCGCAACCAATGCCATGACCCCGCCGCGAGCATCATCTGTGGCTGCTGGCTGCTCGCTGGCGACCACTCGTTCGGCAACGATCCGATGCCTGGCATCGAGCAGGGTGGCGTTGCCTTGCAGCATGGCGCGACTGCGCTGTGGCGTATCGAACAGCTGAGAGAACTCATGCAGTTCCAGGCGCAACACGCAACTGACCGCGGTCTGTCCAGTCACGGGAACGAGGCCCAGCTGTTGCCGCAGGCGCTGTGACAACAACAGTCCTGGTGGTCCTGCCCATCGACTACCTGCGTAGCTGCGCAACTTGAGCGGATTTTCGTAGAGCAGACGGTATTCGATACCCAGCGAGTCAAACCAGTATGGCGCCCTGATTTCGAGCGCCACGCTCCACCAAGGGCTGCCCTCGGCCAGACGCTCCACTGGCGGCCCGAAGTCGTACACGGCGGCCGGCGGCGCGTTTCGTGCGCCGCCGGCGCAGGCAGCGAGCAAGCACGCCGCGAGAATAATCAGTGGCCTGTTCATGGTGATCCCTCGCTGGCTGGCGGCGCGACAAAACCGGCCTCGCCGGGTCCCGGGGCTTGCTGCGGGGGACCAAATACGAGGCTTTGTGGCGATTCCTCAAGCATCTGCAGCAGCCGATTGAGCTGACGCGAACTCGCCGACAAATCAGCGCCAAGTTCATTGAGGCGCGGCGCGAGAGCGCCGATGCCAGCCGGCGACGGGTCACCGATCAGCAGATCCAGCTTGTCGCTGACCGCCTGGAGACGAACCATCAGGTGACGAGCATCGATCAGCAGGGGCGCCGCCTCACTTGCCGCCCGCTCCGCATGGGTAAGTGTCGCCTGCAGCAAGCGGAGATTCTCCGGAGCCAGCAACTGGCGCAACTGAAGTGCCAGCTCGTTGCTGTTGCCGGTCGTCGCCTCAAGGTTGGTCAGGATCCTGGCCAGCTTCTGGCGGTTCTCGCCGTCGAGGACCTGGTTCGCGCTGGCCAGAAAATCCCGTGCCTGACGCAAGGTCGCCCCGCCGACTTCCGACAACTCCTCGATCAGTGACGACTGCATGCCGATGCGTGGCGGCTCACCGTCATCACCGCGCAGCGGCGTCGGATCTTCTCCCTTGTCTTCCAGCAGGATATGGGCAATGCCGGTCACTCCCTGGTAGCCTAGCTTGGCGGTTGTCGCGCGGGTGACCGGCACGGTGCTGTCCACGCTGATACGAACCAGGATGTTCTGCCCATCCTTGGGGTCCAGTCCGATCGCCTGCACCTTGCCAACCCGGATTCCACGATAGCGCACCTGCCCCTGCAGACTGAGACCGGTGACGTTGTTTCGGGTAACCACAGTGTACTCGGTGGTCGCATCGTGGTTGCCCCCGAACCACCAGATCGCGAGTGCTACCGACACCCCGAGAAGCAGCGTAAACAGTCCGGCCGCCAGGGCGTGCGCACGGTGCTCCATGGCTAGCCGACGCCCTGTCTGACCGCCGCTGCGCGCCCGGAACTGAAGAAGTTGCGAATGAATGGGTGGTCAACGGCGGCCACCTCTGCTGCCGTACCACAGGCGACGATGCGCTGGTCGGCAAGAACGGCCAGGCGCGTGGCGAGGCCGGCCAGCGTCTCGGGATCATGCGTCACCATGACGACCGTGAAACCGAGTTCCTTCTGCAGCATCCTGAGCAGCTTGACGAAGTTCTCGCTGCGGTCCGGGTCGAGACCAGCCGTGGGCTCGTCGAGAACGAGCAGCTCAGGCTCCAGCGACAAGGCGCGCGCGAGAGCAACCCGCTTGATCATGCCGCCAGATAACTCGGCGGGCATCAGCCGGGCGTGGCGGGCTTCAAGCTCGACCATGCCGAGTTTGAGCAATACGAGATCGGTGATCATCGCCTCGTCGAGAGTGTGCAGTTCCCGTAGGGGAAAAGCAATGTTGTCATGAACGGAGAGTGCCGAGAAAAGCGCCCCCTGCTGAAAGAGCATGCCGAAGCGACGGCGAAGCCGACGACGCCGTTCCGGATTGGGGTCGAGGACCGCCTCGCCAAAGAGTCTGACGGTCCCCTTGCTTGGCGCCAGTAAACCAACAATCTCGCGCAGCAAGGTCGTTTTGCCACTGCCCGAGCCGCCGACCAGCCCAAGCATCTGCCCGACTTCGATGTCGAGGTCGATGTCCCGGTGGATCACGACATCCTCAAACTGCGTACACAGGCCGCGGATCTCGACCACCGGCGTCGCTCTCGGGCAGACCTCAGGCAATGTACCCACCTAGGGGAGCCCCAGATTGCGCGTGAACACCGCGAAGACGGCATCAACCAGAATCACCACCGTGATCGAGGTTACCACCGAAGTGGTCGTCCGTGCCGACAGGCTTTCGGTATTCGGCTTGACTCTGAGACCAAAGTGGCAGGCGATGAGCGCAATCAGGACGCCGAAGACTACTCCCTTGCTCAAGCCAATCCACACGTTGGCGACCGGCACCACCCTGGGCAGGGTATCGACAAAGAAGCCATAGGACAGGCCCATCTGCAGTTTGGCTGATACCATGCCGCCAATGATCCCGGCTGCCGAACACCAGATTACCAGCAACGGCATCGCTACGGCCAGCGCAAGCACCTTGGGCAGGACAAGACGCTGGCTTCTCGAGACACCCATCGTTGCTAGCGCATCGATCTCTTCGGTTACCCGCATGACGCCGATCTGGGCCGTCATCGCCGACCCCGAGCGACCGGCTACCAGGATGGCGACCAGCACCGGACCGAGCTCGCGCACAATGCTGATGCCGAGCAGATTGACGATGAAGATGTCCGCGCCGAAGGTCCTCAGTTGCAGTGACGAAAGGTAGGAAAGAACGACGCCGATCAGAAAGCCGATCAATGCCGTCACCGGCAAGGCCTGGGCGCCGCTCTTGTAAAGGTTCGCCGAAAACTCGCGCCACGGAATGTCACGCCGGTGAACGGACAGATAGGCCACATCCAGGACCAACTGGCCAATCATGGCAACCATCGCCGCCAGGTGGTTGCCAGCGGTCAGGGTCAGGCCGCCAGGAACAGTGAGCCAGGCCAGTGGATCCATCGATTGCTCTGGCTGGAGGTCGGGGCCGACAGCCTCGACCCGCTCCAGGAGCGCTCGGTGTCCGGAAGACACCGCCAGTGAGGCCGGCCACTGCCGTCCCCATGCGCGCCAGAGCAGGATCGCGCCCGCGCTGTCGAGGCGGGAGATCGACCGCAAGTCCCACCCGGGCTTGCTGATCGCCAAATCGCGCAGACGCAACTCAAACCCCGAAATCGGCTGCGGCATGGTCGCCAGCGTCCACTCACCGGAAAGCACGAGCTGCACCGCGTCGGACTGCCTGACGGCTTCTATGGTGGCCACCGCCATTCCGACCTCAGAAGGCGCTGTTCGATCTGCTGCGGGACCGATCCGCTTCCTCGCTCACTCGCTCAATCCTCCTCGGTTCAATGCCCATCCTCTTCACTGCCTCGAACCAACCCCCGCGAGGCATCGCGCCGCGTTCGCGGCCACTGCACTACGATTTCTGCAACGGATCCGAGCTCACCACAATGCCGTCCGGCACCGGCCGGACGCGCAGCTTGATGCCGATGCGGCGCCAGAGCAACGCCTCATCGGTCAAGGCAGCCGCAGTCATCGGATTGGCATTCGGCCAGCCCAGAGGAACATCAAGCTCGAACCCGACTGGTGACTCCCTGACCGGCAGTTCGGGTAGTGCATGGTCGTCCCGCGCACGATGAAGCAGGACCGCCAGGCGGAGGCAGAACACCAGGCGCCAGTTGGCGTCACCGGCAGGCATGGAGGCCAGCTTCTGAAGTTTGCCGCGCTGACCAAGTACCAGCAGGGCCAGACGCGCCTGATCGCGCTTGGAGAAGCCAGGCATGTCCGCATGCCCAAGGATATACGCCCCATGCTTGTGGAACTCGCTATGCGCCACCGAAAGGCCGATCTCATGCAGCGAGACCGCCCAGCGCAGAAAGTGCACGTCGTCCTCGTGCTCTGGTGAATCGAGCTTGATCATCTGACCGAGCAAGGCCACTGCGGTGCGCTCGACACGGACGACCTGTGCCTTGTCGACCTGATAGCGACGCCGAAAATGGACGACCGTGTCGTCGCGTTTGTCATGATGCTCGAAGCGCCCGAGCAGATCGTAGAGAACGCCCAGAGGCAACGCGCCATCGGAGTGGGTCATGTGTTCGATGCCCAGTTCCGAAAACACCGCAGACATTATCGCGACGGCACCAGGGAGAATCGTCAAGCGGTCGCTGCTCAGGCCTTTGAGTTCCAGCGCCTCGGCCGACCCGGCCCTGATAAGCAGTTGGCGCAGTTTCGCCAGACCTTCCCGGCTGATACCGCGGCCCCCCTCAGGATTCAGCTCGTTTGTTTCCAGGAGCGTGGCAATTTCCTGCGCGGAACCCGAGGAACCCACCGCCTCTTGCCAACCAAAACGCTGGTAGTCGGCGGCAATCGCTTCAATCTCGCGTGCAGCCGACACTTCAGCCGCGTAAAAGCGCTTCTTGTCGACCTTGCCTTCAGTAAAAAAACGCTGCCGATAGCTGATGCCACCCATGAACAGCGATTCCATGAGCAGCGGTTCGGTACGCTCGCCGATGATGAACTCGGTAGACCCACCGCCGATATCGACCACCAGCCGCCGGTGACTGGCCGAGGTCAGTGCATTCGCCGCACCGATGAAGATCAGGCGCGCCTCCTCGCGACCGCCGATGATCTCGATCGGAAAACCCAGAGCCGCCTCGGCCTGCACGAGGACCAAGCGCGCGTTTCTCGCCACC
>NZ_JAZKUM010000007.1:0-306123 GCF_036625085.1 Candidatus Accumulibacter necessarius | reverse complement strand
TGCACGACTATCGCGGCTTCATGGGCCGCGTCGAGTCCGGCGAGCTGGCCGTCGGCGATGCGGTGACCGTGCTGCCTTCAGGGCGCGAAACCCGCGTCAGGGACATCCAGGTGCTCGGCGAGTCGCAGCCCTGCGCGGTCGCAGAACAGTCAGTGACCATCCTGCTCGACGACGAGATCGACATCTCGCGCGGCGACATGATCGTCAAGAGCGGCGAACTGCCAATGGTCAGCAAACAGATCGACGCCATGCTCTGCTGGCTGTCGGAGTCCCCGCTCGACCCGCGCCGCAAGTACCTGCTGCGCCATACCACGCGCGACAGCAAGGCGATGCTCGCCGGCATCACCTACCGGATCGACGTCAACACTCTGGAACAGCAGGCGGCCGAGCGGCTGCTGATGAACGATATCGCCCGCGTCAGCTTCCGGCTGGCGCAGCCGATTTTCGCCGATCCGTATACGGAAAGCCGCGGCACCGGCGCCTTCATCGTCATCGACGAGTCGTCGAACAATACCGTCGGCGCCGGCATGATCGTCTGAGCGGCAGCACCTGCCGGGCGGCCTAGATGGCTGGCGGCACCGCGACCTCCAGCAGCCGGGCGGGAGTGTTTGACCTGAGCGCCAAGCGCGAAGATACTAGTGAGCGTCCGCCCGCAACCGCGGTGTGGAATGCCCCGGCCAGCAACTGGCCGCGTTTGCCGTCTGAAGGCTCCGGTCGCCATGGACATCCACGGAAAACCCATCGAGGAACGCATCGACTGGCTGTTCGGCCTCGCCGATCGGCACAGCACGATCTTCCGCAGCCCGGAAGCGTGGCTGGCACGCGAGCGCTATCTGGCCGAACACCCGACAGCGATCGCGGTCCTCAAGTGCATGGACGGCCGGATCAACATTCCGGTCGCCACCAACACACCGGTCGGTATCCTGATGCCGTTTCGCAACCTCGGCGGCATCTTCGACCTCGGCTGGCCGCACCTCGGTGAGGTCCTCGCCCACCAGGTGCAGCGCGTCGTCAGCGCCGGCCGCAACGTCGTCTTCCTGGTCACCTACCATTACTCGCAGGGCGACCCGCGGCGGGGCTGCGCCGGCTTTCAGTACGACACGGCAGCGGCGATCGCCCACACCTACGAAATACGGCGTCAGATCGAACACATCTTCGGCACCGATCACGGCACCGTGTACCCCTCTGGTCTGCGGTTTCGAGACCGACGAGGACGCGCTGGTGATCCATGGTACGGCCGGCGACAAGCTCGACCTGGCGACGCTGACTTCGACTGACCGGGCGACGCTCGAACTGCGCCTCGCCGCCCTGCTGCCGGACATGCCGGCACGCATGCGAGCTGATCTGCTACCGCTGTTCTACGGCAATCTCGAACATATCGAGAACGTGCGCGCGCAGATTCGCCGTAACGAACGGCTGCTCGACATCGAACACCGCGAGTGGATGATCTGTCTTGGCCGCGGTTTCGACTTCCTGCATACGCCGAACATCGCGCTGATCATCGGCCCCTACAGTCCGAACCTCGACGTCCCGATCCGCCGCGCTGCCGGCATCATCGAAGCCAACATGCAGGCTGGACGCATCCCGGACGACGGCTTCCTGCTGCTGGCCTCGGTGCCCTACGACGAGATCGGCGTGGACCGCGCGCGCGCCGAGCTCAAGTCTCGCTTTCTGTCAACCTTCGCCGCCGATGTCATTCGCGCCGAGTTTCCTCGCCTTGGCGAACAGATGACCATGCGCACCGCGGTGCTCGACTGGCGCTCGCGAACCCTGGAGACGATCGCGGTCAACCAGACGCAAGCTGGGCAATCTGCCATCAACAAGCACATCGTCCCCTGAACCGTTCCCCTCCAGCCCTTCCCCCTCAACCTGGCTCCTCGCCCCTCGATGACATCCCACTCACGACTGATCTTCGGCTTTCATTCGACCCTGGCCAAGTTGCGTCACGACGCCGGTGCGGTGCGCGAGATCTATGTCGATTCCGGGCGCCACGATGCGCGTCTGCGCGACCTGCTGGCGCACGCGGAGTTCGCCAAGGTGCGCGTGCTGCCGGTACCTTCCGTCCGCCTGGAAGCGATGGCTCCCGGCGCCCGGCATCAGGGTGTCATCGCCACTGTCGATTCGACGCAACGCCACGTGACGCTCGACGACGTGCTCGATACGCTGGACGAAGCGCCGTTCCTGCTCGTCCTTGACGGCATCCAGGACCCGCACAATCTCGGCGCCTGCCTGCGGGTCGCCGATGCCGTCGGCGCGCATGCGGTGATCGCGCCCAGGGACCGCGCCGTCGGCCTCACCCAGACGGCGATCAAGGTGGCCAGCGGAGCGGCCGAAACGGTGCCCTACATCACGGTCACCAATCTTGCCCGCAGCTTGCGCGAACTGAAGGGAACGCGGGATCTGGCTGGTCGGCACCGATGCCGAGGCAAAGGACGATCTTTATGCTGCTCAGTGGCCAGTCGCCTGCGCCTGGGTGCTCGGTGCCGAAGGCGACGGCCTGCGTCGCCTGACCCGGGAAACCTGCGATCAACTGGTCAGCATCCCCATGCTCGGCTCGGTTGCCAGCCTCAACGTGTCGGTCGCCACCGGCGTCTGCCTCTACGAGGCGCGGGCGGCGGCGTGCCAGCCAGGGATCTGCCAGCAAATAGCCCCCTCGCCGCCAATCGTCTAGGTCTTGTACGAGTAACGGTACACGTAACCCTTGTAGCCGTAACGGTAATTCTGGCGACTGACGTTGAGGTCGTTGAAAACAAAGCCCTTGACCTGTACGCCGGCCTGATTGAGCCGCTTCACCGCTTGTTCGAGCTCGCGGATCGGGTGCTTGCCCGCCCGCGCGACCATCAGCGTTGCGCCGACATGCCGCCCGATGATCGCCGCATCGGAGACCGCCAGCACCGGCGGCGCATCAACAATGACCGTATCGAAGCGCGCAGCGAGTTCGCTCAGCAGCACTTGAAAACGCGGATGCATCAACAACTCGGAAGGATTCGGTGGAATCTGGCCGGTCGTGACCACCGACAGCTTGGGCACCATCGTGCTCTTCAGGAGGTCTTCAAGGGATGCCTGGCCCGCCACATACTCTGAAACGCCGACCGCCCGCTCGAGGCCGAACTCCTGGTGCAGGTGTCCCCGGCGCAGGTCGGCATCGACGATCACGACCCGTTTGTCGACCTGTGCCAGAACCGCGCCCAGGTTCTTGGAGATGAAGCTCTTGCCCAGGCCCGGACTCGATCCGGTGATCAGCAGCGAGTTACGCTGGGCGTCTAGGAGTGCGAAGTGCAGCGTCGTGCGCAGTCCGCGCAGGCTCTCGACCGCGTCATCCTGCGGATACGATACCGCCAGCAGTTCACCGACGCCGCCGCGCGCCTTGCGATGCAACTCAAGTTCGGTCTTGCTGTGAGGCACCGTCGCGTACACCGGCAGGCCGAGCTGTGACTCGATGATCTCCGGGTCTTCCACCACCACCCGCAGCGAACGCAGTACCCAGATCACCACCATGCTGACCAGCAGGCCTAGCAGCAGGGCAATTCCCAGGATCGCGACCGGGCCCGCACCAACCGGCTTGCGAGCGACGGCAGCGGTATCGATGACGCGCACGTCGCCAACCGTGCCGGCCTTGGATACCCGCAACTGCTGTGCCGTGTTGAGCAGCTCGGTGTATAGCCGGTTGGAGACCTCGACATCGCGCGCCAGCCGCAGAACGGTCTGCTGTGTATCGGGCAGGCGCGACACCTCGCCATCAAACTGCTTGCGGCGGTCGTTGAGGCGCGCCAGCTTGTTGTCTACCGCCTGGATCCGGGGGTGCTCCGGGGTGAAGTTCTGGCGCAGTTCGTCGCGCTCCTGCTTGAGCAGTACCGCGGCATTCTCGACTTCAACCAGCGACTTCAGGATGCCCTGCGTCTCCAAGCTCAGGTCGAGCGAGCCGCGGCTCTGGCGATAGTTGTTGTAAGCCGCCTCGGCGCTGTCAACCTGTGTCTTGAGCGCAGGCAACTGGGTTTCGAGGAACTTGAGCGTTTTCTCGGCTTCAGCCGACCGCCGCTCGACGTTCTGCCTGACGTAGGTATTGAGGACATCATCCAGCACTAGACCGATCTCTGCCGGGTCATACCCCATCAGGCTCAGCTCGAGAACGCCTGACTTCTTTCCCCGTTCCTTGACCGAGTAGTTGCGACGCAGATCGTCAATCGCCGCTTCAGCAGAGCGTTTCGTCAACCGGAACTGCGTATCCGGCCGCGCTCTGAGTTGCGCGACAAAGATGGAGTAGCCCTGGTCACTGGCACGCGTCCCTGCCTTTCCCTTGAGGACCAGGCGGTCATCGTCGTCAAAAACTTCGAACGTACCGCCCTCCCGGGCGATCAGGGTGTGTCGCTGGTCGAGCGCGTGCGGGGGAACGTCGAGCGAATCGACCTGGATCCGTTCGCCACCCCAGGCGAAGCTCGAAAAGCCAAGCCACGCTGAGTTCGGCTCGTCGCCCTCATAGCGCCGGGCAAACGCACCGCCAATCAGCGGCAGCGTCCTCGGCACGGCAACGATGTCGAGCTTGAGTTTATTTACCACTCGTCCAAGAACCATCCGCGAGCTGAGGATCTCGACCTCGGCGGAAACCGTCGTATCGTCACCGAGAAGTGGTTGCAAGGCTTTGAGCGAGCCAACGCCAGAGCTCTTTTCTTCGACCTGGAGCAATCCGTCCGCCCGGTACACCGGCTTGGCCACCAGCACCCACGCCAGACCGAGGGCCAGCGCGAAGAGACTGATCGCCGCGATCAGCCAGCGATAGTCCATCAGTACGGCAATGATCTCGCCCAGCGCCAGGCCTTCATCCTCTTCGTCAGCGGAAGCCTGCTGCATCGGCTGCATGGCGGCCGTGATCACACCGGGGACGCTGCCCGCATTGGGAAAGGGTCTTGACTGATCGTTGTCCATTGGTTGTCCGTGGTTGTGGTCGCCGGGCAGCGCGCCGGGCGAAGCGTGATGCGAGCAAGCCGGCGGTCCTCAGCCGACAAGGCCCACCGAGCGCCCGGGCAAGCCACCCAGCTCTGCTTCAACGCGACGGCTGCCGTCCGCCGAGAAGTGGGAAGTAGGTCTGGCTAGTCAAATTGAGCATATTCACAGTCGGCAGGATGTTCGCGACTACGCGCTGCCAGCGAACAACCGGTGCCGTGTCCACATAGATGATGTCGCGTGGCCGCAGCGGAAAGCGATCGGCGAGCAACAGCGCATCAGGTAGACGCGAATCGAGATGGAACAGCTCAGGCGTATCGGTGTTGCCGCGCATCACGTAAATCCAGCGTGGATCGGCGGTATTCTGATTGATGTAACCGGCATCACTGAGCGCTTCGGCGAGCGTCGAACGCTTCCTGTTCATCACCAGCGAGCCCGGCTTGGTCACTTCGCCAAGTACGAAGACCTTGTTGTAACTGCGATCGGCGACGTTGACGATGTCGCCCTGCTCAAGCAGCGCATTCTGATCGCTGGCACCGTAGTCATACATCGCCTGGATATCGACCAGATAGGTCGTGCCGCGCCGGGTCAGCAGCACGCGGCTGTAATCCGCCTCCGGCGTGAAGCCTCCGGCACGATTGACCGCATCGAGAACGGTCATCGGAATATCGGTCACCTGCTGAATCCCCGGCTTCGCCACTTCGCCGACGACATACACCTGCTGGCTACGGAAGGCGACCATGCGCACATCGAGCTGAACGCGCTCAATGTACTTGGCCAGCTTGGCCGACAGCATCGCCCGTAGCTCGCTGGTCGTCTTGCCCTGGGCCTTGATCACCCCGACGTAGGGATAAAAGATCGTCCCGTCTTCGGCAACCACGGTACCCGCCTGCTCGGCCGTCCGGAAACTGCCCGCCGGAATGGTCAGTTCAGGGTGATCCCAGACGATGATAGAGATGATGTCGCCTGGACCTAGCCGGTACTCGGGCACCGACGCGGGGTTGTCACCCGTGAAACGCGGACTGTCCTTCGTTGCCACCTTCGCGGAGCTGGTGCCATCGCCAATCGGCGGCCGCGCCACCTTGAACATGTCGATGATCAGTTCGGCGGTGATCGGTCTGATCTTGATGTTGGCTGGCGCAAGCAAGTCGCCCTGCTGCACCGGCAGCCTGACGTCGGACTCCTCACGGTTGCCGTAATTCTGGTTACCGGGAATGAGGGTGCAACCCGCCAACAGGCTCGCGGCGACACACACCAGCAAGCGACGGCTCCCGTCATGGCGGGCAAAGGACAGCTTCATGCCGAACTCCTCATATCTTTCCCTCATTGCGGCTGCCGAGAACCTCTCGTCAACGGGCGCCGCGCAGTTTACCCCCGGCTGGACCATCGCGCAAAGACATCAGCGCCTGTGGTCGGCCTGATCAGCCCGTTCAGAGCCGCCCGGCATACCTCCGGCGGTGCTCGTCCAGGCGCCTTGGGCGAACCCCGGCGAACCCCGTGTGCAGCCTGGGAACCTTCACCCGGCCGAAAAAATGCGATGCTGGTGCTGCCGGGGGAGTCGTCGGTTCCGAACGCAAGGATAACGCCGGTCGACTTCGGGACCAGTGCCTTATTTCACACCCGCGCAAAGAACAGCCAGCTCAGCAGAGCTTGCTGATCCACGGATCGAGCGCATCCTCGATCAACTGCAGCGCTTCCGCGTGCGCTGCATCTCCTCGCCGATACGGGTCGGGAATCTCGGTCCTCGTCCAGTGCCCGAGCAGGAAGGTCTTGCCACGCGCCGTCGGGTCCATCGCCAGCACCGCCTCCCGGTGGTGTTTTTCCATGACCAGAACGAGTTCAGCCCAGCGCAGACGCTCGGGCGTGAGCTGGCTGGCACGATGTGTACTGAGGTCCACACCACGCGCATTCATCATCGCACAGGTGGCTTCTTCCGCCGGATGATCGACCAGCGCGCCGATGCCCGCGGAGCGCGCTTCCACCCGCTTCCCGGCTTTTTCGATACGCTGACGCAGCAGGAACTCTGCCGCCGGGCTGCGACAGATGTTGCCGGTACAGACTGTGAGAATCCTGCTGAACATGTGCTCAACTCACCTGCAGGACGGTGGAACGCTGACTTCAAACCCCGGAACGGTGCTCTCGACCGGGCAGCAGCCACGCTCCATCTAGTAGATCAAGGTGCTCCGGACACCACGGCGATCAGCCTCCCGGCTGCTGCCCGGTATCAATGGCTCGCCGGCACCCACACGAGAGTTCGGGCTGCTACGGCCCATGAAGAGACGTACCTCAAGTCCCGGCTGCCCGGCGATGCGCCTCTTGATGCGCCGCGCATCACGCTGTATGTTGCCGATCAGCTGCTCGTCGCCGTCGGTGTGAATGTGCACGACACAATAGACGTTGCGGCCGTCGGTCGAAGACCTGTCCATCTCGTACACACCGAGCTGGAAATCATAAGTGCTGCCAAGTCCCTGCGAGATCACCGCAACAATCTCCGGAGACTTCTCCCTGCGCAGATAGCCGACAAAGATGCCCCGCACCTGGACCGACGGCAGCCCCAGCCAGCGATTGAGCTGGCGCAGACGGATAACCAGGCTTGAGGGCCGCAGGATGACCACGAAGTACACCGCGAAAACCCCGAGAAACAGCCAGAACATCAGATACTCGGGGACACCCAGCAGGAAACCACAGACCCCGATCAAGCCAAAGAGAACTTGCATCACAGCCGCAAGAAGAACGACGTCGCTTACCCGAAAGCCGGCGCGGACGAAGAGATGATGCAGATGGTTGCGGTCAGCACGGAACGGCGACCCGCCAAACCAGAGACGGCGCAGCATGACGCCGACGGTATCCATCAGCGGCAGAGCCAACAACCACAACGCGGTAACCGGCGTCATCGCCGCCTGCTCCCCCTGCGACATGGCAATGAACAACCAGGCAAAGAGGAAGCCCAGCAACATGCTGCCGTTGTCGCCTAGAAAAACCCGCGCGCGGCGGTTACCCGGATAGCGGAGATTGTAATAGAGGAAGCCTGCGACGCCACCCATCAGGGCAACAATGAGAAAGACATAGGAACTTCCGTTGCCGTAATACGCGACGATGCAGGTCAGCGCCAGACTGACCAGACTCCCCGTGCCTGAAAGGCCATCAATGCCATCCATCATGTTGACAGCATTGATCAGGCCGATGGTTGCGAAAACGGTCAGAGGAATGGCCAGCCAGCCGAGATCAACGACCACGCCCGGAAACAGCTCACCAAGCGAGCGGAGTTCGACGCCGCCGAGGAAGACCATCGACAACGCAACCAGCGCCTGCACGATGAAACGGGGCTTGAAACCAAGGCGCCAGATATCATCAACCAGGCCGGTGAGAAAGATGGCCAGTGCGCCAAAAAGAATCCCGCTCAGGGGACCAAGCGTGACATCAGCAAAAAACGTATCGGCCAACAGAGAAGCGCTGACGACAACAGTCATCAAGCCAAAGCCGCCGACAAACGGCGTACTCGCCTGGTGCTGCTTGTGCCCGCCAGGGTGATCCATGATTCCGAGGTAGCCGGCAAGCGCAATGCCTACTCGGATCGCCACACCGGATACCAGCAGACACACGCCGAACAAAACGGCCAAATCCACGGCCACCTCCGCAATTCACAGTCAAGGCTTCAGCGCCGCCCCGGACACTGGTCACGCTCGACACAAGCAGAGCCCTTGCGGGCTCTGCTCTTGGAACTTCACGGCGCTTGCGCGCCGGTGAACTCTCAGGCTCGCTCAGACCCGACGGCGACGGCCGAGGAACAGACCGACGAGACCGATGCCCAGCAGCGCCAGCGATTCGGGTTCGGGGATCTGCACGTTGTAGTTGCCGGAGTACGAACGCAACTCGAACGGCACAGGGATGCGAACCCCGTTGACCTCCATGAAGTCGCTACCGACAGCATAAACGCCGGAATTGGTGGCCGAAAAACCGAAGAGGTAGTCATGGACGCTGCCGCCCAGAGTCACTTCGACTACTTCGCTTGCTTGATAATATCCTTCCTTCGGAGGCAGCTTGATTGGCTTGAACAGCTCCTCGAGAATGGGCCCCGCGTCAAGGAATCCGGCCAGGCCGATATTGACCGTGTGCCCGTCGATGTAAACGTAAGAAATGTTGGGATCACTTACCAATTGCCAAGGTGCGAAGCCACCGGGAAGTGACGGCAGGTAGAAAGCCTTGAGTGCATCTGCCAATTCGCCAGCGGTCAACGATCGGCCAAGATTCGCCACTGCCGCAGCCTGAATATACCGTCGATCAAGTCCGGTGGTATTCCAGTCACCAATTTCAAGCCCACTCAGCTCGATAGGCTTGCCGTTGACCGTGCCCGCCATCGCGCCACCCGAGCCGAACTTTCCGAGCTCGACGTTACTGCCGGGCGCTGGATCATCAAGTGCGCCCTGCGCCTGTGCCTTATTCGGGTTTTGCGAGGGGTAAAGCACACCCCCGACGTTGCTCCAGAGAATGTTGTTGTTACCACCGGCAATGCCGGTCACCACCATATTCACACCCACGAAATTAGCCGACGCGCCGGCCGAAGCGGTCATCGCCAGCACCGCCAAAGCGATTCTTGTCTTGCTAGATAGTAGATTCATTGAGAACTCCTTCACGTCAATCACCAGTCCGTTTCGCAGACCGGTTGATGAGGGTTTTAATGGGCTTCACAAGTCTTGGCTTTCGGAAACCCGGAAAGCAACATCCGTGCGTCCTCAACAAAACCTGACTCAGCGAAAAAGTAGCAATATTCGTGCCCAAAAAGGAATGTTCCATGAAACCAAGTGTTTAATAATTCACGAATCGTTCAAGATAACTCAAGTGTAAAAAAAACCGACACCCCACACATGGCCCACCCGCTCCCGGTCGACCACCTCGCTCTCGCGAAGCGAGGCTCTGTTGCCCCCTGGAGCACCTAGCCCCCTGTAGTCCCTGCGAAGTGCAGCCCCGCGGCAGGGGCCGCGCCGCGGAGGGGGACCCCGCCGCCGCGGCCAGGCATGTCTCTTGAAGACCCCGAATCCCGCCTCCCGAGGCACAGTTGAAGGGCTGCGCACCGCCCGGCGATGCCCTTTCGCTGCACCGCGACGACCGACGCCAGCGACGATTGCCTTGCGAGCCGAGCCCCCGGCGCGTTATAGTCGCGTCGCGAATGGGAGAGGGCGACAGTGTCGCCGCCGACGGCGCAATCCACCCGGAAACGCTCAGGCAAAAGGACCGTTCGTGCAATGAACTCTGGAGAGCGGCGCACGCTGTTGGCGGAGCGCCCACCGATGGGGCAAGAGCGGCTGCGAATGAGGGTAGCCGCCCGACAATCTCTCAGGTACATGGACAGGGGGGTGAACTCTAATCGGGTTCGCCCCTTTTCCGTTTCTGGAATCCACTCCAACAAGTGCTCCCTATGGATTGATACGATGAAGAAAACTGTCCTCAATGCCTGCCACCGCCGAAGCGGCGCCCGAATGGTCGATTTCGGCGGCTGGGAGATGCCGCTGCACTATGGTTCACAGATCGAGGAACATCACGCCGTGCGCCGCGACGCCGGCATGTTCGACGTCTCGCACATGTGCGCCGTTGATGTGGCGGGTCGCGACGCCGGTGTTTTTCTCCGTCGCCTGCTGGCCAACAATGTCGAGCGGCTGAAGGTCCCCGGCAAGGCACTGTACAGCGCCATGCTCAACCAAGCCGGCGGGGTGATCGATGACCTGATCGTGTATTACCTCGACGACCGTAGCTACCGGGTGGTGGTCAACGCCGGCACCGCCGAGAAGGATCTGGACTGGATGGCCGCCCGCCGCGACGAGTGGCAGCTTGCGGTAGACATCACGCCCCGCCGCGAGGGCGCCGGGGCGCTGGCGATGATCGCTGTCCAGGGACCGCATGCTCGCCAGAAGGTGTGGCAGGTGCTGCCCGAATGCCGGGCAGCCAGTGAAGCGCTGAAGCCCTTCTTTGCCGCCGTCGTCGGCGACCACTTCATCGCCAGTACCGGCTATACGGGTGAAGATGGCTACGAGATCACCCTGCCCGCCGCCCGGGCCGACGGCCTCTGGCAGGCACTCGCTGCAGCGGGTGTGCGGCCTTGTGGGCTGGGCGCCCGCGACACGCTGCGCCTTGAGGCCGGCATGAATCTCTACGGCCAGGATATGGACGAAACAGTTTCGCCGCTCGACGCCGGCCTGGCCTGGACGGTCGATCTCGTATCACCGCGCGACTTCGTCGGCAAGGCCGCCCTCCTCGCCCGGCCGCAGCAAGTCCGGTTTCTCGGCCTGGTACTGCTCGACCGCGGCGTGCTGCGAGCGCACCAGGCGGTACACACGACCCATGGCGACGGCGAGATCACCAGTGGCAGCTTCTCGCCGACGATGCAGCAATCGATCGCCCTCGCCCGCCTGCCGCTCGCCGCGGCGATCGGCGACACGGTACAGGTGGCGGTTCGCGACAAGCGGCTCGCTGCCCGGGTGGTCAAACCCTCTTTCGTCAGAAACGGTAACATCCTCGTTTGATTTCATGGCATTAAATGGCCAGACTTGATCTTATTTATCAGGAGAGAAGATGAACATCCCCGCCGACCTCAAGTACACCAGAAGTCACGAATGGGTCCGCGCCGAAGCGGACGGCACCGTCACCGTCGGCATCAGCGACCATGCCCAGGAATTGCTTGGCGACCTGGTTTTCATCGAACTGCCGGATATTGGCCGCGCACTCGCCGCCGAGCAGGAAGCCGCTGTCGTTGAATCGGTCAAGGCAGCCGCCGACGTCTACGCGCCGATCGCTGGAACCGTCATCGAGGTCAACCAGGCGGCGGTCGATGCCCCCGAGCTGGTCAATCAGGACGCCTATGGTGCCTGGCTGTTCAGGATGAAGCCGGCGGCAGCCAGCGACCTCGATGGCCTGCTCGATGCCGCCGCCTACCGGCAGATCGTTGACGCCGCCTAGGCGAATGGAAGCGCTACCGGAAGACGCCATGCCTGCCCCCCTTTCGCCCTCACCCTCGTCCCCTTCGCTCGCCGCCCTCGAACAGCGCGACGATTTCCTTGACCGCCACATCGGCCCGAGCGCCAGTGAAATCGCTGCCATGCTGGCAAGTATCAACGCGAGCAGCCTCGAGCAACTGGTCGAACAGACCGTGCCGCCGGCAATCCGGCTGGCGGCGCCACTGGCGCTTGCCGAGCCCCGCCCGGAGGGAGAAGCGCTGGCCGCGCTGCGGGCGATTGCCCGCCGCAACCGCGTGCAGCATTCGATGATCGGCATGGGCTACGCCGACACCCTGACCCCCACCGTGGTTCTGCGCAACGTGCTTGAGAACCCGGGCTGGTACACCGCCTACACGCCGTACCAGGCGGAACTCGCACAGGGGCGCCTCGAGGCGCTGCTCAATTACCAGCAGATGGTGATCGACCTGACCGGCCTCGAACTCGCCAACGCTTCCCTGCTCGACGAGGCGACAGCCGCCGCCGAAGCGATGAGCATGGCACGCCGGGTCAGCAAGGCGAAGTCGCAACGGTTCTTTGTTGATGCCGCGTGCTTCCCGCAAACCATCGACGTACTGCGGACGCGCGCCTCCTTCTTCGACTTTGAACTGGTCTTCGGTGCGCCCGAAGAGGCGGCGCAGCAGGAGGTGTTCGGGGCGCTGTTTCAGTATCCGAATGACGAGGGCGAAGTCAGCGACCTCAGCGGGCCGATCGCTGCCGTCAAGTCACGCGGTGGCGTCGTCGCCGTGGCCTCGGACCTGATGGCTCTGGTGCTGCTCCGCTCACCGGGTGAAATGGGTGCCGATATCGCCCTCGGATCGTCGCAGCGTTTCGGCATCCCGCTCGGTTTCGGGGGTCCGCACGCCGCCTTTTTTGCCACCCGGGACGAACACAAGCGGTCGGTGGCCGGGCGCATCATCGGTGTTTCGATCGACGCCCGCGGCAAGCGGGCGCTGCGTATGGCGCTGCAGACCCGCGAACAGCACATCCGGCGCGAGAAGGCCAACTCGAACATCTGCACGTCGCAGGTTCTGCTTGCCAACATGGCCGGCATGTACGCCGTCTACCACGGCCCGCAAGGTCTGCGCAGCATCGCCGGTCGCATCCACCGCCTGGCCGCGATTCTGGCGCAGGGACTGCGGCGCGCCGGAATCACCGTCATCAGCAGGCACTTTTTCGACGGCCTGCGCATCGACCTCGGCAGCCATGCACTGAGCGCCTACAAGGCCGCGGTTGAAGGGGGCTACAACCTGCGCCAGGTCTCGCCCGGCGTGCTCGGTATCGCGGTCAATGAAAAGACCACACGCGCCGACATCACCACTCTGCTCAAACTGATCACCGGCGTCACCGCCGACCTCGCGCCGCTCGACGAGAAACTGCAGCTGTCCGACCCGACCTTGCCGACCGCTCTGCTGCGCCAGGACGCCATCCTCACGCATCCGGTATTCAACACGCACCATACCGAACACCAGATGCTGCGCTACCTCAAGAAGCTGCAGAACCGTGACCTCGCGCTCGACCATTCGATGATCTCGCTGGGTTCCTGCACCATGAAGCTCAACGCCAGCAGCGAGATGATCCCGATCACCTGGCCCGAGTTCACGGACATTCACCCCTTCGCGCCGCTCGATCAGGCGCAGGGTTACCTGCAGATGATCAGCGAACTGGAAAGCTGGCTCAAGGCGATCACCGGTTTTGACGCCATCTGCATGCAGCCGAACTCGGGGGCACAGGGCGAATACGCCGGCCTGGTCGCCATCGCACGTTATCACGCCAGCCGCGGTGAGACGCAGCGCAAGGTCTGCCTGATTCCGAAGTCGGCACACGGCACCAACCCGGCCACTGCGCAGATGTGCGGCATGCGGGTGGTGGTGGTCGACTGCGACGAGGCCGGCAACATCGACCTTGCCGACCTGGCGGCCAAGGCGGCGCAGAACGCGGCCAGTCTCGCCTGCCTGATGATCACCTACCCGTCGACGCATGGCGTCTTCGAGGAATCGGTCAGGGAGATCTGCGCCATCGTGCACCAGCATGGCGGCCAGGTGTATATGGACGGCGCCAACCTCAATGCCCAGGTCGGCCTGACCTCGCCGGCGCTGATCGGCGCCGACGTCAGCCACATGAATCTGCACAAGACCTTCTGCATCCCGCACGGCGGTGGCGGACCGGGCATGGGACCGATCGGCCTCAAGGCGCATCTGGCACCGTTCATGGCCAACCACAGCGTACAGCCGATCAGTGGCCCGCACGCTGGCCAGGGAGCTGTGGCTGCGGCGCCCTGGGGATCCGCCTCGATTCTGCCCATCTCGTGGATGTACATCGCGATGATGGGCGGCAGCGGGCTGACGCGCGCCACCCAAGTGGCCATCCTCAACGCCAACTACCTCGCCAGCCGCCTGCAGCCACACTATCCGGTGCTCTACACCGGCAGCCAGGGGCGCGTGGCGCACGAATGCATCCTCGACATCCGGCCAGTCAAGGCAGCGACAGGAATCTCCGAGATCGATATCGCCAAACGCTTGATGGACTACGGCTTTCACGCGCCGACGGTCAGTTTCCCGGTCGCCGGCACGATGATGGTCGAGCCGACAGAGTCGGAGGGAAAAGCCGAACTCGACCGCTTCATCGCGGCGATGATCAGCATCCGCGAAGAGATCCGTCAGATCGAGCTGGGCCACTGGCCGACGGATGACAACCCGCTGAAGCATGCGCCACATACCCAGGCCGATATCGTCGGCGCTGAATGGCAGCGACCGTACAGTCGCCGGGAGGCCGTTTTCCCGCTGCCCTGGGTAGCAGAAAACAAGTTCTGGCCGAGCGTCAATCGGGTGGACGACGTTTATGGCGACCGCCACCTCTTCTGTGCCTGCGTGCCGACCGACGAGCTGGAAGTGTGACCAGGAGCGGCGCGCACCCCGGGCGATTTCTGATTACACTTCCCTCTCCCCAGACAACGATTTCACTTCCGGAGACATCAGGATGAGCGCAATTCATGAGTTCACCGCCGAGCGCCTCACAGGCGGCAGCCAGTCGCTTGGCGACTACGCGGGCAAGGTCATGCTGATCGTCAACACGGCCAGCAAATGCGGCTTTACACCGCAGTACGAAGGGCTCGAAGCGCTCTACCAGCGCTATCGTGAGCGTGGCCTCGTGGTGCTCGGTTTTCCCTGCAACCAGTTCGGCGCGCAGGAACCCGGAGAGGCCGAGGAGATCGCGAGTTTCTGCCAGAAGAACTACGGTGTCAGCTTCCCGATGTTTGCCCGGATCGAGGTGAACGGCGACGGCGCGCACCCGCTCTACCAGTATCTGAAGAGGGCGGCACCCGGCCTGCTCGGCAGCGAAGGAATCAAGTGGAATTTCACCAAGTTCCTGGTCAATCGCCAGGGTGAAGTGACCCAACGCTATGCGCCGGCCACTGCCCCGGACGCCATTGCAGGCGATATCGAGGAACTGCTCTAAGGTGCCCGGCGACGCGGCGCTCGAGCCGACGCCCGGCGGCATTGGCAGCAAGTCTCACGGACCCGGGCGCCGCCGGTGAAGCATGCGTCAGCCTGACTTCAGCGCCATGCTGCGCTGGCCGAATGTGCCTGCCTGTTACGGCTGGCTGTCGCTGGACCGCCGTGGCCGCTGGCGCCTGCGCGGCGAGGCGGTCACCCACGGCGGCCTGAACGATTTCCTGAACCGACAGTACGCGCATGACGAGGACGGCAATTACTTCGTGCAGAACGGCCCACAACGGGTATTCGTCGAACTCGAATACACGCCCTGGGTTCTGCGCCTGACGGCGGCAGACCGGATCGCAACGCATGTCGGCGAAGTCGTCCACGAGTTCCGCAGCGCAGCCATCGACGAAGAGGGCAACCTGCTGATCGAGATCAACGACGGCATCGCCCTGCTCTGCGACCGCGACCTGCCCGCTCTGCGCCACTGCCTGCGCCTGCCGAGTGGCGAGGTCGCCGACGACGCGAGCGTCCTCGCAGCCATCGAGCAGCCGGTGACCGGCGCGACGAAACTGGCGCTTGCCTGGCAAGGCTGTCGCGTGCCGTTGCACTCGCTGCGCCGATCCGAAGTACCCGGACGCTATGGTTTCATCGCTGCACCGCAGTCGACGATGCCGCAAGGAGCCCTTTGAACCTGCGCCAACTCGCCCTCGACGCCCTGCTGATCAGCGGTCCACGCGAAAAGTGCACGGCCGTCCAGGCCATGGCCCCAGCCCGGGAGGATCTGCAGTTCGCCCCGCCCGATCGCAGCCGCCTGCTGGCCGAAACACTCCCCGGCCGCACCGCCAGGCCGCTGCTGGTGCCGCCGGCGCAGCTTGCCCAGCGACCGGTCAGCACCCTTGAGGGACGCGCGGCGCTGATTCACTCGCTGGCCCATATCGAGCTGAATGCGGTCAACCTGGCGCTCGACATCACCTGGCGATTCGACGGCCTGCCGCACGACTTCTACCGTGACTGGATCGGCGTCGCCAGAGAGGAGGCCGGCCACTTCGAACTGCTGCGCGAACACCTGCAAACGATGGGTTTCAGCTACGGCGACTATGCGGCCCACAACGGTCTGTGGGAAATGGCCGAAAAGACCAGCGACGACCTGCTCGCGCGCCTGGCCCTGGTGCCGCGAACGCTGGAGGCGCGGGGGCTCGACGCGGCACCGCCGATTCGCGACAAGCTGCGCCGCGTCGGCGACGAGCGCGGCGCTGCGATCCTGGAAACCATCCTCGGTGACGAGATCGGCCATGTCGCCATCGGCAACCGCTGGTACCGGTGGCTCTGCGACCAGCGGCGTCTGGAGCCGGTGGCCTGTTACGCCGAACTGGTCCAGAGGTACCGCGCGCCACGCCTGCGCGGGCCTTTCAACCTCGCAGCACGCCGGGCCGCGGGTTTCGACGAGCGGGAACTGGCGGCACTGCAGGCTGGATGAAGCGTTTGAGCGGGGAACCCTGAACATGCTGCCCGCAACAATCGGCCGCCGTCGTAGCGGATGACTTCCGCCCGTCCGTCCTTCGCGCTGGCAGCGCTGCTGACGACGCTGGTCGCCCTCGGCCCCTTGTCCACCGATCTCTACCTGCCGGCACTGCCGACGCTGGCCAGAGTCTTTGCCACCGATGCGGCCGGGGTGCAGCTGACGCTGTCGGTGTTCCTTGCCGGCTTTGCCTGCGGGCAGATTTTCTATGGTCCGCTGTCCGATCGCTTCGGGCGACGACCGCTCATGCTCGGCGGCCTGGCGCTCTTTTGTGCGGGCTCGATCGGCTGCGTCCTTGCGACAAGCATCGAGATGCTCGTCCTTGCCCGTTTCGTGCAGGCCCTTGGCGCCTGCGCGGGGCCGGTGATCGGCCGAGCGGTCGTCCGCGACCTCTGGGGCGCCAGCGAATCGGCACGGATCATTGCCTACATGGGTGGCGCAATGGCCATTGCGCCGCTGGTCGGACCGACGCTCGGTGGTTTCCTGACCGTTCTCTTCGGCTGGCAGTCCAATTTCGTGCTGCTGCTCCTCATTGGCGCGCTGCAGCTTGTCGCCGTCGCCTGCATGCTAAGCGAAAGCAATGTCCATCGCGACCCAGCGGCAAGCAATCCGCGCCAGATGGTCGCCAACTTCGCCCGCTTGCTCGCCGACCGCCACTATCTGGGCTGCCTGCTCAGCTTCTCCTTTTCCTACAGCGCGCTGTTCGCCTTCATCTCTGCTTCGTCATTCGTACTCGCGGATCGCCACGGCCTGACGCCGCAGGTGTATGGCCTGTGCTTCGGCGTCGTCATCGCCGGCTACCTGCTGGGCTCGCTGGCCTCCGGCCGGCTGGTCAGACGTCTCGGCAGCGATTACCTGCTCCTTCGCGGCGCCTGGCTCGGCGCCATCGCCGGAGTCAGCATGGCGGCACTCGAATTCTCGGGCGTCCGCAGCATCGCCGCCATCCTTGGACCGATGTTCTTCTGTACCGTGGCAACCGGCCTGGTCATGCCGAATGCCATTGCCAGGGCGCTGGCCCCTTATCCGACAATGGCCGGCTCGGCTTCGGCCCTGATGGGCTTCGTTCAGATGACCATCGCCGCGCTGGTGGGAATCGCCGTCGGCCACGCGCTGGCCGGCGGCGGTGCAGTGCTGGCCCTGGCCGTGGCTGTCTGCACGCTAGCCGCGCCCCTGTCGTACCTGGCCCTGACCCGGGGACAGCGATGCACCTGAGCGTGCGCGCAAAGCTGACCGCGGCCGGCCCCGGACCTTCACCCGGCTCTGCCATGCCGAGCCGCACGAGCGACCGTTTCGGCATAACATGGGCGCCTGGCAGACGGCCCGCCTGGAAGCAGCCTGGCAAGCGAACCAAAAGCCTGTTGCAACGTTTGTCGATTCCATCGAGGTAGTCCTTGTTAGCCAGAGAAACCACACCCAGCGCGATCGTCAGGTATCTCGATCAGTACGTCATTGGCCAGGATGAGGCCAAGAAGGTCCTGGCCGTTGCCGTCTATTCGCATTACCGGAAGATCGCCACCTTTCACAACGACAGGGGCGCGATGGCAAAGAGCAACGTCCTCCTCGTCGGACCGTCAGGAACCGGCAAGACCCTGCTCTGCGACACCTTGTCGAGAATGCTGAAGGTGCCCTTCGTCACCGCCGATGCGACTTCGCTGGCGCAGACCAAGTATGTCAATGAAGAGATCGAGGCCGCACTGCAGCGGCTGCTGGACAAGGCCGACGGCAACATCGAGCAGGCGCAGCACGGGATCATCTTCATCGACGAAATCGACAAACTGAAGGCGACGCACGCCCCGTCGGCGGCGACTTCAGGCGAGAGTGTGCAACACGCACTGCTGAAGATCATGGAAGGTTCGCCGGTCAAGCTGAAGAACAACCAGTACATCGACACCAGCAGTATCCTGTTCATCTGCGGCGGAGCGTTTGTCGGCCTCGAAAACATCATGTCGAGAACGCATGGTTTCGGCTTCATCGCCACCTCGACTGACGACAACCAGAACATCCTCGACCGTCTGAACAAGCGGGTAAAGCCCACCGATCTCTTCGAATTCGGGCTGATTCCCGAGTTCACCGGCCGCCTGCCGGTGATCGCCAACCTCCACCCCTTGAGCAAGGCGATGCTGGTGAGCATCATGAGCGTACCGAAGAACTCGATCTACCGGCAGTACATCGAGATCTTCCGGGGAGAAGGCGTGGAGTTGAGCATCGGACCGCGGGTATTCGAGCAGATTGCCGAGATCGCCATTGAATACCAGACCGGTGCCCGCAGCCTGCGCGGCATCTTCGAGGAACTGATCACGCCGATCCTCTACCTCGTGCCGGACAACCCGGAGATTGGCAAGGTTGAGATCCTTTCGTTGTTCGAAGACCCTCGCTATTTCAAGCGAAAATAGGAGCACTGTGCTGCGCCCACTGTCGTCGTCCGCCTTGCGCAGCCGCCCTGGCGGCTCGCGATGCATTGCCACGGCTGCGGCGACGCTGCGGATCGTAGTCCTCAGCGCCTTGAGTTATCTGATCGCCCTGACGGGAATCGCCATGTTCCAGAATCATCTGCTCTACTTCCCGGACCAGGCCAGCGTGGCGGAAATGGTCTCGGGTGGGCTTTCGCCCTGGCCAACGAGTAGCGACTTCCGCGGCCTGTCGGCCGAACCACTTGCGTCACCGGCACGCGCCACGGCGATCGTTTTCCACGGCAATGCCGGCCATGCCGGTCACCGCCAGTTCTACGCCGAAGTGCTCACCCGACTCGGTCTGCGCGTGATCCTCGCCGAGTATCCCGCTTATGGGCCACGCGCCGGCGAACTCGGCGAACCAAGCCTGGTCGCCGACGCCGAACAGACGATTTCCCTGGCGCACGCTCGCCACGGTGGGCCGCTGCTGATCATCGGCGAATCGCTCGGAGCCGGCGTGGCAGCCGCAGCCAGTGCGCGCCATCGCGAGGCGATCGCCGGCCTCCTGCTGATCACGCCATGGGACCGGCTTGAACACGTCGCCAGCCACCACTACCCGATGCTGCCGGTGAAGTGGCTATTGCGCGACCGCTACGACAGCGTCGGCCACCTGGCGACCATCGGACGCCCCGTGCTGGTGGTCGTTGCCGGCGACGACCAAATCGTCCCGAGCCGTTTCGGCCGGGCACTCTACGACTCGCTGGTAGAACCCAAGCGCCTGTCGGTGATCGCAGGCGCCGCGCACAACGACTGGTTCGACCGGCTGGACGAAGCCTGGTGGCGGCAGGCGATCGATTTCCTGCTGGCCGGATCTCGCTGAGCCGGGGAAGCCCGAGCGTGCCCAGGCGTTACGGGTGAACTCAATGACGATGGCTCCTTATGGCTGATTCCGCTCTCCGCAGGCGAGTGGCTGCGCAAGTCACCGGCAAGAAGCACAGAAAAGACTTCGCAACGGATCATCGAAAATCCTGATGGTTCGGCCGTTCGGCTTCGTCTAGACTAAGTTTTGCTCAACGCCAGACGCCAGCATTCATCCACCTGGGAAGGGAGTCCAGTGATGTCGTTCAGAATGGGGGTCTATGGCTTGGCAAACCAGTCGCCCCCGGTGTCGGTCTCCGGTCCCGCCTTGTCCGTCAAGGGCCAGGCGTTGTACGAGAAGAACTGAGGAACCTGGAACTCACCCAATCATCTCGCTAGAGGAGAATCCTGGGCGCCCTTGTACCAACCCTGTAACCCGCGCGGCAAGGCCGAAAGCACCGAGCTCGCGGTCATCCGCCCTTTGACAATTCCTGGCGTGCAAAATGCGCTGCGTGGCTGGCCCTGGGGGTGCAGATGTCAGGAATACGATCCTGCTTGTTGGCACTTTTGACCTTTCCATGGAGGAACCACGTATGGCAAACGAAAGCGGCACAAATCTACCCGTACTGTCCGGAGGAACGCTTTGCCCGGCGACTCTTTTCGACGGCAAGACACACTTTGGCGTGGCGGTGGCAGTGAAGGCGGACGGCAAAGAGTCTTATCTCATGATTCCCGACGCAACCAATATCACCAAAGGACAACCGGTCTATATAACAAAGCCGGTCACCATAAAGGGAGAACATCTGGTGGCTTACTTGAACAGCAAGAGCGTGTCCCTACCGGAGAGCCCCGACATAGCGAAGTTTCTAAACACAACGTCGATCTCCTGCGACGCTTTCTACTTTTCGAAAAACGAACGAGCGTTAACTGACACGGAGAAAGCAGCTTGGCTTGAGGAGCACAAAGCCGACGCCGACAGGGAAGCCAAGGTAGCGACGATCAAGGTTGACGACGGCGCTCTGCTGATGATGTTCGGGCTCAATTTTGAAGACGGCTTGATTGGCGCTTTGACGGGGGATGCGGATCTCGGCAATTTGTTTGACATCACCGGTGCGAGTTTGCGGGTGCTCAGATGTCGCGACTCTTCGAAGAAAATTCTCGAGGAGTACGCAGCGCTGCTTGGCGAAGAGTGAGGCTGTCGCGGTGGCCATGATTTCCCCGGCTGCCGTTTCGACGGCCCACTCCAGGATCCGGCTCCGGCCAGCTGCGTTTGGGGTTATCCGCGCCACGGCGGCGTAGGAGCCGAAGCGTCGCGGGCTACCCGGCCAACGGATGGTTTGTGGCTGGGACCACGGGCCCGATGCGCGAGTGCAGTTCAGGCGGGAGGGAGTTGCAGGCGGCGAGTGGATGAACGCGGGCACCTGGTTCGGACGCGGCTCCCTGCGCAGCCGCGCCGGCCATTCCGCACCTCGTCGCGCGTGTTCAGGAGGCGTACGACATGGCAGAACCGTTGGCGGTGTTGCTCGAAGCGAATGGCATGTCCGTGCCCGAGTGGTTGAGACCTCTCATTGAAGAAAACCCGGATCTCTTCTATCAGGTTCTCTTCCCTCCCGCCAAGGCGCTACCGGCAACAGGCGGGACATCCGTGGTGCCCGAACAGGCGGAGAACGCTTCCCTTGTCGTGTTGTTCAAGGCGCAGGGCGATGGGCAGTGGATGGGCAAGGTACCCGGGCTGGAGGGAATCGAGGATCTGTTTGCCGTGACGGACCTTGCCAGTGTGCGGGCGCTTCGCTGCCGCGCGGGTTCCCGACGACTGCTGGAGCAGTACTTGCGAGACCATTCTTCGAGCTGAGACGCGGGCCATGACCATCAGGATCGTCGCCAACATGTCGCAGCCGAATCGACGCCGTTCGCACTGGTTCGCGATCCGCGGGGGGAAGAGGTGGTCGCTGCGTTCGCCGGGCGTGACTCGGGAGCGTGGCCCTCTGCTTGACCGCATCCATCCGGAAGGCGTCACCACATGAATAAAGAGCGCAAGGAGCGCTTGCTTGAGGCGATCCAGCGAGCGTCCGAGTCGACGCAGTTCGCGCTCGTTCTCGATGCGAGACTGGCGGGGGAACCCGTCGATTTGAGCGCCGAGCATGGCGGTTCCGGCTGGAGGCTTGGCTGGCGCTGGAACCTCGGGGAGAGGACCCTCGATGATGTGGTCAAGCAAGTGCTGCCGAGTCTGGGCGAATTGCCGCAGGTAGGCCTTGAGGACATCAGGCTGCGCAGCATCTACGCCGAGTGCTTCTCGGGTAATGATTACAAGGGTCTGTCTTTCGGCATCGCGGATCTCAGCTTCCTCTACGTCAAGGTCTCGAAAGGGAATGAGCCTGCCACGTTATGGGGCATGGTCCACGAGAAGCCCATCGTGGTCCCCGCCTCCGGGGTGGTTGCAACGCTGATCGGCAAGGGGCTGACCCTGAGTGACTTGCGCATCGGGCAGGTCTCGGGTTTCACCCCGGATATGCGCCGCGCGGTGATCGGCCAGCTTGCCCAGGCCCGGCTCCTGCTTGACTCCGGGGGTTCGGGTTTTGTCGCCGGCATCGCCATCGGGGCAATCGGCGCCAAGACGATCGCGGTACCCCCGGTTGGCCAGCCGGCAAAGAAAACGGCCGGGAGTTCCGCGCCGTCGGGATCAGCGGTAAGCACGGCTGGCGGAGGATCGCCGACGGCTGCTGTGGACTCGGCCGATGGCATGCGCAAGTGGTTCGTGGTCGGCAAGACGATCGGCCCGCTGCGGCTTGGGCGCGTGGGCTGCGAGTGGAAGGACGGCAAGATCGGACTGCTCCTGGATTCCGCTGTTGACGTCGGCGGACTGCATCTCGGTCTGACGGGACTGTGCGTTCGCCTGCCGCCGTCCGACCCGAAACCGGCGAATCTGGAATTGGCGCTGGACGGCATCGACCTGGCCTATCGGGGCGGGCCGATCAGCATCAGCGGCAGCTTCCTGAAGAGCGAGATCTCGCTCAAGGGCCAGAAAACGGTTCAGTACGACGGCATGGCCATGATCCAGGCCGCGAACTTCGCCATTACCGGATTTGGCTCATATGCGTCGGTCGACGGCAGGGCTTCGCTGTACATATTCGCCATCGTGCACCTGGAATTGGGCGGGCCGCCCTGCTTTCGGGTTAACGGTCTGGCGGCGGGATTCGGTTACAACCGCAAACTGACCCTGCCGCCGATTGAAGAGGTCGCCAATTTCCCGCTCGTACGCGCCGCCCTCGATCCAGCTTACCTGTCCTCCGGACCGGGTAGCCTGATGCAGGATGCCATCGGGAAACTGCAGAAATTCATTCCGCCTTCGCTCGGCGATTACTGGTTCGCGATCGGTATCCGCTTCAGTTCCTTTGAAATGATCCAGGCGTTTGCCCTGCTTTCGGTTTCCTTCGGGAATGAGGTGGAGATCGGGCTCCTTGGGTTGGCCGCGATGACGATTCCCAAAGGTAGTGAGCCGGGCAAAGCGGTCGCCTATGCGGAGCTGGCGCTCAGGGTGGTGATCAAGCCCGCCGAAGGGACGATCAGGCTGGAAGCCCGGCTCACCGACGAATCGTACGTATTCTGCAAGGACTGCCACCTCACCGGCGGCTTCGCGTTCTACATCTGGTTTGGCGGACCGCTCGCCGGTGACTTCGTCCTGACGCTGGGAGGCTACCACCCGAAGTTCATGCCTCCGCCGCATTATCCGATCGTGCCCCGGCTGGGAATCAACTGGCAGGTCACCAAGGAAATGAGCATTACGGGGGGAATGTACTTCGCGCTCACCCCCTCGTGTCTGATGGCCGGCGGCAAACTTGCCGCTGTCTATCAGTCGTCCAGCGTCAAGGTCTGGTTTATTGCCTACGCCGATTTCCTGCTGAGCTGGAAGCCGTTCTACTACCTGATCGACGTGGGAGTTGCGCTCGGTGTCGAAGTCGACCTGGGGATCTTTTCGATCAGGATCCACCTTGGTGCGCAAATGCACCTCTGGGGTCCGGCGTTCGCCGGGCTCATCCAGATCGACCTCACGGTCATCACGGTTACCGTCCGCTTCGGTCCGGACAAACAGCCACCGCCGCCGCTCAGGGCGCAGGAGTTTGTCGAGTCCTTCCTGCCCCCGACGCTGAAGGGAAGCCCGGACAGCAGCAATGTGATCGTAACCCAGATCAACAGCGGGCTGATCCGCGAGGAAAAGACAAGGAGTGGGACGATGCTTCGCGTCGTCAATGCGCATGCTTTGGCGTTGACCACCCAGTCACTGATTCCCGTATCCGAGTTCACGGGGCTGAAACCGCAAGACGCTCTCACCTCCAGTCCGCCAGAACTGGGCATCCGTTCGATGGGCAAAACCGGGTTGAGGTCAAGCTACAAGGTCAGCATCAATGGCCGGACAGAGGTGCGAAAGAATATGCGCGCCTCGCTCGTCAAGACCGCTGTTCCCGATGCTCTCTGGGGCAAGAGCCTCGAAGAAGGCAAGGTGCCCTTGCCGGAGGCGCCCAAGGCCATCACGCTCCGGGCCTGGGCTGGCCTTCGGATCTCGTTCGATCCCATTCATCCGCAGGGCGCGCTGCCGGCGATGGCGATTGAAAAATTTGCCTATGAGACCTTTGACAAGCCTATCCCGTGGGACGATCAGTTGAAGGTTGCTGAAACCATCGCAGCGAACGAAAGAAAGGAGATCTGGACGGTGATGGATGATGTTTCCTCACCAAGGCGGAACGCGGTGCTCGCCGTTCTCGCCCGGGAGTCGCCCTTTGATGTGAACAAGGTGAATCTTGACGAGCTGGCCGAGGCCCGTGAATCGTATTTTCAGGCCGACCCGAAAATCTGCCGACTCGGTGAGGCATTTGTCTAGATGAGCGAACATCAAACAAGACTCGCCACTGGCGAGATTCAGTTTCACCAGTGGTGTGAGCCGCCGCTCGAACCGGGCGAATACCATGTCGAAGTCGCGCAGACCGTGCAAGAGCTGGCCGACGACCCGACTTCCAAGGGGAGCTACCGCAGCAAGTTCAGCTTTTCCGTGGCCGGTCCCCGCTTTGCGCTGAATCCAGCGGAGGTGTACTCCGTGTATCCTCCCAAGGGGCGGATTGGCGATTTTGCAAGTTCCCTGCCACACGTCGTTTTCACCCGGCGCACGCTACCCTGGGAGAGGAGCATCATCGCCGGCTCGCGGAAAACAGGTGACACGCGGCCATGGATGGCGTTGCTGGTTGTCAGTGCGGCGGATTTTCCGGCCAAGGGCTTTCCGGAGTGCAAGACGCGCAGGCTTGGTGAATTGATCAACCCGGCGGCGAACGAAACGTGGGTCGGCCCACACGTTGAACTTGCCTCCTATGAGTCAGAGGATGATCTGTGCCATACGATCGACCTTCCCTGGGAGGTCTTTCAGCGCGTCGCGCCGCGCTTCGATGACCTTGCCTATCTCGCGCATGTCCGGGAGGTGAATACCGGGGCCAAGGAAACGCTTTCCTTCCTCGCCGATGGCTGGTTTTCCGTGGTTCTTGCCAACCGTTTTCCGCTCCCCGACAGGAGTCCGGTGAAGGCGCTCGAGAACCGGGCCTACCTCGTCTCCCTGGAAGGATTGCAGGATCATCTTCCCGGCGCCGCGAAGCCGGCGGCAGACAAGCCCGTACGGCTGGCTGTGCTTTCGAGCTGGAGTTTTCACTGCTGTGAGGCCTTCGCCTTCAAGGCGTCGATGAACCAGCTCAAGGTGCAGTTGCTCCGTATTCCCCGGCAGGCTGACGGCGCCGCGGGCGCCACCCTGACGCCTGCGGAAAAACAGGTCTACGACGCCTGGGATCTGGGCTACACGGCCTTGAACCACAGCACGCGGCTCGGCGAAAAGACGGTCTCCTGGTATCGCGGCCCGCTCGTGCCGCTCTATCTTTCCAGGGAAACCAAGTACCGTTTCCTGCCTGCGGCCGACGCGGCCCTGCGCTACAGCCCGCTGGACGGAATGATGGATGTCACGTACGCCGCCGCCTTCCAGCTTGGCCGCCTGCTGGCCCTGCAGGATCGGCACTTCGCCACGGCGCTACACGCCCATCGCAAGAGGGTAAGGCGCCAGATCAATGAGGTGCTGGGCCGCAACCGGCTCAGGGCGTTTCTGGGCACCCCCGGCAACGCCGAGAGCGATATCATGACGTCCTGCGTCAAGGCGATGCAGAACGGCCAGACCCCGCAAAGCGGAAGTGAAACCTGGGCAGACCTTCCACCCAGCAGCGACGCTTTCCTGCGGGAGACGAAGGACGAGAAGACAACGCAAGCGGGCGAGTTGCAACTCACCACGGATTTCGACCTGACGATCCCGCAGACGGTCTGTCAGTGGCTGGCCCGGCTGGTGCTGCTCTATCGGGTTCCCTTCACCTATCTGGTTGCCGATGAACGGATGCTGCCGCCGGACAGCATGCGCTTTTTTTACCTCGATCCTGGCTGGCTCAAGTGCCTGCTGGAAGGAGCCTGCAGCGTCGGCAGGAGCGTCGCCCACGATGAGCTCGTGGACGAGTATTTGCGCGACAAATTCCTCGACTTCGCGATGGAGCAGTCACTGGAAGTTCGGACGAAGCCGCAGCTGATCACTTCGAACTCGGCGGCCAATCCCACCGTAGTGACGACCCTTGTTCCGCATGCGCTCAAGAGCAACGAGAGGATCCTGGTTTCTGGCGTGTCCGGGTCAAACGCGGAGATCAACGGTGAGCACCCGGTGACCTGCCTTGGCCCGACGACTTTTTCGCTGCCCGTCGATGCGAGTGGGGGCGAGGGCCAGGGCGGATCGTTTGTACGGTCGCAGCCGTCAGACATCGCCGTGAAACAGCCAGCCGGGAGGCGCCCCAACTGGCCACTCACCGGTTTCCTTCTTCGCTCGCCGGCGGTGGAAGGCTGGCAGGGGCTCGAGATGCGCGCCTGGAAAGACAGTGCTGCGACCATCCCCCTCGATCCGCTGCGCATCGACCGCCTGGCTCCCGACATCATGCTCTGCATCTTCAATGGAAAGGTTGATCGCATCGAGGTCAGGCAGCCGCCGGAGGGCATGCATTTCGGCGCTTCCGTCGATGGCACGGGCTTCCGGAAACTTCGTCTGCGGCGGCTCAATGACAACCCTGAGCATGACGAAAAGGACGGCGTCGCGCCGGGACCAGGCCATCAGCTCACTGGTAGCTCCCAGGTGCCCGTTCCTCTGCGAACCAATGCGCCGCGCGTCGTGGAGGTGGCGCAGTTGGCGAAGGCGCTGAAGGAGAAACTCGAGGCACTCAAAACAAGGGAAGCTACGCAGGAATTCACCTCCGCCGACTTCGGAGTGGAGATGGTAGAGAGCCCGGGCCGGGTCGTTTTTGACGTAGCAAACCCTCAGGACACGGACGCGCGATGAACAACGGCGACGAACCCGCCAGATTACTGGTGCCCATTCACATCGATGGACTGGTGGTAGGAACGTCGTTCCCATCAGACAGATATTTCAGTGGACGAATCTGGCCCCGAATTTTGCGAAGTTGAGTGGCAGCTACCTCTTCGGGGCGGAACTTGGCGGTGACAGCGATAGTAATGGCAATCCGTTCGAGAAGGCGGCTGACCTGCAGCCGGGGATTCATCTTCACTTTCGGCTGCCGCGGGCCTTGACGCATGGCAGTCAGTCGGGAGCTGAAAAGATTTCCTTTCCGCCGATTCCGAATCGTTGGCTGGTGCAGCGCTACGGCGGCAGCGGCGCAGCAAATGGCAAGCTATCCGGCAAGGCCTGGTTCATCAGGAGCGATGGTCAGCCAGCCGACCCTGCGAGCGCAATCACCTGGCCGACTTTTCACAAGGACAAAGCGGCAGAGTTCCAGAAGATTGGTGCCTGCACCGAGGTGACGGGAACCCTCGCAGAACAGGACGAAGCCGCGTTGGTGACGATCACGGCGATCGGTCCCGGGGATCCGGCCTTCAGCGCCTATTACCCCGCGTGTCGCGGAGTGCTTGGCTTTCATGACCCGGTGACGGGCATCCCCAAAGGCAGCCGCCTGTCCTACCTCGTCACCGGCTGGTATGCCGACCCAGAGGACGATCCGCTGGCCAGGTTGCTTGCCGAATTCCGCGCGAACAATTCCATGCCACCGGGGGACCTCACTCCGGAGCAGCAGGACAAGTATTTCACCGAGCTTCAGCGGTGGGCCAAGGAGCAGGCCTGGAGCATTACGGAGATCAAGCCGCCTACTTCGCCAGCGCGCCTTCTCTGCCACGGGTTGGTGAGAGGAATCACCTGGCAGGGGCCAACGCACAACTATATGCAGTCCGAGGAGGGGGCCGCTTCGAGTCAGCCCGCGGTCTTTCCCGCCAATCCGGATAACCACACGAAGGCTTACAAGCTTGCGGTCGGCAATACCGCAGCGGAAGCGGTAGCGGCCCTGCTCGTGCCGGGAGCGGTCGATCAGGATTTGCTCACGGCCCTGCAGGGCGACCTGCTATCTCAGTCCGTTACTGCCGCCGAGCTGCAGCATGAGTTGCATGAACGCCGCTTCAATGGGGTTCAGGGCGGCAGCATCTTCCTCATTCGCCCGGAACCCGATCTACCTGACACCAACCAAACTACCGGGCCGCCAAAGGCGGCGGGCACCAACCCGATCCCGGCAGGCCTCCGGAAGTTACTGCGTGAGCTGAATGCCAGGCAACAACGCTGCGATGACCTCTCTCGCCGTGTGGAGGACTTGCGCTGGCAGGTCTATGCGCTCTGGTATCTGTGGACCAACGAGCTCAGAGGTCGCGGCGTCTCCGCGCGGTCGAACGAGCTGGACAAACAGATCAGTGTCGCCAAAAAAGCTCTCGCTACCGAGCAAACCGCCTGGCATCGCGCCAGGAAAGAGCGGGATGCCAGCGAGAGAAGCCTCCATGACGCGTTGGGCGAGCAATTCAAGACTCAGCCGGATGGAACCCCGACGTTGGACGCTGGAAAGCGGGAGTTGAAATACCGTTTGGCGTCGGTGCCAGCGCCGCCCTTCCAGAGGCCGGGCGATCCGGCGATTGCGCTCCAGGGGCCCGCCATGGCGCGGCTCAAGACCTGGTCGTCGACCGACAATAAACTGGCGTGCCGCATCTCCGGCCAGGAGGTCACGGGGATCGTGCTGGCAATCCCTTCTGGCTCAATCGCCACGGTCACGGCCGAGCAGTTGTTTGCTGACCTGTTTCCCCAGCCGAACACGCTACCTGTCCCAGGCGGAATCCATTGGTCCCTGTTTCTTGAGGCTCTTCTGCTCGATGAGTGTAACGCTGCCACCATCGCCGGACTGGCGTCCAGACAGCACGAGAAAGAACTGAGCGATACCGTCAGAGCCTTGCAGAATCCGGGGAGTACAGCGGCACAGCAGAAGCCTGCTACGGATCCCAATTCGCTGATCGGTCGCCTGCCCGACCAGAGTTTCCCGATCAAATGGGATGGCAACCCCTGGATTCCTCTCTTTCTCGTATGGGAAGTTTCGTGGCAGTCTGCTTACGCGTCACCGACCGCGAGCGACGACGCCCTGCCGCAAGACTTGCTGAGCAGCCGTTGGCACCTCGTGGACAACGCGGGCGGCGATCTGATGCTGAAAGACGAAGGACCCTACCCGGCTGGTTCCGCTGGGGAAGCAAGCTATCAAGGCTATGCGATCCTGACCCCGAGCACGGCAAACAACCTGGTACAACGCCTGGAAGCCCTGGACAAGTCTCACCCCCTGGTCAATATCCTGAAGAACCAGAGGGTGTTGGCGCAAAGCCTCGACGGCTTCAACGACGCATTACTCTTGCAGCAACCCGGCATTCAACTGCCGCCGCTCGACTATGACAAGTGGCTCGACAGTGCGGGTCAATCGTATGAACTTGCGTCCGTGGATGCCGCCATCAATGACGGCTTCGATGAGCGGCGCGACACCTTCCGTACTGCGCCGCGCGTCGCTGACGGACCGTTCCTCCCGATCCGCGCCGGGCGTCTGGAGATCAAGCGCCTTTCGTCGTCGACGCTTTCGGCCAGACGCTGAAACTGCCGGTCGATCAGATCAATCAATCGGTGTCGGGGGATTGGGAGGCTCGGTTACTGCGCCGTGCGAGCTCGTGCGTGGTCGGCTCGACTGTGGCTGCGCATGACGCGAAGTTCATCGAGCTGCGTCCCCGCTTCACTCAGCCCATGCGCTTGCGGTTCGAGTGGGAAGACGCTTCCGGCCATCCGGAGGAGAATGGCGGACCGGTCTGTGGCTGGGTAGTCCCCAACCATCTGGAAAAGAGCCTGACGATCTATTCCGCGTCGGGCAAACCTCTGGGCGTGCTGCAAAGGAAGCTTGGCCTGAAGTCCGGCAGCTCGGCACCCGCGTTCTACTGGCTGGATGTTCCTGGCGTCGCGCCGGAGGCCATCGACAACCCGTACCTGCGTTACTTCCGTGACTGGGTCCTGGCCCTCATCCCTGATCACGGCAACACCTTTTCCGCCTGCATCGACCATGTGATGGCTTCTACCGACGAGCGCATTCCCGAAGCAGACCCCGGTGTCGCCGTCCTTGTCGGACATCCGCTGGCGCTGGTGCGGGCGAGTCTACGGTTCGAAACGGCCGGCCTGCCGGCGCATCGCCCCGAACTGCGCGCCGCCGATGCCGGCGAAGCGCCCGTCGATGCTCTCCTTGACACGCTCGGTTTCCAGCAGCTCAAGTGGCCTCTGCGTCTCGGCGACGTCCACGCCGCCGATGACGGGCTGGTCGGTGTCTTCCGATGCGCCGCTGCGCCATCGGGCGGAGGGGTCATCACCAGCGGTGCCTTCTACCCGGCCTGGGGTGAGGACAAGCGCGCCGTGGTCGGGAACACGGCCGGGTTTTTTGCCGTCCAGGACTTCGACATCGATTGCATGCAGCCGCTGCAGGTGACGATGCTGATCGATCCGCAGGCGCGTGTACACGCCACGACCGGGGCCCTGCCGCGAGCCTTTGTCGAACTGCCGCCCGAGGACGCGACCGGCGCGAGGCGCGCGCGCGAGGTCTTCTTTCAAACGGCGCCCGTCCTGGGGCTCTCTTCCACGCCGGAGATGCCCAGGCCGTCGGACGATTATGGCGAATGGTCGTGGGCTTATCGCCCGGATGTCACCCAGTGGAAACTCGACCCTGCGATCGTGGAAGCCACCGACCGTGCCGCTTTCTCCGATACCTGGCCGGCCATCGCCGAGGGTTGGCTGAAACTCGCTATCGCCCCGGTCAAGGTCCTGAGTTTCTGGGTGCGCGAAGGCGCCGAGGCAGTCGCCAGAGGGACACGCATCCATCTGGCCTGGTCGCTGCAGGGGGCAGAGTCATTGCAGTTGGAGCAGATGCGAAAGGACGGGGCGACCGTCTTGATCGCCAAATGGGATACGCAGCCTTTTCCGCGGGAATACGCTGTGACCGTCGAGGCCGATACCACCTATCGCCTCACTGCCTGCGCCGAGGACATGCCAGCGAACGCAAAACGACTCACCATCACGATCGACGCCGCACCAACCACAGCACCCTAGATTCGCAAGGACTTCGCATGAACGACTTCACAATTGCACGAACCGCTGACACGGCGGTAAAAATTGGCGACTCCTTTGCTGCCACCAACCAGGTCGGGATTGAGGTAAACGCCATCCCACAACTTCCGGCAGGAACTACGGTCAGGGTGACCGTCACAGTCGGTTGCGGCGCAAAGGAAGTTGACCTGTTGGCTTCGCGAGACGAATTCTTGAAAGTCACGGGGCAATCGGCTGGAAAGACGGCGAAGATCATTCCGCTGCAAAACCCACCAGCCGGCAAGAAAGCGTGGAATACCGGGCCTGTCCCGACCGCCCTGCCGGTTTCGATCTCACTGCAAGGCTTCGTGTCCAACACGCCGCCGGGCAACGCCGAAATCGAAGTCCTCGTTGAGACCTCGACGGGTAGGCAACAGTGGTCAACTGGCGAGAAGTCTTCAATAACGGTCAAGAAAGAACTGGAACCTCGGGGCAAACCCGACATTCGCTATTTCACGGTCAATCCCAACTACATTCTGCATGCCGGCCAGACGGGGGTCACGGTGGGCTTTTGCGCAACCGGCTACGACACGCTGACCCTGTTTCGGAATAATGAAGAGGTGGGAAACTGGACCGCCCAAGATGCCGGGAACAGGATCATCTCAGGTGCGTTTCCCGTCCTGGGCCAATTTCCCGAAACCGAAAAGCCGTCGATTACGTCCGTTTACCGCCTTGAGGGCAAATACAAGGAACCCGCAGATCAGACCGAAGTTCGGAATGCTCTCGACCGAACGGTCCAAGTCATTTCCCCCGGCTGGAACCGGATCGCGCTTCCCCAGGGATCTCCGGTCCGGCTCTTCGTCGCGACCGACTTCAGCGGCAGCGGCTCGGACCGGTTGTATGGCATCTTCAAGAACGGGCTTGGCACCTACGCCCTTTATTCCTCGGCCACGGGCGTCGATGCCTGGCGTCCTGAGCCCGGCGACGTTCCGCAACATATGGCGACGAGCCCGGGCATTTACTACAAGAACAAGCTGTGGCTGATCGGCGGCAGCTCGGTCGACCCAGATAGTCCGCGTAATGAGGTCTGGTGTCATGGAGCGGACCAGTCCTGGAAGAGGGAAGAAGATTTTCCTCCTACAATGCCGGCGCGCATGGGCCACGCCTGCCTAGTCTTCAACGACACGCTATGGGTCATCGGAGGTTACAACAATGGCACTGCCTATCGCGATGTTTGGCAGGGCAAGGAGAAACCCGATGCGCAACTCGAGTGGTCTCCTTTGCCGGAAGAGAAGTCCACTGTGCCAAGAGAGGGGCCTCCTTTGGCCAAGCCATGCGAGTGGGCTGGCCGCCTCAATCCTGCCGCTGCTGCCTGGACGCCTCCCGATGGTTCGCCCGAGGTCTGGATATACGGGGGCAGCAAGTCTCCACAAACGCCTGATCCACTGCGCGACTTCTGGTCAACGCGCGATGGTGAAACCTGGCAAGAGATGGATGAAAATCGGCGTCCACCTGTTCCGATCATGCCGGATCCCGGGGCGCCGCTCGCCTCGGCACTCGTCGCCTTTCGGCAGACGGAATCACCTGAAATGCCCCAATCGGATCGGCTTCTCCTTATGGGCTCATTCAAGGAGTTGGCCACGAATGGGAACGGCAAAGATCAAGGTAACCGGATTTTCTCCTTCCTGTTTGAGTGGCATCCAGGCACAGGCTTATGGGAGGGGCGCCCTGTCTTTGACGGATGGCAGCAATTCCAGGGCCAGAATTTTTATATGCAAGCCGTTGTCTTCAACCGTTTTCTATTCTGTTGGTCGCTCCTGAAAGACCCGGAATCCACAGGCAAGTTGAATATCCTGGTATCTCACTGACCATGTGGGGAGAATCGTTATGAACAAGTTTTTCCGGTTGTCAACCGGCCGCAGATTCCGGTTCAACATCGGCAACATTTTGTCAATTTGGTTTCTGGCGCTCTTGGCGTGCGCAATTCCTGCGACTTTAGCCGCAGGCGAACCAAGAAGTGTCATCACGCTCATGCCAACTGCCGCTCCTCAGTCGGAGGTGGAAACCGCCGAAATCGCCGGCGGCCAATTTGGCGAGAAAAATATTCTCCTTCGTTTTCAAGCGAGTTCGCTTCCGGCCCAAGCCAAGGTTACAGCGGCTCGACTCAGCCTCGTTTCAAGCGGACACACGACCGCCCAGCAGACCGTTAACGTAGCCGAATACCCCTCGGATGCCGCGTTGACTCCAAAGCCGGCTACCGGAACTCCTTTCGGCAGCAAGACACTCAAAGCCGCGAAAGAGGAGCGCGTATATTGGGATGCGAGAGAGGACTTTTTGGGTACGCTACAAGGCCAAGTCGGAGAAAGAAAGTTTTCGCTTCTTTTGACGACACCGTCCAGCGCCAGGAGCACTTGGTTTTCGGCAGGCACGACCAACCTCAGTCATCGGCCGCGACTGATCCTCGAATATACCCTGGCTGGGCAGCCAGCGCTGACCCAGTCGGACGGCCTGCCAGCCGTGCAAAGCGCACGGCCATTTCTGCCCACGGCAAGAATTGGCGGCAAGGACAGCGTTGCGTTTTCCTATGTGACCAGACCGTTCGCCAACGCGTGGTCGTATACGCCGGTGTTCCACAATGGCTTGGTCTATCTCATGACCGACAAGGAAGGAAAAAAGGCGCTGCAGGCACGGAGTCCGCTCGGTGCCAAGCCTGTCTGGCCGATCGAGGTAGGTGGCAAGCCTGTTTGGCCGATCAGCGTAGATGGCAACCCGGGCCAGCATCTGCTGGTATCGCAGTCCGGTCGCCTCTACATCGTTGGCAATGGCAGGATCATTAGCTACCAACTCGACTCCGGCAACCCGGCCCAGGCTCCGGCGGCCGCCCGAGTCCGTGAGGTCACGGGACTGAACCCTGAAAATCCGCCTTCGCTCGGTCCCGGTGGGAGCCTTTATCTTGTCAACGGCCAGGAGGTTTACGGCTTCAATCCGGATCTGCAGGAACTGTGGAAGGTGACACTGGCTGACCCAAAAACCAGCCGCGTGACGATCGGCCCCGGCGGTCGATTCGTTTATCTTACGGCCAAGAAGGAAGGACTGGTCGCCATTAATGCGCAGACCGGCGAATCCTTTAGAACCCCTCTTCTCAATCAGGCTGCGCTTGCCAAGGCCGATTTTCCCTCACTCCACGCCCCGGTAGTCATCCTGCACCCCGATGGATCGGAGAAGGTTTATGTCGCCGCCAACTCCGTAAACGAAGGCGTGCTCGCGTGCTTCAACAACCGTTCGGGAGCGATCGCCGCTGCGGAGAATTGGCCGCCCCTGACGGGCCTGTGGAGCCAACCGATACCGGATCAGCTATCGCCTGGCAGTGTGCAACAACCTGCCTCCGGCAAGCAGATCTACGCGGTGCGAGTCGCAGATCAGCGGGGCACACTGACTGGCATTGACTGGTTGACAGGGTCAACAAGGGCCATGGCTCCCACCTTTGCGGTGGGCGATTCAGCGTATCTACTCAACGGTGGCAATCTGGCGTCGGATCAGGCCGGCACTCGCTTCGTGTGGAACGGGGCGGGCGAGGTTGATCTGTTTGCCTTCGGTTCCGCCTTTTCCGGCCGTCTTCACTCGCCGGCTGGTGGCATTCCAGAGCAGGCCCAATTGCTCTTTGGCGGCGATGGCACTTTGTATGCAAACACCGTCGAAGGGGATCGAGTTCTGCGGGCCATCGTGCCGCACTACACCTTGAGCGCGGACTCCGACGCGAACATTTACAGTCCCACCCACCTGTGGGTCGATGGAGCGGCCGGCCAGTCGACGGTGTTGAAGGCAGCGGGGAACGTGCTGCTTGGCAAGGGTTTCACAGTCAGGCGAGGCGCCACCCTGGAAATCGCGACCGGGACGTCGACCCCATGAAAAAGGCACCGCTGCCCAAGCCGGGGACACCGACGGTCAACGAGCAGGACTCGATGCAACTCCTCCCCAGCCGAAACCCATCCTTTAGCGGCAAACCATTCCGCTCAGGCTCTACAACACCTAACCAGGAGAAAATCATGCCTGAACAATTTCGCGGCGATCTGCAAGAGGGGCTAACTGCCGTACGGAGACGACCGGGCGCGCTCGAAGCGACACAGAGCACGTCCAGGGTTGCCGGCAAGTCCGAGCGCCATCACGATTCTGCAAGGCGCCTGGTCTTGGGCCTGGTACCGTTTCTCGTCTGCCTGCTTTTCATGGGTAGCGCGGTAAGCGCTGACGAGGCGTTGTTCATCAACCCCCAAGGTTTGGTCGGCATCGGGACGGCGGATCCAGGCGAGAGACTGGAAGTCAGCAAGGGAAAAATTCAACTCGACGGCGACCAGAAGATCAGGTTCACCGATAGGGATACGGCCAACAACCTGAAATTGCAGTTGTGGAGCGGGTTCGGTCTGGGCATCAACCCCTACACCTTATTCTATGCGGCTGACGGCAGACACTCATGGCGCGACAAGAATGCTGCGAATGAGCGGATGGCTTTGACGACCGGGCCCGATGGCGGGCTGACCGTCATGGGAACGGGCAATTCGTCCTTCGCGGGCAACGTCGGCATCGGCATGCCACACCCTGGGAACGCATTGCATGTTGGCGCCAATAAATCGGTTCGCTTCGAATTGGGCGACAAGCAGAAAGTGTCGTTGGGCGAAAACGGCTCGCTTGAGGTGAATGCTCCCTCCATACCAGGTGGACGATTCGTTGTGACCGATGGCGGAACTGACGGGAAGAGCAGCAAGGTCGGCATCGGGACAGCTGAACCGAACGATAAGCTTGACGTGGCGGGGAATCTACGGATTCTGACGGGTTCCAATCCAATTCGTTTCACCTCAGAGTGGAGTGGCTTCCCGGATAACGTCACCAATCAGGCGGAGATTTCAAATGATACGACCGGTTTTAAAACGTTGATGATCATCGGCAATAAGTCAGCGGGCGGAGACAGACGACGAGTGGGAATTTGGGACCAACTCGTTGTCTCGGGTGATCTTTTCGTCACTGGCCGTTTGCTACATCAAGTGGAGAATCAGTGGAGACTGCTAAGGAGCAAAAGGAGTGGGTCTTGGGAATGGAGTTTCACGGACCCCGCAGCTGCACCGGTGCTGTCTGATGTACGCCTCAAGAGCGACGTGCAGACGCTGCCAACGGCATTAGACAAGATTCTTCAGCTGCGCGGAGTGAGCTATCAATGGAATGATGAAGCACTGAAATATTTTACCCGCGACATCGAAACAACGATCTCTGTCGGTCCTGACGGGACGGCGGCAGAAAACGAACAGCTCTGGAAAACGGAGCGGGACAAACGCCACAAGGAACTAAGTACGACTCAGGTCGGCGTCGTCGCCCAGGATGTGGAAGCGGTGCTGCCCGAAGCCGTGACCACGGATGAAGCGGGCTACAAATCGGTGCGGTATGACGATCTCATTCCGCTTCTGATCGAAGCCCTCAAAGAGCAGGACAGGACAGTCAAGGAGCAGGCCCAGCTGGTTGCCCAACAACAGCAGGAGATCGCGCGTCTGGCGGCGGGCAACCTGGCCATCCAGCAGAAGCTGGCGGAGCTGGCCGCCGTCAAAGAGCAGATGGCGCGGCTTGAGGCCACGCTACAACGTGTCGCCGCAACGCAAGCATTAGGCACGATAGACGCAGTAGCGCAGCTTTCCGAGACCAAAACCAGGTGATCGCACAGCAGTGAGCAAGGAGTAGGAGTAACACCAGGACGACGCAGATCAGCCAAAGCGGGAACCCCCCGGTTCTGCCGGGGAATCGTTCGATGCAGGCTCAAGGCACGCTCGGAAGCAGGTGGCTCGCCCTGATGATCCAGTTCACATAGATGTTCTGGGGGCGGGTTTCTGCGCCCCCGTTGCCTGGACAGACTTGCCATCCGGCGACCCTCTGCTCCATCGCCATCAGTCTCCGAAAGCTGCCGTCATGTCGCTTGGCAGCACTGCTCACCCTCTTCTCCTCGCCGCCATCTCTTCGTGCAGCGTCCGCTTTGCCGGCTTCAATGGCGTGCGGCTGACCGTCCAGCCGACTGCATCGGCGGCGTCAGCGCACGGAAGCGCGTCGCCAGCCAGCCAAAGGCGCGGTAGAGCGCCGGGCGGGTGTACAGCGCCGCCCAGCCCGACCAGATGGCGTCGACCAGGCGGCTCTTTGCCGCGCCCTGGCCGAGCATCGGCGCATGTCCGGGGCGTGCGTCGTGCTGCGCTTCGCCGCGCAGGCGGACCAGCAGCTCGGGAATCGGGATGCGCACCGGGCAGACCTCGCCGCAGGCGCCGCAGAGGCTGGACGCGGTCGGCAGGACGTGCGTCGCCGCCAGACCGAGCATGTGCGGCGAGATGATTTCGCCGATCGGCCCCGGGTAGGTGGTGCCGTAGGCGTGGCCGCCGATGCGCGTATAGACCGGGCAATGGTTCATGCAAGCGCCGCAGCGGATGCACTGCAGGGTCGAGCGCAGCTGCTCGTCGCTATAGGCCTGGGTGCGCCCGTTGTCGACCAGCACCAGGTGCATTTCGCGCGGGGCCATCCTTCTCGCCCGGCTTGCGCGGCCCGCTGATCAGGTTGAAGTAGGTGGTGATCGCCTGCCCGGTCGCCGAGCGCGTCAGCAGCCCGAACAGTGGCGGCACGTGTTCGAGTTTCTCGACGACCTTTTCGATGCCGGTGATCGCGATGTGCACGTCGGGCACGGTGGTGCACATGCGGCCGTTGCCTTCGTTCTCGACCAGGCACAGAGTGCCGGTCTCGGCGACGGCGAAGTTGACCCCCGAGAGCCCGACCTCGGCGTCATGAACTTCTCGCGCAGGACGGCGCGGCCGATGCCGATCAGTTCATCGACCGATTCGGTGTAGCCGGCGCCCGGCACCTTCTCGGCGAACAGGCGGGCGATCTGCTGCTTGGTCTTGTGGATCGCCGGCATGATGATGTGCGAGGGCTTCTCGCCGTCGAGCTGGACGATGTATTCGCCCATGTCGCTCTCCAGCGCGTCCATGCCGGCGTCGGCCATCGCATGGTTGAGCTCGATCTCCTCGCTGACCATCGACTTGCCCTTGACCATCAGCCTCGTCGAATGGCGCGCGCAATGTCGATGATGATCCGCGTTCGCCTCTTCGGGTTCTCGGCCCAGTGCACCTGCACGCCATTCTCGGTCAGCTTGCGCTCGAGCTGTTCGAGCAGCTCCGGCAGCCGCGCCAGGCTGTACTTGCGGATGTGTTCGGCGAGCGAACGCTGACGCTCGAGCAGCTTCAGGTCCGGGAACTGCGCCGCGCGCTTGCCGATCAGGAAATCCATCGCGCCGCGAAAGCTCTTGCGCAGATGCGCATCGGCAACGCGACGGCAGCGCGCTGCTTGAATTCGCTGGCCGGAACGAAGTTGAGTGGCTGTGCGTTCATTGCATTTCCTCCTCATCGACCAGCAGCAGCACGACTCCAGCTCCTTCGGGCCGTGCGCGCCGTAGGCGAGCGTGACCTGGATGTCGGCGGTCTTCGACGGACCGGAGACGAGCAGCGCGTTGGTCGGCATGCTGGCGCTCCAGCCCTGCCCGACATCGCCGCGAACAGCGTGTCGTGGAGCTGGTCGGCATCGAGCAGCGCGAAATGGATCGGCGGCACCAGCGACATCAGGCGCGGCTCGTTGGCGTCCGGCCAGATGATCAGCGTGCCGGTTTCGGCGATGCCGCCGCGCGTCGAGGTCAGGCTGGCATCGGTGTCTTCGAAGAGTTCCTTCTTCCACTCCTCGACCGGTCGGTCGTAAGGCTTCAGCCCGGCGATGCCGGCCGCCTTCAGCGCCGCGTGCGCACTCGCTCGCCGTGCAGCAGCGAGCGCACGCCCTTCGCGGCGCAGATCTCGCGCAGCTTCTGCGGCCAGTTGTCGTGCGTGACGCGGACGACCTCGCCGTGCCAGAAGGCCATCTTCTCGCAGAACAGCTCGATTCTCGCCGCGCGCGTGCTGACTGGCGTGCCGCGCTGACGCGCGATGGAAAGCAGGCACGTCGGGTGCCAGCGGTGGCCTGCCCTGTGGCGCCGCGCGCAGGCGCTGCAGGATGTTGTCACGCGCGCTCATTGCTGCCCTCCTTCGCCACTCGTCCGCTGCCACAGGAAAGTCGCCAGATGCTGTCCCTGCCAACCATCCCCGCCGCTTCTGCAGCGTGTGGTTGAGGCTGAGCATGCAGCCGCAGTCAGCCGACAGAAAGGTCTCGGCACCGGTCTCCTTGAGCGCATCGACCTTGTCGCCAGCCATCGCCGACGAAATCGCCGGGTGCTTGAGCGAGAAAGTGCCACCGAAGCCGCAGCATTCCGATTCGTGTTCGTGCATCACGACCTCGACCGCCGGCAACTGGCGCCAGCAGCGCGCGGCCGTGCTCGTGCGTGCCCATCTCGCGCCGCGCCGCACACGAGGTATGCAGGCGACACGTGCCGGCGCACCCTGGTCGGCCAGACTGACCTTGGCAACATGAGCAGGAACTCGCTGAGTTCGAACACCCGTTCGGCAAGCGCGTTCGCCTCGCCCAGCAGTCGCGGATCGTCGGCAAACATCTCGGGATAATGGTGGCGCATCATGCCGGCGCAGGAACCGGAAGGAACAATCACCGGCCACGGCTTCCGGAAAGAGCTGCAACTGGGCCAGAGCCACGGCGCGTGCCTGCTCGGGAAAGCCACTGCTGTGCGCCGGTTGCCCGCAGCAGGTCTGGTCGGCCGGAAAAAGGACCTCGATTCCCTCGCGCTCGAGCAGGCGAACAGCGTCCATGCCCGGCCTCCGGGCAGAACATATCGATCAGACAGGTCCCGAAGAGGTAGACCCTGGCCGGCTTTTCCGGGTATTGGCGGCTGCCTGTTGCATCCATGGCTGTCTCCTGTGCTTTGAAAAGTTGGCTGACAAGTGGTAAGACCAATTCCCCAATACACTAATTGCAGCCCCTCCTTTTGTCAATCGCCTGCCGCAGGGCCCCGATTGGTCGCTGGATTCGTAGGCACCCTAGCGCCGTAGGTTAAACTGGCACGCCTGCGGGGCAGCAACGCAAGCCGCCAAAAGTCGCACTCCTGACGAAACGACTGGTAAGACCACTGAATTCCTGCAATAATCAGGCGCACCGGATCCAAGGACATCAACAGATCGCATGACCTACAGCAAGCTCAAGCTGCCGCGCATCCCCGACGCCGTCGCTCATCAGCTCGAGACGCGCATTCTCGAGGGCTCCCTGAAACCCGGCGACCGCCTGCCTGCCGAACGCGAACTGGCGATCGAACTCGGCGTCTCCCGCCCTTCACTGCGCGAAGCGATCAAGAAGCTCGTCTCCCGGGACCTGCTGGTCAGCCGGCATGGCGGCGGCACCTACGTCACCGACCGGCTCGAGGCGAGCTTCATTGATCCCTGGCAACAACTGCTTCGAGCAACACCCGTTCCTGCAGGACGACGTGCTCGAATTCCGCCATCTGCTCGAAGGGTCGGCCGCCGAACTGGCCGCCCAACGGGCAACCGACGCCGACCTGGAACGTCTCGAACAGGCCTACGTGCGCCTTGACGCCGCCTACACGGCGAAGACCGCAGTGCGCAGGTCGCTGCCGATGTCGCTTTTCATCTGACGGTTGCCGAATCGGCGCACAACGCCTTGTTCGGTCATCTGCTGGCCAGCGTCCTGCGCCTGCTGCACGAGCATGTGCGGCGCAGCCTGCGCGAGATGGCGGTCAGTCCCGGAAACCGGTCGGCAACTGATGGCGCAACACCAGGCGATCCGCGACGCGATTGTCGCCCGCGACCGGACGCCGCCCGCTTGCTGCGCAAACCCACATCGATTATGTCCGTCAGCGGCTCAGTCGACGCCGCGCGCCGGGCAAAGACAGCAGCGGTCGCTGCGCCACCTCAGTTGAGACGAATCGCGCCAGCCCCGGGAGGCCAAGCGGCTGCGGACGCCCGGCGGCCCGCCGAGCCGCCTAGACCTTGACGCGCATCAGCCGCGCCTTCTCGCGCACCCAGTCGCGCTCCTTCTCGGCTTCCCGCTTGTCGTACTGCTTCTTGCCCTTGGCCAGGCCGATCTCGACCTTGATGCGACCGCGCTGGAAATGCAGGTCGAGCGGCAGCAGCGTGTAGCCGGCGCGTTCGACCTGGCCGATCAGTTTGCTGATCTGCCTGGCGTGCAACAGCAGCTTGCGGGTGCGCACCGGGTCCGGTTTGACATGCGACGACGCCGCCAGCAGCGGCGTGATGTGCATCCCGAAAAGGAAGACTTCGCCGTTACGGACGACGACATAGGCTTCCTTGATGCTCGCCCGGCCGGCGCGGATCGCCTTGACCTCCCAGCCCTCCAGCACGATACCCGCCTCCAGCTTCTCTTCTATGAAGTAGTCATGAAAGGCCTTCTTGTTGGCGACGATGCTCATGGTGCCTTTTCTCGGGTAATCAGGGTTCGGGAGTGCTAGAATCCGCGATTCTACAGGATTCACGAGGTGTGGCAGAGGATGGCCATGGTCAAGAAATCGGTGCTGATCGAGCGTTCATCGCAGCAGATGTTCGACCTGGTCGACCGTGTCGAGGACTATCCGCAGTTCCTGCCGTGGTGCAGCCAGACGCGCTGCGAGTTCCGCGACGAGCAGAAGACGGTCGCCACCCTGCACATCAACTACCGCAACGTCAAGTCGCACTTCACGACCGAGAACGACAAGGAGTCGCCGTCAGTGGATGAAAATCACGCTGGTGGATGGCCCGTTTCGCCGCCTTGACGGCCTGTGGCGTTTCAAGCCGCTGAGCCGCAGGCGCCTGCAAGATCGAGTTCCAGCTCTCCTACGAGTTCTCCAGCAAGATGTTCGAAAAGGTCATCGGCCGGTCTTCAGCCAGATCGCCAACACTTTCGTCGACGCCTTCGTGAAACGTGCGAACGAGGTGCATGGAGTGCCGAATGCCTGAGATGCTGCCATCGAGGTGATCTACGCCTTGCCGGACGAAGCAGCAGCTGGTCACCCTGCAGCTTGCCGCGGGCAGCACGGTGCGCAGGCGATCGAGGCCTCCGGACTGCTGCAGAAGCACCCGGAAATCGACCTCGCAAAAAACAAGATCGGCATTTTCGGCAAGCTCACCAAGCCCGACGCAGTCCTGCGCGATCAGGACCGCGTCGAGATCTACCGGCCGCTGATTGCCGATCCGAAGGAAGTGCGCAAGCAACGTGCCGCCGCCGGCAAGGTCATGAAAAAAGGCGCCGGCGACGAGCGAGGCCGGATTCGTGCAGCTCGCCTTGCCGGCGCTTACAGTGGCAATTCACCCTCCACGCCTGCACAACTGGCCTGCACGAGCTTTGGCGATCTCCTGCGCTGCGCTGCGCGTCATCGAGGTAGTAGCGCTCGCCCTTGCTGTCGCGCATCGCCACGCGTTCGCCGGACTCCAGGACCTGCAGCGAGCGCGTGCGCTCTCGCAGTTTTCCTGTTTTGCGCGCCGCGCGCTGTTCCTTGTCGGCCTTCTCGGCGCTTCCTGCGACTCCTTCTGACGCTTGCGAAACTCCATCTCGCGGTCGGCCAGCGTCTTGCCGGCGGCCGGCTCGCTCGCCGGCGCCGGTGCCTCGATCTTGCGTTGCTGCCGGTGACCTTGCCGGTCGGCGGTCGGTCGGAGATCACCGTCGGTTGTTTTCATCCTGCCATTGATAGATCTGGCCTTGCGCAGCAATGCGCAAGCGCAGGCGTGACAGCAGCAAGAGCAAAGCGTTTCATGGTCATTCAGCGGTAAGGGAGCACGCTGTATAATACGTTTTTGTGACCTCGGATCAAAGGCCATGCGTTTAATCCAAAGGGCGCTGACGTTCGACGACGTCCTCCTCGTTCCCGCCCATTCTTCGACGATCATGCCGCGCGATGTCACGCTCAAGACGCGCCTGACGCGCAACATCAGCCTCAATCTGCCGCTGGTTTCGGCGGCCATGGACACCGTCACCGAGAGCCGCCTGGCGATCGCCCTGGCGCAGGAAGGCGGCATCGGCATCGTGCACAAGAACCTCAGCCCGAAGGCGCAGGCGGCCGAAGTCGCCAAGGTCAAGCGTTTCGAATCCGGCATTCTGAAGGATCCGATCACCGTTCCGCCGACATGTCGGTGCGCGACGTGCTGGCGCTGACCCGCCTGCACAAGATCTCCGGCGTACCGGTGCTCGATGGCCGACTCGTCGTCGGCATCGTCACCAACCGCGACCTGCGCTTCGAAACCAGCTCGACCAGCCGGTGAGCAACATCATGACCCCGCGCGATCGCCTGGTGACGGTGCATGAGGGAGCAACCGTCGAGGAAGGCAAGGCGCTGATCCACAAGCACCGCCTCGAGCGCGTGCTGGTGGTCAACGACGCCTTCGAACTGCGCGGCCTGATCACCGTCAAGGACATCATCAAGACCACCGAACACCCGGACGCCAGCAAGGACGCTTCCGGTCGCCTGCGCGTCGGCGCCGCCGTCGGCGTCGGCCCGGGCACCGAGGAACGCGCCGAACTGCTCGCCGAAGCGGGCGTCGACGTGCTGGTCGTCGACACCGCACACGGCCATTCGCAGGGCGTGCTCGACCGCGTCCGCTGGATCAAGAAGAACTTCCCGCTGGTCGAAGTGATCGGCGGCAACATCGCCACCGCCGATGCCGCGCTGGCGATGCTCGACCACGGCGCCGACGGCGTCAAGGTGGGCATCGGCCCGGGCTCGATCTGCACCACGCGCATCGTCGCCGGCGTCGGCGTGCCGCAGATCACCGCCATCCAGATGGTCCACGATGCCCTCAAGGACAGCGGCGTGCCGATGATCGCCGACGGCGGCATCCGCTACTCCGGCGACATCTCGAAGGCGATTGCCGCCGGCGGCAACGCGGTCATGCTCGGCGGCCTTTTTGCCGGCACCGAGGAGCGCCCGGCGAGGTCGAGCTGTTTCAGGGACGTTCGTACAAGTCCTACCGCGGCATGGGCTCGATCGGCGCCATGGCCGCGGGTGCGGCGGACCGCTATTTCCAGGATACCGCCAACCTCGACAAGCTGGTGCCCGAAGGCATTGAAGGCCGCGTTCCCTACAAGGGCTCGGTGCTGGCCGTCATTCATCAGCTGATGGGCGGCCTGCGCTCGTCGATGGGCTACCTCGGCTGCCGCACGATCGCCGAAATGCACGACAAGGCCACCTTCGTCGAAATCACCTCGGCGGGCGTCCGCGAATCGCACGTCCATGACGTTCAGATCACCAAGGAAGCTCCCAACTACCACGTCGATTGAGCAGCACGCGACGATCAGCGGGCGGCGGCAGGCCGCCCGTGTCATTTGAGGCCGCACCATGTCCCATCAAAAATCCTGATCCTCGACTTTGGCTCGCAGGTCGCGCAGCTGATTGCTCGCCGCGTCCGCGAGCAACAGGTGTACTGCGAGCTGCATCCCTACGACGTCACCGAGCAGTTCATCCGCGACTTCAGCCGCAGGGAATCATCCTCTCCGGCGGTCCGAATTCGGTCTACGAGGTCGAGGACTTCAAGGCGCCGCAGGTGGTGTTCGAACTCGGCGTGCCCGTGCTCGGCATCTGCTACGGCATGCAGACGATGGCCGCGCAGTTGGGCGGCAAGGTCGAAAGCTCGAGCAGGCGCGAATTCGGCTATGCCGAAATGCGCGCCCGCGGCCACTCGGCCTTGTTCAAGGGCATCGAGGACCGCCGCAATGGTCAGGGTCATGGGCTGCTCGACGTCTGGATGAGCCATGGCGACAAGGTCACCGAACTGCCGCCGGGCTTCAGCGTCATCGGCAGCAACGATCGACGCCGATCGCCGCAATGGCCGACGAGAGCGCCGATTCTACGCCGTGCAGTTCCATCCCGAGGTCACCCACACCCTCAAGGGCAAGGAAATCATCGGCCGCTTCGTGCGCGACATCTGCGGCTGCGGACACGACTGGAACATGCCCGATTACGTCGCCGAGGCAGTCGACAGGATTCGTTCGCAGGTGGGCAGCGAGGAGGTCATTCTCGGCCTTTCGGGCGGCGTCGATTCGTCGGTGGCGGCGGCGCTGATCCACCGCGCGATCGGCGACCAGCTGACCTGCGTCTTCGTCGATAACGGCCTGCTGCGCCTCAACGAAGCCGAGCAGGTGATGCACACCTTTGCCCGCAATCTCGGCGTCAAGGTGGTGCACGTCGACGCCACGCGCAGTTCATGGGCCACCTGCAGGGAGTTGTCGATCCCGAGCAGAAGCGCAAGATCATCGGCCGCGAGTTCGTCGAGGTTTTCCAGGCCGAGGCCGGCCAAGCTCGGCCAACGCCAGCTGGCTGGCGCAGGGAACGATCTACCCCGACGTGATCGAGTCCGCCGGCGCGAAAACCAAGAAGGCGCACACCATCAAGAGCCACCACAACGTCGGCGGCCTGCCCGAACAGCTCAACCTCAAGCTGCTCGAACCGCTGCGCGAACTGTTCAAGGATGAAGTGCGCGAACTCGGCGTCGCCCTCGGCCTGCCGCATGACATGGTCTATCGCCACCCCTTCCCCGGCCCCGGCCTGGGCGTGCGGATCCTCGGCGAGGTGAAGCCCGAGTTCGCCGACCTGCTGCGCCGCGCCGACGCCATATTCATCGACGAGCTGCGTGCCGCCGGCTGGTACGAGAAGACCAGCCAGGCCTTCGCCGTCTTCCTGCCGGTCAAGTCGGTCGGCGTCATGGGCGATGGTCGGACCTACGAATACGTCGTCGCCCTGCGCGCCGTCGAAACGCAGGACTTCATGACCGCCCAGTGGGCCGAGCTGCCACACAGCCTGCTCGGCAAGGTGTCGAACCGGATCATCAACGAGGTGCGCGGCATCAACCGGGTCGTCTACGACATCTCGGGCAAGCCGCCGGCGACGATCGAGTGGGAGTAGTCTTCCATCGGACCGGCGCTGCGCCGGGGCAGGAACACCATTCGCTTCGATTTCGAGCCCGGCGATGCCAAAGCCAGCTATCGCGCCCAGTTGCGCTGGGCTGTCGTCAATGACGAGGCGACCGAGCAGCGAAGTGCCGGGCAGATCACGTCGACCAATCAGAGCGGCGAAGGCGTCGAGGAAAAGGCAGCGGCCGGGAAACTCAGCATGGCGCGCGAGTTCGACGCGCCGTTTGCCACTGAATACCCCTGGCATCGCGCGCCGGCGGTGACAGCACTCAGCAGCGCCGACAGGCAGGCCCTGGAAGCGCTGGTTAAAGCACGCGCCGACAGCTTCAGGCCGCCGTTCGAGGGAGTCTATGCGGCGCTCAAGACCAGCCCGCAGATCAAGGTCGAAGACGTCCGCAAGAGCAAGTGCCTTGACAAGGCTTACGCTGCCGGGGTGCGCATCGACGCTCCGACGGCCGGTCAACTGGACGCGACGCTGACCGGCAATGCCGAGGTGGTGCTGCGCAGCACCAGCGGCGATCTGTTCCGTCCAGCCGACCCGGCAAAATTCCAGAAGATCAAGGGAGAGGAAGCCCGGATGTGTGCCGGCATGGCACTCTATAGCGCATTCCCGCCGCGAATGGTCGTGGCGCGCAATCCGGCCGGCGACTGGGAGGCGGTCTACTAGACCCGTTGCCCGCACCGGCTGGCGTGCGCCTTGTTGGCATCAAGCCGGCCGGCTCTCCCTCCTGGCGATGGCGGGCTGCCGGAGGGCGGGCAACCTTTCGGCCAGTATCTCCCGTGCCGCCGTTTATTCGGGAAACCCCGCCAGCAGCTGATCGACGACCCAGCGCGCCTCGTCCTCGGTCAGGAAGCGATGCCAGGGCGGCATCGGCGTCCCCGGGCGACCGCCGTAAATCGTGGCGACCAGCGAGTCGACCGGCTTCTCGCGCAAGGCTTCGGGCTTCAACGAGGGGCCGAGCCCACCCTGCAACGTCATGCCGTGGCACGAACCGCAATCCTGACGAACCAGGTGAATGAGCTCCTTCCGGCGCTCCGGCGACGGCGCCACCGCTTCCGCCGCCAGCTGCGAACTGGCTGTGGAAGAGAAGAGCAACAGCGCCAGCCAGCCGACACGAACAGGCGAAGAGATCATCGGGCGGGACTCGCAGAGAAAGGTGCTGCGGCAATTTGCCGCATTCAACAAAACCGGGAAGCACACTAAGATTCGTCCATTCTATCCGAAGACCTGAGAACCGATCGCGCCAGGGGAGGCCCACCATGCAAGACAACCATCCAGACTGCAGCGAAGACGATGGCGAACTGACCTCACTGCTGCTCGGTGCCGGTTTCGCGCTTGCCTCCCTGATCATTCTGCCGGCGCTGGCGCAGCGCGTCGGCATTGGCAGCAGCCTGACGATCGCCCTGCGCGGCGCCCTGATGCGGGCTGCGAATCGGGTTTGATGCCCTACCGGCCGGCAGGCGTCGCCCGCCACTCGCCCCTGGCCGCCGGCGGCATTGACGCGATGGTTGCCGGTTTTTCTGGCCGCAGGTGATCGGCGCAAGCCGGCGTCTGCGGCCGCCTCTTGCCTGAAGCCATGCCCGTTGCCCGCCGCAGCCATCGCGCCCTGATTGCCCTCGCCTGCGCCATCAGCCTGGTCGCTGCCAGCTTTGCGGATGCCGCCTGGCTGCGCCAGCAACGCGCCGCTGCCGGCGTGCGCATGGGCGAACTGGTCGTCCAACTGCAGCTGACCGACCTTTGCCTGTTCACCGAAGCCCGCTACACGCGCCACCTGTCGCAGGCCGACCTGCATTCGGCGTTCCAGGATCATCCGCTGGGCCTCGAACACTTTCCGACCGGTTCGCTGGTCCCGCCGCCCGCCCGCCTGACTGCCGCCAATGAACGCCTGGATCGAGAAACAGAAGTACCTGATTGATTTCACACTCTCGTCGCTGGCGCGGCGCAAGGCGAAAAACCTCGGTCTGTTGCTGGTCTATACGCTGATCGTCTTTCTGCTCGCCTCGGTGATGCTGTTCACCCACGCGCTGCGGCAGGCCGCGACCCAGGTTCTCGCCGGCGCACCGGAAATCGTCTTGCAGCGGATGGTCGCCGGCCGCCACGACCTGATCCCGCCCGGCTACCTCGAACGTATCGGCCGCATCCGCGGCGTGCAGGAGAAGGAAGGCCGCCTCTGGGGCTATTATTACGACCCGGTGGTCAAGGCCAACTACACCTTCATGGTGCCAAACCATCAGGAGATCGCTGCCGGCACACTGTTCGTCGGCGCGGGCATGGCCCGGGCACGCGGCCTCGCCGTCGGCAACCTCATTTCCTTCCGTTCCTATTCGGGACAGCTCTTCAGCTTCACGATCGCCGGCATCCTGCCCAGCGACTCGGAGCTAGTGAGCGCCGACCTGGTGCTGCTGAGCGAAGCGGACTTCCGCGCCTTTTTCGAGATCGCCGCCGGCCATTTCACCGACATCGCCCTGTCGGTCGCCAATCCGCTCGAAGTGCGCAACATCGCCAGCAAGCTGGCGCAGCAGTTCCCGGATGCACGGCCGATCCTGCGTGCGGAAATCCTGCGTACCTACGAGTCGGTCTTCAACTGGCGCGAGGGCATCGTCCTGGCGCTTGCCTCGCTGGCCATCCTCGCCTTCGCCATCCTCGCCTGGGAGAAGGCCTCCGGCCTGTCGGCCGACGAGAAGCGCGAGATCGGCATTCTCAAGGCGATCGGCTGGGAAACCGGCGATGTCCTGAAGATGAAGTTCTGGGAAGGGGCCCTGATCTCGCAGGCCGCTTTCCTGATCGGCTACCTCGCTGCCTATCTGCACGTCTTCCGCTTCTCTTCGTCGCTTTTCGCGCCGGTCCTCAAGGGCTGGGCGGTGCTCTACCCGCGCTTCGAACTGAGCCCGGTGATCGACGGCTTCCAGGTCGCCACGCTGTTCTTCTTCACCGTCTTCCCCTACGCTGCGGCAACCCTGGTGCCGATCTGGCGGGCGGCGATTACCGACCCCGACGCCGTCATGCGCGGCTGAGCGAACGATGATCGAGCTGAAAGACATCCACAAGGCCTTCAACGCCGGCCGGGAGAACGAGTTCCATGCCCTCAAGGGCATCGACCTGCATCTGCCGGCGCAGCGCGTCACCGCCTTCCGCGGGCCGAGCGGCTCGGGCAAGACGACGTTGCTGTCGATCATCGGCTGCCTGTCACGGCCGACCAGCGGCCGCGTCCGCCTCGGCGACCGCGACATCTCGGGACTCCCCGAGCGTTTCCTGACCGACATCCGGCGCCAGACCTTCGGCTTCATCTTCCAGCAATTCAATCTGATCAGGGGCCTCTCGGCCCAGGAAAACGTCATGCTGCCGGCCTACCCGCTGGGCGGCCACTGGCGTGTGCTGCACGAGCGTGCCGAGCGCCTGCTGGGCGATCTGCGCCTGTCGCATCGGCGCGCGGCCGCCGTCGAACACCTCTCGGGCGGCGAACAGCAGCGGGTGGCAATCGCGCGGGCGCTGATCAACGATCCGCAGATCATCATCGCCGACGAACCGACGGCCAATCTCGACAGCGCGCTGGCGCTCGAATTCATGGCCATCCTGGAAAGGCTGCACGGCATCGGCAAGACGGTGATCCTGACCAGCCATGACCCGCTGGTCGTCGATTCGGCGATCGTCCATCAGGTGATCGACCTGCGCGACGGTTGCATCGTGCCACCGCCGCCCGGGGGGAATGGATGATCTTCCAGCCGGCGATCATCGCCTTGCTGCTCGCCTCGCTGGTCTGCGTCGGCCTGCTGCTCGCCGCCGCGCCGCTGGCCATCGACCTCGTCCGCCACTGGGACATCCGCAGCGGCAGCGAACGCCAGCTCGTGCTCGAACGCCGAACCTACCTGCTGTCGACCCTGCTCTCCTTCCTCTTCGCCAGCCAGCTCGTCGCGTTGCTGTTGTTCGTCTTCAACGCCGACCGGATGTCTTCGATGTTCGTCGGCGCGATGTGCGCGGTTGGCGCGCTCAAGGTCAATGCATTCGGCTTCCCGGCACTGATCGCGCAGATCCTCATTTTTTTGCTGGCCTCGAGCTGGCTGGTGATCAATCACGTCGACACCCTCGCGCCTGACTACCCGCTGGTGCGCGTCAAGTACTTGCTGCTGCTGATCCTGCTGCCCTGCGTCATCGCCAGCGCGGTGCTGCAGCTGCGCTACTTTCTCGGGCTCAAGGCCGATGTCATCACCTCCTGCTGCGGCAGCCTGTTTTCCGAAGAAGCGCCGAGCCTCAGCGCCAGTGTCGCCGCTGCGCCACCGCTGCCGACGATGATCGCTTTCTACCTCACACTGCTGCTGGCCGCCGGCGCCGGACTCCTCTACCGCCTGCGGCAACGCGCGCCCTGGCTGGTCGCGCTGCTCTCCGGCGCGGCCTTCGTCGTGACCATCGCCGGCATCCTCTCGTTCATCTCGCTCTACGTTTACGAACACCCGCAGCACCATTGCCCTTTCTGCATCCTCAAGCCCGAATACGGCTACCAAGGTTACTGGTTGTACCTGCCGCTTTTCGTCGCCACGGCTGCCGGGCTGGGCGTCGGTGCCATACAGCCCTTCGCCCGCATTCCGAGCCTGAAGCGCATCATCCCGGCCGTCGGCAAGCGACTGGCGACCGTGGCCGCAGCGATGTTCGTTGTCGTCGCCGCCGTCGCTTCGCTCATGATCCTCAACTCGCGCCTGATTCTGCTCGATGGCTAGCATGCTCCGGCAACCGATCGCCCTGCTGAGCTTCCTCGCCGTCCTGGCCTTGACGGCCTGCGATGACGGCAACGCCAACAGGCTGAACAGCGGCGACATCGCGCCCGCGTTCACCGCCAGCAGCCTCGGCGGTGCCCCGGTCAGATTCCCTGACGACCTGCGCGGCAGACCGGTCGTCATTCGCTTCTGGGCCGACTGGTGCCGCTACTGCGAAAACGAGATGCAGGCCATCGAGCGCGTCTGGCAACGGCACAGGGAGCGGGGGCTGGCGGTCATCGCGGTCAACGCCGGCCAGAGCCGACAGGAAGTGGACGCGTTCATCGGCAGGATTGGGGTCACCTACCCCGCGCTGCTCGACGAAAAGGCGGCGATTTCACGACAATACGGCGTCGTCGCGCTGCCGACGACCTACTTCGTCGGCGCCGACGGCCGGATCCGTGGCAAAGTGCTTGGCGAAGCCGACGAAGCCACCTTCGAGCGCCTGGCAGTGGACCTGCTGCAGTGAGCGACAGCCAGGCCTGTGCCCTGTGTGGCCTCGACTGCGGCCTCCGGCCCCTGATCCTGCGCACAGCGGAGCGGCGCCTGCCGTTCTGCTGCGAAGGTTGTCGGGGGATCTATCAGATGTTGCACGAGATCAATGAAGTACCGCCGGATTCGCCGCAGAATGACAACGAAAGCGTTTGAGAACGAAAGGAAGATCCATGAACATGATGATGAACGAAGGAGCGATGGGAACGCTCGGGCACCTGATGAGCAAGCCGGTTACCCAGGGAGCCGCGACGGGCGCCACCGCCGCAGCGGCTGGTGGAGTGGTCAGCCGCACGCTGCTGGTCAATCCGCTGACGCTGCTGGCCGTCGGCGTCGCCGGCGGTGTCGTCGCCGGTTACCTGCTGCACCGCTACCGCAAGGAAATCGCCCTGACCGTTTCGAAAGCCTGTGGCATCGGCAAGGACTTCGCCCTGCAGCAGAAGGAAAGCCTCGCCGACCTGATCGAAGAGGCCAAGGAAAGCGAAGCGCGAGCGGCACAGCCGGCCCCGGCTGCGGCCGGCGTCGACGAGCCGGCAACCCAGGCCGGCTGATGCGGGTCAGCGTTACCGGAGCCAGGCGATGACTGCAGCCCCCGATCCAGACGCCCTGTCCAGACAGATCGTCGTTCGCTACCGCGATCCTGGCCATGTCCGCTTCGCCCTGCCGGCCGAACTGTGTTCCCTCGCCGCGGCAAACGCCATCGAGACCGCGCTGCGCCGTCAGGACGGCGTCTATCGCGTGACGATCCATGCCGCCGAGCGCAAGCTGTCGGTGTTCTACGACGAGCATGTCTGCGATCTGCATGCCGTCGCGCGCCGGCTGTTCGCAGCGCTCGGCGAACTCCCGGCGGGCGACGATACGGCGACCATGGCGGCGCGCGACGATCGGGCCACTGCAGCGTCGCCGGCGAAGACGCGCCGCGCCGGCGGCAGCCTGAACATCGAAGCGCGCGCCCGGCGGGCCCTGCGCCGGGTGATGCAGGAAATGTCGCGCCACCCGCAGCTGCGCGGCGTGCAGGAACGTGTGCAGCCGATGCTCGAGAGCGCGCTGACCGAGCAGGCGATCATCAATTTTCTCAACGACCTGCTGGCCTTCTACCTGATCCGCGTCCATTGGGACCTGATCACCCAGCGCTGGTTGCGCGAGCCGCTGAAGTTCCGCTACGCCTGGCTGACGATCTTCTACCTGGTCTTCCTGCTGGTTCGCTATCGCAAGACCGGCACGGGCAAATGAGCGGCGAGGCCCAGCGGAACTGCCGCGTCGTGCACCGGCTGACCCGGCGCGTTCGCCTGCTCGCGCCGCCGCTGGTCCGCAATGCCGAGCGCTGCTACATCCTCGAAATCCTCCTGCGCAAGCGCCCGGAAATCAGCGAGGTGCGGGCCGTGCCGGATATTGGCTCGCTGGCGATCCACTACGATCCGCGCCGCCTACCCGAGCAGCGCCTGCTGGCGATCGTCGATGGCCTGCTCGACAACCTGATTGCCTGCCCGCCGGCGAAGCCGGCGGCGGCAGTCGCCGACGACACGCCCCTGCAGGAATGCTCGCTGGCCATCGAAGGAATGAGCTGCGCCTCGTGCGCGCTGCTGATCGAACTGTCGCTGCGCCGGGATCCGCGGGTGCAAGTGGCGAACGTGAACTTTGCCGCGCAGACCGCGCTGGTCCGTGGCACGCTCGGCCGCGACGACGTTTTCGCGCTGATCGGCAGGCTCGGTTACCGGGCACAGCCGATCGACACGCTGGCGCAACGCCGCCTGCTCGTCGAGCGCGAGAAGGAACAGCTGGCGCGGGCGAAAAAGCGGGTCATCGTCGCTGCGGCACTGACTGCACCCGTGATGCTCCTGGGCATGGCGATGCACCGCTCGCCGGCGCTGCGCGGGCTCGAATTCGCGCTGGCCACGCCGGTGCTGTTCGGCCCGGGCAGGGAGATCTTCGCCAGGGCCTGGCAGCTGGCGCAGCAGAAAAGCGCCAACATGGATTCGCTGATCGCGCTCGGCGCGGGGGCAGCCTACCTGTACAGCCTGCCGGGGCTGTTCCGGCCGCAGCATCACGTCTACTTCGAAGCGGCGGCCGGGATTGTCGGTTTCGTCCTGCTTGGCCGTTTTCTCGAAGAGCGAGCCAAGGGCCAGGCCAGCGAGGCGATCCGCAAGTTGATCGAACTGCAGGCGGAAACTGCCGTTGTCCTGCGCGATGGTGAAGAGCAGGTCGTGCCGATCGACCGGGTCGTCGTCGGCGATCTGCTGCGCTTGCGCCCCGGTGACCGCATTCCGGCCGACGGCCTGCTGGTCTGCGGCAGTTCGGCAGTCGACGAAGCGATGCTCAGCGGCGAGTCGTTGCCGGTCAGCAAGAAGCCGGGCGACACGGTGCACGCCGGCTGCCTCAACGGCAACGGCACTTTCACGCTGCGCGTCACGGCCGTCGGCGCAAACACCGTGCTCGCCGGAATCGTCCGCCTGGTCGACCACGCGCAGGGCAGCAAGCTGCCGGTCCAGAAGCTTGCCGACCGCATTTCGGCGCGCTTCGTGCCGGCGGTTGGCGGCATCGCCGCGTTGACCCTCGGCGGCTGGTTGCTGGCGCGCGCTCACCCGGCCACGGCCCTGGCACACGCCATCGCCGTGCTCCTGATCGCCTGCCCGTGCGCACTCGGGCTGGCGACGCCGACGGCGATCATGGTTGGCACCGGCGAGGCCGCCAGGCGCGGCATCTATATCCGCAACGGCGAGGCGCTCGAAACGGCGTCGAGCCTCACGACCGTGGTTTTCGACAAGACCGGCACCATCACCGAAGGCAAGCCTGCCGTCACCGACTTCATCGCCGTCGAGGGTGTCGATGAAGCGAACCTGCTTGCCCGTCTGGCCGGCGCCGAGGCCGGCTCGGAGCACTTTCTCGCGCGCGCGATCGCTGCCTGGTGCCTTGCCCGCGGTGCCGAGCCGGCCGCCTGCAGCGATTTCGAGGCAATCCCGGGACGCGGCGTACGCGCCCACTGCCAGGGTCTGCCGATGCTGATCGGCAACGCCGCACTGCTCGACGAAGCCGGCGTTTCCTGCAGCGCGCAGCAGCCGCAGGCGGCAGCGTTTGCCGAACAGGGCAAGACACCGGTCTTCGTCGCCGTGGACGGCCGCATCGCCGCACTGCTGGCGATCGCCGACCAGCCGCGCCAGGGTGCGCGCGAAGCGATCGCCTCGCTCCGCCGCCTGGGCATCGAGACGGTGATGGCCACCGGCGACCTCGCGGCCGTCGCGCAGCACATCGTCCGCCAGGTCGGCATCGAGCGGGTAATCGCCCGTGCGACGCCGGCAATGAAGCTCGAGCTGATCCGCGAACTGCAGCAGCAGGGCAAACGCGTCGGCATGATCGGCGACGGCATCAACGACGCACCGGCGCTGACTGCCGCCGACGTCGGTCTGGCCATCGGCGGCGGCGCAGACATCGCGCTGGAAGCCGCCGACATCACGCTCGCCGGCGGCGACATTGCGCGCGTTGCCCTGACCATCCAGCTGTCGCGGCAAACGATGCGCATCATTCGCCAGAACCTGTTCTGGGCGCTTGGCTACAACGTCGTCGCCATCCCGATCGCCGCCGCCGGCCGCCTCAACCCGATGGTCGCCTCGGCAGCGATGGCCTTCTCCTCGGTCTCGGTCGTCGCCAATTCGCTGCGTCTGCAGCGGGGCTGAACGGTGGATCACAGCCACCACCCGCTGCTCGTCGAGTTGTCGTATGGACTCGCCTTCATGACCGGCGTGCTCGGCAGCGGCCATTGCCTCGGCATGTGCGGCGGCCTGGTTTCCGGCTTCTTCATGAAACTCGGCACCCGAACCTTCGCCCCGTATCTGGCTTACCACCTGACGCGCGTCGGCGTCTATGCGCTGATCGGCCTGGTCGCCGCCGCCCTCGGCACGGTCCTCCTGCAGACCGGCTCCTTCGGCAAGCTGCAGGGGCTGCTGCAGATCGTCGCCGGCCTGCTGGTGATCCTGCTGGGCCTCGACCTTCTCGGCGTCTCGCCCTGGCGCAACTCGCTCGGCTTCGCGCCGATCGCCTGGCTGCGCCGCCAGTTTCTCGCGGCGACTTCGCGCGGCGTATTGCCGGGCGCGATCATTGGCGGTGCGATCAACGGCCTGATGCCCTGCTCGATGACGATGGCCATGGCGGTCAAGGCGACGACCGCGCCATCGGTGCTCGAAGGCGGCCTGCTGATGCTGGCCTTCGGCGCCGGCACCCTGCCCTCGATGCTCTCGGCGAGTTTTCTCTTCGGCAGGCTCGGCGTCAGGACGCGTGGCTGGCTGCTCAAGGGCGCCGCGCTGTTCGTCATCGTTCTCGGCATCGCCACCGTCTGGCAGGGCATCCGCTACTACCTGGTGATGCAGCGGCTGCTCGGCTGAAGAGGCAGCGCTTGCGACGATTTGCCGCAGGACGCGAGCCGGCGAAAAACCTACCATTCGGGATGACCGCCGATGCCCCTCGGCCGCGCTTTCGTCCACCTGAAGGAGTGTCATCGTGAACCGACCGAAGGAGTGTCATCATGAATCGACGTAGTATGCTGAAACTCTCGCTCGCTACCGCCGGCCTGGCCACCGCCGCCACCGCCCATGCCCAGTCGTGTGCCACCGACGGCACACCCGCACAGTTCATCCCAAAGAAAGCCGCTGACCCGAAGGCGTATGAGAACGACCTCGACAAGTTCCCCAAGTGTCCCTATTGCGGCATGGATCGCCGTCAGTACCATCACTCGCGCATGCTGATCCAGTATAGCGACGACCTGCCGGACGGCGTCTGCTCGCTGCACTGTGCCGCGATCAGCCTGGCGGTCAACGTGGACCGCGAACCGAAGCGGATCTGGGTTGCCGACAACGCCTCCACCGCGGAAATCAAGCCGCTGATCGACGTCGACCAGGCGACTTTCCTGATCGGCAGCCAGATCAAGGGCGTAATGAGCAAACGCAGCAAGGTCGCCTACGGCAGCGAAACCGCGGCAAGAGCGGCGATGGCTGCCAACGGCGGCGAACTCGGCAGGTTCGACCAGGCCCTGCTCGCCGCCTACACCGACATGTCGCAGGACGTTTCGATGATCCGCAAGGTCCGCGAAGAACGTCGGCAGCGCGCAGCAACGCAGCGCCAGGGCTGAGAACTCGAGCCGATGATGCGCCGCCGCAAGCTGCTGCTGACGCTCGCTGCACTGACTCTAGGCGCTGCCGGGGGCGTTTTCGCGGCCCCGGACAAGCTACCGAAACCCTCCGACCGGGATCTGTGCCCGGTCTGCGGGATGCTCGTCGCCAAGTACCCGAACTGGCTCGCGATCGTCGTTTACAAGGACGGCCATGCGCATTTCTTCGACGGCGCGAAGGACCTTTTCAAGTATCTCGGCAACGTCCCCAAGTACGCACCTGGTCACCAGCTCGCCGACATTGCCGGTATCTGGGTCACCGAGTTCTATGGCCTGACCCGGATCGACGCCCGTCAGGCTTTTTACGTCGTCGGCTCGGATACGCTTGGCCCGATGGGGAACGAGTTCGTACCGCTGGCCACGCGTGCCGACGCCGAGGATTTCGTCAAGGACCACAAGGGCCGGCGCATCATCAGCTTCGCCCAGGCAACGCCGGAACTGGCCGCCCGCGTCGACCAGGGCAGCTTCGACTGAAACGTCGCCGACGGGGCTTGCTCCGTCGGCGGGCGACCAGCGATCTCCCCCCGCTCGCAGCCAGCGCAGCGCACTCCGACCTCGAAAAGCCCAGGCTACTGCAGCAAAGGCGTGTCGGCCACTTCGAGCACGATGCCTTCGACCATCGCCGCAGCGGCCAACAGGCGCAGGTATTGGCGCAACGCCGTCACGAACGCCTGCTGGCGCAGGGCATTTGCAACTGTGCCGCGTACCGCCTCGAACGGCTGAATCACGCCCGGATCGCGTTCCTGGACCTCGACGACATGCAGTCCGAAGCGGCTGTGCACCAGCCGCGACAGCACGCCGACCTCGACGTGACCGAACAGCTCGTGTGCAAATTCGGGGGCACAGTCGTTCGCGCTGAGCCAGCCCAGCTCACCACCCAGCTCGCCACTGGGGCAATTGGACAGCTCGCGGGCCGAGTCGGCAAAGCGATCAGTGGCGTTGCTGCTCGTTTGCCGATCGTGGCAACGCACGTCGAGCAGGCAGGCCTCGGCGCGCTGGCGCAGGGCCGCAAGGTTCAGCCCCGGCGTCACGGCAAACAGGATGTGCCGCACGCGAACGCGTTCACCGCTGCGGTAAGCGCCCGCGTGCGCGGCATGGTAGCGGCGGCAGGCTTCTTCAGAAGCTTCGGGCAAAGGAAGATTCTGTCCAAGCAGAGCTTCAATGGCGTTGGCCGCGGCTTCGCTGATCACCCCGTCGTCAGATACGACGTCGTCGGCGTCGAGCAGAGCCGCCTCGATGGCCGCCTGGCGCAGCAGCTCGGTGCACGCCCGCTGGCGTAGTTCCTCGGGCGCGACGTACTCGGCCGCTTTGTTCAGGGCGACGCCGTTGATGCGAGCCACCGTCACCGGTAGGGCCGGCTCGGCGGCACGGCAATCGACAGTTTGCACAGGCATGGTGGAGACTCCGCGGAACTCAGACACCGGTGCCTGGTTGGCTCGGCAGATTGTGGCCGGCCGGCACGTTCAGGCGCCGGCTGCGCACTACCTGGTTTGGCCGGAAGAGAAAGCCGACCGTGGCAAAGCCGCTCCAGACATGAACCAGGCGACTGAATGGAAAGAGCAGGAAGATCGTCATGCCGAGGATCAGGTGAATCAGGTACGGCCAGTCCAGCAGCAGCAGCCCTTCGGCATGGGGGCGGAAGGTCACGATGCCTTGGGCCCAGTCACCCAGTATCAGCATCGCGCTGGCATCCGTGTGGCCGAACGAGTACGGCAGCGTGATCAGACCGATCACCAGTTGCACCCAGAGGATCACCAGGATCGCGATGTCGGTGCGATGACTGGTCAGACGAATTCGCGGATCAAAGAGGCGCCGGTGCAGCAGCAGGGTGAGACCGATGAAGCAGGCAACACCGGCCGCACCACCCGAGTAAATGGCCATGCGTTGCTTGTCCGGCGCGCTGATGAAGGGCTCATAGAGCCAGTGCGGCGTAAGCAGACCGACGAAGTGCCCGAAGAAGAGGAACAGGATGCCGATATGGAACAGGTTGCTGCCCCAGCGCAGCGTGCCGGTGCGCAGCAGTTGTGACGAGTCGCTCTTCCAGGTGTACTGATCGCGGTCGAAGCGCGCCAAGCTGCCCATGAAGAATACGGCCAGGCAGATGTACGGGTAGACGTTGAAGAAGAAGTTGTGCAGGTAGGACATGACGGGGTTCATGCGACGACTCCTGATTGCGGGTTAGCCTGGGCACTGGTCGCCCGCGAAGGCCTTGGGGGTTGCAGCGGTTGGACGACGTGGATCGCTTGCGTCTGGCCGGGCTGGCCCTGGCCCCTTACCGAACAGCCGTCGAACACCACCGGCTCGGCCCAGCTCTCGTCCAGCGACTCTTCGGCAACGGGTACGATCGGCCGCGCCTGCTCGCCGGCCAGGTCCAGCAGCGCGCCAAGCACGCTCGCGTAAGGACTGTTGCGCCGCTGCAAGGCACCGAAGAGGGCATTGAGGATGTGCGCCATCTCGCCGAGGAAGGCCTTCGCCTCGTCTGGCGGCTGGGTCGAGACGAACTCCAGCACCGCCGGCAGGTAGTCGGGCAGCTCGCCCTCGGCCAGGATCAGACCGGCTTTCTCGTAGGTCTGGCCGAGGTCGATCATCGCCGGGCCGCGCTCCCGCGAGTCGCCGTGAACATGCTCGAAGAGATGCAGCGAGGTGGCGCGGCCTCGATCGAAAAGCTCGACGTAAGCAGCCTCGGTCTGCAGCGGGTCACCGCGCTGCAGGGCGTCGATCAAGGCATGAAGCTCTGCCCCCCGCGAGGGCGACAGGGCGCACTCTTCACACAGCAGCGCGCGCATCTCCGGCAGATAGCCTCGCATCAGCGCGTCGGGATAGCCGAGCAGGGCTGCCAAGACGCGCAGGCTCTTCGACATCGATGGCCGGGAGTTCAACGCGGACATGGTCAAACCTCCGCCTTGATCGGAATGGTGCGCTTCTTCTCGCTACCGAACAGGCTGGTCTCGCTGGTCCCTTCGGAGCAACCGTTGCCGAAGCTGAAGCCGCAGCCGCCACGCACGCTGAAAGCGTTCTCGGCGTATTCGCGGTGCGTGGTGGGAATCACGAAGCGGTCTTCATAGTTGGCGATCGCCATCACGTGGTACATCTCGTCGACCTCGGCCTGGCTGAGGCCCACCTGGGTCAGCACAGCCTGGTTGATGCGGCCGTCGACATGCTTTTCGCGCTGGTAGGCGCGCATGGCCAGCATGCGCTCGAGCGCGCGCTCAACCGGCATGGTGTCACCGGCGGTCAGCAAGTTGGCGAGGTACTGAACGGGGATGCGCAACTGCTTGACGTCCGGGATCTCGCCATTGCTGCCGAGCTGCCCCGCCTGGGCCGCAGCACTGATCGGGGAGAGCGGCGGCACGTACCAGACCATCGGCAGCGTGCGGTACTCCGGGTGCAGCGGCAGCGCCACCTTCCATTGCATCGCCATCCTGTAGACCGGGCTGTTGCGCGCAGCCTCCATCCATTTGTCGGGGATGCCGTCGATGGCCGCCTGCGCGATGACCCTGGGGTCGTGCGGGTCGAGGAAGATGCGCAGCTGCGCCTGGTACAGGTTGCGGTCGTGTTCGGTACTGGCCGCCTCTTCAATGCGGTCGGCGTCGTAAAGCAGCACGCCCAGATAGCGGATGCGACCGACGCAGGTCTCGCTGCACACGGTTGGCTGGCCGGCTTCGATGCGCGGAAAGCAGAAGATGCACTTCTCGGCCTTGCCGCTCTTCCAGTTGTAGTAAATCTTCTTGTACGGGCAGCCGCTGACGCACATCCGCCAGCCGCGGCACTTGTCCTGGTCGATCAGCACGATGCCGTCCTCCTCGCGCTTGTAGATCGACCCCGAGGGGCACGACGCCACGCAGGCCGGGTTCAGGCAGTGCTCGCACAGCCTGGGCAGGTACATCATGAAAGTGTTTTCGAACTGGCCACAGATGTCCTTCTGCGCCTGTGCAAAACCGCCGTCGAAGTTCTTGTCCTTGCTCCGCCCGGAGAACTCGCCGCCGAGAATCTCCTCCCAGTTCGGGCCCCAGACGATCTTGTCCATCTGCTTGCCAGTAATCAGGCTGCGTGGGCGGGCCGTGGGCGCCGCCTTCATCTCGGGCGCCGACTGCAGGTGCCCGTAGTCAAAGGTGAACGGCTCGTAGTAGTCGTCGATCTCCGGCAGGCTAGGGTTGGCGAAGATGCGCATCAGTAGCTTCCACTTGGCACCCTGGCGCGGCTCGATACTGCCGTTTGCCTTGCGTACCCAGCCACCGTTCCACTTGTCCTGGTTCTCCCATTCCTTCGGGTAGCCGATACCGGGCTTGGTCTCGACGTTGTTGAACCAGGCGTACTCGACGCCCGGGCGGCTGGTCCAGACGTTCTTGCAGGTGACCGAACACGTGTGACAACCGATGCACTTGTCCAGGTTCAGGACCATTCCGATTTGAGCACGGATCTTCATGCGACTTCTCCCTGGGCTTGCACTGGGCGGACCAGTTCATCAGCGACCGGTGTGTCGAGCCAGTCGACCTTCTTCATCTTGCGCACGACGACGAACTCGTCACGGTTGGTGCCGATGGTTCCGTAGTAGTTGAAGCCGTAACTGAACTGCGCATAACCACCGATCATGTGCGTCGGCTTGAGCACGATGCGCGTCACCGAGTTGTGGATGCCACCACGCACGCCAGTGATCTCGGCCGCCGGCGTATTGACGATTTTTTCCTGCGCGTGGTACATCATCACCATCCCCGGATTGACGCGCTGACTGACGACCGCCCGCGCTGCGATGGCGCCATTGATGTTGAACAGCTCGATCCAGTCGTTGTCCACGATGCCCACGCTTTTCGCGTCGTCTTCGCTGATCCACACGCAGGGTCCGCCGCGGCTGAGCGTCAGCATCAACAGGTTATCGGTGTAGGTGCTGTGGATGCCCCACTTCTGGTGCGGCGTGATGAAGTTGAGCGCAATTTCCGGGTTGCCATTGGGCCTCATGCCCTGGATTCCGGCAGTGGTCTTCAGGTCTACCGGCGGGCGGTAGCTGGTAAAACCCTCGCCAAAAGCGATCATCCACGGGTGATCCATGTAGAACTGCTGGCGACCGGTCAGCGTACGCCACGGGATCATCTCGTGCACGTTGGTGTAGCCGGCATTGTACGAAACGGTTTCAGACTCGATGCCGCTCCAGGTAGGCGAGCTGATGATCTTGCGCGGCTGCGCCTGGATGTCGCGGAAGCGGATCTTCTCGTCTTCGCGGTGGATCGCGAGGTGCGTGTGATCCAGTCCGGTCTGCCTGCCCAGAGCCTCCCAAGCTTTCACCGCGACATGGCCGTTGGTCTCGGGTGCCAGCATCAGCACCACCTCGGCGGCGTCAATATCGCTCTCGATCTTCGGCATGCCGCAGCTCACGCCTTCGGCGCTCACCAGGCCGCTGAGTTCGCCGAGTTGCCGCACTTCCGTCTGCGTGTTCCAGGCAATGCCCTTGCCGCCATTGCCCACCTTGGCCATCAGCGGGCCGAGCGCTGTGAAGCGCTTGTAGACGTTGGGGTAGTCGCGCTCGACGACCTGCAGATTCGGTGCCGTCTTGCCCGGAATCAGTTCGCAATCGCCGCGCTTCCAGTCCTTGACCGCAAAGGGCTGGGCAAGCTCCGACGGGCTGTCGTGCATCAGGGGCGTCAGTACCAGCTCCTTTTCGACCCCCAGGTGACCGACGCACACTTCGCTGAACTTCCTGGCGAAGCCTTTGTAGATCTCCCAGTCGCTCCTGGCTTGCCAAGCCGGGTCCACCGCGGTGGACAACGGGTGGATGAACGGGTGCATGTCGCTGGTGTTGAGGTCGTTCTTTTCATACCAGGTGGCGGTGGGCAGCACGATGTCGGAATACAGGCAGGTGGTACTCATACGGAAATCGAGCGTCACCAGCAGGTCGAGTTTGCCTTCCGGCGCCTTGTCGTGCCACACCACTTCGCCCGGCTTGGCCACTTCGGCACCGAGATCCTTGCCCTGTACGCCGTTGCTGGTGCCGAGCAGGTGCTTGAGGAAATACTCGTGACCCTTGCCGCTGGAGCCGAGCAGGTTGGATCGCCAGACGAACAGGTTACGTGGCCAGTTGTCCGGGTGATCGGGATCGGTGCAGCTCATTTTCAGCGATCCGTCCTGCAGCGCCTTGACCGCATAGTCCCTGGGGTCCATACCGGCGTTCGCCGCATCGCGCACCACCTGCAGCGGATTGGTCTGCAACTGCGGCGCACTCGGCAACCAGCCCATGCGCTCGGCACGCACGTTGTAGTCGATCATGCTGCCGCCGTACAGCTTCTTGTCGGCAAGTGGCGAGATGACTTCGTCCATGCCCAGCTTCTCGTAGCGCCACTGATCGGTGTGCGCGTAGAAGAAGCTGGTGCTGTTCATCTGACGCGGTGGGCGGATCCAGTCGAGCGCAAAAGCCAGCGCCGTCCAGCCAGTTTGCGGCCGCAGCTTTTCCTGCCCGACGTAATGCGCCCAGCCCCCACCGCTCTTGCCAATGCAGCCGCACAACATCAACATGTTGATGACGCCGCGATAGTTCATGTCGCTGTGATACCAGTGATTCATCGCCGCACCGATGATCACCATCGACCTGCCCTGGGTCTTGTCAGCGTTATCGGCGAACTGGCGCGCGACAGTGATCACCTGATCACGCGGCGTGCCGGTGATCCGCTCCTGCCAGGCCGGGGTATAGGGCGTGTCATCGTTGTAGGTGCTGGCGGCCAGTTCGCCGGCCAAGCCGCGTGCGACGCCGTAGTTCGCTACCTGCAGGTCGAACACGGTGGCGACTAGCGCTTCGACCTGCTCACCTTTCTGACCAAGGGCCATGCGTTGCACCGGCACAGTGCGCACCAGCACGTCGCCGTTCTCACCCTTGAGGACGTTGTTCGGAAAATGTTCACTGGCGATGCCCCCAAAATACGGAAAGCCGACCTTCGCCGTCTCCTTATCCGGGGCGTCACCCTCGAGCAGCGAAAGCTTCAGCTTCACGTCACTCCCCTGTTGCGCCTCCTTGGCCTCGAGGTTCCACTGCCCCTGGTCGGCACGGCCATCGGGACCCCAGCGGAAACCGATGGCGCCGTTCGGCAGCACCACCTGGCCGGCTTCGTCGAAGGCGACCGTCTTCCATTCCGGATTGTTGGCCTGGCCGAACTGGTGGTCGAAATCGGACGCGCGCAGGTAACGATCCGGAACCATGATTTTCTCGCCGCCCGGCAAGACATGTTCCTTCAGCATCACCAGCATCGGCAGGTCGGTGTAGCGGCGCGCGTAATTGTCGAAGTACGCACTGCGTTTCTCGAAATAGAATTCTTTCAGGATCACATGCCCCATCGCCATGGCGACGGCGGCATCGGTGCCCTGCTTCGGGTGCAGCCAGATGTCCGAGAGCTTGGCGACTTCGGAGTAGTCGGGCGTGACTGCCACGGTCTTGGTTCCCTTGTAGCGAACCTCGGTGAAAAAGTGCGCGTCTGGGGTACGGGTCTGTGGCACGTTGGAACCCCAGGCGATGATGAAGCTGGAGTTGTACCAGTCGGCCGACTCGGGTACGTCGGTCTGCTCGCCCCAGACCTGCGGGCTCGAGGGCGGCAAGTCGCAGTACCAGTCGTAGAAGCTCATGCAGACGCCGCCGATCAGGCTCAGATAGCGGCTGCCAGCGGCATAGCTGACCATCGACATGGCCGGAATCGGCGAGAAACCGACCACGCGATCCGGTCCGTAACGCTTGATCGTGTAGACGTTGGCGGCAGCGACGATCTCATTGACCTCGTCCCAACTCGCACGTACAAAGCCGCCAAGCCCGCGCACGCACTGGTACTCACGTCGCTTTGCCTCGGATTCGACGATGGAGGCCCACGCGTCGACCGGGTTCCTGCTCGAACGCGCTTCCCGCCAGCTCTTGAGCAGGCGACCACGGACCATTGGGTACTTCACCCGGTTGGCGCTGTAGAGATACCAGCTGTAGCTCGCACCACGCGCGCAGCCGCGAGGTTCATGATTGGGCATGTCCCAGCGGGTACGCGGGTAGTCGGTCTGCTGGGTTTCCCAGGTGACGATACCGCCCTTGACGTAGATCTTCCACGAACACGACCCCGTGCAATTCACGCCGTGGGTCGAGCGCACGATCTTGTCGTGGGCCCAGCGATTACGGTAGGCGTCCTCCCAGGTACGGTCTTCTCCGGTCGCGACGCCGTGGCCGTCGGAGAAAGTTTCCCGCGGTTGGGAGAAATAGGTCAGTCGATCGAGAAAGTGGCTCATGCGTTTTTCCGATAAGGTTGACGTGGGAACATGAACAAGACAGGGCTCAGGGGTTTTTCACGTAGGCGTTGGCGCGCAGGTAGAACCACCAGTTCAGTACCAGGCACAGGCCATAGAACACCGCAAAGCCATACATCGCCATCTGCGGGGTGCCGGCCTTGATCTGGTTGCCGATCACCACCGGCGCGATGAAGGCGCCGTAGGCGGCGATCGCCGAGGTCCAGCCCAGGACCGGGCCGGCCTGCTGGCGGTCGAAGATCACGCCGATGGTGCGGAAGGTCGAGCCGTTGCCGATGCCGCTGGCGAAAAACAAGACGATGAACAGGCCGAGGAAGGCCGGGAAATACTGCTCTGGCGTAGCCGATCCGTAGGCCTGCATCATCACGTAGCCGACGGCGGCGGACGCGGCCACCATCACCAGGGAGATGACCTGGGTGACGATCGAACCGCCGAGCTTGTCGGAGATCCAGCCACCGATCGGGCGCACCGCCGCGCCGACGAACGGGCCGATCCAAGCGTAGGTGAAGGCCGACGGCGCGTTCGGGTTCTTCAGCGTGTGCTGCAGCACGCCGTTCGCATCAGGCACGTGGCTGATGCCGAAGATCACGGTGATCGACAACGGCAGCGCCATCGAGAAGCCGATGAACGAGCCAAAGGTCACGATGTACAGGGCGGTCATCGACCAGGTGTGCTTGTCCCTGAAGATGAGGAATTGCTTGGCGACGTTCTCCTTCATCGTGCCGAACGCTGCCAATTTCATCACCAGCAGCGCGCTGACGATGTCTAGCGGAATCGCCACCCACATGCTGATGAGGCCCAGCCCGGTGGGCGCTGGCAGGTACAGGTACAGGCCGAAGATGGCCGGGACGAAGGCCAGCGTGTACAAGTAGGTGATCTTGGCGAACGCGACGATCGGGTTGCCGGTATCCGGAGAGACCGTCTTCAGGTTATGCATCCCGAACCAGCACAGGATGGACAGGGGTACCAGCGACAGCACCCAGGCGAAGCCGGCGTTCTGGATCCAGGTCGGCGTGCCGGCTGGGATCTTGCCGAGGATCCAGCCGCTGTCCTTCAACAACGTCATCGACTCACCGCCGAAGCTGCCGAACAGCCCGACGGTCATCACCAGTGGGATGACGACCTGCATCGTCGTCACGCCGAAGTTGCCGATGCCGGCATTCAGGCCGAGCGCGGTGCCCTGCAGCCGCTTCGGGAAGAAGGTGCTGATGTTGGACATCGAACTGGCGAAGTTGCCTCCGCCGACGCCCGACCACAGCGCCATCAGCTGGAACACCCACAGCGGCCAGTCCTTGTGCTGCAGCGCAATACCGGTGCCGATGGCGGGCGCAAGCAGCATCGCGGTGGTCAGGAAGATGGTGTTGCGTCCGCCTGCGAGCCGAATGAGGAACGAGGCCGGGATCCGCATCGTCGCGCCGGAGATGCCGGCGATCGCGGTCAGCGTGAACAGTTCGGCCTGGGTGAACGGGAAACCCAGGTTGAGCATCTGCACGGTGATGATGCCCCACATGCCCCAGACAGCGAAGCCGCACAGCAGCGCGGGCACCGAGATCCACAGGTTGCGGTAGGCGATTCGCTTGCCCTGCGATTCCCAGAAGACGGGATCCTCAACGTCCCACTTCGCGACATCGGCAGACCCGTAGACGACCGCTGTTTCTGTACCCGTTGGCTTCTGATCATTCACCTGGATTCCAATCTTCATTTTTCTGGCGCTCACCGGAGCCCGAACCGCGCTTCCGAAAGGGAGTGGCCATGAGGCTCTGCTGCAGGTTTCAGTTGAAAGGCACCGGCGTGGCCGCCTGGTGCTTGCTGGCGTGCTGCGCGCTCATTGGCCGAACTTCCGCGAAGTACATCCACATCAGGGAGACCCAGACAATGCCGAACATCAGCATGAATGCCGATGAGCGCAGACCGGTCAGGTCAACCAGCGCACCGAACAGGATCGGCAGGACGAAGCCACCCATGCCGCCCGCGAGGCCGACGATGCCGGACACGACGCCGATGTTGTGCGGGTAGTCGTCCGAGATGTACTTGAACACCGACGCCTTGCCGATCGCGAAGGAGATGCCCATGGTGAACATGATGATGGTGAACGCCGTCGCGTTGAGCCCGACATGGAAGGTCTTCGGCCCCGATATCGTGTGGATCGTGAACTCGGTCTGCGGGTAAGACAGGAAGAAGAGGCAGACCAACCCGACCCAGAGCACCCACCAGGTGACCGAATGCGCACCATACTTGTCGGAAAACCAGCCGCCGATGGCTCGGAGCAAGCCACCAGGGATGCTGAAAGCGGCGGCGAGCAGCGCTGCCAACTGGATATCGAAACCGTACTCGGTGATGTAGTACTTGGTCATCCACAACGACAGTCCCACATAGCCGCCAAAGACGATCGAGTAATACTGGCTGTATCGCCAGACGGCCGGATCTTTCAGCGCCATCAGCTGTTCTTTGACCGTCACGTGCGAAGCCCCAGCGCTATGTTCCTCATCGGTGTAGGTGAACAACCAGAAGATCCCCGCCATGACCAGCATCAGCACGGCATAGACCTGCGGCACCATGGTCCAGCCGTAGGCGACGACGATCGTCGGCGCAACGAGCTTGGTGACCGCAGCCCCGGTATTACCGACGCCGAAGATGCCCATCGCCAGCCCCTGGCGGCTCCTCGGGAACCAGCGCGCGCAATAGGCGATACCGACGGTGAACGAACCGCCGGCGACGCCAACGAACAGGCCGGTCACCAGGAAATGCCAGAATTCGGTGGCTTGGGAAATCAGCCAGATCGGAAACACGGTGGACAGCATCAGGATGAAGAACACGATGCGCCCCCCAAAGCGGTCGGTCCACATGCCGAGTGGCAGACGGATCAGTGAGCCGGTGAGCACCGGCATCGCCACGAGAATGCCGAACTGCGTTTCGTTGAGGCCGAGGGACTGTTTGATCGGGATGCCGATGACGGCGAACATCATCCACACCATGAAGCACACCGTGAACGCGGTCGTACTCGCCGCGACGACCGACCACTGCTTGAACTTTTCCGATGCCACTGCGCGCCCCTCGCGATTGACGGTCTCGACACCGATCTGTCGCGTCGAGATTCCGAAACCCAGTCTAGGCCGGCGAAACAGCCTAAACTTTGATGTGAATCAAGAAAAAACCGGAGACTGCCGGCGCCGCTCCGCCGGGCCGGTCGGCCAGCGGTGCGAACGTGGACCGTGCTGATGTTCGCCCACTAATTTGACGTGGATCAACGACCGATTGCTTTGCTCGGTGATCCAATATCGGCGTTATTGCTGGCGCCACGTACCGGGACCGCCCTGTGGGCCAATGATATTCATGCCTGCAGGCTGCGTGGGCTTTCGGGTCGAGAAGTTCGCCAAATCAACGGAGGGAGGAAAAATGAAGCAAATGCGTGTAAAGAAATGGTCCGTGGCCTTGTCTGTGATTGCCCTGGCAATAACGAACCTCAATGCGCAGGAAACAAAACCCGAAAAGGTCAAGGCAGTGGAAGAAGGGCGTATGCAGGTCGGCGGTCCGTCGCCGGTCGGCCAGGCCGAAATGATGCAGGCCCTTAACCCCAAGTCGCCACCCATGAGCAAGGCGGAGTTCGATGTCGGCAAAAAGATTTACTTCGAGCGCTGCGCCGGATGTCACGGCGTACTGCGCAAGGGCGCGACCGGCAAACCACTGACCACCGACATCACCCTCGAGCGAGGTTCCGAATACCTGCGCACCTTCATCCACTACGGATCACCACTGGGTATGCCGAACTGGGGCACCTCCAACGCGCTGACCGAGCAGGAGGTGGACGTCATGACGCGCTACATCCAGCATGAGCCGCCGACGCCTCCCGAATTCGGTATGAAGGAAATGAACGCGACCTGGAAAGTGATCGTCCCGCCAGCACAGCGCCCGACAAAGAAAATGAACAACCTCGACCTGGCCAACCTCTTCTCGGTCACGCTGCGCGATGCCGGAAAAGTTGCCCTGATCGACGGTGCCAGCAAGAAGATCGTCGAGGTGATCGACACCGGCTACGCGGTGCACATCTCGCGCCTGTCGAAGTCCGGCCGCTACCTCTATGTGATTGGCCGGGATGCCAAGATCGTCCTGATTGACCTGTGGATGGAAAGGCCGGCACCGGTGGCCGAAATCCGGGTCGGTCTCGAAGCGCGCTCGATCGAAACCTCCAAGTACAAGGGCTACGAGGACAAGTACGCGATCGCCGGCAGCTACTGGCCGCCCCAGTACACGCTGATGGATGGCGACACGCTCAAGCCGTTGAAGATTGTCAGCACGCGGGGCATGACCTCGGATGACAACGAGTATCACCCCGAGCCGCGCGTTGCCGCCATCGTTGCGTCGCATTACCACCCCGAGTTCCTGGTCAACGCCAAGGAAACCGGCGTCGTGCATCTGGTTGACTACAGCGATCTGAACAATCTCAAGGTAAGAATGATCAAGACGCCGCGCTTCCTGCACGACGGTGGCTTTGAGTCGACCGGCCGCTACTTCATGGATGCGGCGAATGCGTCGGACAAGATTGCGGTGATCGATACCAAGGAAGGCAAGCTGGCAGCATCCATTTCAGTCGGCAAGACGCCCCACCCTGGTCGTGGCGCAAACTTCATTCATCCGAAGTTCGGCCCGGTCTGGGCGACGAGCCATCTGGGCGACGAAACCATATCGCTGATTGGCACGGACCCGGTGAAGCACGGCAACAATGCCTGGAAGGTGGTGCAAACGCTCAAGGGCGCAGGCGGCGGTTCGCTGTTCCTGAAGACGCATCCGAAGTCCAGGAACCTGTGGGTCGACGCACCGCTGAATCCTGATCCGGCGATTTCGCAATCGGTTGCCGTATTCGACATCAACCAACTCGACAAAGGCTTCGAACTCCTGCCCATCGCCGAGTGGGCCGGCGTCAAACCAGGTGCCAAGCGGGTGGTTCAGCCAGAGTACAACCGCGCTGGCGACGAGGTCTGGTTCTCGGTCTGGAGCAGCGGCAGCGAGGAGTCGGCGATCGTCGTCGTGGACGACAAGACGCGCAAGCTCAAGGCCGTCATCAAGGATCCGCGCGTGGTCACGCCGACCGGCAAGTTCAACGTCTACAACACACAGAACGACGTCTATTGAGCAGTGGCAGCGGCCGACCGGGCAGCGCGCCCGGTCGGCCGCTGCCCGATCTTCCCACCGCTGCCCCTCGGGCGTAACCCGAGGGTCTCAACCCCACCATTTCAACGGAGCAAGAACCATGCAAGCGATCCCTCTCCTCCTGCTGGCCACCGCCAGCCTCCTGTCGGCTGGCGCTGCCCAGGCGGATGAAGCCCTGGCGAAATCCAAGAACTGCCTGTCGTGTCACGCAATGGACAAGAAGGTCGTCGGTCCCTCATACAAGGACGTCGCCAAGAAATACACCGCCAACGACGAAGCGATGCTGGCCGAAAAGGTCATCAAAGGCGGCAAGGGCGTCTGGGGCCCGGTACCGATGCCGCCGAACCCGTCGGTCAAGCCCGAGGAGGCGACCAAACTGGTCAAGTGGATCCTCAGCCAGAAGTGACCCAGGGGACGACAGGGAAGGTCCCCGACCGCTCCTGACGCATCAGATGGCGAGAAAAGCGCCTACAAGGGGTGCTTTGGCGCCGAGCGGATGGTGCGACTGGTTGAAATATCGACCAGCGGCAACTCGGTCGGCTGGCCCACCGGCTCCCTGGCCTGATACATCGCTCGAAGACCGCCATCATCCACGAACTCGACACCGACCCCCAAGCTCATCAGCAAGATGCTCGCGGTCCTGTCGATGTGACTGCATCACTCTATTGACGGCATAGCGGCTTATTCACTGCGTCACGGCTGTCAGCGCGTCATCCGTTGTCGGCTGCGCCACCAACCGGTCGAACATGAAAAGGCAATCACCGTAACGCTCCCCACCAATAAAGGAATCATCGCCTCACATCTCAACCTGACGCAAGCGACTTTCTCCCGCATCCTGCAGAAGCTTGCCAGACAGGGACTGATCTCGGTTGAATGCCGAAGGATCAATATCCCGGACGTTGACCGGCTGCAAACGGCGATCGCCGTCGTTTGATTTCGACAGCGGTCGTCATTCGAGTTGAAAAGTTGCTGGCGGGGCCCTTATCCTTGCAGCTCAGCCAACGATCGGGAAGAAGTAATGAGTCAGAAGACGTCGTCACCAGCAGTCGGGACCGTATACATCGTCGGTAGCGGACCGGGCGACCTCGACCTGCTGACGCTGCGCGCCGCCCGCCTGATCGGCGAAGCAGATGCCATCGTCTACGATCATCTGATCGCCGATGGTGTGCTGGAGCTGGCCCGGCCTGAAGCCGAGAAAATCTACGCCGGCAAGGAGAGTTCGAATCACAGCGTGCCACAGGGTGAACTCAATCGGCTGCTGGTCCGCCTGGCGCGCACCGGCAAGAACGTCGTCCGCCTCAAGGGTGGCGACCCCTTCGTTTTCGGGCGCGGTGGCGAGGAGATCGAGACCCTGGTCGACTCGGGAATTCCCTTCGAGGTGGTTCCCGGAGTGACCGCAGCCGCCGGCTGTGCGGCCTACGCCGGCATCCCGCTGACCCATCGCGAGCACGCCCAGGCCGTCGCCTTCGCCACCGGCCACCTCAAGGACGGCACGATCAATCTCGACTGGCCCTCGCTGGCACGTCCGCGGCTGACCGTCGTCTTCTACATGGGTGTCGGCGGCCTCGCCGAAATCTGCCGCCAGCTGATCGCGCACGGCCTGCCACCGGACCACCCGGCCGCCGTCGTGCAGAACGGCACCACCCGCCGTCAACGTGTCCTGACAGCCGACCTGGCGACCTTGCCGGCGAAGGTTGCAGCCGCCGGCATCAAATCGCCCGCCCTGATCATCGTCGGCACGGTCGTCCGCCTGCAGCAGAAACTCGCCTGGTTTCACCCGCAAGCGACCGCCACGCAGGGCTGAGCGCTGCTCGGGCCGGGAGTCTACTCGGCTACTTTGCAGGCTCTTTGCACGGTTCCGCAGCTGTGGTGGATGGTGCGAGGGGGGACCGCCACAAGCCCCTGCGAGCCATGCCGCTGCGGCCCAAGTGCCTTTGGCATTTTTGAGTCAGCGCGGGAATTACCCCGGATATGTCTACGCGGGTCTTCGTTCCGACGCAGACAACGGGTGGGTCGATAAGACGTGATTGCACGGCCATAGTCATCCACTTGAGATTTTGCATCCCCTGGGCTACATTTATAGTCATTTAAGTCAAAATTGATTCCCGGGGGCTACATTGACAACGCTTTCTGATGTTGCCGAGATGCTCAAGAACGCTCGCCGCGAAGTGCGGTTGAGCCAGGATCAACTTGCCAAGCGGGCGGGTGTTTCGCGCACGACCGTGGCGCGCATGGAAAACCTGGCCAAGGGCGACATGAGCGTGTCCGCGCTGGTGCGCTTGCTCGAAGCCGCTGGCTACGACTTGAAGCTAGTGAAGCCTGGTCACACGCGCACGGTCGAGGACATCCTCGCCGAGCAGCGCCGAGGTGATTCCGCATCTATGTGAGGATCGATATGTCTACGCGGGTCTTCGTTCTGACGCAGACAACGGGTGGGTCAATAGGCTCCGCGGGGGTCGACCGTGGTCGCAAGTTGCCAGACTACCGCACCGGCGTCGGGGGCCTGTTCAGAACCACGCCACGGGACTTCTCCCTTGGCCGCTTTGCCAGTGACGCAGTTGACGGGATTTTAGTGAACATGGCCATGGAACAACCTATTGTTTTGGCTAAATATTTGTCAGCTTTTGTGCATTCATACAGCATCCTGACGCAAAGCTTTGCGTCAAGTAGGATTGCTACTTCACGTTAGAAAACAGGAGTCATCTTGGTATCCCCACGCCTAGTCGCAAAAATTGAGTCTGAAGAACCAACTCTTCGTTTGGCGGTCCTCATTGACGCTGACAACGCACAGGCTGCCGTCATCGAGGGGCTTCTTGCAGAAATTGCACGATTCGGTGAGGCAACCGTAAAGCGCATATACGGCGACTTCACAGCCCAAACTAGTTCCTCCTGGAAAAAAGTACTGCAACGGTACGCAATTAAACCCGTTCAGCAATTTGCATATACGACTGAGCCTCTTGCAAAACTCACCCGGACAAATTGCTGCGCCGCACCATTCGCTCTCGGGGAGCGATTTTTTTCGCGAGGGAGGTCTCCTTGGCTGAGCGGCTAACCGTATGGCATGGTTTGCCTCATGCGGGGCGAGCGCCCTCCTGCATTCCGCGAATGCACAGCGGCCGGAGAGGGAACGCTGGCGGTCATCGTCGTAATCGCATCAACTGGTCAGCGGACAGCGCCAGGATGCCGAACATCAGGTGAGCCATCACTTTGGTGTCGCCTTTGACCCGGATGGTCTGACCGCCGAATTCATCCTTCAGCCGGGCGTTGCTCCGCTCGGCGGCGGTCCGTTCGTTGTAGCGGATCGCTTCAGCCGGGGAGAATTCGATCTTCTCTCCGCGGCGCGGATTGTGATCGATCAGGGGGACGTGGCCCAGGCTCTGGCTGTGCTCGCGCAAGTCGGCGCTGCAATAGGCCGCATCCATGAGGTCGTAAAGGTTGGTGACGCGATCGGCGCTGATCAGCGACAGCGGAATGGCGGCCAAGCTGTCGTGCATCGAGGCGCTGGAGAGCAGCGCCGCAATGGGGACGCCGCAGTCGGCGGTGTCGAGATGCAGCTTGTAGCCGCGCCAACTGTTCTTGTAGCCTTGGGCATTGCACTTCGTGCCGCGATCACACGCGGTGGGAATCTCTTCGAGCATTTGAGCCAACGTTTGCTCGCGCTGGCGCTTGATCGGGGCGGCCTTCGCAGCCGGACGTGCTTCGCCGCGCCGCGGGCGGCCTCTCTTGCGTGCCGGTGCGGGCGTTTCAGGCACGCTCGTCTCGGCAGGGCGCTCTTCCTTCGGCAACAGGGCGGCCTGTGCCGTGGCGGCCGCTTCCGATGCGGGCGTTTCCTTCCGGGACGGACGTTCGCGGGCTTCGATGGCCGTGCCGTCACGATTGAGATGCCCGATCAGCTGATCTCCCAGATGTTCCTTGATCAGGGCTTCATGCACGCGCTGGCTCAGGCCCCCTTCGGCAAACTCGTCGAAGGCGCGCGAGAAGGTCGCCTCGGAAGGCAGCGTCTTGTGTAGCGGGAAACCACAGATGCGGCGCAGCGCACGGTCGATCATCAGGCGTTCAATCAGCCCCACGGTCGTCGTCAGGCCCAACACGGCCTTGGCCACAAAGGCGTTCGCCAGCCACGCCCGTTCAAACGGCGGACGCCCTACGCCACACCACGAAACCGCCGTGAATTCCTCGATACGTACCCATTCCAGCGTGTGGATGACCTTCTCCAGCTTCGGCGTCAGCGGACCCACTTGCGCCTTCAACTCGGGCAGTAACTCGTGCTGAACCACGTGCCACCGTTGCATGATCAGCTGGGGTTGGGTAGTATTCATTTGGCGGGCGTTATGATATTGGTCTCGATAACCATATCATGCCAGAAGTGGCCGCCCGCGTCCTCCGCTTTCGCCTCCAGCCGCGAAAAAATCAGCCCTGCAGGGTGAGTTTTGCAAGAGGCTCGACTGGAAAAAACGCTACAGACAGCACACTCATCATCGATGCGATGGACTTGCTCTACACACGCAAATTCGATGGCTTCTGTCTGATTACAAGCGATAGCGATTTCACTGGTCTTGCAATGCGGCTCCGCGAAGAGGGACTCACTGTCCTGGGCTTTGGCGAAAATAAGACGCCAGAGGCGTTTCGCAATGCTTGTCACAAGTTTGTATTTACTGAAGTCCTGCGCCCAAGCACCGCAGCCGAGCCGAACGTATCGACCCAGAAAGCCAATACTGAACTTAAGGTTGCACCAGCTCAGCCCGTTGTTGATGCAACTGAAGAAAAGCTGGAATTCCCAAAACAGTTCGTCCTAACCGCCCTTGAGCAGTCAATCGACGACGCTGGGTGGGCACATTTGGGCACCTTTGGGAGCTACCTCACCAAGCTGCAACCCGACTTTGACTCCAGGCTTTACGGTTACAAGAAGCTCTCTGATCTCGTCAAAGCAAAGACCGAACTATTCGTGACAGCGGAACGACAACCGCCGGGGTCAACCCAGAAGGTTTTATACCTTCGTGCGAAATAGTTTTCTAATCGGGTAAGGGCCGGCGTCCAACCGGCCCTCCCCACACCACCCGGCATGCGGGTCCGCACCGGGCGGTTCATGAACAGGGCGCACACGACGTTCTTAAGCGTAACCGTGAGCCTTCATCCAAAGATCCCGGATACTCACCAGACCTTGTGCCCTCAACCAATCGTTCGTCATCCCGACTTGCGTGGCCTTTGACCGAGACAAATGCCAGTAGCTCTTGCCGCTGACTCCCGTCAAGATCGCCGTCCGCCGGTCGACCCCCAGCGCCAGAAGGTGGCTGATCTTCGTGCGACACAAACGCCACTGTTTCCAGTAGCACATGCGCACACGTCGGCGTAGCCATTCATCCAGTTCGGGAATCGGTCGGTAATACTCCGAGATGCCAAAGTAGCCCATCCAGCCGCGCAGGTACTGCCCGAGTTTCTCGAACCGATGTGGCATCGAGACTCCCCAGCTTCGCCCCGTCAGTTCCCGGAGGCGGTGCTTGAAGTCGGCGAAGGCAGCATCCGACCAGCGCAGTTTCTTCTTCCTGAAGGTGAATCCCAGAAAGACGCACTGCTCGATCTTTGCCACCTGGCTCTTCTTCTCGTTGACCGGCAGTTTGAGTTGCCGGCCGAGGTAGGCGGTGAGACTGGCCTTGACGCGCTGGCCGGCCCGTTCGCTCTTGACCAGAACCATGAGGTCGTCGGCGTACCGCGCAAAGCGGTGGCCTCGCCCTTCCAGCGTCCGATCCAGATCGTCAAGCAGGATGTTGGCCAGCAGCGGCGAGAGGGGTCCGCCTTGCGGCGTTCCCAACTCGCTGGGTTGAAGCGTGGAACCCATCATGACACCCGCCCGCAGGTAGCGGCCGATGAGGGCCAGCAACCGCTTGTCGCTTACCTTTCTGGCCACTCGGGCCATCAGGATGTCGTGATCGACGTTGTCGAAAAATTTCGCCAAGTCAAGGTCAACGGCGATGCGATAACCGGCCTTGAGGTCGGCTCTGACCTGCTTGAGTGCGCCGTGGGCGGAGCGTCCGGGCCGAAACCCATAGCTCGATTCGGAGAATTCCGGATCGAAGATCGGTGTCATGATTTGAGCGATGGCTTGCTGGACGACCCTGTCAACAACGGTCGGGATGCCCAGCGCGCGTTCGCCACCACTGGGCTTCGGGATAGTCACCCGTCGCACCGCTTGTGGCTGATAGCGACCCTCGCTCAGGGTCTGGCGGATGGCCGGCCAGTGCTCACAGGCATACGCCGGGAAGTCCTCAATGCGCAGTCCGTCGATTCCCGGTGCGCCGCGGTTGGATTTCACTCGACGCCACGCCTGTTTCAGGTTGGCCGGTGAGAGTACGGCTTCCATCAAGTCCTTCCCCATACAAACTTCCTTCGGGGCGTCGTGCAAGGCTGGCTGGGCAAGATCACGCCGATCCCCGGCTCCCCCGGTCGGGTTCGTTGTCGGGTTCGAGTAACTCACGGCTCCTCCTTTGCTGTTCATGTTCGGCCCTTCGCGTGACCTTTCGGTGCAGCTACTATGGCCTCTGCTGACTCCTGATCAGTCACGCCGGCGATTGCTCGCCGTCGCGCTATGGCCTTCGCTTCGCTCACTGCCTGTTCGCTCGTCTGCGGCCGGCAGCCTGCCGCAACGCCCGGATCATTCTGTTGAGCAGCGATCCCCACTGCTTTTGCGAAACGTCGGCAATCGCTTGCCGATCAGGTCTCCCCAGGTAAGAACGCGATGTTTCCGTGCACAAGCGCTGCATTTACCTTGTCCGCCGTATCCGATGGGCTTCGTCATGGGGTGCCAACTCGCCCGCAGACCAGGCCTTCTATGCAGTTTCTGTCCGTCGCCTCGCACTTTTGCGCTCCGGCTGGCAGCCGCTCACAGCGCTCGCGTCGTTCAAGCGGGCAGGCGCGTGCGCCTGCAAACCCCGCTTTCACCCTCCAGACAAGTCCTCACGACCTTGCCCTTGCCTTCGGCTAGTGGTTATCATGGCTTCATCATGAAGTCACGTCGGTACTCCCACAGGGGACTTCCACCCCATCACATCGCGCCCATGCTGGGCGCACACCCAAAATTCAACCCGGACTCCGCAAAAGCGCGGAGCCGGTTAGGGATCAAAGGGGCCACCCATTAGCCGGCCCGTGTCAAGTGTGCAAACAAAACTCTCGCGCCAATAGCGCGATTGGTATTGGAATGTCCGTCGCACGGTCGGCAGCCGATTGTCTCGGAGCGGGGTCAAGGGCGGGCTGCGTTTTTGCAGCCCGGCGAAGCGCACCCTTGACGCCGCGTAGAGACCGTACGCTGGATCATGGCTGCGGGCGAAGCAGTTCCGCCCGCAGCCATGATGACCCATGCGATGGTCGATTATCCCAATGTCTCAAGCTCTCCCATTGCAGCATCTGAACCGCGCCCGTTTCTTCAGATAATGGCTGCGACGAATCGCGCCAGTCACCCATCAGGATCAAGCGATCAGCGGTGCTCTGCCTTCGCCCTGGCGGCCACGCCGCCCCAGAAGAACCTTGGTGCCGTTTCGTGTCCACTGGATTGCACAGACTCGTGGCTGCCGGTTTCCCGGCGCCAACCCCTTGCTGGCTCACGTTACGGGCGATCCGCGTTGCTGCCCGGGTGACGGACAGCGGCATCCCATTCAGGCTCATGGCTCGTCGTCCAGGCCCCTTACCGGGCTTGCCGCCGCCGTCGTGACTCATGCGAAGCAGCGCCTCGTGTCGAAGGGTGCGCGCTCCTTCAGGATGTGGAAGCAGGCCCGTGCCAATTTGTGCGCCAGCGCCTTGGTCGCCACCACGTTATTGGTTCTGGCCTTCTTTCGTTCGTAGAAGCGTTTGGCTTCGGCATTGAAGCGCAAGGCGAAGTTGGCGGCTTCGACAAAAGCCCAGACCAGGTACTTGTTGCCATTCTTGGCGTTGCCCTCGCCTTTCTTCTTGCCGTTGGACAGGCGCTGACTATCGACACAGCGCGCGTAGGACGCGTAATTGCCCACCGCATCGAAGCGTTCGATCGGTCCGGTCTCCAGCAGGATGATCGCGGCCAGAATGCGGCCGATGCCGGGAACGCTGGTCAGCAAGGCGTATTCGGGTCGTTCCCCGAGCTTCTCTTGCAGACGCTTTTCCAGCAGTTCGATTTGCGCACCGAGCGTGGTCACCACCGCGAGATTGCTTTGAACGGCCAGTGCGACATCCGCCGACAGTCCCATCTGATCCACGTCGACCGCCGTCAGGCGCTTGATCTGGTTGCTGGTGATCTTGACCGCCCGTTCGCGCGCCAAGATGTTCTCGATGGCCAGGATGTGACTGGTGCGGCTGCGTACGAGTTGCATGCGCTTTCTGGCCAGATCACGTGTCGCTCTGTGTTCCGGCGGCAGAATCGTACCCGTGGGCAGGATCCCCAAGCGCAGCAGGTGCGCCAATTGTCGGGCGTCCGCCTCGTCGCCACTGTGTTTGAGACCGTCGTATTTCTTGATCGCGCCAGTGTTGGCCAGTTTCACCTCGAACCCCGCTTCCTGCAAACCATCGACCAGCCAGTACCAGTTGTAGGTGGATTCAACGACCACGCCCGCCAGTTCATCGCGCCAGGGCAGCAAGAATGCGACAATCTTCGATAGGTCATTCGGCAGCCGCTTCTCCGCCACCACCCGATCTCTTTCGTCCGTCACCGTCACCACGCTGTTGTTTGAATGCAGGTCAATTCCGCTATATTTCATGTCCGGCCTCCTGTGGTTAATGCAAGTTCGCAAACTCACTTTAACCCCACCGTCTCACCTGGTGGGAGGCCGGCTAGATGATTTTCAGGGTCAATTAAAGGCCCAAGTTTTCATTCAACTTTGGCTGGCGCGATAAAACCGCGCCAGCCGGTTAATTCAGGCGTTAGCCGCGGGGAGACACCATGGCCCCTACAGTTGTCCGCGACGGTTCGTATAGGCTCTTCTTCTTTTCGCGCGAAGAGCAGGAATCCACATCCATGTGGCCCACCCACATGGGGAGGCCAAGTTCTGGTTGCAACCGAGTCTGACGCTGGCCAACCACACCGGCCTGTCCAAGCACGAACCGGCCGACGCTGAGCGCGTCGTCGCTCGCCACCTTCAGGAGATCATCGATGCCTGGCACGAACATTTCGGCGGCTGAAGTCACCCACGTCTCAATACACGGTTTCTGGCTGCTTCTTGGCGATGAAGAGCTTCTCTTGCCGTTCTCTGAATTTCCTTGGTTCCGGCAGGCCACCATCGAGCAACTGACCACCATCGAATGGCCAAGCCCGGATCATCTGTATTGGCCGTTGCTGGATGTGGACTTGTCCGTTGCATCCGTCCGACGGCCGGAAGATTTCTCGCTCGTCTCGGCAGTATCGGCTAACCCTGCGCTCCAACCGGCCGCGCCGCAAGCGGCGCGCTGCTGAGCTTCGACGTTAGGCGGCTGAACACACTCATGAACTACCTCCTTCGAACCCCCAAGTTTCCCGTGATCGTGGATACAGGAGACCAGCTGATCGCGGCAAGGACCAAGGCTCAGTTTGAGAAGCGGATCAGGAAAATTTCCTTCAATGGGAAGGACACGGTACCGATCATTGATCGCACGGCCGAAGCCTTTGCTCTGTACCCAGAGAAGGAGTTCGTCGCACCCCAGGTGGCAATCCGTCGATGGACGAAGGCAAGCATCATAGACCTGTACAACGAACGCAGGCCAGCCAACGTTCCTGAGATGGAGAAGCGCTCCCTTGGAAATCGGAGCCTTGAACAGATTGTCAGTGAAACGGTAGACCTGCTCGCTTGATTTGAGACAATCGGATTGTTCCTCCCGATCACATGTACTCCCGAGGAGCTTCTTGGAGAAAGTGACGATGACTGACGAAATCATGATGGAAGTTCATGCGATCAAGGACGCGATTGGCGTCAAGTATGGCAACAATCTGGATGCACTGTTCAAAGAGATACAGCTTGGCGAAGCCAGACTTAAGGCGGCTGGCGTCCAGGTTTTGGCCCCCCCGGTCAATCCAGCAAATTTGCCTAATACTGCATTGCAACGGACTCGCTTCGCTCGACGCTGAATTTGCACGTTAGCCTTTCAATGCATGAGGTCTAGACATGAACGCCAGTATTACAAAGCGCGAGGCAATGTCGGCAATAAACCGAACGTTCCAACTTGCGTTAGCCAACAGCTCGACACATTTTGTGAATGTGAATGCAAGCAAATCGGTCTGGTGGTTAGACATACCGGTCCAGAAGTTCACCTCTGGCCGCAATGAAACGCTGGATCTCTTGCTGGTAAGTGACGACGCCAAAACCCTTCATCATCTCCAGGTTCCAACCGCGTACGTTCGGGAAAGCCTATCAATGTTTCATGTCCGAGAGGACAAGGGTTGTGTCAGCCTAGAGCTTTCATCGCTCCCCAACCAACTTTTTCAAGACGTGCGCCCAAGAAGCGAGAGACTCCCGTTTGCCAGCTTCCTATTGAACTCATTGCCACTATCACCAAAGCGCGTAGCAACCCATGGGTAATATCACGGTCAAAGCCGTTCCCTTCGGTCGCTCGACCCTGCGCGATATACCGCCGCGCAGCGCCCCTAACCTGCAACGTTATGTTCTATTCGGAGTTGAAGCGTGAGAGGTAATGTCATCTCCTACATTGACATGTGCCAGAAAGAAGGCACGAGCCTCCAGCGGGGCATGAATTTCCGACTGAAAGGGCACCACTCTGTAATCCTTATGTCTGTCCGCCCTAACTCGCCCTATCGCGATGAAGTGCTTGACGATGGAGCCGTGCTTATCTACGAGGGCCACGACGAACCGAGGCGCAAAGGAATATCTGATCCGAAAGCACTCGACCAACCGGAACGGCAACCTGGTGGCACACGCACCGAGAACGGAAAATTTCATCTGGCTGCGCAGCGGTTCAAGGCAGGTGAAAAAGGTCCTGACATTGTTCAGGTTTACGAAAAGATCAAAGCCGGTATTTGGACCGACAACGGATTCTTTCACTTGGTTGATTCTTGGGTCGAGAACGACGGCGTCAGGAATGTTTTCAAGTTCAAACTGGTGGCAGTTGAAAGCGTGTCAGATGAATCAGCAGCGGAAGAAATTCCCAGCCGATTTGTTGAGCGCAGTCGCATTATTCCAACCAGTGTCAAGCTCGAAGTGTGGGCGCGCGATGGTGGTAAGTGCGCAACGTGCGGCGCTTCAGACGAGCTTCACTTCGATCACATTCTTCCCTTCTCTAGAGGCGGCACATCGCTGAAAGCGGAGAACGTGCAATTGCTCTGCGCACGCCACAACCTTAGCAAGAGCGCAAAGATTCAATGAACGCAAAGAACATAACCCGGCAGTACCCACGGCCGCTGAGCGATAAAGCCGCGCAGCGCCAGTTATGTCGAACGTTAGACAGCAACGGAACCTTCCCATGAATCTGGGCTACCGATTTTTCGTAGTGGCTGACGACAACTCGATCATCCAAATCTCGCAACGATCATTCAACGACTTCTATCTGAAACATGAGCCGTCGTTGCAGCGGTTTTCAGGATCCACAATCAACGTCGCGACAGTCATCTACACTTTGGAAAACAGAAAGCCAGAACAGATCGTTCGAATCGACTATATGCGCGTAAAGGTCGATAGCGAAGGCGCACTCGATCAAGCGCAAATTGACGACACTTTTCGTCTGGTAGCGAATCGCGTCGGGAAATTTCTCGGAGAGGGTCCGCCTGGCAGCGATTCGGACAAAGTAGTCAACGCGATCGAGAAATTCGACGAACGGCGCTGGTCTCAACTTCATCCGCAATTGCCCGGCCCTGCGCTCAAGCGGATACTCCAAACGCTTTTTGGCGCCAGGCATGCCGTCTGACCCTGCGGTCAAACGGACGCCAGACTTGCCGGATGACCGCAGCCTCTGCTTTGCGTCGAAGCCATACCGCCAGCGCCACGATTTGCCGCGGACCGGGGTGACGGTCACGAGCAGCCCGCGCTCGTCAGGCATCTTGCCGAGCGTCGCGCCCAGCTTCCCGCCGGGCCCGGCTGTGCCTAGTTCGACGCGAGAGCGAGAGACACAGGGGCCGCCATGGTCTAAACTCGCTGCCTCGCGTCAGAGTCCGGTTCGGGCATCGGCTGGCATAAGCTTACCCGAAAGCAAGTGGACAGGCCCCGGACACTGGCCCTGCTTTACACCGGATGCCACTGCACCATGCCAAACCGCACAGGACAAGAAGCCAACAAAAAACCCGCACCTGGCGGGTTCTTCGGACGGCTATGGACTACTCTGGAGTGCCTGTTGGTGCCGAGAGGGGGAATCGAACCCCCACGATGTTTCCACCGGCGGATTTTGAGTCCGCTGCGTCTACCGATTCCGCCATCTCGGCTTTGGCTCGCTGCTGCCGAGCCGGAAGAGGCGCTGATTATCGCTGATTCTCCGGTAGCGAACAAGCAGACCGGAGCACATTCCGCCGCCAGATCGCCCTCGACACCGCTTCATCAACCCGCTCACGCATGCTCACGCTCGACGATTTTGACTTCGACCTGCCCGGCGAACTGATCGCCCAGCACCCGACCGCTGAGCGCACCGCCAGCCGGCTGCTGCAACTCGCCGACGGAATGCTTGCCGACCACTGCTTCGGCGAGCTTCCGCAATTGCTGCAACCTGGCGATCTGCTGGTATTCAACGATACGCGAGTGATCCGGGCGCGCCTCTTCGGCCACAAGGAGAGCGGTGGCCGGATCGAAGTTCTGATCGAGCGCATCGTTGATCCGCAGCACGCGGTAGCTCAGCTGCGGGCCAGCAAGTCGCCGCAGCCGGGCAGCCGGATCCTGCTTGAAGACAGCATCGAGCTGGTGGTCCGCGGCCGCAGTGGCGAGCAGGACGAGTTCTTCGCACTGGAACTGGTTGGCGAGGGAGACCTGTGGAGCCTGATCGAGCTACACGGCCGGTTGCCACTGCCACCTTACATCCAGCACGCTGCCAGCGCCGCCGATGAAGCGCGTTATCAGACCGTCTTTGCCCGGTGCCCTGGCGCCGTGGCGGCACCCACCGCCGGACTGCATTTCGATGCGGCACTGCTCGCCCGACTCGCTGAATGCGGTATCGAAGTCGCCTGGCTGACGCTGCACGTCGGTGCTGGCACCTTTCAGCCCGTGCGCGTGCACCGGCTCAGCGAGCACCGCATGCACGCCGAGCGCTTCGAGATTCCGCCTGCCACCGTCGCCGCCATTGCCCGCACGCGTGTGCGTGGCGGCAAGGTCATCGCGGTCGGTACGACCAGCCTGCGCGCCCTCGAAGCAGCGGCACAGGGTGGCGAGTTACGTTCCGGGGCTGCCGAAACCGACATCTTCATCACCCCGGGCTACGACTTCCGCGTCGTCGACCGGCTGATCACCAACTTCCACCTGCCGAAATCGACGCTGCTGATGCTTGTCTCGGCGTTCGCCGGCCTCGAGACCGTCCGTGGCGCGTATGATCACGCGATCCGCCAGCGCTACCGTTTTTTCAGCTATGGCGACGCCATGCTGCTGACTCGGCACTGAGCCGCACGCCCTCCCCGTCCGTTCACTCCTCACTCCGTATATGCTCAGGGACCCTCTCGACACCGCCGCGGTCGACTCACTCGACAAGCTCGGCCTGACCCCCGACACGCATAAGGTCGCGCTGGCCTGCGCGCTGCTATGGACCTATCGCTCGCCAACCGAAATCCATCGCCTGCTCGGCCTTTGCGGCCTGAAAACCAGCGCCGGCAAGGCCTTCACCGTCGGCGACGTCAAGCAAGCGGTGCAGGACCTCGCCCGGAGGCAACTGCTGCTCGACGACCCGGCCCGCCCCGCCGCCATCCAGTTGCCCGACGCCTTGCGCGCACCGCTCTACCGGCAGTTGCTGGAAACCAGCCGGGGCAACCAGCTCGTACAACTGATCTGCGAGCTCGACCATTTTGATCCGTCGCGATCAAGGTACTACTGGGGCACCAGCAGCATTCCGACGACAATTGCCTACGTGCGCGCCAAGTTCTTCCTGGGCGCGCCGGCCGCAGAGCTGGCGAACATCAGGAACCAGGTTTCGCAGTACATCGGCTGGGACAGCATTCTCATCAACGGCATCCTGCTCGGTTTCGATGGCCCGAGTTTCGAACGTATCGACGCCGTCGAACGCTGGCAGCTTGCCAGCCAGGCCACCGCCAGCATCTGCCTGCACTGGGCAAAGCACTACCTGCCGGTTGCCGACTGGGCCTTCGCGCAGCTCGCACAGCGCCCCGCCGAGTTATCCGAGAGCCTGCGCATGGCGCTCGCCGACCTCGCCATGGAGCGTGCTGACGCCGGCTTGCTGGCCGCGGCGCTGGCCGGCCTCGACGGTGGCGTGGCCGCCGGCATGCGGGCCGCGATGCTGGTGCTCGACGGCCAATGGGCGGCCGGACAGGCGGCTTTCGAAGCGGCGTTCAAGCAGCGCAAGAGCGAGATCGGCGGCACCAAGCGCTTCCTTGCCGACAGCGTCGCCTGGTTCTACCCGCTGTCACTGCTTGCCCAGGCAACGCCCGGCCACCTCCAGCTGGCGCGCAAGTTCTGCGCCGGCGAGGCCGGTCAGCGCGTGCCAAACCCTTACAGTGGCTGGGGGCGCTGGGTGCATGCGCTCGACGTGCGTCTCGGCAAGGCGCCGGTCGTACGCGGCGCCTTCAAGCCGTCATCTGACGTGCGGCAACGTCCGGGGCTCGACTCGCTGTGGGCGATCCTGCTCGCGGCCTGGCTGGGTAGCGAGATGATTGCCGAGCGGGACGCCCCGAGTCCGGCGAAGCAATGGAGCGACACCATCGCCTTCCTGCGCCAGAAGTTGCTCGCCTGTCAGATGCAGTCGCTGGTGCGTCTGCTCGATGGCGGCGCAGCGGTGCTCGACGGGCGCGATCCGCCAGCTGGCTTTTTCATCGCCGGCGCCGGCGAACAGTGGCGGGAAATCCTCGCCGCGCTGCAATCGCTGGGCGGCGGGCAAACTGGCGATACCGGCGGCGAAGCCACGCGCCTGCTATGGGAAATCGAACTCGGCAAGCAGGGCCGGCTGCTCGACATCAAGCCGCTCGAGCAGAAGCGCACGCAGCGCGGCTGGGGCCGCCCGCGCGCTATCAGCCTGACGAGGATCGCTGGCAGCGAGCAACTCCCCACGTGGGATACCAAGGTCGCCCGTGCCATACGCGCCGAGCGTGGCTACAGCAACCGCTATCGCCTCGATCTGTCAACGGCGATCGTGGCCCTCGTCGGGCACCCGTGCATCGTCCTGGCGAATGCGTCCGAGCAGTTCGTCGACCTCACCGAAAGCGCTCCCGAACTTGAACTGATCCGGCAGGGCGACCACTTCGTGATGCGCATCGAACCACCCCTGCGGCCGACCGTCGACCACGACATCTACTACGTCACCGACGCCGACGAACGCCGTGAAGCCGAAGCACTGCGCCTGATCACGCTCGTTCAGGACGGCCCGCAGCGCCTGCGGCTGGTGCGCTTCTCGGCCGAGCAACAGCAGGCGGCCCACCTCGTTGCCGGTCGCTTTGCCATTCCGGCGCACGCCCCCGGCGCCCAGGAGGAAGTCGAGAAGACCTTGCGCGCGCTCGCCGCCCGCTTCCAGGTGCACGCCGACTCGGCGCAGGCCACCCGGCAAGTGGCCAGCGACTCGCGCCTGCACGCCGAACTCTCGCCGGTGGGTGACCAGCTTTCGCTGCGCCTGGTGGTGACGCCGCTCGGCGCCGACGGACCGCGCCTGCCGGCGGGCAGCGGCCGGACCCGCCTGATGAGCGTGATCGGCAGCGAGACGGTCGGCACCGAGCGCGACCTCGCCGCCGAGCGCCGGCATCTCGAAGCTGTCCTCGACGCCCTGCCCTTCCTCGACAACAGCGAGGGCACCGCCGAATGGCTGGTCGAGGATCCGGAAGAAGCGCTCGGTGTCGTCGAGAAGCTTCCGACGCTGCCCGCGATTGCCGCGGTCGAATGGCCCAAGGGCAAGAGCGTGCGCGTCGTCACCGTCGACACGCGGCAGCTCGGCGTCCGGGTCAGTCGCGAGCGTGACTGGTTCCGCGTCTCCGGGCAGGCAACGCTCGATGAAGGGCTGGTGCTGCAGCTCGCCACCCTGCTCACCGCAGCGCGCGACAAGACGCGCTTCGTGCCGATGGGTGACGGTGTCTATGCCGCGCTGACCCGTTCGCTGAAGCAGAAGCTGAGCGATCTGGCGGCCGTTCTCGAAACCGACAAGGACGGCGGCAAGGCACCGACGATCGCCGCCGCCTGGCTCGACGAGGTGCTCGAAGGCACCGAGCTGAACGCCACGGCCGACTTCCGCCAGGCCATCGACCGCCTGCGCAAGGCGCAATCGATCGAGCCGAAACTGCCCAGCCTGCTCCAGGCCACGCTGCGGCCGTATCAGGAAGATGGTTACCAATGGGCGGTCCGCCTGGCAAGCGCCGGCATGGGCGGCTGCCTGGCCGACGACATGGGCCTCGGCAAGACGCTGCAGGCGCTCGGCGTGCTGCTCGAGCGGGCGGCCGGGGGCGCCGCGCTGGTGATCGCGCCAACCTCGGTCTGCGGCAACTGGCTGGCCGAAACACAGCGCTTCGCACCGACGCTCAACGCCCGCATCTACGGCGAGGCAAGCGACAGCGAGCGCGAGGAACTGGTCACCAGGGCCGGGCCGCAGGACCTGCTGATCGTCTCCTACACGCTGCTGCAACTGGCGCAGGAACGCTTCGCCGGCGTCACCTGGCACACGCTCATCGCCGACGAAGCGCAGGCGATCAAAAACGCCGCCGCCAAGCGCTCGCAGGCGGTCTTTGAACTCAACGCGGATTTCCGCCTGGCACTGACCGGTACGCCGGTGGAAAACCGGCTGGCCGACCTCTGGTCGATCATGCGCTTTGCCAACCCCGGTCTGCTCGGCACCACCCACCGCTTCAACGAACGCTTTGCCGGCCCGATCGAGCGCAACCGCGACCGTGAGGCGCAGCACGTGCTGAAGCGCCTGATCGGCCCCTTTGTCCTGCGCCGCACCAAGTCCGAAGTGCTGCAGGAACTGCCGCCGCGCACCGAGCTGATCCTCACCGTCGCTCCGGAAAGCGCCGAAGCCGCGCACTACGAAGCCCTGCGCCGGGAGGCTGCACGCGAAATCGACGCCACCCTGGAAAGCGCACCCGAGGCGCAGGCGCAGTTCAACATCCTGGCGCAACTGACGCGCCTGCGCCGCGCGGCCTGCGATCCGCGCCTGTGCAGCCCGGAGTTCGGCATCGCCGGTGCCAAGGTGCAGGCCTTCGCCGACCTCGCCGGCGAACTGATCGCCAACGGCCACAAGGCGCTGGTCTTCAGCCAGTTCGTTGACTTCCTGCAAATCCTGCGCGCGCCGCTCGATGAGGCGGGAGTCAGCTACCAGTACCTCGACGGCGCCACCCCGGCGGCCGAACGCAGCCGCCGCGTCGCCGCCTTCCAGGCCGGCGAAGGCGACCTCTTCCTGATCAGCCTGAAGGCCGGCGGCTTCGGTCTCAACCTGACCGCCGCCGATTACGTGGTGATCACCGACCCGTGGTGGAACCCGGCGGCCGAAGACCAGGCCATGGGGCGCGCGCACCGCATCGGCCAGCTACGGCCGGTGACCGTCTATCGGCTGGTCACCAAGGGCACGGTCGAGGAACGCATCGTGGATCTGCACCACGAAAAGCGTTCGCTCGCCGAGAGCATCCTCGCCGAAGGTGAAGCCAGTGCCCTGCCGTCGACCGAGGATCTGGTGGCGCTGATCCGGGGGGAGTGAGATTCAGAGCTCACCCGGCTGGCACGCCGCTGGCGATCGCTGCGCGGGCGCTCATCGCGGTCGTGCCGTCCGGTGCCTGCGCCTGCAGTGAAAACCCGCCCTCCTCCGGCGTACACACCAGCCGGAACGGTGCCAGATCGAAGAGCGGTGCCAGCCCGCGGAAGCTGAACTCGCTCACCGGCTGCGCCACCACCTGCTGCTGCCGCAGCACTTCCATCAGCAGCACGGCGGTCAACGGGCCGTGCACGACCAGACCCGGGTAACCTTCCTCGTCGATTGCGTAGGGACGGTCGTAATGAATCCGATGCGCGTTGAAGGTCAATGCCGAGAAGCGAAACAGCAACTTGGGATCCGGCGTGACGATGCGGGAGCAGGCGCCTGCCGGTAGCGGCGACCAGTCGAGCACGCGCGGGCTGGCCACCGCCGGTCCGGGTTCACGATAGACGATGTCCTGTTCCTCTTCGATGCACAGCCGGCCCTCCTGGTGAAAGCGGCAGAGGACGGAAACAAAGGCGAGTGCGCCGGAACGTCCGGACTTTAGCCTGACATCGCGAATGATCGCCTCACGGATCGCCGGCTGGCCGATCAGGAGCGGACGGTGGAAACGCATGCGTGCGCCGGCAAACATCCGTCGCGGATAGGGGATCGGCGGCATGAAGCCACCGCGCTGGGGGTGCCCGTCGATGCCGAGGAGAGCCTGCGGCGCCCGGGGCAGGAAGTAGAACCAGTGCCACACGGGCGGCAGCGGACTACCCGTCGCGAAATTCGTCGACGTGTCGTCGAACATCGCCGCCGCCGCCAGGGCCGGCGCCAGACACAGCTCATCGTCAGTGACCTCCTGGCGGCCAACCCATGCGGCGTAATCTTCGCTTGCATCAGTCATGAAAACGATCCTTTCGCGGATTTCCGGAAGCAATTCACCGTTACAGCATAGCACGCGGCCAGACCGGCTTCGGCGCACGAGCACGAGGCCGATACCCCGCAAGGCTCAGATCTTTGCGCCAACGGCACTCGATTGCTCGTATACTGTCGCCCTTGCGCCGGCGCCGTGCGTGATTCTGAATCAGAACGCTGGACGGTTTTCCGGCGCTGCCGTCGGGAGGGACGACCATGAAAGAGGGAGCAGGTTCGACCAGGCCCGCCTCGCTGCCGCCTGGACTTGCCACCGGTGCGGCGGAAGCGCCGGCAAGGGGTGCGTCCCCCATCCCGCAATCGCGACCGGACGACCACGACCTGGAGCGGTCGAGCGAAAACGACCAACTGCCGATGAGCGGCCTGCGCGTGATCGACGTTGGCACCTTTCTGGCCGGCCCCTATGCCGCGTCGATCCTCGGCGAGTTCGGTGCCGAAATCCTCAAGGTCGAGCACCCGATCGCCGGTGATCCGATGCGCCGTTTCGGCACCGCGTCGAAACGTCATGATGCGACGCTGGCCTGGCTCAGCGAGGGTCGCAACCGGAAATCGGTGACCCTCGACCTCCGCCAGCAGGAAGGGGTCGATCTGTTCCTCAAACTGGTCGCCAAGTCCGATGTGCTGATCGAGAACTTCCGTCCCGGTACGATGGAGGAATGGGGGCTCGGCTGGGACGCGCTGAGCAAGGCCAACCCCGGCCTGGTAATGCTGCGCGTCTCGGGCTACGGGCAGACCGGACCATATCGCCGGCGCTCGGGCTTCGCGCATATCGCGCATGGTTTCGCCGGGCTCTCCTATCTCGCCGGCTTCCCCGGCGAGACGCCGGTGGTCCCCGGCACCGCGCCGATGGGTGATTACCTGTCCAGTCTCTACGGCGCGATCGGCATCCTGCTGGCATTGCGCCACCGCGAGGCGAGCGGCGAAGGCCAGATCATCGACATCGGCATCTACGAGGCGGTGTTCCGCCAGATGGACGAAATCGCTGCCGCTTACGGGCTCTTCGGCAAAGTCCGTGAACGCGAGGGCGCCGGCAGCTTCGTCGCCGTTCCGCACGGGCATTTCCGCACCGTCGACGACAAGTGGGTGGCCATCGCGTGCACCACCGACAAGATGTTCGAACGCTTCGCCGCGGTGATGGGCAAACCGGAACTGGCTGCTGCCGATTGCTATGGCCACCAGCGGAAGCGCCTGGCGGCACGCGACGAGGTCAACCGCATGGTCATCGAATGGGTAGGCTCGTTGACCCGCAACGAGGTGATGAAGCGCTGCATCGACGGCGAAGTGCCGATTGGCAAGGTCAACAGCATCGCCGACATCTTCGAGGACGAACATTTCCAGGCCCGTGGCAATCTCGCCCGTCTGCAGGAAGAAGGCCTGGGTGAAGTGGTCATTCCGGGCGTTGTGCCGACGCTGTCCGAAACGCCGGGCAGGATTTCGAATCTCGGACCGCCGCTGGGCAATGCGACCTATGAAATCCTGCGCGAGTTGCTCGGCATCTCGGCGCAGGAAATCAAGCGGCTGCGGCAACACAAGATCATCTGAACGGACCATCGCGAGTGCTTCCATGACCACCACTGATCAGGCCGAGACCCGGCTGCCACTTGCCGGCATCCGCGTCATCGATGCCGCGACGGTCATCGCCGCGCCCTACAGCGCCACCATTCTGAGTGAATTTGGCGCCGAGGTATTGAAAGTCGAGAACCCGGTCGGCGGCGACCCGATGCGTTACTTCGGCACCCCGACCAAGCGTAAGGACACCCTGGCCTGGCTCAGCGAAGCACGCAACAAGAAATCGGTGACGATCGACCTGCACCTGCCCGAAGGCGTCGAGGTGTTCAAGCAACTGATCGAGAAGTCGGACGTGCTGTGCGAGAACTTCCGGCCGGGCACCCTTGAAAAGTGGGGACTCGGCTGGGAGGTGCTGCGCAAGATCAATCCCGGCCTGATCATGCTGCGCGTCACCGGCTACGGCCAGACCGGACCCTACCGCGACCGGCCCGGCTTTGCCCGCGTCGCGCACGCCGTCGGTGGTATCGCCTTCCTCGCCGGAATGCCAAGGGGAACGCCGGTGACGCCGGGTTCGACGACCCTCGGCGATTACCTCACCGGCCTTTACGGCTGCATCGGCATCCTGATGGCCCTGCGCCATCGCGAGCGCACCGGCCAGGGGCAGTACATCGACGCCGCGCTTTACGAGTCGGTGTTTCGCTGCACCGACGAACTGGCGCCGGCCTACGGGATGTTCGGACGGATACGCGAGCGGCACGGGCCGACGCACAACGACTTTGCCTGCCCGCATGGTCATTTCCCGACCAAGGACGACGGCAAGTGGGTGGCGATTTCGTGCGTCACCGACAAGCTCTTCGAACGTCTGGCGATTGCCATGGGCCGACCTGAACTGGCGGCGGCGCACGTCTACGGGGATCAGAAGACGCGGCTGGAAAACCGCCATGACGTGAACGAGATCGTCCGCGACTGGTGTGGTTCGCTGCATCGCGAGGAGCTTCTCAATCGCTGCTTTGCCGCAGGCGCGCCGGCCGGCCCCCTGAACAGCATAGCCGACATCTTCGGCGACCGGCAGTTTCACGCCCGGCGCAACCTGGTGGCGATCGACGAGGAGGACATTGGCGAGACGGTCATCGTGCCCGCGGTGCTGCCGCGGCTGTCGGCAACGCCGGGACGAATCAAGCACCTCGGACCGAAGCTCGGGCAGCACACCGACGAAGTGCTCGCGGACCTGCTGGGCATGGATGCCGCCGAAATCGAAGAGTTTCGCCGCAAGCGCGTGATCTGAACGCAGCCGGATTAAGGGGAAGAAAGTGGAAGGAATTCTCAAGGGTCTACGGGTGATCGAGGGCTCGGCCTTTGTCGCTGCGCCGCTGGGTGGGATGACGCTCGCCCAGCTTGGTGCCGAGGTCATCCGCTTCGACCCGATCGGCGGCGGTCTCGACTATGGCCGCTGGCCACTGACTCTCGACGGCAAGCACAGCCTGTTCTGGGCCGGCCTGAACAAGGGCAAACGCTCGATCGCCGTCGATTTCCGGCTGCCGCGCGGACAGGAACTGCTGACCCAGCTGATCTGTGCACCGGGCGAAGGCGCCGGCCTGTTCAGCACCAACTTTCCGGCCAAGGGCTGGCTCGCTTACGAAGCGCTGCAAGCGCAACGTCAGGATCTGATCATGGTCAACCTGACGGGTCGCCGCGACGGCAGCTCGGAGGTCGATTACACGCTGAACCCGCAGATGGGCCTGCCCATGATGACCGGGCCAAACACTTCACCGGAAATGGTGAACCACGTCTTTCCGGCCTGGGACTTCATCAGCGGCCAGATGATCGCGCTCGGTCTGCTCGCCGCCGAAAGGCACCGGCGGCTGACCGGCGAAGGGCAACTCGTTCGCCTGGCGCTGAAGGACGTGGCGCTGGCGATGCTCGGCAATTTCGGCATGATTGCCGAGGCGATGGTCAATGACAGCGACCGACCACGGCAGGGCAACTACCTCTACGGCGCTTTTGGCCGCGACTTCGCAACGCTTGACGGCAAGCGCCTGATGGTCGTCGGCCTGACCGGCATGCAGTGGCGCCGCCTGACCAAGGCCACCGGTCTCCGCGAGCCTGTCGCTGCGCTCGCTGCCCGGCTGGGCCTCGATTTCGAAGACGAGGGCGATCGCTATCGTGCCCGCCAGGAGATCGCCAGGCTGCTCGAACCGTGGTTCCACGCCCGTACGCTGGCCGAAGCCGGGCTGACCCTCGATGCGCACGGCGTCACCTGGGGCCCCTATCGCAGCGTGCGCGAAGAAATTGCCACTGACCCCGATTGCTCGACCGACAATCCGCTATTCACGCTCACTGAACAGCCCGGCATCGGCACCTACCTGATGCCGACGACGCCGCTCGACTTCGGCCGCCTGCCTCGCCTGCCGGCGACACCGGCGCCCAGACTGGGCGAGCACACGGATCAGATTCTCCTCGACATCCTCGGCTTGAGTGAAGCCGAAGTCGGCCGCCTGCACGACGCGCGCGTCGTCGCCGGACCCAAGTGAAACAGCCACGAGCAGAGACTCCGCTGCCGTCCAAGAATTCAACTGCTTTCTTTTGACCAGGGAAATTGCCATGAAGCTACCAGTACACTTCTACAAGCCGCTCGCCATTGGCGCCCCACAACCCCTGCGTGAACTCCCGGTCAGGCCGGAAAGAATGATCCATTTCTTTCCCCCGCACATCGACAAGATCCGCGCCAAGGCGCCCGAAACGGCGCGGCAATGCGACGTGATGTGCGGCAACCTCGAGGATGCCATCCCGATCGAGTCCAAGGACGCGGCGCGCGCCGGCTTCATCGACCTGCTGAGCAATCACGACTTTGGCGATACCGCGATGTGGGTGCGCATCAATGCCTTGAACAGTCCGTGGGTGCTCGACGACCTGGCGCAGATCATCCAGCACGTTGGCAACAAACTCGATGTAATCATGATTCCCAAGGTCGAAGGGCCGTGGGACATTCATTTCGTCGATCAATATGTCGCCCTGCTCGAAGCGAAATACGCCATCCGCAAACCGATTCTGTTGCACGCCCTGCTCGAGACGGCGCAGGGTGTGACCAACGTCGAGGCCATTTGCGGCGCCAGCCCGCGCATGCACGGCCTCAGTCTCGGCCCGGCCGACCTGGCTGCTTCGCGCGGCATGAAGACGACCCGGGTGGGGGGCGGACATCCCGGCTACGGTGTTCTTGCCGATCCGGAAGAAGGCCAGGAGCGGCGCGCGTTCTTTCAGCAGGACCTCTGGCACTACACCGTGGCGCGCATGGTCGATGCGGCCGTGGCGCATGGCCTGCGCTCCTTCTACGGTCCGTTCGGCGACCTCAAGGACGAAGCGGCCTGCGAAGCCCAGTTCCGCAACGCCTTCCTGATGGGTTGCTCGGGCGCCTGGTCGCTGGCACCAAACCAGATCGCCATCGCCAAGCGCGTTTTCAGCCCCGACGTCAAGGAAGTGCTGTTTGCCAAACGCATCCTTGAAGCCATGCCCGATGGCAGCGGCGTGGCGACGATAGACGGCAAGATGCAGGACGATGCGACCTGGAAACAGGCCAAGGTCATCGTCGACCTGGCGCGGCTGGTGGCCAGGCGAGATCCCGAACTGGCGGCAGCCTATGGCCTGTAGACTCTTTATTCAAGCGCGCGGGGAGAAAGTCAAGTGAGCGAAAAGACCAGACTGGGTAATTTCTTTGAGGACTTCCACGTTGGGCAGGCGATTGCCCACGCGACACCGCGAACCATCACCGAGGGCGACGTGGCGCTGTACACCGCGCTGACCGGCACGCGCTTTGCCACCAATTCAGCCGACACCTTCGCCCACAGCCTGGGCTTTCCGCGCGCACCGGTCGATGACCTGCTCGCCTTCAACATGGTCTTTGGCCGCACGGTCCCGGACATCTCGCTGAATGCCGTCGCCAACCTCGGCTACGCGGCCGGCCGCTTTGGCCACCCGGTCTATCCGGGTGATACGCTCAGCGCTGATTCGACGGTGATTGGCCTGAAAGAGAACAGCGATGGCAAGACTGGCATCGTTTTTGTGCGCTCCTGCGGTGTCAATCAGCGTGGGCAGATCGCCCTCGACTATTGCCGCTGGGTCATGGTTCGCAAGCGGGAGCCGGCGTCGCCGGCACCGGAAGCGGTCGTGCCAGACCTGCCCGCAGCGGTGGCGGCAAGCGATCTGATCGTTCCGACGGGAATCAGAATCGAGCAGTACGATCAGGCGCTCTCCGGGAGTCCCGACCTGTGGGACGACTATCAGGTCGGCGAACGCATCGACCACGTGGACGGCATGACCATCGAAGAAAGCGAGCACATGATGGCCACTCGCCTGTACCAGAACACCGCTCGCGTGCACTTCAACCAGCAGGCGGAAAAAGCCGGGCGCTTCGGCCGCCGGATCATCTATGGCGGTCACATCATCAGCCTGGCGCGCTCGCTTTCCTTCAACGGGCTGGCCAACGCTTTCAGCGTCGCGGCGATCAACGGCGGCCGGCACGTCGCCCCGGCCTTTGCCGGCGATACGATCTACGCCTGGTCGGAAGTCATCGACCGGGTCGACCTGCCGGGACGCAATGATCTCGGGGCGCTCCGCCTGCGCACCGTGGCGACCAAGGACCAGCCCTGCGCCGAGTTTCCCTACAAGACCATCGATGGCCGCTATGACCCGAGCGTGCTGCTCGACTTCGACTATACGGTGCTGATACCGAGAAGAGCGTAGGCTTCGACTATCCGAAGGCCACCACTTGCGGTGCGCGCACAGTCGCCGCGCCGCTGCGGGCCTTTCTGCTCCAGCGACTGGCTTTCGGCAGTCGGCATGAGGCCCTCTTCGCTACCACAAAACGTGCTCTGGAGCCACCGCCACCGCAAGAAGTTCCGCCATACGCCGCGGTATCGTTGTTTTCATCGGACTCGAACTCAGCTATGCTGCGCGAACGTCAATAGAACGATGTAAAACAATGGAGGAATTATGTTCCAGGTCCGAATACACGGTCGCGGCGGCCAAGGCGTGGTTACGGCTGCCGAGATGTTGTCGATTGCTGCGTTTGAGGAGGGCCGCCACGCTCAGGCCTTCCCGAGTTTCGGTTCGGAAAGAACCGGTGCCCCTGTCGTCGCCTTCTGCCGCATCGCCGACAAGGAGATCCGGTTGCGCGAACCGATCATGGAACCCGATGCCCTGATCATTCAGGATCCGACCCTGCTCTACCAGGTCGATGTCTTCTCTGGCCTGAAAAAGGACGGCTACATTCTGATCAACACCAGCCGCACCTTCGACGAACTGGGCCTCGGTGATTACGTCCGTGACTGGCCGAAGGAGAGGCTGTGCACGGTTCCCGCCACCGACCTCAGCCGCAAACACGTCGGTCGTCCGATGCCGAACGTGCCCTTGCTGGCGGGCTTTGCCGCCGCGTCCGGCATCATCCGACTGGAGTCGGTCATTCAGGCGATCAACGCCAAGTTCTCCGACAAGGTGGCCAGCAACAATATCGCTGCGGCCAGCGAGGCTTATCAGTTCGTCATCGACGAGATTGCCAGGGCGCGTCAGGAGGAGGTCGCACATGCTTAAACAGACTGAAGGTTCACACGCCGTTGCCGAGGCAGTCGCCCTTTGCCGGCCCGAGGTCATCTGCGCCTACCCGATTTCGCCGCAGACGCACATCGTTGAAGGCCTGGGCGAGATGGTCAAGGCCGGCGAAGTCGCCAACTGCGAGTTCATCAACGTCGAATCCGAATTCGCTGCGATGAGCGTCGCCATCGGTTCTTCGGCCACCGGTGCCCGGACCTACACGGCGACTGCCTCGCAAGGCCTGCTGTTCATGGTTGAAGCGGTGTTCAACGCTTCCGGACTCGGTCTGCCGATCGTCATGACCGTGGCCAACCGAGCCATCGGCGCTCCGATCAATATCTGGAACGACCACTCCGATTCACTCTCGCAACGCGACTGCGGCTGGATACAACTGTTCGCTGAAACCAATCAGGAGGCACTCGATCTGCACATCCAGGCCTTCAAGCTCGCCGAGGAGGTCAGCCTGCCGGTGATGGTCTGCATGGACGGCTTCATCCTGACGCACGCTTATGAGCGGGTGGACGTCCCCACACAGGAACAGGTCGACGCTTTCCTGCCGCCGTACGAACCCCGGCAGATGCTGGACCCGAAGGAGCCGGTTTCGATTGGCGCCATGGTCGGCCCCGAGGCTTTCTCGGAGGTACGTTACCTGGCGCACGCCAAGCAGATGCAGGCGCTCGAACGTATCCCGCAGCTGGCCGAGCAGTTCAAGGCGGTGTTCGGTCGCGAGTCGGGCGGCCTGACCCATTCGTACCTGACCGAGGATGCCGACACGATTGTCGTCGCGATGGGCTCGGTACTGGGAACCATCAAGGACACCGTCGACGAGATGCGCGCGACGGGCGAAAAGATCGGCGTCCTGGGAATCACCTCCTATCGTCCTTTCCCGATCGAGAATGTCCGTGCCGCGTTGCAGAACGCGCAGCGCGTGGTGGTGCTCGAGAAGAGCCTGGCCGTCGGCATCGGCGGCATCCTGTCCACCGACGTGCGGATGGCGATGTCGGGTCTGCAATTGCACGGGCACACCGTCGTTGCCGGACTCGGCGGACGGGCGATCACCCGGAAATCGCTGCGCGCACTGTTTGCCAAGGCCGCTCGCGGCGAGCTCGAGCACCTCACTTTTCTCGATCTCGACTGGAACGTGGTCAACAAGCAGCTCGAACGCGAGCGCACAACGCGCCGTTCGGGTCCGGCAGCCGAGAGCATGCTGCGCGACGTGGGCGTCATTGCCGCCCGTATTGGCTGAGGAAATCATCCATGAGCTTCCAACCCGTCCATTTTTACCAGACCGGCACCTTCACCGTCGGCAACCGCCTGCTTGCCGAAGAAGAACGCAGTGTGCAGTCCGACATGCAACGTACCAATTCGCTCAACTCGGGACACCGCGCCTGTCAGGGCTGTGGTGAGGCACTCGGCGCGCGTTACGCGATCGATGCGGCGATGAATGCCGCCCGTGGCCGCCTGATTGCGGCCAATGCCACCGGTTGCCTTGAGGTCTTTTCCACCCCCTACCCCGAAACTTCCTGGCAGATCCCGTGGATTCACTCGCTCTTCGGCAATACTGCCGCAGTTGCCACCGGCATTGCCGCGGCAATCAAAGTGAAAAGGCAGAAGGGCGAAATGGGTGATGTCCGCGTTGTCGCCCAGGGTGGCGACGGCGGCACCACCGACATCGGCTTCGGCTGCCTGTCCGGAATGTTCGAGCGCAATGACGACGTGCTCTACATTTGCTATGACAACGGCGGCTACATGAACACCGGCGTACAGCGCAGTTCGGCAACGCCGCCAGCAGCCCGCACCGCGACCACCATGCCGGTCGGTCCAGAACCCGGGAACGCGTTTGGACAGGGCAAATTCGTCCCGGCGATCGCCATGGCGCACGAGATTCCCTACGTCGCCACAGCGACCGTTGCCGACTTGCGCGATCTGGAACATAAGGTCACCAAGGCGATGGGCATACGCGGCGCACGCTATATCCACATCCTGGTGCCCTGCCCGCTCGGCTGGGGCGCAGCTTCGCAGGACACCATCCTGCTCGCGCGGCTGGCCAAGGAAACGGGCATCTTCCCGGTTTTTGAAGCGGAAAACGGCGAGGTCACCGACGTCCTGAAAATCCGCCGGCAACAGCCGGTCGAGGCGTACCTCAAATTGCAGAAACGCTACGCCCACCTGTTCGGCAAGAAGCCGGCAGTGGAAACGATCGCCCGCCTGCAGGCGGCGGCCGACAAAAACATTCGCAAGTACGGACTGCTCGACCAGGAGGCGAACTGATGGACAAGCCCTTTGCCATAACCCTAGACCCCGGCTCTTCGCTGGCCAACCACACCGGCTCGTGGCGCACGTCACGGCCGGTGTATCTTGACCGCCTGCCGCCCTGCAACAAGCAATGCCCCGCCGGCGAGGACATTCAGGGCTGGCTGTTCCACGCCGAATCCGGCGATTATGAAAGCGCCTGGCGGCATCTGACGAAAGACAACCCCTTCCCGGCGATCATGGGACGGGTCTGCTACCACACCTGCGAGGGCGCCTGCAATCGAGGCAAGCTTGATGAACCCGTCGGCATCAATTCGGTCGAGCACTTTCTCGGCGACGAAGCGCTCAAACGCGGCTGGAAACTGACACCACCGACCACCGAATCCGGCAAGCATGTCCTGGTCGTCGGTGCCGGCCCGTCGGGCATGTCGGCGGCTTACCACCTGCGCCGGCTTGGCCATCGGGTAACGGTCCATGAGGCTGGCCCGCTGCTGGGCGGCATGATGCGTTTTGGCATTCCCAAGTACCGCTTGCCGCGTGAAGTGCTCGAGGCGGAAATGCAGCGCGTCGTCGACCTCGGCGTCCATGTGGAATTGAACAGCAAGGTCGAGAACATCCTCGACACCATGCAGGCCGGCAAGTTCGACGCCGCCTTCCTGGCCGTCGGTGCGCACATCGGCAAGCGGGCGATGATCCCGGCCGGCGACGCGGCAAAAATCATCGATGCCATTTCACTGCTGCGCAGCATGGAGGGTGAAGACAAACCCCTGCTCGGCCGTCGCGTCGTCGTTTATGGCGGCGGCAATACCGCCATCGATGTGGCACGTACTGCCAAGCGGATGGGCGCCGAGCCGCTGATCGTCTATCGCCGCACACGCGAGAAGATGCCGGCGCATGACTTCGAAGTCGAGGAGGCCCTGCAGGAAGGCATCATGGTCAAGTGGCTGTCGACCATCAAGCAGGCCCACGAGTCGTCTCTGACGATTGAAAAGATGGCTCTCGACAGCAAGGGCTTTCCGCAGCCGACGGGTGAATTCGAGACCATCGAGGCCGACTCGCTGGTGCTGGCACTCGGCCAGGATGTCGACCTCGGGCTGCTCGAAGGCGTCCCCGGGCTGCAGGTCAGCGATGGCGTGGTACAGGTCGGGGCCAACATGATGACCGGCCATCCGGGAATTTTTGCCGGTGGCGACATGGTCCCGGCCGAACGCAACGTGACCGTCGGCATTGGTCACGGCAAACAGGCCGCGCGACATATCGATGCGTGGTTGCGTGGCGAGGAGCACGTACCACCGCCACAACGCGAGGTCGCCGTTTTTGAAAACCTCAACACCTGGTACTACGCCGATGCACCGAAGACCGTGCGCCCGATGCTCGACATCATTCGTCGTCAGTCAACTTTCGATGAAGTCCAGGGCGGACTCGATGAGAGTAACGCCCTGTTCGAAGCCCGGCGCTGCCTCTCGTGCGGCAACTGCTTCGAGTGCGACAACTGCTATGGTGTCTGCCCGGACAATGCGGTGATCAAGCTCGGCCCAGGCAAACGCTTCGAGTTCAACTACGACTATTGCAAGGGTTGCGGCATGTGTGTCGCCGAATGTCCTTGCGGCGCGATCAAGATGGAGGCCGAAGAGATCTGAGCGCTCGGCAAGACCAAGTCTGCCGCTCCTGACCTGTTGTACCGGCAGGAGCAAGAAACACCGTGGCCCGGTGTGGATGTCCGGACCACCAACTCTGGGGGCACTTCGAACGTGTCGTTTGAAGTGTCCTTTCCTTGTTCCCTCACCTGCGAGGTATGTGTGTATGTCAACTGAAACCAAGAACGTCTACGTATTCGGTGCTGCTCGAACTGACGGCGATGCCAAAATGAAGAATCTGTTGGGCGGCAAGGGTGCCAACCTGGCCGAAATGTGCCGCCTGGGAATCGCGGTGCCATCCGGCTTCACGATCAGCACCGAGGCCTGTACCGTCTACAGCGAGCAGGGCAAGGAAGCGGTGTTCAAGCTGATCGAAGCCAACGTCCGCGAGGGAGTGGCATTCGTCGAGCAGGAAATGGGCAAGAAGTTCGGCGACTCCTCGGATCCGCTGCTGCTATCCGTCCGCTCGGGCTCGCGCGCATCGATGCCGGGCATGATGGACACCATCCTCAACCTCGGGCTCAATGACGAGGCGGTTGCCGGGCTGGCTCGCAAGGCCAACAACGAGCGTTTCGCCTGGGACTCGTACCGCCGCTTCGTCCAGATGTACGGTGACGTCGTCATGGGCCTCAAGCCAGTATCGAAGGAAGATCATGACCCCTTCGAAGTGGTCATCGACATGGTGAAGGAGAAGAAGGGGGTCCAACTCGATACCGATCTCGAAACCGAGGACCTGAAAGAGCTTGTCCTGCGTTTCAAGGGCCTGATTCGCGCCCGGGTTGGCCGCGAGTTCCCGACCGATCCATGGGAGCAGCTCTGGGGTGCCGTGATGGCGGTCTTCCAAAGCTGGAACAACGACCGCGCCAAGGTTTATCGCGAGTTGAACGACATCCCGGATTCCTGGGGAACGGCGGTCAACGTGCAGGCCATGGTCTTCGGTAATCTTGGCGAGAACAGCGGCACCGGCGTCGCCTTCACCCGTGATGCAAGTACCGGCGAGGACTTGTTCAACGGCGAATTCCTGATCAACGCCCAGGGTGAAGACGTCGTCGCCGGCATTCGCACACCGCAACAGGTCACCCTCGAGGGTTCGCGCCGCTGGGCACAGCTGGCCCTGGTGAGCGAAGCCGATCGCCGCAGCAAGTTCCCGTCGCTGGAAGAGCTGATGCCCGAGATCTACCAGCAACTTCTGCAGGCTGAAACCAAGCTGGAAAAGCATTACGCCGACATGCAGGACGTCGAGTTCACGATCCAGGAAGGCCGCCTGTGGATGCTTCAGACGCGCAACGGCAAACGCACCGGTTCGGCGATGGTGCGTATCGCAATGGAAATGCTGCGCCAGGGCATCATCGACGAGAAGGAAGCCTTGCGCCGGGTCAACCCGGAGCGCCTCAACGAGCTCCTGCACCCGGTTTTCGACCCGGCCGCGATCAAGAAGGCACGTTCGATCGCGCATGGCCTGCCGGCTTCACCGGGTGCTGCGACCGGGCAGATCGTCTTCTTTGCCGACGAAGCCGAAGAATGGGTCAGAAAAGGCAAGACGGTGATCCTGGTGCGCCAGGAAACCTCGCCAGAGGACCTGCGCGGCATGAGCGTCGCCAACGGAATTCTCACTGCCCGCGGCGGCATGACCTCGCACGCAGCCGTAGTCGCGCGCGGCATGGGCAAGTGCTGCGTCTCCGGTGCCGGCGCGGTGCATGTCGATTACCACGCGCGCACGATGTCAGTCGGTAGCGAAACCTACAAGGAAGGAGAATGGCTTTCGCTCGACGGATCGACCGGCGAAGTCTACCTGGGCCAGGTACCGACCAAGGAAGCCGAGCTCACTGGCGACTTCGGGTCGCTGATGGACCTCGCCGACCGCTACAAGCGACTGGGCGTGCGCGCCAATGCCGACACTCCCGACGATGCCAAGGCGGCGCGTAACTTCGGCGCCAAGGGTATCGGCCTCTGCCGTACCGAACACATGTTCTTCGAGGGCGACCGCATCAAGGCGGTGCGTGAAATGATCCTCGCCGAGGATGAAACCGGTCGTCGTCGGGCACTGGCCAAGCTGCTGCCGATGCAGCGCGGTGACTTCGAGGGCTTGTTCCGCGAGATGAGCGGCCTGGCAGTCACCATCCGCCTGCTTGACCCGCCGCTGCACGAGTTCGTTCCCCATGACGAAGACAACCAGCGAATCATGGCGCATGAGATGAATGTACCGCTGGGGGTGATCAAGATGCGGGTCGACGATCTGCACGAGTTCAACCCGATGATGGGCCATCGCGGCTGCCGCCTCGGCATCACCTACCCCGAAATCACCGAGATGCAGACCCGCGCCATCCTCGAGGCGGGCCTGAACATGAAGGCCAAGGGTTATGACGTCAAGGCTGAAATCATGATCCCGCTGGTCGGAACCGTCCGTGAATTCAACGCCCAGGCGAAAATCATCCGCCAGACGGCAGCGGCAGTTTTTGCGGAACGTGGTGAGAAGCTCGACTTCCTGCTTGGCACCATGATCGAAACGCCGCGCGCGGCTCTGATCGCCGACAGTATCGGCCAGCAAGCCGAGTTCTTCTCGTTTGGCACCAACGACCTGACGCAGATGACCATGGGTTTCTCCCGCGACGACTCCGGCAAGTTCCTGCCGAGCTATCTGAAGGACGGCATGTACGAGCGTGACCCCTTCCAGTCGATCGACCAGAAGGGCGTCGGACTGCTGGTCAAGATGGCCGTCGAGAAAGGCCGGGCAGCGCGCCCGGGCATCAAGTTGGGCGTCTGTGGTGAGCACGGTGGCGACCCGGCTTCGGTCGAGTTCTTCCATCGTGTTGGCCTTGACTATGTGAGTTGCTCGCCGTTCCGGGTGCCCATTGCCCGACTGGCGGCAGCGCAAGCGGCGATCGACAACGCTTAGTAAGACACTGTAGGAACCGGCACCCCTGGTTCGCCAGGGGTGCTCGTCGCTCATCCGGCAAACGCCTGCCGACGAGGCGACGCGCTCTTGTCGCCAGTCAAGTGGTCTGACCAGCGGCCGCTTTGAACCTGTCGCTGTGGCCGGTCCGGCATGCTCGGCATGCCTCGCGCCGACGCGCCCACGGTCTTGCCCTGCCCGCCCTCCTACGACCCATGAACTTTGAACTTCTCGCCAGCGATGGCGCGGCCCGTCGAGGCCGAATCACCCTTGCCCACGGCTCTATAGAGACCCCCGCTTTCATGCCGGTCGGCACCTATGGAACGGTCAAGGCGATGACACCGCGTGACCTGATCGAAACCGGCGCGCAGATCTGCCTGGGTAACACCTTCCACCTGTGGCTGCGACCAGGTTTGGAGGTCATCGCTGCGCACGACGGGCTGCACCGCTTCATGTGCTGGAATGGGCCGATACTGACCGATTCGGGTGGATTTCAGGTGTTTTCTCTCGGTGCCCTGCGCAAGATCAGCGAGGAGGGAGTCAGGTTCCAGTCGCCGATCAACGGCGACCGCCTTTTCCTGACGCCTGAGGAGTCGATGCGCATCCAGCGCGTGCTCAACTCCGACATCGCCATGATCCTTGACGAGTGTACGCCCTACCCGGCCACCCAGGTTGAAGCGGCCGCGTCGATGCGCCTGTCGCTGCGCTGGGCTGAGCGCTCGCGCCGGCAGCACGACCAGCTGGACAATCACAACGCCTTGTTCGGGATCGTCCAGGGCGGCATGTACGAAGACCTGCGTGACGAGTCGCTGGCCGGGCTCGAAGAGATCGGCTTTGACGGCTTCGCGATCGGCGGCTTGTCGGTCGGCGAGCCAAAGATCGACATGGCGCGCATCCTCGCGCATACCGCACCGCGCCTGCCACAGCCGAAGCCACGTTATCTGATGGGCGTTGGCACACCAGAGGATCTGGTAGCTGCCGTCGAGCTCGGTATGGACATGTTCGACTGCGTGCTGCCGACGCGAAATGCGCGCAACGGTCATCTGTTTACTCGCCACGGCGACGTGCGCATCAGGAACGCGAAGCACAAGCAGGACCCGCGACCGCTTGACGAGACCTGCTCGTGCTACACCTGCCGGAACTTTTCGCGCGCCTATCTGCACCACCTCAACCGCGTCGGCGAGATTCTCGGCGCTCATCTCGGTACCCTTCACAACCTCCATTACTATCAGGCGCTGATGCAGGAGCTCCGGGAGGCCATTGCTCGCGGCTCCCTGCCGGAAATGGTGGCGAGTTTCCACCGGGAGAGGAGCAGTCGAGAGCAGTAGTGGAAGGCCCGCTTCGGCCACGAAGGGCGGCCAATGACTGGCCCGCAGGGCCATGGCGATAGAGCCAACCCGCGAACTTCTCAGCAATCGTCAGGATAGACCGAGCGGTTCTGACGCCGAGATTGACAGCGCTAGATAGGGACTCCTATACTCTACTCGGTGCCGTTGGATTTCGTATGCTTCGGCATCAAGCCGGGGCCAATAAGCCGCTGTCCGCACCCGACGCACGGGATGCGGATCAAGAGCCAAAACATTAATCGCGACGACCCTGGCCGACTGACAGAGACGGCTAATACACTCTTCGTCTAGATTTCTCGTTTTGGGTATGAACACCCCCTTTTGCCGTCCTTCTCCACGCAGCAGGCGCAAGCTGCCCTCTCCGGGCGGATTGCGGCTGGCACCGGGACGGAATGGTGTCGATGAAGAAGGCTTCGGGCAAGTACGTCTTGCTCACTTGCCACCGGCAGGTTCCGGGGGAATCGTCTTTCGCCCGCCCCTTCGCTTCAAGCGCACCTCGCCTTTTGCCCGCCTTTACTCTCGTTTGCCACGACCGGTCTTCTCTTTCAGCCAAGCCCCGTCGAATCCCAGGCAACACCGTTCGTATTACCTCAATACCAGTTGCGATTGTCGACGGTCTCCCTCCCCCCCGTTCCTGGGAAGGATCGTCAAACCAGTGGATGTCTGTGAAGTGTTAGCCAACATTACGGAGGCAATATATGAAGCTCACGCTGACCCATGATGAAGTGAATGCCTATTGCAGTGAATTGCACGATTCGAATGCGGATTTCAAGTCTCACTATCCGGCTGATTCCTTTGAAAGGCAGCCGGTACACACGGTCTATGGCGGCGCTAATCTCTTCAAGGCGGGGTTTGCCGCCAAGTTGGGTGAGGTTGCGCTCAAGACGCTCGATACCTATGCACCCAATTACCACGTATTTGCCCGTGTGCTGGGTCTGCCGGGCGCCGATGCGCTGCCGACGAACCCCATCTATATCGAGAGTCTGACGCGTGCCCTGGAAGCGAATCCCGACTACGTGCGCGAGATCAAGCCGGCCGCCTGGCTGGCGTTCACGGTCTACAACCGGGTACTGAAGAAGCTGCAAACCGAGCCCATCGAAGACAATCGCATCGACTTCGAGGATGGCTACGGCAATCGCCCGGACGACGAGGAAGACGGACATGCCGTCGCCGCTGCCGATGAGGTGGCCAAAGGGATGAGCGAAAATGTGCTCTCACCGTTTATCGGTATCCGGGTTAAGACGTTTTCGGACGAGTGCAAGGTTCGCTCGATTCGTACCCTGGATATTTTCCTGACCCGGTTGGCCGAGAAAACCGGCGGCAAACTGCCACAAAACTTCATCGTCACGCTCCCCAAGGTCACGACGCCGACACAGGTTTCCACCTGTGCGAAGGTATTGGAGAATCTGGAAGCCAGGCTTGGCTTTCCAAAGGATTCACTCAGAATGGAAATCATGATCGAAACCACCCAGTCGATCATCAACCACAAGGGCGAAAACACGGTCCCCCTGCTGGTGGCGGCGGGCGGTCACCGCTGCCGTTCAGCGATTTTCGGCACTTACGATTACACGGCGTCGTGCAACATCACGGCCGCACACCAGAGTCACACCCATCCGGCCTGCGATTTTGCCCGCCATGTGCTGCAGGTCAGCCTGGCAGGAACCGGTATCACGATCAGCGACGGGGCCACCACCAGCATGCCGATCGGACCGCACAAGGCGGCCAGGGACGCGGTGCTCTCTCCCCAGCAGATGGATGAGAATCGCGCGGTGGTGCATGGCGCCTGGAAGCTGCACTACGACAACATCATGCACTCGATGCGGCACGCCTACTATCAGGGGTGGGATCTGAATCCGGGGCAGTTACCGGTGCGCTATGCGGCGGTCGACACCTTCTTCCTCAGCGGCCTGCAGGATGCCTCGGCACGGCTGAACGCATTCCTCAACAAGGCCGCCCAGGCAACGCTGGTGGGCAATACCTTCGACGACGCGGCAACGGGTCAGGGACTGCTGAACTTCTTCCTGCGGGGAATGGCCTGCGGCGCAATCACCGAACAGGAGGTTCTGGCGACAGGGATCACCCTGGACGAATTGCGTTCCCGTTCGTTTGTTCGCATCGTCAATAATCGGACCAAGAAGTAATCGGACCAGGAAACGATACCGGCCGACCGGCTGGAAAGAAAGGGATGAGCCATGACTGAGGTCAACAGCGGGATGCAGGGAGCGTTGCAGCATCTCGAATCAGCCGATGCACTGATCAGGAAGTCACTGAACTGGATCAAGCAGCAAAGCATCGGCGGCAAGGGAGTCTCGAACGAGAAACTGGACGCACATCAGATGGCCAGTTTTGATCTGGCCTGGTGTGCCGCCGAATCGACCGGCGCACGCTTCGCGGCGGAATATGCCGGCAAGGCGGCCGCAGTTCAGACAGGCGGTGGTAGCTGCCTGGAAGAGCGGATGGCCCTGGTGTTCTGTGCCGAGGCCTTGCAGAACATTCACAATCGTCTGCGGGCGCGACCGCAGAGCTTTGGCCTGAACGATACGGACATCGCTGCCTTGTCGACTGCGGCCCTCAACCAGTTCTGCCAGACGCAGCTGGACGCGGGCAATCTCGAGGCGCTGGGCAGGCAAGTCATCGCGCTGAATGGCGCGAGCGGCGCCTACATGCTGAGTGACGATGCGACCATGATGCAGGATTCGTTCCGCAAGCTGGCTACCAACGTCGTAATGCCACTGGCGGAGGAGATTCATCGTCACGACCGGATCATTCCGAAGGAGATTCTCGATCCGTTGACGGAAATGGGATGCTTTGGTCTGTCAATTCCCGAGCGCTACGGTGGCCTGCAGAGCGATGATCATGAAGACAACATGGGGATGATCGTGGTCACCGAGGAGCTCTCGCGCGGCTCGCTCGGCGGGGCGGGTAGTCTGATCACTCGACCGGAAATCCTCAGCCGTTCCCTGCTGAAGGGTGGAACCGAAGAGCAGCGGCAGAAGTGGCTGCCGCTGGTGGCGATGGGGGACCCCTTGTGTGCGATTGCCGTGACCGAACCCGACACTGGCTCCGACGTCGCAGCGATGCGACTGAAAGCAACGAAGTGTGAGGGCGGCTGGATTCTCGACGGCGTCAAGACCTGGTGCACGATGGCCGGCAAGGCTGGCGTCCTCCTGGTTCTGGCGCGATCGAATCCCGACCGCTCGCTCGGCCACCGCGGCCTGAGCATGTTCCTGGTCGAGAAGGACTCGTACGACGGCCACGACTTCGAATACCGTCAGCCGCAGGGCGGCGTGCTGACTGGCCGCGCGATCGCGACCATCGGTTATCGCGGGATGCATTCGTACGAGGTGTTCTTCGACAACGTTTTTGTTCCGGACGAAAATCTGGTGGGTGGACCGGACGGCGAAGGCAAGGGGTTCTACTTCACCATGGCCGGATTTGCCGGCGGCCGCATTCAGACCGCTGCGCGAGCGATTGGCGTCATGCAGGCGGCTTTCGAAAAGGCGGTTTCCTATTCCCAGGAGCGCAAGGCCTTTGGCAAACCTATCGGAGATTATCAACTCACGCTCGTCAAGCTGGCGCGCATGGCAACACTGTTGACCATCTCCCGCCAATTCACCTACGCCGTGGGTCGCTTGATGGATCAGGGACAGGGGCAAATGGAAGCCAGCATGGTCAAACTGTTCACCTGCCGGACGGCCGAATGGCTCACCCGCGAAGCGATGCAGATTCATGGCGGGATGGGTTATGCCGAGGAGACAGCCGTCAGCCGCTACTTCCTCGATGCGCGGGTGCTGTCGATCTTCGAGGGGGCAGAGGAAACGCTGGCTCTGAAGGTCATCGCACGCTCGCTGATTGACGCGGTGTAGGTCCACCTTCAGTCCGATGCGCGCCGACACAGCGCGCGGGATAGCCATGCCAAAAGGAAGATGCCATGTCGCAAGCAATTCGTTTTCGAGCACAGCTTGAATTGGCCGGGAAAGTGGAGGTGGACCTAAGAAGCGTCCGCTATCCGCACTATGGCCGCTATCTGGAAGAGTTCGTGCCGGGTCAGGTTTTTGTCCACCCCCGCGGTTTCACCTTCCTTGCTGCCCAAATGGAGGCTTTCGCCCGAACCTACATGCAATGCAATCCGCTTTACCTGAATGAGCAGTATGCGAGTGCCAATGGCTTCTCTGGTCTGCTGGCGTCGCCGCAGATGGTCTTCAACGTCGTTCTGTCACTGGGTGTGCAGAACGATTCCGAGAAGGCGATGGCCAATCTCGGCTATTACGATGCACAGTACCTGCGGCCGGTTCATGCGCTGGATACGATTCGCTCGCTGACCAAGGTCATCGACCGCAAGGAACGCGGTGCCGGCAAGCCGGGTATCGTGACCATCCGGACACTGGGCATCAACCAGAACGACGAGGTCGTCCTCCAGTACGAGAGAAAGATCATGGTCGCCGGGCAGGGAGACCGCCCCTCAACCACACCCTTGCCACCATCGGCAGAGATGCCGGCCTTCCCGTGGGTCGAGGATGCCAAGGTCCTGCTGCCGGACTTCCCTGCGCAGCTCCCTTCGCGTCTCACCGGCCCCAATTCCTGGTTCGAGGATTTCAGGGTCGGCGAGGTCATCGTCCATGCCAACGGGCGGACGATCACCGAGGAACATCTGCCACTGACCTATGCGGTTGGCAACACGCATCCGCTCCATTTCGACCGTATCTTCAGTGCCGGCCTGTCGGGCAAAATGAGCGGCGACCCGATTGTTTATGGCGGTCTGGTGTTCGCCTGGCTGGAAGGCCTGGCCAGCCGCGACGTGAGCGAGAACAGCGTCTGGGAACTCGGTTTTACCGAGGGCTACCACACGCAACCATCGGTCAGCGGCGATACGGTTGCCGCCCTGTCGCGCGTGCTGGCGGCCGAGGATGCCCCGGGCGACCTCGGCGCGAAGTTCGGGCTCGTCAGTTTCCAGCTCATTGGCGTCAAGAACATCAGCGCGGCGAACGCATTGGCCAAGTATGGCGAGGACCTGTTCATCAAGGAAAACGACAAGAAGGAGATGGGCAAGGAGAAGATTGATCAGAAGATCTTTGAGATCGAGAGACGTCTCTTGATCCGGAAAAGGGGATAGTCATGGTTGCCGTCCAGAAAAAACGGGATCAGCCCTGGTTGATGCGGACCTATAGCGGTCACAGCTCGGCCAAGGCCTCCAACGCGCTTTATCGCACCAATCTCGCCAAAGGCCAGACGGGACTGTCGGTGGCCTTCGATCTGCCGACGCAGACCGGCTACGATGCCGACAGTCCGCTGGCAAGGGGGGAAGTCGGCAAGGTCGGCGTGCCGATATCATCCATCGAGGACATGGATCAGTTGTTCGATCAGATCCCGCTCGATCAGATGAACACGTCGATGACCATCAATGCGACTGCGGCATGGTTATTGTCGCTGTACATTGGCCTGGCGCAACGCCGGGGGATCGACGCGAAGAAACTGAGCGGTACCACCCAGAACGATATCATCAAGGAGTATCTCTCGCGCGGCACCTACATCTATCCGCCAGGTCCCTCGATGCGCCTGATCGCGGATACGATCAACTACACGGTCAAGCATGTGCCGAAGTGGAATCCAACCAATATCTGCAGTTACCACCTGCAGGAGGCGGGGGCCACACCGGTGCAGGAACTGGCTTATGCCCTGTGCACGGCAATGGCCGTGCTGGATCGGGTGAAGGCTTCCGGCGAGATCGAGCCGGCGGCGTTTCCCCAGGTCGTCGAACGTATCTCCTTCTTTGTCAATGCGGGCATACGTTTCGTCGAAGAGTGCTGCAAGCTCAGGGCGTTCGGAGAAATGTGGGACGAACTGGCGCTGACGCGCTACAAGGTTGAAGATCCCAGGCTGCGGCGGTTCCGCTATGGCGTGCAGGTAAACTCCCTGGGGTTGACCGAGCCGCAGCCGGAAAACAACGTGCAACGCATCGTGCTGGAGATGTTGGCGGTCGTGCTCTCGAAAGGCGCGCGAGCCCGCGCCATTCAGCTCCCCGCCTGGAACGAGGCGATGGGCTTGCCGCGCCCCTGGGATCAGCAATGGGCACTACGGATGCAGCAGGTGGTGGCCTTCGAAACCGATCTGCTTGAGTACGACGACATTCTCGATGGATCGCCGGTCATCGCCGCCAAGGTCCGGGAACTGATCGCCGGTGCGCAAAGGGAAATCGATAACGTCGAAGCGCAGGGCGGGATCATTGCCGCGATCGAATCGGGCTATATCAAGCGGGAACTCGTTGGTAGCCACATGAACCGCTTGCGCGCCATCGAGTCAGGCGATCTGAAGATCATCGGGGTCAACTGCTTCCAGGAAACGGCTGAATCGCCGCTGACCACGGGCAGCGAGGGGTCGATCATGAAAACCAACCCGGCGGCCGAGCGCGAGCAGATCGAACGGCTGCAGGCGCAGCGAAAGAACCGCAATGCCGACGACGTCCGTGCCGCCCTGCAGGGGCTTGCCGACGCCGCCAGGAGTGGCGAGAACATCATGCCCAGTTCGATTCGCTGCGCCCTGGCGGGCGTCAGCACGGGCGAATGGGGCGATTCGCTGCGCGCGGTGTTCGGCGAGTTCAGACCACCGACCGGGATCGACATTGCCATCGACAGCCGCGAAGTGCTGGGTAAGCGGGATCAGGTCACCGATCTCCGGGCAAGGGTGGCGAGCACCGGCGCTGCCCTCGGGCGGCCCCTGAAACTGCTGGTCGGCAAACCGGGGCTCGACGGACATTCCAATGGTGCGGAACAGGTCGCCGTCAAGGCCAGGGATGTCGGCTTCGAGGTCGTCTACGACGGCATTCGGCTGACGCCGCAGCAGATTGCCCAGGCGGCGCAGGAGGAAGGCGTGCATATGGTCGGTCTGTCGATCCTTTCGGGAAGCCATATGGAACTGGTGGAATCGGTTCTGCAGGAACTGCGGTTGCGGGATCTGGCAAATGTGCCGGTGATTGCCGGTGGCATCATCCCGCCGGAGGATGCGGAAAAGCTGACGTCGCTGGGCGTGCGAGCCGTCTACACACCGAAAGATTTCAATCTCAATACCATCATGGAGGATATGGTCAACGTGATCCGGGAGTGCAATGGCCTCGAACGGCTTCCGGCGATGAATTGACGGATCGACCATGACCGAGGTCAAGCTTCCGGACCCCGAGCAGTTGGCGTCAGGAATACTGCGCGGGGAGCGGGCGGCGGTTGCCAGCGGGCTGAACCTGCTCGACAACAAGCTGGCGGCGGCACGTGACCGTTCAGCGCGGCTGCTCGCGTCGCTCTCGGGCGAGCGCTGGCTGAACGACGGCCACCTCATCGGCGTCACCGGCCCGCCCGGTGCCGGCAAGTCCTCGCTCGTCGCCGCGATGATCCGGGAGTGGCGGCTCGCCGGCCGGACGGTAGGCGTACTGGCCGTTGATCCGTCGAGTCGCCCCGAACTGGGCGGTGGCGCCCTGCTCGGAGACCGCATCCGCATCAAGAACTCGTCTTACGACGAAGGCCTGTTCATTCGTTCGCTGGCCAATCGCAGTCAGCTGGGTGGGGTGGCGACCGAGGTCTGGCCGATGAGTTGGCTGATGCTGGGCTGTTTCGATATTGTGGTGATCGAAACAGTCGGCGTTGGCCAGACCGAAATCGATATTGCGGAGATCGGCGACACGGTCTGTTATGTGGCGCAGCCGGCCTCGGGCGATACGATCCAGTATCTCAAGTCGGGCATCATCGAGATTCCGGACATTTTTGCGGTCAATAAGGCCGATCTTGGCGCCGCGGCGCACAAGACTGCCAGCGAGCTTGGCCGCAGCGCTTCCCGGCCGGATCGCCGGGAGGGTTGGGACTACCCGGTATGTCTGGTGAGTGCCACCACGCATACCGGCATCAAACCATTCCTCGACCATTTCGACAGGCACCGCAGCTTTCTCACCGATGCGGGCTTGCTGGGAAAACTGCGCTCCCGCCATCAGAGTGCCTGGGTCATGCGCCTGCTGAAAGAGGAATTCGGCACCTTTGGCCTGGAGTTGGCTGGTGGTCACAGCATCATCGACCAGCGGCTGAGCGAAAATCGTTGTAATCAGTTTGCCGAGTACGAACGTATGCGAATGCACATCCTTTCCCGATTCACCTCGGGAAAATCATCGAGCAACTCAACCAGATAGGAGCATGTTTATGAGTACGCAACTCTATGCAATAGGCAACAGACCTCCGTTGGGCGAAGTTCCGGAGAAAATGAATGCCTGGCTGATCCGTCCGGAGCGCTTTGGCAAGCCAACCGAGGCGTTTCAGAAGGAAGTCGTCAATACCCCGTCTATCGCCGATGACGAAGTGTTGGTGTATGTCATGGCAGCGGGAATCAACTACAACAACGTCTGGGCGGCACTGGGTATCCCGGTGAACGTCATCGCCGCTCGCAACAAGGGTGGCGAACCCGAGGACTTCCACATCGGTGGCAGCGATGCTTCCGGCATCGTTTACGCCGTCGGCAAGGACGTTACCAACGTCAAGGTCGGTGACGAAGTGGTAATGCATTGCGGCCAATGGAACCGCAACTGCGCGTGGGTCAAGGGTGGCGGCGATCCGATGTACTCGCCGTCTTTCAAAATCTGGGGTTACGAAACCAATTTCGGCAGTTTTGCCCAATTCACAAGAGTCCAAGGCCATCAGTGCATGCCGAAGCCAAAGCACATGAACTGGGAAGAAGCGGCAGCCTACACGCTGGTCGCGGCGACTGCCTGGCGAATGCTGCATGGCTGGGGGGCCAGCTCGATCAAGAAGGGAGATGTGGCCTTGATCTGGGGCGGTGCGGGCGGTCTCGGCTCGATGGCAATTCAGATCGCCAAGGCGGTCGGCGCGACGTCGGTCGCCATGGTGTCAGGCGAAGACAAGTTTGACTACTGCATGAAACTGGGGGCCAAGGGCTGCATCAACCGTAACGACTTCGATCACTGGGGAATGTTGCCGCACTGGAAGGATAATGCCGGCTACGCCAAGTGGTTGAAGGGGGTGCGGTCGTTCGGGGCAAAGATCTGGGAAGTTCTGGGTGAGAAGCGCGCGCCGAACATCGTTTTCGAACATCCCGGTGAAAGCACCATCCCGACCTCGATCTTCGTTTGCGAAACTGGCGGTATGGTCGTCGTCTGCGCCGGCACCTCCGGCTACAATGCGACGGTCGATCTACGCTACCTATGGATGCGCCAGAAGCGCCTGCAAGGTTCGCATTTCGCCAATGCCGATCAGTGCAACGAGATGAACCAGCTGGCGCTGCGCGGCCAGCTTGACCCATGCCTGTCGCGGGCGTTCACCTACGAAGAATTGCCGCTTGCCCATCTCTTGATGCACGACAACAAACACCCACACGGCAACATGTCGGTGCTGATTGGCGCCACCGAGTTCGGCCTGGGCGCCAGCGGCAAGCCGGCCGTGGCGATGGTGCATCCAACACTGCCCAAGGGCGACGTGCATACCACACCAGCGCCTTACCCGATGTCCACGCCGCTGCCGGGCATCGCGGAGGGCGAGCCGATCACGGTCGCCGACGATGGCAGCAGGGTTCGCGATCTGATGCATCTTGGCATCATCTCGTGCACGCCGGACGATACCATCGGCAGTGTGGCCAAGATCATGGTGGAGAAGGAGATTCATGCCGTGGTGGTGATGGATGCGCAAGGAAAAGCCATCGGCGTCGTCTCGCAAACCGATATGGTTCTGGCACGGCAGGGCCGGACACCCGATCAGGCACGCGCAATGCTGGCCAGCCAGGTCATGACCCCCGGTTGCGCAACCTGCGATGCGGACATGCTGTTGAGCGATGCGGTCAGCCTCATGACGGGCCGCCGGATGCACCGCCTGGTGGTCACCGAGAAGGAGAAGCCGGTCGGCGTGATCTCGATGACCGACGTCGTGCGCAAGATCATCGGCGAGTAATCGGCGTTCGATCTGGCCAGCAGGCGCTTCGCGCCACCCCGCCCTACCCCGGGCGGGGGAACAGGCATCAAGCCCTTCTTATCCTTCGCGGCCGAGAAGGGCTTTTTTTCTTCAACGATGGAGGACTCGCTGACATGCAAGCCATCGTCTGCCAAGAACTCGTTGGTCCAGCTGGGTTGCGCCTGGCCGAGGTTGCAGAGCCGCGCCCCGGTCCCGGCCAGGTGCGCATCGGCGTCCGGGCCTGCGGAGTCAATTTCGCCGACAGCCTGATCACCCGTGGCCAATACCAGAAGCAACCGCAGCCGCCCTTCAGTCCCGGCTTTGAAGTCTCCGGTGAGGTGCTCGAACTGGGCGCCGGCGTGACCGGGATCGCGCCTGGCGATCGGGTGATCGCCATCACGCCGCACGGCGGCTATGCCGAGCAGGTTGTCGCCGACAGCAAGCGCTGCGTGCCGATGCCGGCGGCGATGTCGTGGGAACACGGCGCTGCCTTTCCCGTGGTGTTCGGCACCTCGCATGTCGCCCTGTCGCATCGAGCACGGCTGCGCGCGGGGGAAACACTGGTGGTGCACGGTGCATCTGGCGGCGTCGGATTGACCGCTGTCGCTATCGGCAAGCAACTGGGGGCGACGGTGATCGCGACGGCCAGCAGCGCTGGCAAGCTGCAGGTAGCTGGTAAACACGGAGCGGACCATCTGATTGATTCAAGCCAGGAGGACGTGCGGGCAAGGATAAAGGAGTTAACGGATGGTAGAGGGGCCGACGTGGTCTACGATCCGGTTGGCGGAGAGCTGTTCACCGCTTCGCTGCGCAGCATCGCCTTCGAAGGGCGCATCCTGGTCATCGGCTTTGCCGGTGGCAGCGTACCGCAGATCCCTGCCAATCATCTGCTGGTCAAGAATGTGGACGTGATTGGAGTGAACTGGCCGGCCTATGCCGAGTTGAATCCGGAGGTGATGACCGAGAGTTTCCAGACGCTGATTCAGTGGTATCTGGCAGGTTCGATCAAGCCGCACGTCTCTGCGACCTATCCGTTGAAGCAGGCGGTTGAGGCGCTCGATCAGGTGGTGAGCCGCAAGTCTACCGGCAAGGTCGTCATTGCTGCCAGCTGAGCTGCTACCAATGCCCCGCTACTCGATCAGTTCTCTATCGACAGCGCCTTGTCGGATAACCATGGGCGCTTGACGGAGATGTACGTGTCAAGGATACTGCAGATGGTTCGGTTCAGATGACGATCCCCGCAGCGCACCCATCTCACAGGTTCCCGAAACCTCCAACAGAATCTAGTGGCGCAGGCATTGGCAAGCGCCACTTTCCCTGGGCGCGGCCATTTCCGCGCTGATGATTACGAGAAAGGACTTTCATGAATCCCCAGAACGGTTACGACATAGAAGACTTGTCTGTCGGCATGAGCGCAGAAATCGCCAAGACCATTACTGACGCAGACCTTGTCCTGTTCGCCGGTGTGTCCACCGACGTCAATGCGGTTCATATGGATGAAGACTTTGCCAAGACCACGATGTTCGGCGGCCGTATCGCGCACGGCATGTTGTCCGCAAGCCTGATTTCAGCGGTGCTGGGCAATCGTTTGCCCGGTCCGGGCGTGATTTACATGAACCAGTCGTTGCGCTTCCGCGCCCCGGTACGTCCGGGCGACACTGTCCATGCCAGGGTGACGGTCAAGGAAGTGATCGCTGAAAAGTGCCGGGTGGTGCTCGATACCGTGTGCACCGTCGGTGACAAGGTGGTCATTGATGGCGAGGCGACATTGATGCCCACCTCGCGGCAGAAGCGCGAAGCGGCAGGCAAGTAAACCCAGGCGGGGCGCCAGCCGATCGTGCTCCGGAGTGTGACGCTCGACACTCTGCGAACGGCCGTCGATGTTGTCCCGGCCGAAGGTCATTCCGGCCGGTCTGCTGGCGTAAACAGGATTATCGGGAACTGATCCGGCTGAGTCATAAGGGAGAGAAAATTGAAGATCCTCGTTGCAGTGAAACGAGTGGTGGATTACAACGTCAAGGTTCGCGTCAAGCCTGACGCGAGCGACGTTGATCTGGCGAACGTGAAGATGTCGATGAACCCCTTTGACGAGATCGCGATTGAAGAGGCGGTGCGTCTGAAGGAAGCCGGTATTGCCACGGAAGTGATCGCCGTTTCGGCGGGCATCGCCAACTGCCAGGAGACCCTGCGCACGGCGATGGCGATTGGTGCCGACCGTGGCATCCTGATCCAGACCGATGTCGAGCTGCAACCACTGGCGGTCGCCAAGCTGCTCAAGGCGGTGTGTGAGAAGGAGCAGCCCCAGATCGTCCTGTGCGGCAAGCAGGCGATCGACGACGATGCCAACCAGACCGGACAGATGCTGGCCGGCCTGATGAACTGGCCGCAAGCGACCTTCGCCTCGAAGATCGTCACCGCCGGGCAGCTGGCGACCGTCACGCGCGAGATCGACGGCGGTCTGGAGACCGTCGAGGTGCCCTTGCCAGCCGTGCTGACGGTCGACCTGCGCCTCAACGAACCGCGCTACGCGACGCTGCCGAACATCATGAAAGCCAAGAGGAAGCCGCTCGAGACGACCCACCCGGCGACGCTGGGGGTCGATGTCTCGCCGCGCCTGAAGACACTCAAGGTCGCCGAACCGCCGAAGCGAACGGCAGGCATCAAGGTGGCCGATGCGGCCGATCTGGTGATGAAACTCAAGACTGAAGCAAAGGTAATCTGACCATGGCCATTCTCGTCATTGCTGAACACGACCATACCTCGATCAAGGCGGCGACACGCAACGCCGTCACCGCGGCGACGAAAATCGGGGGCGAGATTCACCTGCTGGTTGCCGGCAGCGCCTGTGCCGCGGCCGCCGATGCCGCGGCAGGGCTGGCCGGCGTGAGCAAGGTGCTGGTCGCTGACGCGCCGCACTACGCCGATCAGTCACCCGAGAACCTGGCGGCGCTGGTGGTAGCCAATGCGGCAAGCCATACTCACCTGCTGGCGGCGGCGACGACCTGCGGCAAGAACTTCATGCCGCGCGTGGCCGCGCTGCTCGATGTGGCGCAGATCTCCGAGATCATCGGCGTCGAATCCGCCGACACCTTCGTCCGCCCGATCTACGCCGGCAACGTCGTCGCCACCGTGCAGTCGGCCGACCCGGTCAAGGTCATCACGGTACGGGCGACGGCCTTCGAAGCCGCCGGCGACGGGGGTAGCGCGCGCATCGAGAGCCTGAGCGCCGGCCCCGATCTCGCCCAGAACAAGCTCGTTGGTCGCGAACTGAGCAAGTCGGAACGACCGGAGCTGACCGCTGCCAAGGTGATCGTGTCGGGCGGTCGCGGCATGGGCAACGGCGAGAACTTTCACCGCTTGCTCGAACCGCTGGCCGACAGACTCGGGGCCGCCCTGGGCGCCTCGCGTGCGGCGGTGGATGCCGGTTACGTATCGAATGACTACCAGGTCGGCCAGACGGGCAAGATCGTTGCGCCGCAGCTCTACATCGCGGTCGGCATTTCGGGTGCCATACAGCACCTGGCCGGGATGAAGGACAGCAAGGTGATCGTCGCGATCAACAAGGACGCCGAAGCACCGATCTTCCAGGTCGCCGATTATGGCCTGGTCGGCGACCTCTTCGAAGTCCTGCCGGCGCTGCAGGCGGAACTCGGCTGAGCAGCGCCAGGGAGGCCAGGCCGCATGAACCTGCCCAACGGCCTGATCGATGGCTACTGGACTGCTCGCGGCTGGTGCTGGTTCGCGATTGCTGCCGGCACCCTTCGGCAACAGGTCGCTTCCCTCGACAGCGTCCGTACTCAGGAGTCCAGGCGCTAGTGGTACAATCGCCGGCTTATTTCCAACCTTCTGCCTTAGGAGACCGATGTGCTGATCAGCACCGCCCACGCCCAACAAGCCGCCGCCGCTGCCGACCCGATGGGTGGCTTCATGCAGTTGCTGCCGATCATTCTGATGTTCGTTGTCCTCTACTTCCTGATGATTCGGCCGCAAATGAAGCGCGCGAAGGAACACAAAGCACTGATTGAAGCCCTCGCCAAGGGAGACGAAGTGGTCACCGGGGGCGGTGTTGCCGGTCGCATTACCCGGGTCAGCGACAACTTCATCAGCCTCGAAGTCGCCGATACCGTCGAAATCCAGGTGCAGAAGCAGGCAGTCACCGTGCTTCTTCCCAAAGGCACACTGAAAGCACTCTAACCACCTGCCGGGTGGCCTGCCTGCCAGCAGCACCCGCGCCATCTGCCCGCAAGCATCCATGAATCGTTACCCGCTCTGGAAGTACGTTATCGTCGCCCTTGCCCTGCTGTTCGGCCTGGTCTATACACTGCCGAACTTCTTTGGCGAATCGCCAGCGGTGCAGGTTTCCAGTGCCAAGGCGACGCTGAAGATCGATGAGAAGACGCGAGAACGCGTGGCCAGGGTCCTGCAGACGGCAGGGATCGAGAGCAACGGCATCTTCCTTGACAGCAACGGTGTCAAGGTTCGCCTGCAAACCACGGACAGCCAGTTGCAGGCAAAGGATCTGCTGGAAAAGCAATTCAACCCCGACGCAGGCGACCCGCAGTACGTCGTTGCACTCAACCTGCTGTCGAGCTCACCGCGATGGCTGACCAGTCTGCATGCCCTGCCGATGTATCTCGGCCTCGATCTGCGCGGCGGGGTACATTTCCTGCTCCAGGTGGACATGAAGGGGGCACTGACCAAGCGCCTGGACTCGATAAGCGGCGACCTGCGTAGTCTGTTGCGCGACAAGACGGTCCGGCACGCCGGCATTACCCGTGAAGGCGACCGGGTGGTCATTCGCTTCCGCGACAACGAGACACGTAATAAGGCCCGAGTGGTATTGGAAGACAGCCAGTCCGACCTGCTCCTGGTCGACCAGGGAGAAGGCGACGACCTCCGACTGGTCGCCACGCTCAAGCCCGAGGCGATCAAGCGCATCCAGGAGTTCGCAATCAAGCAGAACATGACGACCTTGAACAATCGGATCAACGAACTCGGCGTTGCCGAACCGGTGATTGCCCAGCAGGGCGCCGACCGCATCGTCGTCCAGTTGCCCGGTGTGCAGGACACGGCCAAGGCCAAGGACATACTCGGCCGTACCGCAACGCTGGAAATCCGCATGGTCGAGGAAACCGCCGGCGCCCTCGAAGCGGCCCAGGCCGGTCAGGTGCCTTTCGGTACCGAACTGTATGTCGAACGCGGTGGGATGCCACTGCTGGTCAAGAAGCAGGTGGTGCTGACCGGCGACCGACTGACTGACGCGCAACCGGGCTTCGACAACCAGACCAATGAACCCGCTGTGCATCTCACCCTCGATTCGGCCGGTGCGCGCATTTTCAAGGACGTCACGCGCGACAACGTCGGCAAACGCATGGCCATTGTGCTGATCGAGAAGGGCAAGGGCGAGGTGGTTACCGCGCCCGTCATACGCGCGGAGATCGGCGGCGGTCGCGTCCAGATCTCCGGCCGCATGAGCACGATGGAGGCCAACGACACGGCACTACTGCTGCGCGCTGGTTCGCTGGCCGCGCCGATGGAGATCATCGAGGAACGCACGATTGGCCCCAGTCTCGGCGCGGACAACATCCAGAAGGGATTCCAGTCGACGATGTGGGGCTTTGCCGCGATTGCCGTCTTCATGATCGCCTACTACCAGCTCTTCGGTCTGGTCTCGGTCATTGCCCTGGCGTCCAATCTGCTCTTCCTGGTTGCCCTGCTCTCCTTGCTACAGGCGACATTGACCCTGCCAGGAATCGCCGCCATCGCACTGACGCTGGGTATGGCGATCGACGCCAACGTCCTGATCAACGAGCGCATCCGCGAGGAACTGCGCAATGGCTCTTCGCCGCAGGCGGCCATCCACACCGGTTACGAGCGCGCGTTTGGCACGATTCTCGATTCCAACATCACGACGTTGATTGCCGGCATTGCCCTGCTGATTTTTGGCTCAGGCCCCGTACGTGGCTTCGCGGTCGTGCACTGTCTGGGGATTCTGACCTCCCTGTTCTCGGCCGTGGTTGTTTCGCGCGCCATGATCAACCTGATCTACGGCCGTCGCCGCAAAGTCGAGTCGCTGGCCATCGGTCAGGTCTGGAAGCCGGCTAACGTCGGCGCTGCGGAAATCAAATAGGGAAGCACGAAGATGGAATTCTTCCGCATCAGAAAAGACATCCCCTTCATGCGCCATGCCGTGGTGTTCAACGTCATCTCGCTGCTCACTTTCCTGCTGGCGGTGTTTTTCCTCTTCAGCCGCGGTTTGCACCTCTCGGTCGAGTTCACCGGCGGCACGCTGATCGAGATCAACTACGCGCAGGCAGCCAATCTGGAAAAAGTCCGCGAGAGCCTCGGCAAGGCCGGCTACAGCGACTTCTCGGTACAGAATTTCGGCTCCAGCCAGGACGTCCTGATCCGTTTGCCCCTCAAAGCCGAGCAGAACACCGCCAGGATCGGTGAGTCGGTGATGCAGGCCCTCGATGCCGAAGCTCCGGGCGCCACGCTGCGCCGGGTGGAATTCGTTGGCCCCCAGGTGGGCAGGGAACTGGCGGAGAACGGGGCCCTGGCCCTACTGCTGGTTGTCGTCGGCATCGTCGTTTACCTGGCCTTTCGCTTCGAGTGGCGCTTTTCCGTTTCGGCGATCATCGCCAACCTGCACGACGTGATCATCATCCTCGGCTTCTTCGCCTTCTTCCAGTGGGAGTTCTCGCTCTCCGTGCTGGCTGCGGTGTTGGCCGTTCTTGGTTACTCGGTCAACGAGTCGGTTGTGGTCTTCGACCGCGTGCGCGAGACGTTCCGGAAGGTCCGCGGCCTGACGACGCCACAGGTACTCGACCACGCGATCACCAGCACCATTTCGCGCACCATCATCACGCACGGATCAACGCAGATGATGGTTCTGTCGATGCTGGTCTTCGGTGGTGAAACGCTGTACTACTTTTCGCTGGCACTGACCATCGGTATCTGCTTCGGCATCTACTCCTCGGTACTGGTGGCCAGTCCGCTGGTCATGTGGCTCGGCGTTTCGCGCGAGCAGTTCATCCGCCCGAAGAAGCAGATCGAAGGTGCCAACGAGGATGGCGCGGTCGTCTAGATGAACCCGGCGAACGTCAGCCGTCAGGCTGGAATTGATCCTGCCGAAGGAAAGCCCATGAACAGGCAGCGCATTCGGCTTTGGGACCTGCCGACACGCCTTTTTCACTGGTTGTTGGTCATCCTGGTGCTTACCTCCTTCATCAGCGGCAAGATCGGGGGTAATGCGATGGACTGGCACGGGAAATTCGGCCTGGCCATTCTCGGGCTGTTGACTTTTCGCCTGGTCTGGGGGATTGTCGGCTCGACCTATGCCCGCTTTGCCAGCTTCTTCCCGACGCCGGCGTCAGTTCTTGCCTATCTGCGCGGCCAGTGGCGAGGTGTCGGGCACAATCCGCTCGGCGCCCTCTCGGTCTTTAGCCTGCTGGGCCTGCTTGCCTTCCAGGTCGCCAGTGGCCTGTTCGGCAACGACGATATCGCTTTCCGCGGTCCGCTTCACGATCTGATCGGAAAGGACTTGAGCGACCGACTGACCGGCCTGCACAAGCTGTCGGTCAATGCGCTGATCGCCCTCGTCGTTCTGCACCTGGCGGCGATCTTCTTTTACATCCGCATCAGGAAGAACAATCTTCTCAAGCCGATGCTCACCGGCTGGCAGGATGTCGAGCCGGGCCAAGGCACCTCGGCGACCGGCGGCGGCCCGATCGCCTTCGTCATCGCCTTGCTGGTTGCTCTGGCTGCGGTCTATGCCGCTTCCGGCGCCTGGCTGCCGACAGCTCCCCCGGCACCCGTCTCGGCGCCAGGGTGGTAAGCATCAACGCCTGGAGGCTGCCTGCGGGCAGCCTCGGTTCTGCGCAGGCCTACCCCGCGCAGATCGCGATCAATCCTTGCGGTACTTGTCGTGGCAGGCCTTGCAGCTCTCGCCAGTCTTGCCAAACTGCACCTTGACAGCCGCAGCGTCGCCAGTGGCGGCCACCTTCTGCAACTCGTTGGCTTCCTTGATATAAGCCATCGCCAGTTCCCTGACCTTATCCTGCTCCTTGAAGAACTCGGGCTTGACACGCGTGGCCTGACCACCGACGTCCTTTTCGGTGCCCACCGCGAAAAGCGCGCCCATGCCCGAGTTGGCCGTCGCCGCAACCACGTTTGCCGCCGCAATGACCTGCTCCTTGTTATAGGTCCCTTCAAGGTTGGCCTTGATCTTGCCCATGTTCCACGCCATGAAGCTGTAGCCGGCCTTGCGGAACTTGATCATTTCTTCGGGCTTCAAGCTCTGCTGGGCGAAAAGCCCTCCGGCAACACCGGTGAGTACCAGGGCGGCAACGACCTTCTTCATTTTTTTCTCCATTCAGGTTGACGACAAAATCGGAAAACCACTTCTCCACTTTTGGCTGCTTTCAGCCAACGGCTACCGACTGCACACAGATCGCATTTGTGCCAGATGATTGTACACCGCCAGAGGGCCCTGACTGCCGGCCTTGTTTTCGATCGTGGCCAGCACTTCGCCGTCGACGTCTAGCAGCCTGAGTGCAGCGAGGTGCGCGATTCCCGGCAGCTTCTTCAGGTTTTCGGCAAATTTCGCCCCGCCTCACCCCTTTCGACTGACGACCATCCCGACGACCATACCGACGACTGCGCAAGTGAACGTGGTGGTCATCACCGCTGTCCAGCCCGCCTGTTCGGGGCCAACGAAAGAAGACCAGGCAGCGCTCGCCAGGCCTCCCGCCAGGAACCCGAAAACCCAGCCGAACATGGCGCCGCGGCCGATGGCTCCCCGTCGCCCGTCGTCCCCACAGCAATGCGGGCAGTAAGGTGAGCCAACCGGCAACAGGCGCTCACAACTCGGACAGACCATCGTCTTCGATGACGCCGTACCAGTTGCCAGCGGCTCGTCTGCTTCGCGAACAGTTTCTGGACCACTCATCAGATTCTCCTCGCCAGCTGGCTGGCCATGCCGGTGTAGCCCGATGGCGTCAGTTCAAGCAGCTCGCTCCTCGCATTTGGGGGGATTTCAAGTGACTCGATGAAACACCGCATGTCCTCCCGCGAGACGCGCTTTCCGCGCGTCAGTTCCTTCAACTTCTCGTACGGATTCGCCACGCCATAGCGGCGCATGACTGTCTGTACCGGTTCGGCAAGCAGTTCCCAGTTGGCGTCGAGATCGGCGTGCAGGCGCTCTGCATCGGCTTCCAGCTTGTTCAGCCCGCGCAACAGTGAGTCGTAGGCAAGCAGCGTGTAGCCGAGCGCGACGCCCATATTGCGCAGCACGGTCGAATCGGTGAGGTCGCGTTGCCAGCGCGAAACCGGCAGCTTGTCGGCGAGATGGCGCAGCAAGGCATTGGCCAGCCCGAGGTTACCCTCGGAGTTCTCGAAGTCGATCGGATTGACCTTGTGCGGCATGGTCGATGAACCGATCTCGCCCGCCTTGAGCTTCTGCCTGAAAAAGCCGAGCGAGATGTAGCCCCAGAGATCGCGGTTCAGGTCGAGGAGGACCAGGTTCGCGCGCGCAAAGGCGTCGAACAACTCGCCGATCGCGTCGTGCGGCTCGATCTGAATCGTGTACGGATTGAACTCGAGCCCCAGCGATTCGACGAAGCGTCGGGCAAAGCTCTCCCAATCGTAGCCTGGATAGGCCACCAGATGGGCATTGTAGTTGCCGACCGCGCCGTTGATCTTGCCTAGCAGCCTCACCCCGGCAATCGCCGACCGGGCGCGGCGAAGACGATAAGCCACGTTGGCCATTTCCTTGCCAAGCGTCGTCGGCGTTGCCGGCTGGCCATGCGTGCGCGACATCATCGGCAGATCGGCCAATTCGTGCGCAAGCCCCCGCAACCGGGCGAGAACCTGGTCAAACTTCGGCAGCATCGTTTCATCTCGCGCCGCCTGCAGCATCAGCGCGTGCGCAAGGTTGTTGATATCCTCGGAGGTACACGCGAAATGGATGAACTCGGCGACGCGCATGACTTCGGCGTTGTTTGCCAGACGCTGCCTGATCCAGTACTCCAGAGCCTTCACATCGTGATTGGTTACCGCCTCGATCGCTTTCACCTCGGCGGCCTGAAGTGGGCCGAAGTCGGCCAGCAGGCCATCGAGCTCGCCCAGCGTGGCGGCCGAAAAAGCCGGGATCTCGACGAAATGCGGCTCCGCAGCCAGCGCCTTGAGCCATTCGATCTCGACCTGCAAGCGGCGCCTGATCAGCCCGTATTCGGAAAACTGCGGCCGCAGTGCGTCAAGCCTGGCGGCGTAGCGACCGTCCAGAGGCGAAAGGGCGGTAAGGTCAGAATCGGGCATACTCGACATCCTCAAGGCGTGTTCAGGGTAATCGCTATTCTACCTGTCTGTGAGAGATGCCCGTAAGCGGGTTTCAACCGCGATGCTATAATCTGGCGCACATGGCTAAAGACAGGAAGCGAATGAAGCTTATCGGATCATTGACCAGCCCCTACGTACGCAAGGCTCGGGTCGTTCTGGCCGAGAAGAAGATCGATTACGATTTCGAGCTCGACTCTCCATGGACACCGGAGAACCAGGTTGCCAACGTCAATCCACTGGGCAAAATCCCGGTATTGATCCTCGACGACGACACCGTTCTGTTCGATTCACGGGTAATCGTCGAGTACCTGGACAATGTTGCCCCGAATAACAAGCTGATGCCCGGCGCAAATCGTGAACGCTGCGAAGTCAAGCGTTGGGAAGCACTGGCAGACGGCGTCTGCGACGCTGCCGCACTGGTCTTCCTGGAGAGAAAGCGGCCTGCCGCCCAACAGAGTCTCGACTGGGTCGCCCGCCAGGAAGACAAGATCATCCGCAGTCTGGGGTTCATGTCGGGCGAACTTGGCGACCATAGCTGGTGCATGGGCACCCATTTCTCGCTCGCCGATGTGACCGTCGGTTGCGCCCTCGGCTATCTTGTTTTCCGTTTTCCCGAGATCGACTGGCAGGTCAAGCACCCCAACCTCGCTCGCCTTTACAACAAGGTGATGCAGCGACCGGCCTTCGTGGACACCGTGCCGCAGGGGTGATTGGCTGATTTTCGACCTGGCTGCCCGACATGGCAGCCAGGTTCCGGTCATTGGTCGTCCGGCGCCTGCCGGCATCAGGGGCCAGAGAGGTACTTCCGGTAGCCCGATCAGTTATTGTCGCTGATCAGGATCGCCAACGAACGACCAGCGACTGTAATGAGGTCGCCCGCTTCCGGGCAAGACTTCTGCCAATTCTCCGGGCGACACAGATCCTGTCCGGCCCCGAGCCAGGAACGCGCAAGGATTCTCCAGTTGCCCTGCGACCAGTCAGCCAGGTTATTCACCGTGAAGGGCTCCCAGCGCTCGTTATAGACGACCATCAGGTCAGGCTCGCCTGCCTTGCCCCACCAGACCACGGCCAGTTGCGACGGTTCGCCACTGGCGGGCCCCTCCCACGTATAGGTATAGCGGCCATCATTGATCGGACCCGAACGATCGTCAGGGGCTGCTGAAACGTAGTGCGCGAACTCACTGCGGCGGAAATGGCTCCATTGTTTGCGCAGCGTGATCAATCCGCGTGTCCATTCGAAGAGTTCGGTACCGTAGCGCGGACCCATAGGCGACGCGCTGTTGTCGCCGTCCTTGAGACGCCAGTCGACCCAGTTCACCCGGTTGACTGCCAGGTCCCCCGTGCTGGACTCATAGTTGTAACTGTTGCGCGCCCCCTCCTGTGACGATGCGCCGGCCTTGGTCTGGCCGAACTCGTCTCCCTGCAGAATGACCGGCACCCCCTGTGAGGTCAGCAGCACGCCGAGCAGCAGCTTTTGCCGCTTGCGCCGCTCTTCCTCGTCCTGGTTGCTGTCCCAGCAATTCTGCGAACCATCGGAGTCGTTGAACCAGGTACAGTCGCGCAGGGTATAGCCGTCATGAACGGCAACCAGATTGATCGAGCGCCATGGCCGGCTCGAAGCGGCAGGCCCCTCGCCATCGCTCACCGACCCGTAGCCTTCGATGAGTTGCTTGAAGGCGCCCGGGTTCTTCAGTGCGGACTGCGAGAAGCGGCGGACCTTGTCGCGGTAGCGACCCAACCATTTGGCCCAGCGATTGTTGTCGGCACCCCAGCCGCTGCTGTCCATGAAGTCCCACCACTGGCCCCCCATGTCCCAGGGCTCTGCATGAAGGTGCGCAGCCGCATAGCGCGGATCGTTGTCGACCCAGTCGGCAGCGTCGTCCGAACCCTCGGCAAGGATTCGCGCCAGGTCAAAGCGGAAACCATCGATCCCGTATACCTCATGCCACAGAGCCAGCGAATCCCTGACCAGTTGCTTGCTGAAGCGTTCGCGACCGGAGAAATCGAGGTCGTTGCCGGTACCCGTGTTGTTCAGATAATGGCGTTTATCCGGCGTCCCCCGGTACACCCGATCGGCGGCCAAGCACATCAGGTTGAAGCACTTGGCCGCCAGGCGGCCGTCGGCCACCCAGGGGCCCTGTTCACCCGTGTGGTTATAGACCACGTCCATGAAAACGGCGATACCTCTGTCATGCAAAGCGCGGACCAGCTGTTTGAACTCCACCACCTGGCGACCAGGGCGAGCGGCATAGCGTGCTTCCGGCGCAAAAAAATTTGTCGTCATGTAGCCCCAGTGGTTGAGGCGCCCGTTCTCGTTGCCGGTCTGCTCGTCGTATTCCATCACCGGCATCAGTTCCACCGCGTTCACCCCCAGTTCAACCAAGTGGTCGATTCCGGCGGCAAGGCCTCCGGGAGTCCTGAGGCCACTGCGGGTAAGGCCGAGATAGGTACCGCGCTGATTGGTAGGCAGTTTTGCGAGCGTCGCCGTGTAGTCCTGGACGTGAAGCTCGTAAACGATGAGATCCTCGGGCGCAATCTTCACGTGCCCCGGAAAGCGGTCCCGGGAATGGTCGTAAACGGCACTCTTGCCTCCGCCGGCATAGACTGAAGCCTGCCTGTCGGCAAAGGGAACGCTATTGAAAAACGCATCGTACCTGACGTTGTCGGTGCGATAAGCATAGGGGTCATTGAGCACATAGGCGGGGTTGAACAAGGGGCCGTACGGCCGTTCAGGTGAGACCACGCGCATGCCGCTGGCCTGATACATGTAGAACAGATCGTGACCGACGTTTGCCCCGCGTACCCGGACTTTCCAGTCGTCGCCCGAACGGGTCATGCGCACCCGATGCTTCGGCGCCCGTGCTCGCGGATCACTGTACAGCAGGAGGTCTACCGCCGTTGCCTCTGGTGCGTAAACGATAAAATCGACCCATTTGTCGGCACCGAAATGGGCGCCGTAGCGGGTTTCTTCGCTACTTCCAAACTCTAGCCCGGAGGCCGGGCCGGCACTCGCCACCATCACCAAAGCAGCCAACAGGCAGCTGCAAAGACCATTCTTTCTCATCTGGTTCCACCTCCCACGAGATGGGCAGGCCTCAGAAAATCCCTGCCCGGTTGCTATCCGGCCACTGCCGGGCTGCCGATGGCCACAACAAACTCTTCGCCAGACGGATGCCGGTGACTTTCTCTTCAACCGTTGCTGCCGGAACCCACCTGAGGAGCAATACTCTTGGCGTCGAGTCCCTGGCCCCCCACCTCGACCGCGTCGACCTTGCCGTCTTCCTGCAACAGGGACTCTTCCGCCCGTCTGTTCAGGACGACTATACTGATCCGGCGATTGATCGAGCTCAACGGATCGTTCTTGTCAAACAGAACCGTGGAAGCGAGTCCTACGACGCGCAGTACCTTGTGCTCATCCATCCCGCCCAAAATCAACTCGCGCCGGGAAGCGTTCGCGCGATTGGCCGATAGCTCCCAGTTCGAAAAGCCCTTGTCGCCACCGCCGAACTGGGCTGCATCGGTGTGACCCGACAGACTCAACTTGTTCGGTACGGCATTAAGCGCCTTGCCTATCTCGCGCAGAATGACGCGGGTGTACGCCTTCAGCTCGGCGCTACTGGTATCGAACATGGGGCGGTTCTGCTCATCGACGATCTGAATCCGCAAACCCTCGCTGGTGATGTCTATCAGGAGCTGGTTCTTGAACTGCTTGAGTGCGGGATTGCTTTCGATCAGCCTCTCGATACTCTGCTTGAGTTCGCCGAGCACTACCTTCTCGCGCTCCTCGAACTCCTTGCGCGCCTGTTCGGCGTTGGTCTCCTTGAGGTTCACGGTCTTGCTCTTGGCATCGATGTCGCCACCCTTGACCTGACCGGCACTGCGCGTCAGGTCCTTGCCGCCACCCTTCAGAACACTCGAGCTGTCACCGGTTCCCGAACCCCCTTGCGAGGCGATCTTGAGCGGATTCTGAAAGTAATCGGCGATCCCTTTCAGGTCACCGCTGGCGGTGGAACCCAGCAACCACATGAGCAGGAAAAAAGCCATCATCGCGGTGACGAAATCGGCATAGGCAATCTTCCAGGCGCCACCATGGTGACCGCCTGTCACCTTTTTCACGCGCTTGATGACTATTGGCCGTATATCGTCGCTCATTCAGTCCCCCATCGGTCGCAGAAGCGCTACTCACTTGCCCTTGCGGGCCTTGAGTTCTTCCTCCAGCTCACGGAAAGTCGGACGTACCCCGGCAGCCAGCGCCTTGCGCCCGAACTCGACCGCCACTTGTGGCGCATAACCAGACATCGACGCCAACAGCACAACCTTGATGACCTGGTAGATCTTGGAACCCTCCTGCGCCTTTTGCTCAAGCAGGTTGGCCACCGGCGAGACGAAACCATAGGCAATGAGAATACCCAGAAAGGTGCCCACCAGAGCCCCGCCGATCATCTTGCCCAGCACCGCCGGCGGCTCGCCGACCGAGCCCATGACGTTCACCACCCCCATGACCGCGACAATGATACCGAAAGCCGGCACCGCGTCAGCCACCTTGGAGACCACGTGGCCCGGCGTCTCAACCTCGTGGTGGTGCGTCTCGATCTCGATATCCATCAGGCTCTCGATTTCGATGGCATTGAGGTTGCCGCCAACCATCATCCGCAGATAATCAGTGATGAATTCCATCACATGATGGTCGCTGGAAAGCACCGGATACTTGGTGAATATCGGGCTCTCTTGCGGGTTCTCGACGTCGTTCTCGATCGACATCAGGCCTTCCTTGCGGACCTTGACCAGGACCTCGAAAAGCATCGCCAGCAGATCGACGTAAAGGATCCTGGTGAACTTCGATCCCTTGAATATTCCGGGTAAGGCGCCGACCGTCGACTTGATGATCTTGATGTCGTTGGAGGCCACGAAACCACCGACGGTCAGGCCGACGATGGCAATATACTCGAGTGGTACCCAGAGCGCCGCGAGGCTGCCGTGCACGGCATAGGTTCCCAATGCCGAGGCCAGAATGATCACGTAACCAACAATCAGAAACATCCACCCCCCCTTGTCATGGCGCCCTCGATGAACGCCGCCGACCGAACCTAACCATTGTCCCGCATTGTAGCCAGATTGCGAACCACTGGCTGAGGACAATCCCCGAGCCACGGCATCAGGATGCCGGTCGCGGATTCCCTGGCACCCGCGGGAGATTGCTTCCGCAAGCCGACTGACGGCCACCGATAGAGCAGCGAGAACCTTCCCCCGTCGCCAGCCGCATCTCCGACAGGCGGCAAGGCCACGATCGGGACAAAAGGCCGCTCTCGGGCGTTCCCTCTCCGGATGAATCATATAGACTTGCCGGATGATCAGGCAACGGTTGAAGGAACTCCACGGATGAATTTCTGCAGTCAATGCGGCGACACGGTGAAGCTGCTGATTCCCGACGGCGACAACCTGCCACGTCACGTGTGCCAGCGCTGCGGGACGATTCATTACGTCAACCCGAAGCTTGTGGTCGGCTGCATTGCCGAGTGGCAGGACCAGATTCTCCTCTGTCGACGTTCGATTGCACCACGTTACGGCTTATGGACCCTGCCGGCCGGCTTCATGGAAAACGGTGAATCGACGACCCAGGCCGCCATCCGGGAAACACTGGAGGAAGCCTGTGCCCGGGTCGACATCCAGCAGCTCTTTTCGCTGGTCAATGTGCCGCACATCAACCAGGTGCATCTGTTCTATCGGGCTCGGCTGCTCGATACTAGCTTCGCCGCCGGCCTCGAAACCCTGGAAACCGGGTTGTTCTCCGAACAGACCCTGCCGTGGCAGTCTCTGGCCTTCCAGAGCGTCACGCTGTGCCTGCAAGCCTATTTCGCTGACCGCAAGGCGGGGCGCTTTGTTTTTCATGAAGACGACCTACCGCGTCCGGCGGTACCGGTCAGCGATCATCGTCAAGGGTGAATTCGATTGGCAGCAGGACGCGGAAGTCCCTACCCTTCAGACTTTCAGGCAGCATCGTGGTCGCCGAAGCCTGCGCGATCATCGACAGAGCCTGCTCATCCAGTGCGGCATGCCCGCTTGAGTGGACAAGCGAAGACTGCGGGCCAGGCTGCCATGGGCTCACGCTCACCGCCACCTCGACCCTTCCCTCCCAGCCGCGCTCGCGGGCCAGTGGTGGATAGCGTTTGAAGCGACGGGCTGCCATTGCCAGCGCCAGCCGATACTGGCGCAGATCATCCGGGCTGACGCCTTCACGCACCGCCGCAGGGCCACCCCCGGGAGCAGGCGTGGCATCCGGAAGCAACGAGCGATCGGGCACGGGCTTTGCCACGGCCATCGGCGCCGGCTCGGGGACAGCTGCACGCACCACGGCCCGTCGTGCCCGCTCAACCGGCTGTCGCGACGCCTCTGGCGCGGCTGACAACCGATCATCGGCAGCGCCCGTGGTCGGCCTTTGTGCCACTGCAGCTCCGACCGGCACGCCCCTGTGCGAGACCTGAAGCACGACCTGAACTGGCGCCGCCGCCAATTCAACACGCACCGGAGAAAACCTGAAGGCGGTCGACAACAGACCCGCGTGCGCCAGCACCGATGCCGTCAGCGCGAGCAGCAGGCGGCGGGAACCCAGCCTATCTTCTGGCTTGCCTCTCGTCTTCGCGCATTTTCTTGCTGAAGAAATACGAAAACCACCCTGCCATGCCAATGACGAAGACGATCACGAACAAGCTGAACAAACCGTAATCACTCGTAAACAAAAGATCCCAAGCCATCTCCTACCTCCCGTCTGAATCTGTCTGCAAAACAGCCTCTGCCCTGGCCAATGCCGTCAAGCGCAACGTCGCCTGCGACTCCGTTAGCCAATCACCCGCCAAGCGCCACTCCTGCCTGTCGTCCTCGAGCGTCACATGCCAGCGGCCTTGCAGGGGCGCCAGAGCACCTGTATAGACCCCGCCCCCCTCGGAACGCAGAACCACCTTCTGGTCGAAACCCGGGCGCGTCGGATGCACAATGCGCAGGTTCAACACTTCCGGCAGGTGGAAGCCCTCCTTGCCGCGCAGCAGGGCGCGAACTCGGTCACCAGCGCCGCCCAGCAGCAGTTGAGCCTCGATTCCCAACTCGGCAGCCCGCTGAGCGCGCGCCGTACGCTGGTTCACCGCCAAGCCCTGCTTGTAGTAGTCGTCCTCGACCAGACCGTCATTGCTGACGACTGCCAGATAAGCGGTCACAAAACCCGCCACGATAACCACCAGCGGCCCCAGCATCAGCAGCCACGGCCAGGGCTCACGGTACCACGGCTGGGCGCCGGCATTCAGCTTGCTATTCATGGCAGGAAGAAGCTCGCCTTCTCGCGCACCGCAATCTCATCGTCACCCTCGGCCCTGATGTCGAAAAAGATCTGGTTCGAACCCTTCTTGCCCGCCCCCGGCTCGACCCGCGCCGATAGTGCGACAGTCGTCGATGAAGCCGACGGCACCTCCACCAGACGCTCGCCGACGATATCAATACCGTCGATACCGCTGACACTGATCACATAGCTATGTTTCGCTTCGTCGGTGTTCGAGATGTGCAGCCTGAAGACGTTCTCGATGCGCCCGTCGTCTGCCTCGCGCGACAAGGTCGAGCGGTCACGCAAAACGTCAACCTTCAGGGGCACGCGGTGGGTAAGACTCCACACGGCCGCAAAAATGATCGCCAGCAGAATGCTGGTGTACAACAGCGTTCTCGCCCGCAACAGGTGGGCAAACATGTCCTTTGCCGTATAGTGTTTCGCTAGGGCATTCTCGGTCGAGTAGCGAATCAGGCCACGCGGCGAGCCAACCTTGTCCATCACCTGATCGCAGGCATCGACGCATGCCGCGCAGGCAATGCATTCGAGCTGCAGGCCATTGCGGATGTCGATGCCTGTCGGGCAGACCTGAACACATATGCTGCAGTCCACACAGTCGCCGAGTGGCTGCGCCGTCGCGGCGGATCCCTTCTTGCGCAATCCCCGCGGCTCCCCCCGCTCGGGGTCGTAGCTGATGATCAGGGTATCCGGGTCGAACATCACGCCCTGGAAGCGGGCATACGGACACATGTACTTGCAGACCTGCTCGCGCAGGAAGCCCGCCATGAGGTAAAGGAACGCGGCGTAGAAAAGGATCCAGAAAGCTTCCCAGGGGCCGAGATCGAAAGCAGCGATCGCCGCCAGCAGATCCTTGATCGGCGTGAAATAGCCGACAAAGGTGATCCCTGTCCACAGAGCAATCACCAGCCACAGCGAATGCTTGATGAGCTTCAGCCGAAGCTTGCGCGGATTCATCGGCTGCGCGTCGAGTTTCATGCGGGCGGGGCGTTCACCCTCGATCTTGCGCTCGATCCACAGCAGAATCTCGGTATAGACCGTCTGCGGACAAGCATAGCCGCAGAAGAGTCGCCCGCCCACGGCGGTGACCAGGAACAGGCCATAGGCGGAAATCACCAGCAGAATCGCCAGGTAGATGACGTCCTGCGGCCAGAAGACCAGGCCAAAAATGTAGAACTTGCGTTCGACGATATGAAAGAGCACCGCCTGCCGTCCACCCCACTCCAGCCAGCACAGGCCATAGAACAGAGCCTGGGTAAAGAAGACCATCGCCCAGCGCCAGTTATTGAAGAACCCTGTGACGCTGCGGACGTAGACGGTCTTGTGCTTCTCGTACAAGGTATCGACGTTGATGGGAATTGCCTTGGCCTTGCTTCCGGCCGCCTGGTCCATGATCTCGGCTCCAATCGATTTCAGAATTACAGCAAACTATAATATTACGTTCTGGTGCGAGAGTGAACTTGATCTGAATCAGCCAAAGCCGAATTGAATTGCAACGCCGCGCGACAAATCCGGGCCGGACGTTGCGCTTACGCCGGCCAGTCGTGCCTGCTGGATGGCGTCAGGGCAGCGCCATCCTGGGCCCGTACAAGGACGGAGCGGCCACGCCGCCCCGTTGTCAAAGACAACTTACTTGCTGGCAGCGGCGTCAGGGCTCAGGCTCAGGACATAGGCAGAAAGAACATGCACCTTTTCGTCACCAAGGAACTCTTTCCAGGCCGGCATCTGGTTAGTGCGGCCCTTGGTGATGGTCTCGATGATCGTTGCCTCGGAACTACCATAGAGCCAGACCTTGTCGGTCAGGTTTGGAGCCCCCAGCGCATGCATGCCCTTGCCATCCGGCCCGTGACAGCCCGAGCAGCCGGCACTGTTGAAGGCTTCCTGCCCCTTGGCGACGCGCACCGGATCAGCCGGCAAAGCGGACAGCGAACGTACATAGGCAGCCAGATCCTTGATCGTTTCGGCACCGAGCTGAGCGTGCGGCGGCATCACCCCCATGCGGCCGGCGCTGATCGTCTCGACAATCTGGGCCGGTTCGCCACCCCACTGCCAGTCGTTATCGGCAAGATTCGGGAAGCCCTTCGAGCCGCGTGCATCAGCACCATGGCACTGCATGCAGTAGGTCAGGTACAGGCGCTTGCCGGTCTCGTTGGCCTCCTTGTCGGCAGCCAGCGCCTTGAGATCCGTCTTCATGTACTTGGCATAGAGCGGTCTGGTCTGCTCGTCGAACTTTGCCATTTCCTTTGCCCACTGGCCACTGGACGACCAGCCGAGGAGCCCCGGGAAACTGCCGAGTGTCGGATAGAGCACGGCGTAGACCAGCGAGAAAATCACCGTGATATAGAACAGCCACATCCACCATTTGGGCAGGGGATTGTTGTATTCCTCAAGCGTCTCGTCCCATACATGCCCGGTGGTGTCGACCTTGCTGCCGGCAGGCGGACTGCTTTGCGTCCACAACAGCACGCCGCAGGCAATGATGCTGACCAACACGAGAAGAATGACGTACCAGTTCCAAAACTGATTAACAAAATCGTTCATGATGCTTTCCTTTGTCCGTTGCGATCCAGCCCCAGTTCCAGCCGATCCGCCTCTTCATCGCTGAACGGCAGCATGGCCGCTTCCTCGAAGCGCTTCTTGTTGCCTTTCACGCCGTAAGCCCACCAGACGATCCCGAGGAAAGTCAGCAGGGAAACGACGGTGACGATGGATCTCAGATCGTTGATGTCCATGGCCTACTTCACGTTCTTCATTTCGAGGCCCATGCCCTGCAGGTAGGCAACGAGAGCGTCAAGTTCGCTCTTGCCTTCGAGCTGCTTTCTGGCCCCGGCAATTTCGTCGTCGGTATAGGGAACACCGACCTTGCGCAGAGCGTGCATCTTGCTCTCGATGCTGTTCGCATCGGCCGCCGCCTTCTCGAGGAAAGCAAAGGCAGGCATGTTGGACTCGGGAACCACGTCACGCGGATTGATCAAGTGCGCGCGATGCCATTCATCCGAGTAACGCCCGCCGACTCGATGCAGGTCCGGGCCGGTCCGCTTGGAACCCCACTGGAACGGATGATCATAGACGAACTCACCCGCAACCGAATAATGCCCATAGCGTTCGGTTTCCGCGCGGAAGGGGCGAATCATCTGTGAGTGGCAAAGGAAGCAGCCTTCACGGATATAGACATCACGCCCGGTCAGACGAACCGGATCGTAGGGCTTGAGCCCGGTCACCGGCTCGGTGGTGGACTTCTGGAAAAAGAGCGGCACGATCTCGACCAGACCACCGACGCTGACCACCAGCAGGGTCAGCAGTACCATCAGCCCGACATTGCGTTCAATTGCATCTTGCGTAAGTTTCATTTCTTTCCCCTGTCAGGCGTGATGAGCGGCGGGCAGCAGGACGCGTGCGTCGTCGACGGTCCGGCCACCGGCAATCGTCTTGACCATGTTGTAGGCCATGATCAGCATGCCGCAGAGGAAAAGAACGCCCCCGAGGAAACGGATCGCCCAGAACGGGTACGAAGCCTTGACCGATTCGACGAAGCTGTAGGTCAGCGTGCCATCGAGGTTGACCGCCCGCCACATCAGGCCCTGCATCACACCGGCAATCCACATCGAGGCGATGTAGAGCACCACGCCGATCGTCGCCACCCAGAAATGTACCGTGATCAGCTTGACACTGAACATCTCGGACTTGCCGAACAGGCGCGGCAACAGGTAATAGATGGAACCGATCGAAACCATCGCCACCCAGCCCAGAGCACCCGAATGCACGTGTCCGACCGTCCAGTCGGTGTAGTGCGACAGCGCATTGACCGTCTTGATGGCCATCATCGGGCCTTCAAAGGTGGACATACCGTAGAACGACAGCGAGGTGATCAGGAACTTGAGGATCGGATCATCACGCAGCTTGTGCCAGGCACCCGAAAGAGTCATCACGCCGTTGATCATGCCACCCCACGAGGGCGCCAGCAGGATCAGCGAGAACAGCATGCCCACCGACTGGGTCCAGTCCGGCAGCGCGGTGTAATGCAGGTGGTGCGGACCGGCCCACATGTAGGTGAAGATCAGCGCCCAGAAGTGAACCACTGACAGGCGGTACGAGTACACCGGCCGTTCGGCCTGCTTCGGCACGAAGTAGTACATCATGCCCAGGAAGCCGGCGGTGAGGAAAAAGCCGACCGCGTTGTGGCCGTACCACCATTGCACCATGGCGTCCTGTACGCCGGCGTAAGCCGAGTAGGACTTGGTCAGCGAGACCGGGATGGCAGCACTATTGACCAGATGCAGCAGCGCCACGGCGAGGATGAAACCGCCATAAAACCAGTTGGCGACATAGATGTGCGTCACCTTGCGCTTGGCGATGGTGCCGAAAAAGACCACAGCATACGCCACCCAGACCAGCGTGATGAGGATGTCGATCGGCCACTCAAGCTCGGCGTATTCCTTGCCCTGAGTAAACCCCAGGGGCAGGGTAAGGGCGGCCAGGACGATCACCAATTGCCAGCCCCAGAAGGTGAAGGCAGCCAGGCCATCGGAGAAGATTCGCGTATGGCAGGTGCGCTGCACCACGTAATACGAGGTGGCGAACAATGCGCTGCCGCCGAAGGCGAAGATCACGGCGTTGGTGTGCAATGGACGCAGGCGGCCGAAATGCAGCCAACCGACATTGAGCTCCGGCCAGACCAGCTGGGCGGCTATGATGACGCCGACCAGCATTCCGACAATTCCCCAGACGACCGTCATCACGGCAAACTGCCGCACCACCTTGTAATTGTATGTTGACTGAGTTTCCGACATGGACTCACCTCGTTCTTGACCAAAAAAACCGGTTTTCACCGCCCTGAATGCCCTTATTCTGAGCACTAACTTTCAACATGTTATTTTAACCGCTGGAGGTCAAATTTGACACAGATCAAGCTCCGCGCGGTTAGCACAGGCGAATCCCTATGGCGAAAAAAAGGGTGCGTCGAAACGCACCCAAACCCCAACAGAGAAATGGCCTGACACCCGTCAGGCGCCAAATACCAAAGGATTGACGCCATCGACCGGGCAATTGTCCCAGCACGCAGGAGAATCGTCTTGACCTGCGTCAAGAGTTGCGCAGATTCGGCCCACCCGCCCGGGCTCGGCTTTGTCACGAGTCTGATCCGGGTTCGGCCGGCGCGGCGGCATCCTTGGTTGCCGTTGGCGGCGACGAGCGGTCGTCGTCCATCAGGATACGGTAGGCCGGCCCTTCGAGATCGTCGAACTGGCCGCTGCGCAGCGACCACCAGAAGGCGATGCCGATCAGGAAGACCAGCACGACGGAGATTGGAATCAGCAGGTACAGGGTTTCCATGATCGCTCAGCGCTCGGCAAGCTTCTGCAACCGCAAGGAATTCGCGACCACCAGAAAGGAACTGCCCGACATGCCGATGCCGGCCATCCACGGGGTGATGAAACCGCTCATCGCCAGAGGCAGGACGACCAGATTATAGGCGAAGGACCACCACAGGTTCTGCCGGATCACGCGTAGTGAACTGCGCGCGACGAGAATGCCGCGCCGCAGGTGATCGAGGTTTTCCGAGAGCAGCACCAGATCGGCCTGCGTGCGCGCCAACTGCGAACCCCCGCCCATGGCCACCGACACCTGCGCCTGCGCCAGCACCGGCGCATCATTGACGCCGTCGCCAACCATCGCCACCACGGCCCCGCCGGCCTGCAGTCGACGCACGTAGTCGTGCTTGGCCTGCGGTGAAGCGTTCGCCTCCACCTCGTCAATCCCCAACGCCAACGCCACTCGGCGAGCAGCCGGTGCGGCGTCGCCGGTCAGCAGCGCCACCTGCCGCCCCGCCGCCCGCAAGGCGGACACCAGCGCTGCCGCCTCCGGTCGCGGATCGTCGCCCAGGCGAAAGAGCGCGATCCAGCCAGCCTCGTCGCCGAGCCCGATCACCGTATCGCCGCTGCCGGACAGGGACCGAGCGCGTTCCGGCAGCGGCTTGCCATGCAGGGCAACAACGTGGTCGGGACGGCCAAGGCGCACCTTGCGGCCCGCCTGGACGGCGCTGACGCCACAGCCTGGCTCGTTGACCAGGGAATCGACCAGCGGCAGAACCTGACCCGCCGCTGCCTGCCGCAAGGCAGCGCCAATCGGATGTTCCGACGCCTGCTCGAGCGCCGCCGCCAAAGCCAGACTAGCGTCCCGGTCCAGCCTGCCGAGCGGCAGCACTTCAAGCAGTTTCATCTCGCCGGTGGTCAGTGTGCCGGTCTTGTCGAAAACGAAATGGCTGGCCCGCGCCAGGGTCTCGACCGCATGGCTGCGGGTCACCAGCAGACCGGCTCTGGCCATCGCCCCGCTGGCCACGGTCAGCGCCACCGGCGTCGCCAGCGACAAGGCACAGGGGCAGGTCACGACCAGCACCGAAACCGTGATCCACAGCACCTGCCGGGGATCGATGAACCACCAGGCGACGGCCACCGCCGCGGCGAGGAACAACAGCGTGATGATGAAATGACTGGCGATGCGGTCGGCCAGCTCAACGATTCGCGGCTTCTCGGTCGCCGCCCGTTCCATCAGCCGGACGATCGCCGACAGCCGGGTGCCGTTGCCCACCTGCGTCACCTCGATCAGCAACGGACTCTCGATATTGACCGCACCGCCAGTCACGGCCACTCCCGGACGCTTGCCAACCGGCGCACTCTCGCCGGTGAGCAGGGCCTCATTGGCGCTGCTCACCCCTTCAATGACCTGACCATCGGCCGGAATCGTCTCGCCAGGCCGTACCAGGACCACCTCGCCGGGCCGCAGGTCGGCCGCCAGCACCTGCTCGCCGTCGCGGTTCGCCGGGTAGGCGGCAAGGCGGGTCGCCACCACCGGCATCAGCCTGGCCAGCGCCTCGGTGACACTGACCGCTCGCTGACGAGCCGTCATTTCCAGGAAGCGCCCGCTCAAGAGGAAAAAGACGAACATCGTCACCGAGTCGAAATAGACCTCGCCGCTGGCCGTCAACGTCGCCCAGACACTGGCCACAAAAGCGGCGCCGATGCCCAGCGCCACCGGCACATCCATTCCCGCTCGGCGCAGCCGGAGATCGCGCCAGGCGTTGCGGAAAAATGGCGCCGCCGAATAGAAGACCACGGGCGCCGTCAGCGCCAGGCTCGCCCAGCGCATCAATTGTTCGACTGCCGGCGTCATCTCGCCGTCACCGGCCAGATACACCGGTACCGCGTACATCATCACCTGCATCATGCCGAAACCGGCAACAAACACCCGCCAAAGCGCGCTGCGGCGCTCGTGGCGTGCCAGTTGCTCGCTCTTCGCCGCGTCGTAGGGGTAGGCGCGGTAGCCAATCGCCGCAATCGCCGCCAGGATCCCGGACAGCCGGACTCGCCGCTCGTCCCAGCGGACCCGGGCACGCCGCGTCGCGTAATTGATGTCGACTGCGGTCACCCCGGCGAGGCGCGAAAGATGCTGCTCGTTCAGCCAGATGCAGGCCGAACAGGTGATTCCCTCGAGGATCAGCGACGCCTCGCGCTCGCTGCGATCGGGATCGTCACCGAGCAGCCGCACGAAGCTCTTCTGGAAGTCTGCGTGATCATAGAGCTGGAGGTCTTCGACGATCGCCGGCATCGCCTCGCGCGGGGCATTGGGCAGGGCATCGCGATTGCGGTAGTAGTCGGACAGCCCGTGGTCGACAATCGCCTGCGCAACCGCCTGACAGCCACCGCAGCACATGGCGCGTGCTTGGCCATCGATGGAGGTCGCCAGGTCGACCCCGGTCGGGATGGGCTGACCACAGTGGTAGCAATTGCCGATGTTCATTCCTGCCGCAGATGGGAAAAGAGGCCAGCGCCGGCCGGCGGCGCACGAAACTGGTTATAATCGCACGTTTTGTCCGTCCCCACTCGCGCCCGATGATCGTCTATCGCGGTTTCTCGCCGACAGCGCACAGTGCCACCGTCCTCACCATAGGCAACTTCGATGGCGTACATCTCGGTCATCGCGCGCTGCTCGCTCGTCTGAAGGCGGCAGCGGCGAATGCCGGCCTGCCCGCGGCGGTGCTCACCTTCGAGCCCCATCCGCGCGAATTCTTCGCCCCGGAATCGGCACCGCCGCGCCTGTCCACGCTGCGTGAAAAACTCGAGCTGCTCGCCGACGACGGCGTCGACCTCGCGCACGTCTGCCGCTTCAATGCGGGCTTCGCCGCCCTGAGCGCCGAAGAGTTCATCGAGCGGATACTGGTCGGCGCGCTGCGCGTACGGCAACTGATCGTCGGCGATGATTTCCGCTTCGGTGCCGGGCGGGCCGGCGACTTCGCGCTGCTGCGCGAGGCCGGCGCCGGTCTCGGCTTCCAGGTCGAAGCCATGGCGAGCGTCACCGTGGATGGCGAACGCGCCTCCAGCTCGGCGGTTCGCGACGCCCTCCAGGCCGGCCGACTGGAACACGCGGCGCGTCTGCTCGGCCGCCCCTACTCGATCGATGGCCGCGTCGTGCACGGCGACAAGATCGGCCGCCAGCTTGGCTTCCACACGGCGAACATCCGCATCAAGCACGAGCGACCACCGCTGCAGGGCGTCTTTGCAGTCGAAGTCAGGGGCTTGCCGGGCGGCCCGCACCGGGGCGCCGCCAACCTCGGCTACCGCCCCACCGCCCATCAGGTCGTACGAGCGCTGCTTGAAGTGCATCTGCTTGATTTCTCCGCCGACATCTACGGCGCCCATCTCAACGTCCGCTTCCTGCACAAGTTGCGCGACGAAATGAAATTCCCGGACTTCAACGCCCTGAAGGCGCAGATCGCCAGCGACGTTGCCGCCGTGAAAGCGTACTTCCAGTTGTGAGAACCGCCATGGCCGACTACAAGAAAACCCTCAATCTCACCGACACGCCGTTTCCGATGCGCGGCGACCTTGCCCGGCGCGAACCCGAGTGGGTCGCCGCCTGGCAACAGGGCAGGCTTTACGAGCGGATCCGCGAGGCCTCGCGGGGCCGCCCCCGCTTCGTTCTGCACGACGGACCGCCGTACGCCAATGGTGACATCCACATCGGCCATGCAGTCAACAAGATCCTCAAGGACATCATCGTCCGCGCCAGAACGCTGGCCGGATTCGATGCGCCCTACGTTCCGGGCTGGGACTGCCACGGCCTGCCGATCGAGCATCAGATCGAAAAACTGCACGGCAAGCACGTCGCGGCTGACCGCGTGCGCGAGTTGTGCCGCGCCTTCGCCGGCGAACAGATCGAGCGCCAGAAGAAGGACTTCATCCGGCTGGGCATTCTCGGCGCCTGGGACCAACCCTACCTGACAATGGACTTCAAGACCGAGGCCGACGAAATCCGGACGCTCGGCACCATCCTCGAGAAGGGCTACCTCTACCAGGGGCTCAAACCGGTCAACTGGTGTCTCGACTGCGGTTCGGCGCTGGCCGAAGCCGAGGTCGAGTACGAAGACAAGACTTCGTCGGCAATCGACGTCGCTTTCGAGGTGCATCCCAATCACGCCGACAAGCTGGCCAGGGCCTTCGGCCTCAGCCACCTGCGGGGCCCGGCCTTCGCCGTCATCTGGACGACGACGCCATGGACCCTGCCGGCGAACGAGGCGGTCTGCGCCCACCCGGATTTCGACTACGACCTGATCGACACACCAAGAGGCGCCCTGATCCTCGTCCGCGAACTGGCCGCAGCCTGCCTGCAGCGTTACGCGCTGGCCGGCACGGTGATCGGTTCCGCCAGGGGCGCCGCGCTCGAACAGGTGCTGCTAAAACACCCCTTCCAGCCGCGAGACGTGGCGATCATCTGCGGCCGGCACGTCACCCTGGAAGCCGGCACCGGCCTGGTGCACACCGCCCCGGCGCACGGCACCGACGACTACCTGATCGGCAAGGTCTACGGCCTGCCGGTCAACAACCCGGTCGGCGACGACGGCCGTTTTGTTGCCGGCACGCCAGCGCTCGGAGTTGGCGAACTTGCCGGAAAATCGGTCTGGGAGGCCAACCCGCTGGTGCTGCAGGAACTCGCCGCCAATGGTCACCTGCTCAAGGCGGAGAAGATTCAGCACAGCTACCCGCACTGCTGGCGCCACAAGACGCCGATCATTTTTCGCGCCACGACGCAATGGTTCATCGGTATGGACCACCGTCCACCGCCGCCCGCGTCTTCAGCGGCGCAGCCCGACGAAGAAGAGCCGACCCTGCGCTGGTGCGCCGAACGCGCCGTCGACGAAACCCGCTTCTTCCCGAGCTGGGGTCGGGCGCGCCTCGAAGCGATGATGCGTACGCGCCCGGACTGGTGCGTCTCGCGGCAGCGCAACTGGGGTGTACCCCTGCCCTTCTTCCTGCATCGCGAAACCGGCGCGCCGCATCCGCGCACCGCCGAGCTCGTCGAAGCCGTCGCCCAACGGGTCGAGCAGGCCGGCATCGAAGCCTGGTTCGCGCTCGACGCGCGCGAACTGCTCGGTGCCGAGGCCGACCAGTACCGCAAGATGAGCGATACGCTCGACGTCTGGTTCGACTCCGGCTCTACGCACGCGAGCGTGCTGCGCGGCTCGCACCGCAGCGAACTGGCGTATCCGGCCGATCTCTACCTCGAAGGCTCCGATCAGCATCGCGGCTGGTTCCAGAGTTCGCTGCTGATCGGCTGCGCCATGGACGGCCGCGCGCCGTACAAGGCGCTGCTGACGCACGGCTTCGTCGTCGACGGCAAGGGCCTGAAGATGTCGAAATCGAAAGGCAACGTGATCGCGCCGCAGAAGATTGCCGACACGCTCGGCGCCGAAATCCTCCGCCTGTGGGTCGCCGCCACCGACTACTCGGGCGAACTGTCGATCTCCGACGAGATTCTCAAGCGGGTCGTCGAGGCCTACCGCCGCATCCGCAACACGCTGCGCTTCCTGCTCGCCAACACGTCGGACTTCGACCCTGGCCGCGACCTGCCGGAAGTCCAGCAATGGCTGGAAATCGACCGCTACGCGCTGGCCATGACCCGGCAACTGCAGGCGCAGTGCGAAGCCGACTACGAGCGCTTCGAGTTCCACCGCGTCGTCCAGTCGCTGCAGACCTTCTGCTCCGAGGATCTCGGCGGCTTCTACCTCGACATCCTCAAGGACCGGCTGTACACCGCGGCCGCCAGCTCGCCAGCTCGCCGTTCGGCGCAGGCCGCGTTGTGGCACATCCTGCAGTGCCTGACCAAGCTGATGGCGCCGGTTCTCTGCTTCACGGCCGAAGAAATCTGGCAGTTGCAGACCGGCGACGGCGAGCAGTCGGTGATGCTGCAGACCTGGCAGCCGCTGCCGGCGCCGGCAGCGGAAGACGAACTGCTCGAAAAATGGCGCAAGATCCGCAGCTATCGGGCGGAAGTCATGCGCGCCCTCGAAGAACTGCGCATCGCGGGCCGCATCGGCTCGTCGTTGCAGGCCGCAGTGAGTCTGCACTGCGACGGCGAAAAGTACGAACTGCTCGCCTCGCTCGGCGACGACCTGCGTTTTGTCCTCATCTGCTCGCAGACGAACGTCATTCGCAACGCCAGCGACGAGTTGCGGTGCAGCCCGTTGCCGCACGCCAAATGCGAGCGCTGCTGGCACGTGCGCGCCGACGTCGGCGCCAACCCCGATCACCCCGGCCTCTGCGGCCGCTGTATCGACAACCTGCATGGCGAGGGCGAAACCCGTGCCTTCGCGTAACATCGACCGCTGGCTGTGGCTGGCGGGCATCATCGTCGTCTGTGACCAGGTGAGCAAGTGGCTGGTCCTCGCCTGGCTGCAGCCGGGTGATTCGATCTACGTCGCGCCCTTCTTCAACTGGGTGCTGACATTCAACCCGGGCGCGGCCTTCAGCTTCCTCTCCGATGCGGGTGGCTGGCAGCGCTGGTTCTTCACCGTCCTGGCGCTCGCCATCTCGGCCTGGATCGTCAGCATCCTGCCGCGCCACAGCGGCGAATTCCGGCTCTCGCTGGCGCTGACGCTGATCCTCGGCGGCGCCCTCGGCAATGTCATCGACCGCCTGCGCTTCGGCGCCGTGGTCGACTTCATTCAATGGCACGTCGCCGGTTTCTACTGGCCCGCCTTCAACATCGCCGACTCGGCGATCAGCGTCGGCGCCGTGCTGATGGTCTGGGATCAGCTCGCCAGCAAGCCCGCCGCGCCCGATTCCGCCCGCAGCCGTCCCGGGGAGCAACCTTGAAGGATCCGCGTGCGGCCACCGCCGGGCATTTCGAACGGTACCTCGAGCGAGCAGATCGATGAACCCCATCCCACCCAGCGACTCGTACCCGCCGCTCAGCCCGGTCACCGTCGGACCCGACAGCTATCTGACGCTGCATTACCGCCTCGCCGACCTCGACGGCACCGAGTACGTCAGTACCTTCGACCTGTCGCCGGCGACTCTGCAGATGGGGAGCGGCCAGCTCGCCGAAACGCTCGAAAGCTGCCTGCTCGGACTACCCACCGGCGAGCGCCACGTCTTCCAGCTCGACGAAGTGGACGCCTTCGGCAGCCACAACCCGCGCCTCGTCGAACGTATCGCGCGCAGCGCGCTGCCGCCGGAGGTTGAACTCCGGGTCAATTCGCTGATCGAATTCAGCTCACCCGACGGCGCCTCCAGCTTCGCCGGCTTCCTGCGCGAGCTGAGCGACAGCAGCGCCCTGTTCGATTTCAACCATCCGCTCGCCGGCAAGGCGATCCGCTTCGAAGTCGAAGTCATCGCCATCATGTGAGGCCCCGCATGCAGGTCACTCTCGCCAATCCCCGCGGCTTCTGCGCCGGTGTCGAGCGCGCCATCGCCATCGTCGAGCGCGCAATTGAAAAGTTCGGCGCGCCGATCTACGTTCGCCATGAAGTGGTGCATAACCGCTTCGTTTGCGATGACCTGCGCGCCAAGGGCGCCATCTTCGTCGACCACCTGGCCGAGGTCCCCGCCGGCAGCATCGTCATCTTCAGCGCCCATGGCGTCTCCCGGGCCGTGATCGGCGAGGCCAAGGCGCGTGGCCTCAAGGTCTTCGACGCCACCTGTCCGCTGGTCACCAAGGTGCATGTCGAAGTCGGCCGGATGCGCCGGGAGGGCCGCGAGATTGTCATGATCGGCCACAAGGGACATCCCGAGGTCGAGGGCACCATGGGGCAGAGCGCCGACGGCATGTATCTCGTCGAGACCGTCGCCGACGCCCGCCGGCTTGAAGTCGCGAACCCGGCTCGCCTGGCCTACGTCACCCAGACCACCTTGTCGATGGACGACGCTGCACAGGTGATCGCCGCCCTCCAGGAGCGCTTCCCCGAGATCATCGGCCCGAAGAAGGACGACATCTGCTACGCGACGCAGAACCGCCAGGATGCGGTCAAGCAGCTGGCCAGGACCAGCGAGGTCGTGATCGTCGTCGGCAGCCGCTCGAGCTCCAACTCGAATCGCCTGCGTGAAGTCGCCGAGCTGATCGGCAGCCACGCCTATCTGGTCGACCAGGCCGAGCAGATCGACCCCGCCTGGCTCGCCGGCGCCAGCCGCGTCGGCGTCACCGCCGGCGCCTCGGCACCCGAAATCCTGGTCCAGGAAGTCGTCGATCAACTGGCGGCTGGCGACCGGAGCAAGGTGGACCAGGTCGATGGCGCCGAGGAAAACGTGACCTTTGCGCTGCCGCGGGAGCTGCAGGGCTGAGGGTTGGATCGAACGGCAACGGTCGGCCGTTGGCCTTGCCGGACCGCGCGCAGGGCACACCGCCCCTGCATCACCGCGGGTCCTGACGTCGCCCGGCGGCTCGATCCCTGACTGGCTGCGCCGCAGCATCACCGCAAATCTCGCCCCGCGCGCAAGGCTCTCCCTCGCCCGACTTCTTGCCCGTTGCATCGCGCCCGCGGCTCGGTGCAGAGAGCAAACGCAGGTCGGATTGTCCCTACCCGGCGCTCGAGATGCGTCGGCGCTGTCGACTTTTTTTACACAGCGCGGGAGTGGGTTCCGGACTTCAAGACGGTTTTGCTTTTAAGTCAGCCGCTTAATAAATCTGGCACGCAATCTGCTTATAGTCGACTGCGGACGATTGAAGAGTTCGTTGAAGTCAATAGGCCCCAAACAAAAAACACTGTTTCACTTTTCTCTTGAGGAGATTTTCCCATGTGAGCCTCTTGCAAAACTCACCCGGACAAATTGCTGCGCCGCACCATTCGCTCTCGGGGAGCGATTTTTTTCGCGAGGGAGGTCTCCTTGGCTGAGCGGCTAACCGTATGGCATGGTTTGCCTCATGCGGGGCGAGCGCCCTCCTGCATTCCGCGAATGCACAGCGGCCGGAGAGGGAACGCTGGCGGTCATCGTCGTAATCGCATCAACTGGTCAGCGGACAGCGCCAGGATGCCGAACATCAGGTGAGCCATCACTTTGGTGTCGCCTTTGACCCGGATGGTCTGACCGCCGAATTCATCCTTCAGCCGGGCGTTGCTCCGCTCGGCGGCGGTCCGTTCGTTGTAGCGGATCGCTTCAGCCGGGGAGAATTCGATCTTCTCTCCGCGGCGCGGATTGTGATCGATCAGGGGGACGTGGCCCAGGCTCTGGCTGTGCTCGCGCAAGTCGGCGCTGCAATAGGCCGCATCCATGAGGTCGTAAAGGTTGGTGACGCGATCGGCGCTGATCAGCGACAGCGGAATGGCGGCCAAGCTGTCGTGCATCGAGGCGCTGGAGAGCAGCGCCGCAATGGGGACGCCGCAGTCGGCGGTGTCGAGATGCAGCTTGTAGCCGCGCCAACTGTTCTTGTAGCCTTGGGCATTGCACTTCGTGCCGCGATCACACGCGGTGGGAATCTCTTCGAGCATTTGAGCCAACGTTTGCTCGCGCTGGCGCTTGATCGGGGCGGCCTTCGCAGCCGGACGTGCTTCGCCGCGCCGCGGGCGGCCTCTCTTGCGTGCCGGTGCGGGCGTTTCAGGCACGCTCGTCTCGGCAGGGCGCTCTTCCTTCGGCAACAGGGCGGCCTGTGCCGTGGCGGCCGCTTCCGATGCGGGCGTTTCCTTCCGGGACGGACGTTCGCGGGCTTCGATGGCCGTGCCGTCACGATTGAGATGCCCGATCAGCTGATCTCCCAGATGTTCCTTGATCAGGGCTTCATGCACGCGCTGGCTCAGGCCCCCTTCGGCAAACTCGTCGAAGGCGCGCGAGAAGGTCGCCTCGGAAGGCAGCGTCTTGTGTAGCGGGAAACCACAGATGCGGCGCAGCGCACGGTCGATCATCAGGCGTTCAATCAGCCCCACGGTCGTCGTCAGGCCCAACACGGCCTTGGCCACAAAGGCGTTCGCCAGCCACGCCCGTTCAAACGGCGGACGCCCTACGCCACACCACGAAACCGCCGTGAATTCCTCGATACGTACCCATTCCAGCGTGTGGATGACCTTCTCCAGCTTCGGCGTCAGCGGACCCACTTGCGCCTTCAACTCGGGCAGTAACTCGTGCTGAACCACGTGCCACCGTTGCATGATCAGCTGGGGTTGGGTAGTATTCATTTGGCGGGCGTTATGATATTGGTCTCGATAACCATATCATGCCAGAAGTGGCCGCCCGCGTCCTCCGCTTTCGCCTCCAGCCGCGAAAAAATCAGCCCTGCAGGGTGAGTTTTGCAAGAGGCTCATGTTCAATAAAAAACTGGCCGCCCTCGCTGTCGGCCTCATCGGTTCCATCGCCGCAGCTCAGGTTCATGCTGTCCCGACCACCGCCCTTTACCTGACCATGGACGGTTCGGGGAGCATCAGTGCCGGCGACTTTACCACTCAGGTCAACGCCTACGTCAGCGCGCTGAACAATATCTTCGCCGCGACCCCGTCCCTCTATGGCCAGGTTGCGATTGGCGGCGGCATCTTCGGCCTCAATTTTGTCGAGTACTTCCAGACGCAGGCGATCAGCAATGCGGGCGTTCTGGCGAATCTGACCACGGCTATCAGTGGCCTCAATCCTGGTCGCGGCGGCGTCAACACCGGCGCGACGGCGATCGGCGATGCGGTCACCGCTTCCGCAAACGCTCTGGTCGCCTATGAGAACAGCCTGCAGTCCGACCTCAAGCTGCTGATCGACGTCACCACCGACGGCCAGAACAACGCCGGCTCGAACCCCAATACCGTCGCCAACACCCTCACGCCCATCCCCATCGACTCGGTCAATTGCCTTGGCATCGGCGCCGCTGCCAGCTGCGCCTGGGTTGCCGGTGCCGGGACCGACTTCGGCAGCGCCTTGAACTTTGGAGAGTTCCAGGCAGCCCTCCAGAAGAAGCTCGAGCAGGAATTCGACGTCCCCGAGCCGGGCACGCTGGCGATGCTCGGTCTCGGCCTCCTCGGCATGGTGGCTTCGCGCCGCAAACAGTAGGAGCACATCGGCCGTTCCATCAAGCCCCGCCGCGGCGGGGCTTTTTCAGGGCTACCGAGGCGCACGATCTTGCTTACGCGGGAGTAGTGGAGACCAAAGAAGTCACCAATTTCCTTCATCGTATAGCCGCCGCTGGCGTAGGCAGCGCTGATGGCGCTGTCCCGATCTACGTGTTGCTGTGCGAAGGCCGCGAGCGGCTGGGGTACAGGAGGCCGCATCCTGGCCTGTGGTACCTCGCGCAGATCACGGCCATCAGGAACCTGACGCCGCAGCGCATCGACGAAAACGTCGGATCCCAGGAACATCTGGTGCTTCAACTGCGCCCACGGCGCTGCCCGGCCGATGCCATCGGCAACGAAACGGACATAAGCTCCAACAGCTTCCGCTGCGGTCTCGCCAAATACAGACAGAACCCATCGCGCTTCCAGCCAGTCCGGCGCACATTCGTCGCCAACTGTCGCGCGATAACTGCTCCAGGGCCATTCTCCCGGAGTCCGCACCATTCCCGCTCGGACCGGGTTGAGCACCACGTAGCGCACCAATTCCAGCAAATAGGCTTCTTTCTCGACCAGGATGGCTTTGTATCGTCCTTGGAAGACGTGCCCGACCCGGTGATGGGTCCTGTTGAAGTCCTGTGTGTAAACACCGTTGAGCTGCCGCATTCCTTTGGAGAGATTGCCTTCCGGAGTCTCTACCAGCAAGTGATAATGATTGCTCATCAAGCAATAGGCATGAATCGTCCAGTTGAAGCGCTCCGCAACGCGGCCAAGGACTGCCAGGAAAAGGCGCCGGTCTGCATCCGAAAGATAGATGTCCTCTCGCCCGTCACCTCGAGCGGTCACGTGGTAGGTTGCGCCAGCAAACTCAAGACGAAGGGGCCTTGCCATGTTGGCGATTCTAACCTAGACCGGGAAAAAGAAAAGACCTGACCCCACTCCTGCACTCCTGCTGCCCCCACCCGTGCACGTGACCCCACCCACGCCACCCGGCACCCGCACTTGCTTGCAAAAGCCGATGACAGCACATATGCTACCAGTGTGATCTCGCTTGTAATTGACACCAATGTTCTTGTTGCGGGTCTACGTTCCGCAGGCGGCGCATCGCGCAAAGTGCTGCGTCATGCTTTGATGGGACGATTTCAGCCACTTTTCGGCAATGCACTGTGGTTGGAGTATATGGATTTGCTTGGGCGCCACGTGTGGGGGGACTCCACTACATCTGCCGAGCGTTTGCAGGTGCTGGCGGCGCTGGCCCGGCAGGGGCGTTGGGTTACGGTGTATTACGGCTGGCGGCCCAATTTGCCGGACGAAGCCGACAATCACTTGATCGAACTGGCGCTGGCAGGAAGTGCGACCGCAATTGTTACGCACAATGTGAAAGACCTGCGGCAAGGTGAGTTGCAACTTGGCAAATTGCGCATACTTACACCCGCACAATGTCTGGAGGAATGGGGATGAGTACTTTAACGATCCGGTTGCCCGACGATACTGCGGCGCGGCTCAAGGCGTTGGCACGCAGTCGCGGCCTCAGCACAAACAAACTGGTGGAACAGTTGAGCGCTCATGCACTGGCAGCTTGGGACACCGAAAATCATTTCCGCGCACTTGCATTGACCGGCGATGTGAGTCGGGCACTGGCGATTCTGGATCGTCTGGATGCTGAAGAGGCAGGCCCGACACGTTGATCCCCACCGGGCCCCTGGGGCCCGGTCTTGCCTTCTGCCTTCTGCCTTCTGCCTTCTGCCTTCTGCCTGACACGGTCGCCGAGGCGCACGAGCTTGCTCACTCGGCAGTGGTGCGGCAACTAAGCAGTCACCAGTTCCGGCAGCTCCAGCCAGGGCCCGCCGCACCCCCCACCCGTCCAGAGGGCATTCGTCATGACACCGCCTATGCGCGGTTGCTGCCGGCCACCATCCGGAACTCGTAAAGACGGCACTCCAGCGCGCCGTTGAACAAGGGGGTTTTCCTGCTCGGGGTCAGGCGAACGAGTTTCGGCAGGCGTGTGTCGGCGCTGATCAGGTAGCAGTTCCAGCCAGCAAAGTGGCGTTTCAGGGCGCTGCCGAGCAAGGGGTAAAACTCGGCGAGTTCGTCATGGTCGGAGACGCGCTCACCGTAGGGCGGGTTGCTCACCAGGATGCCGCGCGCGGCGGGGGCATCGATGTCGAGCAGGTCACCGGTGCTCAGTCTGACGGCGGGCAGGAGTCCGGCACGGTCGAGGTTGGCGAGCGTCGCGCGAACTGCAACGGGGGAGATATCGCTGCCGAAAATTCCCGCCTCTGCAGCCGCTACTTCGCCTGCACGCGCTGCATCGAGCAACCTCTTCCAGGCGGCGGGATCGAAATGACGCAGCCGCTGAAACGCGAACTCACGTCTGGCGCCCGGCGCCACGCGCAGCGCCATCTGAGCCGCCTCGATCAGGAAGGTGCCGCTGCCGCACATCGGGTCGAGCAGCGCAACGCCTGGCTGCCAGCCACTCAGGCGCAGTATGCCGGCGGCCAGATTTTCCTTCAGCGGCGCGTCGACGGTCTTCTGGCGAAACCCTCGCTGGTAGAGCGGGGCGCCCGAGGTGTCAAGGTAAAGCGTGCAGTGGTCGCCATTGATGAAACCGTGCACCCGGACATCCGGCTGGCGCGTATCGACGCTTGGGCGAGTCCCCCCGTCACGGCGGAAGCGATCACAGACGGCGTCCTTGATGCGCAGGGTGACGAAGTCGACGCTCTTCAGCGGGCTCTTCACGGCCGTCACGTCAACCCGGATGGTCTGCCCGGCCAGGAACCACTTTGGCCAGGGCGTGTCCAGCGCCAGGCGGTAGATGTCCTCCTCGTTGCCATAGGGCGCATGCGCCACCCGCCAGAGGATTCGCGTTGCAATCCGCGAGTGGAGGTTGGCACGGTAGCACGCCGGCCAGTCGGCAAGAAAATGCACGCCGCCGAAGATCTGCTTGAGGTCGCGCGCACCGGCCCCTACGAGGTCTTCAGCCAGCAGTTGCTCGAGGCCGCGCGGGCAGCTAGCGAAAAACGTTTCCACGATCGATCTCCCGGCAGGTGGATTAGAACGGCTTGAGAACGGCAAGGTAGGTCACCACCAGCAGCACCAGCACCGGCATTTCGTTGAACCAGCGGTACCAGACGTGACTGTGTGCGTTGCGCCCGGCCTGGAAGTCGCGCAACAGGCGACCGCAGTGGCCGTGATAGGCCACCAGCAGCACCACCAGTGCCGTCTTGGCGTGTAGCCAGCCTCCACCGAAGCCGAAGCCGAACCACAGCCACAGCCCCAGGGCGACCGCCAGAATGCCGATCGGCGTCATGAAACGATAGAGCTTGCCAGCCATCAGCAGCAGGCGGTCACGCTCGGCGACGCTGTCCGAGGGAACCATTGCCAGGTTGACGAAGATACGCGGCAGGTAGAAAAGACCGGCAAACCAGCTGACCACCATCCACAAATGCAGCACCTTGACTATGAGCACCCGTTTTTCCTTTCTGTGAGCGCAGCGGCGATGCCATCATCGACCTCGGAGTAGCGCAGCCTGACGCGCAGTTCCTTCTTGACCCGCTGGTTGAGCAGCCGGCGGGATTCGCTCATGAACGACAACTGCAGCGACGACAGTTGCTCTTCGGCTTCGCGGCGCGACAACCGCGGCACCCTGGGCAGGCCGAAGCGATCGGCAACGAGATCGAAATAGTCGGCCATTCTGATCTGCGAATCGTCGCTCGCATTGTACGTGCGGTTGCTGCGTCCGTGGCGCAGGGCGGCACAGGTCATCATCGCCAGATCGTCGGCATGTATATGGTTGCTATAGACGTCGTCCGCCGCGCGTAGCGCCGGGGTTCCCTTGCGCAAGCGGTCGAGCGGCAGGCGGTCGGCGGCATAGATGCCGGGCACGCGCAGGATGCTGACAACGACGCCACGACGGCCAAAGGCACGTAGCTGGCGCTCCGCATCAAGCCGCCGACAGGCTCGTGCAGTCGCCGGCCGCGGGGGGCGCGTTTCGTCAATCAGCGCCCCCGCGCAATCGCCATAGACGCCGGTAGTGCTTATATACACGATGCGCTGTGGTAGACTCCGGCCGCTGGCCAGCGCGGCAAGCAACCATCGGGTCCGGGTATCGCGGTGATGGCCAGTGACCGAACTGCTGTCGGCGGCCGAGGGCGGTGCCAGGTGAACGATGATGTCAGCCAGACCGACAATGCGCTGCAGGCTGTCTGGCCGATCGAGGTCGGCAAGCACGGGGCGGGCGCCGTTGTCGCGCCAGAAGGCACACTGTTGCGGGTCGCGAACCAGAGCGAAGATGCGGTAACGGCCAAGCAGACGGGGCAGGATGCGGCGAGCGATATCACCGCAGCCGACGATCAGTAGTTTTTGCACTGCGCAATTTTACCGGATTGGGACATCGGCGGAGAGTCCATGGGTTTTCAGGTCATTGTTCAGCCTGGCCGGCACAGTTTTCACGCCGAGCCTGATGAGACGATTCTCGAAGCCGCGCTGCGCCAGGGGCTGAGTCTTCCCTATGGCTGCCGGGACGGCGTTTGTGGCGCTTGCCGGGGCCAGGTGCTGGCCGGACAGATTGCTCACGGCAAGGCACAATTCGATGTCCTCGGCGAAGCCGACCGCGAGGCCGGCTTCGCCCTCTTCTGCTGTGCGATGGCCAGAAGCGACCTGTGCATCGAGGGCAGGGAGGTTCGATCGCTGGCGGATATTCCGATCAGGACCTTGCCGGCGCGGGTGCACAAGCTGACGCGGGCAGCGCCGGACGTGATGATCGTCGAGCTCAAGCTGGCCGCCAATCAACGTCTGCAGTTTCTCGCCGGCCAGTATGTCGACATTCTGCTCAAGGACGGCAAGCGGCGCGCCTTCTCGCTGGCCAACGCCCCGCATGACGACGCCTGTCTCGAGCTGCATGTGCGCCACGTGCCCGGCGGACAGTTTACCGACCATCTCTTCAGCACCATGAAGGAACGCGACCTCCTGCGCCTGCGCGGGCCGCACGGCAGCTTCTTCCTGCGCGAGGACTCGTCAAAGCCGATGCTGCTGATCGCCGGTGGAACCGGCTTTGCACCGATCAAGGCGATCGTCGAACATGCGATTGCGCAAGGCAACGAACGACCCATGCATATCTACTGGGGTGGGCGCTGTTGCGCCGATCTCTACCTTCTCCGGCTTGCCGAACAGTGGCCCGTGCAGCATGCCCACATTCGTTTCACCCCGGTCCTCTCCGAGTCGCCCGCAGACGAACACTGGGCAGGACGAACCGGCCTCGTGCACCTGGCTGCGATGGCTGACCACCCTGACCTTTCCGGCCACCAGGCCTACGTCTGCGGCTCACCGGCGATGGTCGCCGCGACCAGGCAGGATTTCCTCAAGCACTGTCAGTTGCCGGCAGACGAATTCTTTGCCGACTCCTTCGACTACGCTGCCGACACCCTGAATGCGATCGAAGCCAGCCAACAATCGAACACAAAGGTTGCTCCGCATGAATGAAGTCTTCATGTCCCGCCAGCCACTGGTCAATCGCCAGAGCCGGATCATCGCCACCCGACTGACGCTCCACCTGGGAAACCAGGGGGAAATGCGGGATGCAGTCAGCGCTCTCGACGGGCTGACAGACGTCTGGCCACCGGGTGAAAAGCCTGTGTTCATCAGTTGTGGCCCGGCCAGCTGTGATGCCAGCCTGCTCGACTGGTCGGCACCCCAGAACGCTACCATAGAATTGGCGGCAGCCAACCTGATCAGCGAGCAGGGCTCCGACCTGATCGCGGCGCTGCAGACCTGGCAACCGACGCTCTGCCTGCACTTTGATCCCCAGGCGACGCAGGCGATGACAACCGGGGTGCAGTGCCGTTTCATCGGCTTCGACGCCCGGCGATTCAACCTGGCGCAACTCAAGTTACTCGCCGCCCGGACCCGCTCACTGGGCATCGGCATCGCCTTCAATGTCGAGACAGCGGCAGACTTCCGCGCCTGCATGGAGGCGGGGATGACTGCCGCCTCCGGTTGGTTTTTCACCTCACCGACCAGCGCACCGGCAAAGGCGCTCAATCCTGGACAGGCCAATATAGTTCGAGTGCTCAACCTGGTCCGCAGTAACGCCGAAATCCGCGAAATCGAGGCTGCTCTCAAGCAGGATATCGCGATTTCCTACAAGCTGCTGCGCTACATCAACACGGCCGGTTTCGGCCTGTCCTGTGAGATCCAGTCGTTTCGGCACGCCGTCAACATGCTCGGCTACGACAAGCTCAACCGCTGGCTGTCACTGTTGCTGGGGACGGCGAGCAAGGACCCGATGGCGCCCGCATTGATGCATACGGCGCTGTTCAGGGCCCGCCTGATGGAATTGCTGGCCAGCGGCCTGGTCGACAAGTCGGAGTACGACAACCTGTTCATCACCGGCGCCTTCTCCTTGCTCGACGCGCTGCTCGGCGTCGGCATCGAACAGGTCCTCGATGCGATGCGCTTGCCTGAGCCAATCTCTGACGCCCTGCTCGGCAACGGCGGCCGCTATCAGGCTTTCCTGGAACTGGCGCTGGCCAGCGAGAAAAACGATGGCCAGATGATCGCCGAGCAGGCGGCCATGCTTGGCCTGACGGCTACCCAGTTCAACCGCGCCCAGATGCAGGCGCTTTCCTTCGCCGACGCGATGGAGTTCTAGCGCGGGCGGCTATTCGCCGAGATACGCTGCCCGCACCTTGGGGTCGGCCAGCAGCTTGTTTGATTCGTCGGTGACCGTGATCTCGCCGCTCTCCATGACGTAGCCACGCTGACTGACCTCCAGCGCCAGCTTGGCATTCTGTTCGACGAGCAGGATGGTCATGCCCTCACTGGCAACCGCACGAATCACCTCGAAGATTTTCTGCACCATGATCGGCGCCAGCCCCATCGACGGCTCGTCGAGCAGCAGCAGGCGCGGCTTGCTCATCAATGCGCGGCCGATCGCCAGCATCTGCTGCTCCCCGCCCGAGAGGGTTCCTGCAACTTGCTGCGCCCTCTCCTTGAGACGGGGAAAGAGCCCGAGAACATGCTCCAGGTCGCGCGCTATGGCGGCCTTGTCATTGCGCGCGTAGGCACCCATGTACAGATTTTCGAGGCTGGTCATGCGCGGGAAAACCCCCCTGCCCTCGGGCACCAGCGCGATCCCTTCTGCCACCAGGCCATGCGGCGGCAAGGCGAGAAGTTCCTTGCCGCGATAACGGACGCTGCCGCCAGCGGGATCGAGCAATCGAGAAAGGGCGCGCAAGGTGCTGCTCTTGCCGGCACCATTGGCACCGATCAGAGCGACCATTTCGCCTTCGTTGACATGGAAGGTGATGCCACGAACAGCCTGGATACCACCATAGGAAACCCGCAGTCCGCTAACCTCGAGCATGTTTCATCCGTTCCCTTCAGGCCACCGAACCGCCGAGGTAGGCCTCGATCACGCGCGGATCCCTCTGCACGACCGACGGTACGTCCTCGCAGATCTTCTCGCCGTAGTCGAGTACCGCGACCCTTCCGCACAAGCCCATCACCAGTTTGACGTCGTGCTCGATCAACAATATGGTCACCCCATCCCGACAGATGCCTTCAACGAGTAACCGCAAGGCCTCGGTTTCAGTGCCGTTCATGCCCGCGGCCGGCTCGTCGAGTGCGAGCAGCTTCGGTTCGGTGGCCAAGGCCCGGGCAATTTCCAGGCGCCGCTGATCGCCGTAGGAAAGGTGCCGGGCGTAGTCATGTGCCCGCTCCTGAATTCCCACATAGTGCAGCAACTCGTCTGCCCGGCGAGCGATCGCCGCCTCCTCGGCCCGCGTCGCCGAGTTGCGGGTAACCGCACCAAAGACGCCGGCATGCGTCCGCAAGTGGCGGCCGACCATGACATTCTCGATTGCCGTCATGTTGCCAAACAGGCGGATGTTCTGAAAGGTGCGGGCAATCCCGACTTCGGCCGCCTTGTGTGGCGCATCGGCCTCCAGCTTGACGCCGTCGAATACGAAATGACCACTCTCGTGCTTGTAAAGACCTGTCAGGCAATTGAAAAAGGTCGTCTTGCCGGCGCCATTCGGCCCGATCAGGCCATAGATCTCTCCCCGGCGAATGGTCAGGGAAACATCGTGCAGGGCCTTGACCCCGCCGAAATGCTTGGCGACCTCATGCGCTTCGAGAAGAACCGGCTGCTGGCTCATGCTCAATCCGTGGCCTCGGCCAGTTCACGACGGCGCAGCGACGAAGGCCACAGGCCCGCCGGACGAAAGCGCATCACAAGTACCAGGGCGAGACCGAAGACGAGCATTCGCAAGCTCTCTGGGTCGATGATCATGCGTCCGAAGGCGGCCTGCTGAATTGGTTCGATACCATAGCGGAGCGCCTCGGGCAATGCGGTCAGTAGAACGGCGCCGAGGATCACCCCGGGGATGTGCCCCATGCCGCCGAGGACGACCATGGCCAGAATCGTGATCGACTCCATCAGCGAGAAGCTCTCGGGGCTGACAAACCCCTGCATGGCAGCAAAGACACCGCCGGCGATGCCGCCGAATGATGCGCCCATGGCAAAGGCGAGCAGCTTGATGTTTCGCGTATTGATGCCACAGGCCTTGGCCGCAACTTCGTCCTCGCGAATCGCCTGCCAGGCGCGACCGATGCGTGAATCCTGCAAACGCATATTGACGACGATCACCAGGATGGCCAAGGCGACCAGCAGGAAATAATACTTTTGCGGGCCCGAAAGGGTGACGCCCAGGATGGTGCTGGTCTGGGAAAAGGAAAAATCGCCGATCCTGATGGGATCGATCAGGGTGATGCCCTGCGCGCCATTGGTGACGTTGATCGGCGCATTGAGATTGTTCATGAAGATGCGGATGATCTCACCGAAGCCGAGGGTGACGATTGCCAGGTAGTCCCCGCGAAGTTTCAGCGTCGGGGCCCCGAGGAGAACGCCGAAGAGACAGGCGAGCGCCGCGCCAAAGGGCAGGATTACCCAGAAAGGCAGGTGGATGCCGAAATGCGGCGAGGCCAGCAGCGCGTAGGCATAGGCGCCGACGGCGTAGAAGGCGACGTAACCCAGGTCGAGCAAGCCGGCATAACCGACAACGATATTCAAGCCAAGCGCCAGGAAGACGTAAAGGATGGCGAAATTGGCAATGCGCACCCAGGCCTGGCCACCCATGGCGGCCACGAAGGGGACCGCGAGCAAGGCTGTGGCGAGCAGCAGCAGTCCCAACCAGTGTTGCTGCCAGAAAGGGAATTTCTTGCGCGGGAGGTTCATGCGCGATCTCCAGTACGCTCGCCAAACAGCCCCGAGGGACGAAACATCAGCACGATGATCAACACCACGAAGGCAAAGATGTCCTGGTAATGGCTACCCAGGAAATCACCGGTCAGATCACCGATGTAGCCAGCACCCAGCGCCTCGATGATGCCCAGCAACAAGCCGCCGGCCATGGCTCCTGCCATATTGCCGATACCGCCCAGCACAGCCGCAGTGAACGCCTTTAGGCCGAGCATGAAACCCATCTGGTAATGGGCGATCTCGTAGTACGAGCCGACCATGCAACCGGCCAGTGCGCCCAAGGCCGAACCGATGATGAAAGCCATGGCGATGACGCGGTTGATGTCGACGCCCATCAGCAAGGCCACGTGCGGGTTCTGCGCCGTTGCCCGCATGGCCATGCCAATGCGGGTGCGCTGCACCAGGTAGGTGAGGCCGAGCATCACCAGCGCCGCCAGACACACGATTGCCACCTGTACATTGGTGAAACTCGCGCCGCCGACCTCGAAAATTTCCTTGTTGATCATCGGCGGGAAGGTGATGTAATTCCGGCCCCAGATGATCATCGCCACATTCTGGAGGACGATCGACATGCCGATCGCCGTGATCAGCGGCGTCAGTCTTGGCGCATGCCGCAGCGGCCGATAGGCAACCCGCTCGAGTGCCCAGCCCAGAATCATGCAGGCCAGCACTGCAACCAGCAGACCGATGCCGAGAATCAGCAGCGGCGGCATCCCCGAGCCAGCGAGCGAAACAATCACCGTGAAAGCCACCATCGTACCGATCATCACCACCTCACCATGGGCGAAGTTGATCAGACCGATGATCCCGTACACCATGGTGTAACCCAACGCGACGAGGGCGTAGACGGCACCGAGCGTGAGTCCGTTGATCAGTTGCTGTAGGAGAGTGTCCATGGTCAGGCTTTCCGCAACGAGGCACTGTTGGCGAACCAGAGGTTCCGACTCATGGCACCAGGGAGGGAGCCGCGCGGATACGCGGCCCGGTTCAAACTGAGCGGATGCGGCTACAGGAAAGCGGAGGGAATGGCCACAGCCACTCCCTCCCTGCCGGCTGGCGCGGCTGCCCTTACTTGGGCGCGGTACCGCCTTCGCTCTTCAGCGTCACCAGCTTGCCATCCTTGATCTCGAAAACGGTAATCGCACCGTTCTTGATATCACCCTTCTCGTCGAACTCGATCTTGCCGGTAACACCGTCGTAGGAGGTCTTGCCCACTTCCGGCAGATATTTTGCCGGGTCTGCAGAATTGGCCCGCTTCATCGCGTCAACCAGGACCATCACCGCATCGTAGCTGTAGGGCGAGTAGATCTGGATCTGGCCATACTTCTTGGTGAAATCTTCCAGGAACTTCTGGCCGTTCGGGAGCTTTTCTGGCGGCAGGCCGGCCTGCGTGCAGATGACGCCTTCGGATGCCGGCCCGGCAAGCTTGATCAGCTCTGGCGAGCAACCGCCGTCACCGGTGGTGAACTTCGCCTGGATACCGAGTTCCTTGATCTGCTTGAGCATCGGACCACCCACCGCATCCATGCCGCCAAGGAAGATCACATCCGGCTTCTTCGCCTTGATCTTGGTCAGAATCGCCTTGAAGTCGGTCGCCTTGTCGGTCGTGAATTCGCGCGCGACAACCGTTGCACCGGCTGCCTTGGCGGCCTTTTCGACCTCGTCAGCCAGACCCTGGCCATAGGCGGTACGGTCGTCGATGATCGCAATCTTCTTGCCACCCAGATCCTTGACCGCGTAGGTGCCGACCACCGAACCCTGCTGGATGTCGTTGGCCATCACCCGGAAGGCGGTATTGAACCCCTGCTGAGTGTATTTTGGATTGGTTGCCGAAGGCGAAATCTGCGGCAGGCCGGCTTGGTTGTAGATCGCCGAGGCGGGAATGGTCGTACCCGAGTTCAGGTGACCGACAACGCCAGCCACCTTGGCGTCGACCAGCTTCTGGGCAACGACGGTACCGGTCTTCGGGTCAGCCTGGTCATCCTCGCCGAGCAGTTCGAACTGGACGACCTTGCCACCGATTTCGACCTTCTTCGCGTTAGCGTCTTCGATAGCCAGACGGGCGCCGTTTTCGTTGTCCTTGCCGAGGTGTGCGATCGGGCCGGTCAGCGGCGCAACGTGGCCGATCTTGACCACTAATATTTCCGGCTTTGCCGGCGCAGGAGCGGCGGCGACAGGCGCCGCCGCGGGTGCGGCAGCCTTGGGCTCTTCCTTCTTGCCACAGCCGACCATCGCCAGGGACGCGGCGAGAACAACAAGTACACCAGGGATACGTACGTGGTTCATAGACTTGATCTCCAATATTGTGTTTGTTACCGGGCCAGCGAACGGGCGATTGTCCAAGTACATCAGGACCTTGTCAACCGGCATGTCACGCTGGCGCCGGCAGAATCACGACTCGGCGCCTTTCCCAGAAACCGAAAACCGGCGCTCGGCCGGTTCTTTCTTTGCTTCATCGCCTATTTCAGGCTGAGGATCCACTTCACCAGCTTGGTCGCCTCGTCCGGCTTGACCGAAGGGTTCGGCGGCATCGGCACCGGACCCCAGACACCCTTGCCGCCCTCGATCACCTTCTTGGCGAGCATTGGTTCATCCTTGGCGGTGTACTTCTTGGCCACATCCTTGTACGCCGGACCAACGACTTTCTTGTCCACAGCGTGACAAGACAGGCAGTTCTTGGACTTGGCCAGGGCTTCATCAGCCTGGACAGCACCGGCGGACATCACGCCGGCGGCAGCCAGCAGGCACGCGTAGATCGCTTTCATGCTCTTACTCCGTTCAGATAAGGGGTTTGCAACGTTCCGATATTATTTCAGTTTGGCCGGCTTGGAAAGCCTCTTCACCCCATCAGCCAGCAGCACCCATGACCACAGTTCAATAACGTTCATCCACCGCTGATCGTTGACAACGCTTCCCCCAAAACTGCGCAACCGCCGCCTGGAATCAGCGCCGCTTCAACTGTCCCAGATCACGCACCGCACCGGTCGCCGCCGAGGTGGCCATCAGAGCGTAGGCCTGCAGCGCCTGCGAAACGGCCCGCTGGCGTGCAACCGCCGGCTGCCAGGCACCCTCGCCCCTGGCGTCCATCCCCGCACGACGCCTGGCGAGTTCGGCATCGGCAATGGCCAGATGGATACGACGCCCTGGAATATCGATCTCGATCAGGTCGCCTTCTTCCACCAGACCGATCGCCCCCCCCTCAGCCGCTTCCGGGGAGACGTGCCCGATCGACAGACCGGAGGTACCGCCGGAAAAGCGACCATCGGTGAGCAGTGCACAGACCTTGCCCAGCCCTTTCGACTTCAGGTAGGAGGTGGGATACAGCATCTCCTGCATGCCCGGCCCACCCTTCGGCCCTTCGTAGCGGATCACCACGACCTCGCCGGCTCTGACCTGATCGCCGAGAATCGCCTGGACGGCATCATCCTGACTCTCGAAAACGCGCGCCTTGCCGGTAAACACCCAGATGCTTTCATCAACGCCGGCGGTCTTCACGATGCAGCCGTCAGTCGCGATATTGCCGTAGAGCACAGCCAGACCGCCATCCTGCGAATAAGCGTTTGCCTGCCTGCGAATGCAGCCGTGTGCGCGATCCAGATCGAGCGCAGGGTAGCGCCGGTTCTGCGAAAAAGCCGTCTGCGTCGGAATCCCTCCCGGCGCCGCCAGGTAGAACTGGCGCACTGGCGACGCCTGCGTACGCATCACATCCCAGGTGTCGATCGCCTGGCCGAGTGTCCTCGCATGCACCGTCGGCACACCGCGATGAATCAGGCCCGCGCGGTCGAGTTCCCCGAGGATGGCGAAAATGCCTCCAGCACGGTGCACGTCCTCCATGTGGTAGTCAGGCGTTGCCGGCGCCACCTTGGCCAGACACGGGACCTGACGCGAGATTCGGTCGATGTCGTCCATCGTGAAATTCACCCCGCCCTCCTGCGCGGCCGCCAGGATATGCAACACGGTGTTCGTCGAACCGCCCATCGACACGTCCAGCGTCATCGCATTCTCGAAGGCTTCGAAAGTGCCGATGGCGCGGGGCAACACCGAGGCGTCATCCTGCTCGTAGTATCGGCGGCAGAGCTCGACGATCTGGCGGCCAGCCTGCAGAAACAGCCCACGGCGATCGGCATGGGTGGCCAGAAGACTACCATTGCCTGGCAGCGAAAAGCCCAGTGCCTCGGTCAGACAGTTCATCGAATTGGCCGTGAACATGCCCGAACACGACCCGCAGGTTGGGCATGCGGACCGTTCGAAGGTGTCGACTTCCTCGTCGGAGCAATTGCTGTCGCCGCCCTTGACCATCGCATCGACGAGGTCGACCGCAATCACCTTGCCGCCCCATGTCACCTTGCCTGCTTCCATCGGGCCACCGGAAACAAAAACGGTCGGGATGTTGACCCGCATTGCCGCCATCAACATCCCCGGCGTGATCTTGTCACAGTTCGAAATGCACACCATCGCGTCGGCGCAGTGGGCATTGACCATGTATTCGACCGAGTCGGCGATCAGGTCGCGCGACGGCAGCGAATACAGCATGCCGTCGTGCCCCATGGCGATGCCGTCATCGATGGCGATGGTGTTGAATTCCTTGGCAACGCCAGCGGCTGCCTCGATCTCGCGCGCCACCAGCTGGCCCAGATCCTTGAGGTGCACATGCCCAGGAACGAACTGCGTGAAGGAATTGACCACGGCAATGATCGGTTTGCCGAAGTCCCCATCCTTCATGCCCGTAGCACGCCACAGCGCGCGTGCGCCGGCCATGTTGCGACCGTGGGTCGAGGTGCGGGAACGGTAGTGCGGCATGGCGAATCTCCAATCGGGAATGGGCCAGAGAGTGACGGGCTATAATGCGGATTCTATCCGAAACCCCCGGGGTGTTCGCGCCGTGTTGATCCATCCGCAGTTCGACCCAGTCGCGCTTTCACTCGGCCCGCTGAGCGTTCACTGGTACGGGCTGATGTACCTGCTCGCCTTTCTCCAGTTCTGGTGGCTTGGCCGCTACCGGATTCTGAACCATCCGCAGCTTTCGCAAGCAGGCTGGACGGTGCGGCAGCTCGACGACCTGCTGTTCTACGGCGTCCTTGGTGTGATTGTCGGCGGCCGGCTTGGCCAGGTCCTGTTCTACGAGCCGGAATACTACCTCGCGAATCCCCTGCAGATCCTGGCGGTATGGCGTGGCGGAATGTCGTTCCATGGCGGCTTTCTCGGTGTGTTGATCGCGATGTGGCTTTACGCCCGGAAAACCGGCCACACCTGGCTCGAGATCACCGACTTCATCGCACCGCTGGTGCCACTCGGCCTGGCCGCCGGACGCATCGGCAACTTCATCAATGGTGAGCTGTGGGGACGTGCGGCTGATCCATCCCTGCCATGGGCCATGGTTTTTCCCTGGGTCGACGACGTGCCGCGCCACCCTTCGCAACTCTATCAGGCGGGGCTCGAAGGCCTCGCGCTGTTCGTTGTCCTATGGCTGTACTCAAGTCGCAGGCGGCCGCGCGCCGCCATTTCGGGAGTCTTCCTGATCGGTTACGGCTTCCTGCGTTGGGCGGCCGAGTACTTTCGCGCCCCGGATGTGGGGATTTTCGGCTTTTCGTATACTGTGAGCATGGGGCAGTGGCTGTCACTGCCGATGATCGTTGTCGGAATAGTTTTTGTCGTTTACGCGCATCGCCAACGCACCTGAGTCGAAGCGTCGTTGGCCGCGCGGCAAAGGAGGAAACAATGGCTGAAGGCATGGTGGTGCGGGGGCTGCGCCGGGTGCGCACGCTGCTCGCAGAGGGTAGCACTCCGCGTGGCCTGGAAGGAAGACGGCTGCTCCTCGTTCGTAATCTGCTGCATGAATGCGCCAGTGGCATCGGCGGTGAAGTCTCGGCACGGCAGCGCGCCGGCCGTCTGGCGGAAGCCTACCTGCGTCTCAACGACGAGGGTCGAGCGACGTTCCTGCGCATTGTCGCCACCGAATTTGGTCCCGACCCGCAGCAGGTCGCCAAGGCGCACGCAGACTATCAGGCCGCGATCGGCAGCGATGCGCAGTGGGCTGCCGAGTCCGCGCTGCGCAACGCCATGCGCTCGTCGCGCCTGCGCATCCTGACCCAGTTCAATACCCTGCCCCAAGGGGTGAAGTTCCTCGTCGACCTGCGTGCCGACCTGCTGCGCTATGTCGAAACGGATCCGGCGCTGCGCTCGCTTGACCGCGAACTCGAGTCCCGGCTCAGCGCCTGGTTTGACGTCGGTTTCCTGGAATTGCAGCGCATCACGTGGAGTTCACCGGCAGCGCTGCTCGAGAAGCTGATCGAGTACGAGGCAGTGCATGAGATCCGCTCATGGAGCGATCTCAAGAACCGGCTCGATTCCGATCGTCGTTGCTACGCCTTCTTCCATCCCCGGATGCCGATGGAACCGCTGATCTTCGTCGAGGTCGCTCTGACTGATCATCTCGCAGACAATGTCCAGACGCTGCTCGACGAACATGCCCCTGTATTCGACGCGCAACGGGCCAGCACGGCGATCTTCTATTCGATCTCGAACACCCAGATCGGCTTGCGCGGAGTGTCATTCGGCAATTTCCTGCTCAAGCGCGTCGTGGACGATCTCAAGCGCGACTACCCGCGACTGGTCAGCTTTGCCACACTGTCCCCCCTGCCCTCGCTCCGGCGCTGGTCCGAGAAAACACCTGACGCCTGGCAGCAGGCCTTCAACCGAGCCGATATCGAGCGGATCAAACGCCATCTGGCGCCGGAAATGCCCGCCCCAGATGGCGCTGACGACCTGCCGAAACTGCTTGCGGATGATCGCTGGGCGAATGACGAGCGGCTGGCACGCGCCCTGCAACACGGGCTGACCCGCCTGGCCGCACGCTATCTGCTGACCACCGGCAAGGGTGGCAGGCCTTATGACCCGGTCGCCCGCTTTCACCTCGGCAACGGCGCGCGCATCGAACGCCTCAATTACCTGGCCGACACCTCGGCGCGCGGCCGGGAGCAGTCCTACGGCCTGATGGTGAATTATCTTTACGACCCTGATACTATCGAAGCCAATGTCGAAGCTTTTTCCCGCAGCGGCGAGATTGCTGCCGCTGCAGCCATCCGTCGTTCTGCCCGTGACTGAGAATGCCCGGCCAGAACGTTTTTCCGCTCCTGTTAGACGAAAGAACACCACATGAACGAACGTCCATTCAAAGTCCTCGGAATCCAGCAAATCGCCATCGGCGGCCCGGACAAGATGAAGCTGCGGCAACTGTGGGTCGATATGCTCGGCCTCGAAATTACCGGCAACTTCGTCAGCGAACGCGAAAACGTCGATGAAGACATCGTCGCCATGGGTAAAGGTCCGTTCAAGGTCGAAGTCGACCTGATGCAACCGGTCGACCCCGAAAAAAAACCCGCAGTGCACGCAACGCCGCTCAATCACGTCGGCCTGTGGATCGATGACTTGCCAAAGGCCGTTGAATGGCTGAGCGCCAACGGAGTGCGCTTTGCGCCGGGCGGAATCCGCAAGGGTGCAGCCGGCTTTGACATCACTTTCCTGCATCCAAAGGCGAACGCCGAATTTCCCATCGCCGGTGAAGGGGTGCTGATTGAAATGGTGCAAGCGCCACCGGAAGTGATTGAGGCTTTCGCCAAACTGGCCTGAGAACCACCCACATCACGAAGCCACCACGCCAGAACAAGGGCGACTTCGCTGATCGCGCGCACCCCGGGCGGCCTCATCGACCGGGGTGGCAGCACTGCTCCGTCTATCGACGGCACGATTTCCGGCAGCAGCTTCGCCGGCCAACGGCCAGCAAGCGAAGGCATGCGCTTGCGCTCTTCAACTGCCAGACCGCATCCCCGTCCACGACCGCCGGTTCCCATTCACCTCATCGGGTCTGAAACACGCACCCCAGGCGGGCGCCTCGGCCGGTACGGCAGGCCGGCAAACTCGTACGCTCACGAGATCGCACGTTTTGTGCGCCGTGCTGTTCATTTTTGCGAAAAAATCGACGATAATTGCCAACCCCGGGGAGTTCCGGCGCAAGGAGGAGGAGAACCATGCCAGAAATTCATCACGTCGGAGTCCTTCACCGAACCGTGAGCGACCCGGCAAGCCTGCTGGGGCCGACCGCGTCGAACGCCGCTGCGCACCCCGTACCGCTGTCCGAGTGTCGTCGGCAAGCAGGGCCATCGTCTGGAACATAGCGCCACGCCAGGAGGCGCTTTCATCTCTCAGCAGTTTTCAGCCACACCAAGGAGGCATCAATGAGTGAAGTCAAAGCCGTGCAAGAAGAGGTCGTACCGGAAAACAAGCAGGACACTACCGAAAGCGTCAGCTCGGAGCCGGCATCGGCTCCGCCAGTCGCCGCCTCCGACAAGGCCTTGCCCAAAGCACCAGCGAAAGCAGCCGCCAAGAATACTGAGCAGAAAACTGTGTTAAAGAAGGATGCCGTGAAGACCAAGGGTCAGAAGGCGGTAAAAGGCAAGCCGGCAGCACCGCAGCAGGCAACTCCAGGCATTGTCAATCTGAATGAAGTCGCCCACCCTGCTCGCAAGCCACCGCTAAAGACCAAGGATTACGAAGAGACGCTGTCGAAAATGCAGATCGAACTGGTAAAACTGCAGGAGTGGATCAAGTTCAAGCGCCTGAAAGTGGTCGTCCTGTTCGAAGGACGCGATGCCGCCGGCAAAGGCGGCACGATCAAGCGGATCACCGAGAGCCTCAGCCCGCGCGTGACCCGCGTCGCCGCGTTGCCGGCACCGACCGACAGAGAGCAGAGCCAGTGGTACTTCCAGCGCTACGTCCAGCACCTTCCGGCCGGCGGCGAAATGGTCCTCTTCGACCGTAGCTGGTACAACCGGGCGGGCGTCGAGCGGGTGATGGGCTTTTGTACTGAAGACGAATACCGGGAATTCCTGCGCAGCTGCCCAGAATTCGAGCGCATGCTCGTCCGTAGCGGCATCATCCTGATCAAGTACTGGTTTTCGGTCAGCAACGAAGAGCAGGAGCGCCGTTTCCAGAAGCGGATCTTTCATCCGGAAAAGCACTGGAAGCTCAGCCCGATGGATCTGGAATCGCGCGCACGCTGGGTCGAATACTCGAAAGCCAAGGACGCCATGTTCGCCCACACCGACATCAAGCAGGCACCGTGGTATGTGGTTGACGGTGACGACAAGAAGCGCGCCCGGTTGAACGTCATCACGCATCTGCTGAACATGATCGACTACGAGGACCTCACACCGCAGCCGATCGTCCTGCCGCCCCGTCAGGATGAGGGCGGCTATGTCCGCCCGCCGATCACCGACCAGACCTTCATTCCTGAGGTGTACTGAGCGGCAGCCAAGAAAAAACCCCGCGGGTGCGGGGTTTTTTCCTGCTTACCTACCGGACCACTGCGATATCCATCAGTCAGCCCGGCTGGCAAGAGAACTACTTGTAATAGCCGACGGCACACACCTGGTCGGCGACCTTGGTGACGAACACGACCTTGGCCACCGGATCAGTCTGGCCAGGGCGCGGCCACACGTAGGAAACCTCCGCAATCGAGCCGTCCTTGGCTGCCGCGTAGACTTCGGCGCCCAGCGGCTTGCCCGCCTTGTCCTTGAGATCCTTCAGGCTCTTCCCGACCAATGTCGGATGAGCGGTGAAGTTTCCATCCGGCCCACCGCAGTACGGATAGAGGTCGCGATCCTTGAAGCCACCTTCACCCTTGGTGAACATCCCAAGCGCTTTGGCCTTGTCGGCCTTGACTGCAACGACGGCCTTTTCGAGCATGGCTTTCGCCTCGGCAGGCGTCCCATACTCCGCCGCGATGGCGGTACCGACAGATCCGAGAAAGGCCATTGCTGAAACCACAGCTAATTGACGCAGCATCGTAAGTCTCCTTTTCAAGTTATCACACAGCAAACGAAGTGCTGGTGTATCGCAAGCGAGCAGGGAAACCCCACTCGCGCCTCATGGTAGCTCAAAACCGGCCGGTGTGACGAACATCATGAGATTGCTGAAGTGCGACTCCCGGCTGGCGCACGAGAAGCCGCTTCCGCCGCAGGCTCACTCGTCGTGGTCGGCAACGGCAATGCTGCACTGAGCACGATGTCGGGCGCGTAGAGCCATCGCCATCTCAAAGGCGGCTTGTGTGAAACTCAGAATCTCTGCGAACTCCTCATCGCTGAGCGCACGGGCATCGTCATTGCTGCGATAGACGTTGACGAACTGGTGTTCGCGCACCGTCTGCAGCACCAGTTTGCCGACGCCCAGCCCTTCCAGGCTCTTCCACAGTTCCGGATTGGAACTGCGCGTCAGCCGCATGACAAAACCCACCGGGTCATTGCGGCCGAAGACCGCCGCCAGTCGCAGAATCAGCTCGAACGAGAGGGCGATGCGGCCGTTCTCGATCGCCTCGATCAGCGACGGGTCCTTGAGGTCTATGGCCGCGCCGACTTCTGCGATGGTCAGGCCGGCCGTCTCACGCATTGCGCGGAGTACCGCACCGGTCCGGCCCCAGGCAGCCGGTTCCGCCATGCTCGGCAAGACCGCTCGCACGACCTCACTTGCCGCATCGATCGGATGGCCCTCCTGCAGCGCCCGGCTCACTTTGCCGGCAGTCTCGATCGCCCGCCCCGCAAGCACCGTCGTCGCACTGATGTCCAGCAATCGGCCGGCCATGGCGCGCATCTGATCAACGAGACCGGGCTCTGCCGGCGGACGAATCTCGGTCGTCGCTTCAGCAGCGGGCTTCTTCGTGTTTCGCCTGGGAACCGAAGCCTTCCGTTTTTCTACTGGTGAGGGTGGGCTGGTCATGATTCATCCTTTCCTGGAAGTGACTACAGGCGGACCGCGAGGTGATCAAATCCGACTGAATTCATTGCTTCGTCCATGGTCATAGGACGCAGTCTCGTAGCATCATACACAAAACCCGTATCCATCAGAGGAGACATCCGTGAGCCGCACCAGCGATTTTGACAGCCTCGTTCCCGCCAGTCCCTTCAGCCGACGCCAGTTCATGGTCAGTGCCCTGGGCGCTGGTTTCGCCCTGGCCGTACAACCGGTTGCCGCTCAGACCATCATCACAACCGATAGCGTCGGCCTCACTGCCGGCGAGGTCAAGATTCCGGCTGCCGGCGGCGAGATGCCAGCCTATCGCGCACAACCGGCAAGCGGCGGCAACTGGCCGGTCATCCTCGTGGTGCAGGAGATTTTCGGTGTCCATGAGTACATCAAGGATGTTTGCCGCCGTCTGGCCAAGCTTGGTTACCAGGCCATCGCGCCCGAGCTTTTCGCGCGGCAGGGTGACCCGCGGCAGTACGGGAGCGTGGCGGAACTGTTGAGCAAGGTGGTCAGCAAGGTCCCGGATGGGCAGGTCATTAGCGACCTCGACGCCTGCGTCGCCTGGGCCGGTGCCCAGGCTGGTGACGTCAATCGCCTGGGGATCACCGGCTTCTGCTGGGGCGGCCGGATTACCTGGTTGTACGCCGCGCACAATCCACAGCTCAAGGCCGGCGTCGCCTGGTATGGCAGAATCGTTGGCCAGACCAGCGAACTGACCCCCAGGCAGCCGATCGACATCGCTGGCAAGCTGAACGCGCCGGTGCTCGGGCTTTACGGCGGAATCGATCAGGGCATCCCGATCGAAACCGTAGACCAGATGAGCGAGGCGCTCGCCAGTGCCGCCAATCCGGCCAGCAAGACGTCGACAATCCATGTCTATGACCAGGCGCCGCATGCCTTTCATGCGGACTATCGACCGAGCTACCGCAAGGACGATGCGGAGGATGGCTGGCGCCGCCTGCAGGCGTGGTTCCGGCAGCACGGCGTCTGATCTACTCGACGCGAGTGCGGTGGTCGCAGATGCATGCGCGCGTTGCGCCGCTCATCTGCCATCACATCAGCTGATCGGCGCCAACTTCCTGACCCAACCTCAGGTCGACTCCACCTCGCTGGCATCGCCGTAGGTTTCGACCCCCAAGTGCTCGGCGACCTTTCTCGCCCCCAGGTCGATCATCGGCGAAACCACGATCAGACGCCATACCTCTCGCTCAGGCGCGAGCCGGCCAACGCAGCACGCCGGTCGCCAGCGCGGTTCCCAGAACGACGATGACGCCGCCGACGAGCATGCCGGCAGCAAGCCTTTCGCCGAGGAACAGGCTGCCCCAGAGGACGCCGAAGAGCGGGATCAGGAAGGTCACCGTCACGGCGCGCGAAGCGCCGACGTTGGCAATCAGGCGGAAGAAAAGCAGAAAGGCGAGCGCGGTGCAGCCGACGCCGAGAACGATGGCCGCCGACCAGGCCATCAAGCCGGGCTGCACGGTCGGCCAGAACCAGACGGCAAAGGGCAGCAGGAGCACGGCGGCGACAATCTGCGAACCGGCAGAGCTGACCAGCGCCGGCACGCCGCCCAGCAGACGCCGGGTCAGGTTGGCGGCAAAGCCATAAGACAGCGTCGCCAACAGCATGGCGACGATCGCCCAGCCGCTGCCGCCAGGCTTGAAATCGGCCTGGTCAGCGGCGAGCAAGAGCACGCCGGCGAAACCGACGACCAGACCGGCAGCGCGAGAAATGCCGAGGCGTTCGCCTAGCCAGAGCGCGCCGATCATCGCGGTAAAGATCGGTACCGTGGCATTGAGTATCGACGCCAGACCCGCCGTAATCGACAACATCGCCCAGGCAATCAGCACGAAAGGCAGCGCCGATCCGAAAACGCCCATCAGCGCGATACCGAAGGCGTGCTCGCGTAGCGCCCTGCCTTGCCGGCGCAGGATCAGCAGGGGCGCCAGACACCCCGCGGCGATCGCGACGCGCAGCCAGATCAGCGGCAGCGGACCAAACGCCGGCGCGGCATAGCGCATGAACAGGAAGGAGCCACCCCACAGCGCGGCCAGCAAAATCAGGTCACTCAGATCGCGTAGTCTCATCGGGTAGCACTTCCTGGCCTGGCCCGGCGAGTTCCCCGCCGCAGGGTAAAAAGGATCCGGAGCATATTACCCGGCATCACGCCTGTGCAAGCGTGAATCGTTCCTGCTTTTCTGGTTCATCGGGGCGTGGCTTGCCGCTCGTCGCTTGCAGCAGCCATGCCATTGCGGTCCAGCGTGGCCCGCTGCGCACTCGGTGCGCCACCTTCGTGGCGCTGCCAGACGCGCCGAAAATCGCGCGCCGAGGCAAAACCCGCCAGCTCGGCGACGCGCCCGATCGACAGTTGCCGGTCGGCGAGCAGTTCGCGCGCCCGCGCGACCCGCAGCCGTTGCTGATAGCCAACGACGCTGATGCCGGCATGCTCGGCAAAGAGCCGCGCCAGATGGCGGGCGCTGACGTGCGCCTGCCCGGCCAGTTCTTCGAGCGACCAGCAGCGAGCAGGATCCAACGCAATGGCGTCCTGTGCGCGATGGACGGCCGGGTGGAGATGGTTGCGGTGGGCGAGCCACGGGGACAGCTGCGGCTCGTGGCCACCACGGCGCTGATAAACAACCTGCCGGCGCGCGACGCGGGCAGCAATCACGACCCCGACGTACCGCTCGATCAGATACAACGCCAGATCGATGCCGGTCGTGATACCCGCGCTGGTGAGTACCCGTCCGTCTTCGACGAAAATCCGGTTCTCCTCGACCTTCGCCGCCGGTGCCGCGACCCGCAACGCTTCGATCAGACTGTGGTGTGTGGTACACCGCCGGCCGTCGAGCAGGCCCGCCGCGGCCAAGAGCAGCGCACCGGAACAGATGCTCGCCACCTGCGTATCCGGCTGCAGCGCGCCGCGCAGCCATGCCACTACCGCCTTCGCCTCGGGCCGCGCGTAGTCCTCTGCCTCGCAGGCATTGCCGGTCACGATCACCAGGCTGTTGCGCGGCAGTTGCATCGGGAGGCCCGCCAGTCCGAGAAGTTCCACTCCCAGTGAAGTCCGCAGGCGCGGCACCGGCGCACAGGAGTGGACCACCAGGTCGCCACCCATCTCGGCGGCCATGCGCATGGCCTCAGCCGGCCCGGCATAGTCGAGCATCAACACGTTGGGGGTCAGCACGAACCACACCGAGAGCGTCATGGTCGTGCTCTCGCCCAGGCCAGCAGCCGAGTGGCGAACAGATTCACCGCCAGACCGAGCATCAGCAGCGCACCGCCGGCGAAATGCACCGGCCGCAGTGCTTCGTCAAACACCAGCCAGCCGGTTGTCAGCCCGACCACTGGCACCAGTAGGCTGAACGGCGCCACCTGATTGGCCGGATAACGCGACAGCAGACGTGTCCACAAGCCATAGCCGAGCAGCGTCGCTGCCCAGGCGAGATAGGCCACTGCGGCAAATGAACGCCAATTGAAACCGGTCAGCGCCTCGGCCATCGCCGGCTCCCCTTCGATCAGCAGGGACAACGCGAGAAATGGCAACGGCGGCACCAGACTTGCCCAGACGACAAAGGCGAGCTGGTTGATCGGGCCGCAGCGCGCAACGGCGCGCGTCACTATATTGCCGGCGGCCCACATCGAAGCAGCAGCGATGGTCAGCAGAAATCCCGTCAGCGGCATCGACAGACCGTGCGCCGAACCGATCAACCCCAGACCGCAGGCCGCCAGCACAAGCCCCGCGAGCTGGCTGCGGCGCCAGCTTTCGCCCAGCCACAGCGCGGCAAAGAGCATGGTGAAGAAAGCCTGTGACTGCAACACCAGCGAAGCCAGCCCGGAGGGCATGCCGAGGTGAATGGCCGAAAACAGGAAGGCAAACTGACCGACCGAAATGGTCATCCCGTACGCCAGGTAAAGGCGCCAGGGCACTTTCGGCGGTCGCAGCAGGAACACCGCCGGACAGGCCGCCAACAGGAAGCGCAAGGCACCGAGCAAGAGCGGAGGCACTTCGGCGACACCGATCTTGATCACCGCGAAGTTGAGACCCCAGACGACCACCACCAGCAGCGCCAGAAGCAGGTCGATTGGCCGCATGCGCTTCAGGCCGGCGCGGTCGCAACCAGCCCGGCAAGCCGGCTATCGCTGACACAGGGCCTGAACACCCGCTGCGTCGAAGCCGGCGACGTTGCCAGCTTGTCCACCGGGCGAATCGGGCGCCGCAGCAACTCACCGCCGCAGTTCGGGCAACGGCAGGCGAGTATCGTAGTCGCGCAGTCGGCGCAGAAGGTGCATTCGAACGAGCAGATCATCGCTTGCGGCGAGCCAGGCGGCAGATCGCGATCGCAGCATTCGCAGTTCGGTCGCAGTTCAAGCATTGTCGTCTCCGAGGCCGGCCAGACAGTCGTCGACGCTGACGACGCGCGCGAAGCGCCCGGCCAGGACGAGTTCGCTATGCGCCTTGATCTCCTCTGCTGAATAGATGCGGCCGCTCGCCGGATGCGTCATCGGGAAGGTCAGCGTCGCTTCGCTGACGAAGTCGATCGCGTAGCCGATGTCGCAGCCGACCCGCGTCGTCGTCTCGCAGCACTGTTCGGTGCGGATGCCGGCGACGATCAGGTGATCGATACCACGGCGGCGCAGCCACAGATCGAGACCGGTGTCGGAGAAGGCGTTGTGCGCGTGCTTGAAGAAGCATGCCGCAGGCGAACCCGGCAGCCACTGGAGCGCCCGCACGTATCCTGATGCCTCGGTAAACGGCCCTGCCTGACCGACGTGGAAAATGTGCACCACAGGCACGCCGCGCTGGCGACAGCCCGCGTCAAGCCTGAGCAAGGCTGCCCTGAAGTCGGGCAGATCGCTCTCCGACCAGAAAGGCATGTGGCGGAAAGATTCCTGAACGTCAATCACGATCAGAGCCGAGCGCCGAACGCTGGCGTTGTCATTTACGGACATTTCGGGACCTCACTGGTTTTGTCATGACCGGATGATAGACGCCTTAAACAAGATAAGCCATACCGCAAGTGGACAAGAAAGGGACAAAATCAGCCGTAATATGCTCGTGCTTCACCGGTGCCACTACGGTGCGCAACGCTCCTTCGATCCTGCCTGCGCGGCACCTCGTGTCGGGCCTTCATCGCCGACGCCAAGCTGCGCATCGCCCGGTCTGGCGCCTTTTACTACCCCGATGTGATGGTGACCTGCGACCTCGCCATCTCACCATTGGCGACGACGACCAGGTGGTCGAGGCACCGAAAGCAATGACCAGCCCGGCGAAACCGGCGGCGGCGAACTCGTCGGTCGCTGGGAGGATGATGTTCAGGAACAGTGTCAGCTCGACATGATGACGAAGTCCTCGCCCGACCGCCGATCGGGGTGCAAGGGGTTGTCGGTCACGATCAGCACCATGCCCGGATGCATGCTCTTTTTCATCGCCACCCGGAAGGCCTCGCTGGCCTGCAGCCGGACAGGCACGACTTCATCCGCCTGATTGCCGCCGGCATAACTGACGCCCGGCTTTTCGTGATGGCTGATGGCGTGCCATGACAGCCCCTTGCCCGCCTCATCCCCGCCCCGCAGGATGAAGACATGCGAACCGAGGTCTTTGGCGTCACCCTTGATGGTCACGGAACCCTGGGCGATCAGTTTGCTGTTCTCGATCAACTCGATCTTGCGATCGGCCGTCGAGGCGATGACCGTCGTCACGGGATACTCCGCGGCCTCGCCCCAGTCAGCGGGATGGCGCTTCTCCGTCAGGCTATTGACGGCGAACTCGAGCTCCTCACCGGCGTCGGCACCCAGGACAAGGCCAGGATGCGTCAACTCCCAGGGATCGCTGTGCGAACCGGCGATGATCACCGGCGTGCCGATGTGCGTCACTGCCCAGAGCTTTTCCGAGAAGTCCATCGGCAGGCGGACGCAACCATGCGAGGCCGGATAGCCGGGAAGATTGCCGGCGTGAAGCGCGACCCCGTCCCAGGTCAGACGATTCATGTTCGGCATCGGGGCGTTGTTGTAGGTTTTCGAGTGATGGTCCTTGTCCTTCTGGAGCACGGTGAACACGCCGGTCGGCGTCTCGTGGCCCGGCTTGCCGGTCGAACAGGTGGCGACCGCAATCCGGATGCCGTTGCGGTAAACGTGCACCCGCTGTTGCGGAATCGATACGACCACCGCCACCGCCCCCTTGGGTGAACGGTCCGGATGCCAGGTGAACTCGCCGGGCTTGAGCGCAGCGATCTCCTTGACCACTTCTGTCGCCCAGGAGGTGGAGGCGGCGAAAAGTGGCGATGAGGCAAGCGCGGCGAGTTTCAGGATGGCGGTTCGGCGGTCGTAGGCTGGTTTCATCTATGCTCCTTGAAAGAAAAAGAAAGGGATCAGACCACCGCCTACGCCGGGACGGGTCAGCGATCTACGACTCGGCCGCCGCTTTTCAGCAGGACTCTGGCAAAGCGATTGCCGGACACGGCGTCACGAACGCGTGGTCTCTCCTGGTGATGTTGCGACATGGGCACGCTGAAAAAATCTGCCCGCAGACCAATACCAATGCGCTCTCCCGCAAAGGCCTGACGGACCGGTCTGTCCGGACACCCGCGCGACCTCAGTCGCCGCCGCAGCCGCCGCCACTGCACCCGTCACCAGCCGAACCGTCGCCATCGCCGCCGCTACAACCGCCGCCGCCGCAGCCGATATGGCCGGCGCAGAAGCCGGTTCCGGCACCGGCCTGCACCGCTGCAAGACAATCGAGCTGATAGACGAAGCCACCGGCAATGCCGAGCATTGCGTCAAGCGCGAAAAGCAGCGGCAGCGACTGCGGCGACTGCGGATCGATCCCGTCGCGTTGGCACGCCAACCGCCAGGCGCGCTTGATGCCATCCTGAGCGTCGGTTGGCGAGCGCATCGCTGCGGCAGGCGTGTGGTGCAGGAAGCGACCGAGTCCTCGTTCGCAGAACTGCTGATACTGGCGGGTGAACAGGATGAACTCGTGCCAGGCATCATCGACCACCTGCGAAGGCATCGCCACCAGGCGCTTCCTGGATTCGCGGCAGAGCTGGAAATACTCGCGCAAGCCATCGAATACCAGCTCCCGCTGCGCCTCGCTCAGCTCAGGCCGACGCGCGGCCAGACGCCGGTCAAGAAACTTCGCATAGGGGTAGCGATCGATAAAGCCTTCGCGCTGCCTGATCAGCGCACGCCACCAGACGATTGCCGCGGCAATCAGTCCGATCACCATCAGCAAGATCACCAGCTTGATCAATTCCGTTCCCCGCTCGCGACTTCAAACCGTGCTGAAGCACAGGTACTTGATCTCGAGATACTCGTCGATGCCATGCCGGGAGCCTTCACGGCCGATGCCGGACTGCTTGACGCCACCAAAGGGCGCGACCTCGTTGGAGATCAGGCCGGTATTGATGCCGACCATGCCGTATTCCAGCGCTTCGCCGACGCGCAGGCAGCGCGCGATATCGCGCGCATAGAAATAGGCCGCGAGGCCGAACTCGGTGTCATTGGCCATGGCGACGGCCTCGGCCTCCTCGGTAAAGCGGAACACCGGCGCCACCGGCCCGAACGTCTCCTCGCGCGCCACCCGCATTGCCGGCGTCACGTCGGCGAGCACCGTCGGCTCGAAGAAGGTGCCGCCGGATGCGTGCCGGCGGCCGCCGGTGAGCACGCGCGCGCCCTTGCCCACGGCGTCAGCGATATGCGCCTCGACCTTGGCCAGCGCCGCCGCGTCGATCAGCGGTCCCTGAGCGACGCCTTCCTCGCTGCCCGGCCCGACCGTGAGCGACTGCACGCGCCTGGCCAGTTGCTCGACAAAGCGGTCGTAAACCCCGTCCTGGACCAGCAGCCGGTTGGCGCAGACACAGGTCTGGCCAGTGTTGCGATACTTGGCAATGATCGCCCCCTCGACCGCCGCCGCGATATCGGCATCGTCGAAAACGATGAAAGGTGCGTTGCCGCCGAGTTCGAGCGAGAGTTTCTTGATCGTCGGCGCGCACTGCGCCATCAGCAGGCGGCCAACCTCGGTCGAACCGGTGAACGAGAGCTTGCGCACCACCGGGCTGGCGGTCAGTGCGCCACCGATTGCCAGCGGATCGCCGGTCAGCACATTGAAGACGCCTGCCGGCAGACCGGCATCCTCGGCCAGCAGCGCCAGCGCCAGCGCCGTCAGCGGCGTCTGCTCGGCCGGCTTGACCACCACCGTGCAACCAGCCGCCAGTGCCGGCGCGACCTTGCGCGTGATCATCGCCAGCGGGAAGTTCCACGGCGTGATCGCGGCACAAACGCCGACCGGCTGCCGGATGGTCAGCAAGCGTCGATCGCTTGCCGGGCTCGGGATCGACTCGCCGTAGACCCGCTTGCCCTCCTCGGCGAACCACTCGACAAAGGAAGCGCCGTAAGCGACCTCGCCACGCGCTTCGGCAATCGGCTTGCCACATTCGGCGGTAATCAGTTGCGCCAGGTCTTCGGCGCTGGCGACGATCAGTTCGTACCAGCGGCGCAGCACGGCCGCCCGCTCCTTCGCCGTCCTTGCCTGCCACGCCCGCAAGGCTGCCGCCGCGGCAGCGATCGCCCGTGCCGTCTCGGCCGCCGTCATCAGTGGCACCTCGGCCAGCTTGCCGCCGCTCGCCGGGTCGCTCACGGCAAAGCTGCGTCCATCATCGGCGGCCAGCCAGCAACCATCCAGGTAACACCGTGTGCGCAGCAGGCGCGGATCGGCAAGACGCATGACGTTTCCCCCGAAAATCTCCAAAGCGGCAGTTTATACTGTGCACCATGCGTGTCCACCTGTTGATCGCCTGCACCGTCTCGCTGCTGCTGGCCGCCTGCGCGAGCCAGCCGCCGGCGCCCCCGCGCCCGACACCGGGGCTGGCCGATCGCCCGGCGGCCAGCGAGAAAGCCCACGACGTGGTGATCTTTGCGCTTGGCCTGATCGACACCGGCTACCGCTTCGGCGGCAAGAATCCCGAAGCCGGTCTCGACTGCAGCGGCATGGTGTCGTACATCTACGGCCGCGCGGCCGGCATCAAGGTCAGTGGCAGCGCCGCCGACATCGCCCGCCGCGGGCGTCCGATCGAGCGTGGCGGCCTGCGTCCGGGCGACCTCGTCTTCTTCAACACCCGCAACGCCCCCTTCTCGCACGTCGGCATCTACATCGGCGACAAGCGTTTCGTGCACGCGCCGTCAGGCAGCGGCCGGATACGCATCGACCAGCTCGACGCCCGCTACTACGCGCAACGTTTCGAGACTGCGCGGACCTTCTTCGACTAGGTCCGGTCCAATCAGTCCTGGCGCAACTCGACGCGCCCCTCGAAAACCCGTACCCGGTCGCCCTTGCTCACCACTGGCTCGTCGTACTGCTCAATGAAGGCGTAGGTGCCATCCTCGTAACGCACGGTGACGACGTACGTAGTCACCGGCGCGTTGGCGTGGCGCGCATCCTCGACGGCGCTGCCAGTCCCGATGATCGGCGCCGTCACCAGACTCGGCGCGATCGCCGGCGCCGGACTCCGCGGCCGCGGTCCCTCATGCGTCTGGCTGCGAATCGCCGTCACCACGCCGCAGCGCTCGCATGGTCCGCTGCGCTCCTCCTCGATCAACTCGCGATAGTCATCCTGGCTGCTCGGCAGCTTCAGGTGGCTCTGAGCCAGAGACAAAGGGGTCAGGGCGACGGCCAGCCCGATGGCGACCAGTATTCTTGCGCGCTGCATGATGAAACTCCTTGAAAGACCTTTGACGGTATCCGCGAGGCGGCCAGCCAAGGTGAACAGATGGCTGATCTTAGCATTGCTCAAGGGTCGCGAAGAACACAGAGAGTCGACAGGACGATTGGCACGACCGGTAACGCCAGCTGCTCTCGTTGCCTTCAGTCGATGATGGTAAGCTCGCAAGTGCGGTTTGCATTCACCTGTCCGTTCCAAACCAGCAATTGCATGCCTTTTTCTTTGTCGCCCTGGTCCACAAACCTGTCATATTTTCCGTCCGTAAGAAAGCAAGCATTCCAGAGGTTGAAGGCATGCTCGGTCCTCCCATTGCCATCGACGCCCGTTGCACCAGCCGCAGCCGTTTCGCTCGCCCGCCAATTGCCGTCAGCGGCAGAGTAATAGAAGGTGAAGAAGACGGACCCACTTGCCGTTTGACCGTCGCCGGCCCAACGCGTGGCGGCCAGCCGAATCTGGCAGCCGTCGGGATCGGCGCACAGGGCGAGCAAGGTATCCATCGGAATGGTCCTGGTTCTGCCGCCGTACTTCCGCGCGGTCAACGACAGATGATAGCGGGGTGAGATCTCGTAGGACGCTTCCGGCTCGTCGTCCCTCTGGTAGCGCGCGCGGGAGTTCAGCATGCCATCAACCCGGGCATCCCCCCCGGCGTGGAGGTTACCCCCCAGGTGACCATTGCCGCGAGCATCGAATTGGCTCGAAATCGGGGTCTCGCCGCCGACAAGGAGCGAGCCCTTGGTGTGGGCGTCCCCGGCGACGTCGAGCGTGCCGTTGATCCTGGCGTTACCGCCAACGTCTAGGGTCTTTCCGACTCTGCCGTCTCCGCCGACGTCGAGCGCACCGGTGATTGGGGCGTCCCCCGCGACCTCGAGCGTGCCCTTGATGCGGGCGTTCCCGTCCACATCGAGCCTCGTCTCCGGCTTGCTCGTTCCGATGCCGACCCGTCCGGCCTCGTCGCTGAACAGCGCCTCCGCCGCGCCTTGGGCACGGAGCGGCCCGGTCGCCAGCAGCACGACCGAGGCAACGGCAGCAAGGGCAAGCGCCGGGCCCGTTGTAACCAGCCGGCGGGGGCTCGCCTTTGGCAGGGATTCCGGGCTCATCCCTTGGCGATCCTCGAAAGCAAGCCTGTCGACCATTCGATGTTCCTCCGAAGTATAGGAAATCCAACGGCACCATTGAGAGCATATGAGCCCCCACCAAGCAGCGTCAGTTCCAAATCTTATTCCATGAGCTTCAAAAGGGCAAAAAGCCATCCTAATCCCGCCTCGCCCGGTGCCATCCGCCATGAACAGCTGCAACTCCTCGGCGTTCCGGTCGACGTGCTAACGCGTCAAGCGTCGCCCAAGAAGCTCAGGGCAACCATTCTTTCTGAGGCGTTGCCTCGTATGCACGGCAACCAACAAAGGCTGGAGGAAGACCTGGCGGGCGGCATTGCGGGGCTCAAGGCACTGCATTTTCGTCGACTGCAGAGTGAACAGGTGCCGAATCAGGATACGATAAGGGCAGCACTCTGCTTCTGGTCTTCTGCCTCCATCGGCAGAGCCGCTGCATGGACAGTCTGCTCAAGGTCGGCGGCGAGCGATCCTCCGGGAATCCTCCCTTGGCCATCAGGAACCACGCTTTCCTCCGACCGGTCGACAAGGTGATCATGGACCCCAAATCCTTCGTTTATTCCGCGGTACTGCTGCTCATCGTTGCCTCGATCGCCGTCGCGGTCTTCCGGCACTTCGGTCTGGGTTCGATTCTCGGCCTGCTGGTCACCGGCATCATCGTGGGACCGCATACGCCGGGGCCCTTCGTCACCACCCAGGTGGACGACGTACGCCACTTCACCGAACTTGGCGTCGTGCTGCTGCTGTTCCTGATCGGCCTGGAGATGAAGCCGCGCCGCCTGTGGGAGCTACGGCGAACGCTGTTCGGACTCGGGTCGCTGCAGATCGTCGTTTCGACCCTGGTCATTGCCCTGTATCTCAAGCTGTTCCTGCCAAACTGGTCGGCCGCTCTGCTGGTCGGCGCCAGCTTCGCCCTCTCGTCCACCGCCTTCGTCATCCAGATGCTCAGGGATCAGGGCGAGATTGCCAGCCGCCATGGCCAGACGGCCTTCGCCATCCTGCTGATGCAGGACCTCGCGGTCGTACCGCTGCTCGCCCTGGTGCCCATCCTCGCCGACAGCGGACCCATGCCCAAGGAGATGCCGCTGGTGAAGCAGATCGCGGGAGCGATCGCGATGGTCGCCCTGGTGATCGTCACCGGCCGCTACCTGGTGCCACGGCTGCTCGACCACCTAGCCAGAAGGAACAACCGCGAGGCGTTCTTCCTCACCGCCATGGCCGCCGTCTTCGCTGCCGCCTGGGCGATGGACCTTGCCGGTATGTCGATGGCACTGGGCGCCTTCCTGATGGGCATGATGCTCTCGACCTCGCGCTACAGCCTGCAGATCGAGGCCACGTTGGAGCCGCACAAGGGCTTGCTGATGAGCCTCTTCTTCGTCGCCGTCGGCATGTCGGTGGACGTCGCCGCGCTGGCGCAGCGCCCGTTGCAGTTCGCCCTGCATGTCCTGGCGATCATCAGCATCAAGGTGGCGGTGCTCTATGTGCTCTGCATCATCTTCGGCACTGGACGCAGCACGGCGTGGCGGGTGGCGTTCATGCTTTCCCAGGGTGGCGAGTTCGCTTTCGTCGTCTTTGGAGCGGCCAAGGCGCTCGGCGTGATCGACGACCTGGTCTTCGTGATGGCCGTCGCGGTCATCTCGCTGACCATGCTGCTGACGCCCGTTCTGGTCAAGCTCGGCAACTGGCTGGCGACGCGACGGGTCGAAGAAGCGAGCGGCATTGACGAACGCTTTCGCTATTCCGCGCACGGCGACGAATCCGCAGCGCGCGTAGTGATCGGCGGCTACGGCCGCGTCGGCCATACGGTCGGTACCATCCTGGCCAGCAGCGGCATCCCTTACATCGCCTTCGAGACCGATGCCGCACTGGTCGCCAAGTGGCGCAGCGAGGGTCACCCCCTGTTTTATGGTGATATCGGTGACCCGGAGCTGCTCGCCACCGGCGCGCTACAACGGGTCGACCTGGTCGTACTGACGATCGACGACCAGGCGGTCGCCGTTCGTGCCGCGGCAATGATCCGCTCGCACGCGCCGCAGGTGACCATCGTCGCCCGCGCCCGCGACCTGATGAGCTGCGACGCCCTGCTGCGTGCGGGGGTCAACACAGCCTTCCCCGAGGCCCTCGAAGCGAGCCTGCGCCTGGCGGCGGAAACCCTGCAGGCACTGGGCATCTCCACCGACGAAACCAACCTGCTGCTGCACGGCGTGCGGCGCGCAGATTACGCCCTGGTACGCTACGGACCGGAGGGTGCCCCCACATGGAGGGCACCCGCCAAGGACTGACCGTCGCTGACACCTTGCGAGGTCACCGACCGCGGGTGGCAACGCGAGAAGGGCTGGACCTGCCCGGCGCGAGCAGTCGTTGTCAGCAGCCAGCGGGCCTGGACCGCAGGGAAGCAGGCAACGGCAGCCAAAAGCGCGTTAATATTGATCCGTTCATCCTGCCTCCACAGCCGCCGGTCACATGCTGCACGCCATTCCCATCCGTTATGTCGAACCCGTCTTCCGCCCACCAAGCGAGGCACAATCGCTGATCCTGCCGGTGACCGACGGTTGCTCGTGGAATCACTGCACATTCTGCGAGATGTACACAGCGCCGCAGAAACATTTCCGGGCACGCGACGAAGCCGAGGTCCTGGAAAGCATCCGCCTCACCGGCGAACGCTTCGGCAGCGAAATCCGGCGGGTCTTCCTGGCCGACGGCGATGCCTTGGTGCTGCCGACGCGTCGCCTGCTCAATATCCTCAACGGCATCCGCGCTCACCTGCCCGCGGTGCGCCGCGTATCGAGCTACTGCCTGCCACGCAACCTGCGCCGGAAGTCGCTCGAGGAGTTGCGCGAACTGGCCGCCGCCGGCCTGTCGATTGCCTACCTCGGCGCCGAGTCGGGCGATGACGAAGTGCTGGAACGGGTCAACAAGGGCGAGACCTTCGCCTCGACGTTGGACGCGCTCGACAAGCTTGGCGCCGCCGGCATCACCCGCTCGGTGATGATTCTGAACGGCCTCGGTGGGCCGCAGCTTTCGCTGCGCCACGCCGAGAGCTCGGCCCGGCTGGCGAATGCGACGCAGCCCGAGTATCTGGCGACGCTGGTGGTCAGCTTTCCGCTCGGCGAGGAACGTTTCCGCGCCAGCTTCCCCGACTGGCGGCCGCTCAGCCAGCACGAGCTGTTCATCGAAATGGAGCACTTTCTCGAACGCCTCGAACTCGAACGAACGGTCTTCCGCAGCGATCATGCGTCGAACTGGCTGGTGCTCAAGGGAACGCTCGGCGCCGACAAGGCGCGCCTGCTGCATCAGGTGCGACAGGCGATCGTCCACCCGGAAGCGACGCCGCTGCGGCCGGCCTGGGCACGAGGTCTGTAATTGGCTGCCGATTACCCACGCTGCGCAGAGCTGATCCGTCAGGCCGACGGCCTGCTCGTCACCGCCGGCGCCGGCATCGGCGTCGATTCCGGCCTGCCCGACTTCCGCGGACCGCAGGGCTTCTGGGGCGTGTACCCGGCGCTCGGCCGGGCACGAATCGCCTTCGAGCAGATCGCCAATCCGGCCGCCTTCGCCAGGCATCCGCGCCTGGCCTGGGGTTTCTATGGCCATCGGCTCAATCTCTACCGGCAGACAATCCCGCACGACGGCTTCCAGATCCTGCGCCGAATAGCCGAGGAGTTGCCGCAGGGTGCATTCGTGTTCACCAGCAACGTCGACGGCCAGTTCCAGAAAGCCGGTTTCGCCGGCGAGCGCGTCGCCGAGTGCCACGGCTCGATCCATCACCTGCAGTGCCTCGACGGCTGCCATGATGGCATCTGGCCTGCCGATGACTTCCAGCCCGAGCTTGACGAGGAGGCATGCCTGCTCCGCTCCGAATTCCCGCTCTGCCCCCGCTGCCGGGGAATTGCCCGGCCGAACATCCTGATGTTCGGTGACTGGGGGTGGACAGCAACGCGCAGTGAAGCCCAGGAAGCGCGCCTGCACGCCTGGCTACGACAGGTCAGGCACGTGCTGGTCATCGAGGTCGGTGCCGGCACCAACATCCCGACCGTACGCAGGCTGGGTGAACGGCTACCGGGGCCGTTGATCCGCATCAATCCGACCGAGCCGGAGCTGTCGCCGGACCGGGGCGTGTCGATTGCTGCGGGAGGCCTCGCCGCCCTGCGCGCGATTGACGCGTACCTGCCATAGGATTCGCGCCCCGCGTTGTCCGCAACTCGACAAGTCATCGGAGCTAACAGCGAAACGCCTCATTGCGCTGCGTCGGCCGTCTCGATCAGTAGCCCTTGCTCTCCCAGAGCTGCGGCGCACGGGCGGCCATCAGGCGTGGCAGGCATGTTGGCTCACCCAGAGGAACAAGGGTCGCCTTCATGCAAAGCGAATGACCGCAGCAGGAGCAGGGCCTGCCGCTCGACGTTGGTAAAGTTCAATGACCACCGCGGGCCAGTGGCTGCCAGTAGCTAGAGAAATCAGAACCACTGTTGTAAACTGATCCGGCCGTTCGCACTCAGTTCGAGCAACTGCTCGACTGGCTGGCGGCTCCAAGCCATGAGCGGTCACTGCTTCGTTCGTGGTTGACTGACGGCAACCGACCCTTTCCAGTCAGCTAGTTTTCTCCAGAGCGGCCGGTCAGCCCAAACAGGGTTCTGCGAATGGGAATGCTACAAAGCCGCCTTTGGCGACCTCACCCAACCGGCCATGGACGGACGCTAAAAAATCTGCCAAAACCGGTCATTGGGGCGGGGCAGGTGTAAGCTGAAGTTCGTACCTTGAAGTGCCACTTTTGGCGTTTATGTTGCTGTGCGGGAGTGAATGATGAACCGTTTATTTGTAACTTCAGTGCTGGCTTTTGGCCTTGGTTTCGCCGCCATGCCAGCGAGTGCCGTCGTTTATTGCAAGACCGTTGGCGTACCCAAAGGATGTGTTGCGCGCCCAGTAACAGCCCCCGGTGTCGGCGCTCCGGGCGTGGGGGTTGCACCCGGCGTTGGTGTAGGCGCACCCGGCGTGGGCGTCCGGGACCCCGGTATCAACCAACCCGGAGCCGCTGGGAATGTTGGCGCGGCAGGGGCTAGTGCAACCAACCGGAACGGGGGAGCTAACCGCGTGGGCGTTCGACGCTGAATCATGGGTGACGTACGCCTGTAGCGCGCTAAAACGAGTAGAGAGATGTTGAGACTGGGTGTCTCACCCGACTCTGCCATGCGGAGCCGGTGAGCGAGTCCGTTGAAGGTCTGCTTATAGATAGCCTGAACGTCAACAATGGGTCGGGTGCGACACTCCTCTCGTCGGATTCATCGCCGGAAAGCGGTCAGTGAAGTTCCAATTCCTGAAAGCGGCCAGTCACCACTGAGTGCAACCGACCCTCTGCGGACATTCGTCTCACGAATGGTTCAACGGCGGGTTTTAAAGTCGAGCGGCCGTCTGGTGCCGCAGATCACGGGCAAGTGACCCGCGGTCTTGATCCGCTTGTCGTGGATGTCGTCGAGGAGCCACAACTTGCCGTCGTGCCAGCGCGGACCCTCGGTGAATTTCAGGCCGCGCGTTTTATCGATCAGCATCTTGCTGGTGTGCGTCTTCATCATGGTTCCCCCCTCCCTGCGCCGTAGGTTTGGTTGTGTGTGCTCGCTGCCGACTCACGAGTTGCCTCGATTGATGAAGGCAAGACTGAGGTCGGTGATCGACCGGGTAACGTGGCCTTTACCGCTGACGTCGTCGCAATAGAGCAGCCCACCAGGGCCCAGGCGTAAGGTCGAGCAATCGCTGGCGGTCACCTCGCCCTCGCCGGAGAGAACGATGCAAATATAAGGCTGCGGCGCATTGTGGGCCGGCACCTCGGTCCCGCCCGGGACCGAGAACATGACAAGGCTGCTGACCCCTTCGATATCTGTCATTAGCCCCATGGGGGTTGGAGGCGGCCCGAACGGTGCCTCATGCTCTGGGCGGTCACAGACACCAATGTGCGTCTCGCCCTGTTCGTCTGAGTAAATGCGTGGAAATTTCATTTCTGTTTCTCCTGCTGCTAGTGTTTGTTTTTCGTGCATGCCGTTACCGGGAATGGCCCGGATTGATTGGAAACGCGCACCCCAATCAGAACTCGACCGTGATCCCCTTTGCCTTCGCCACGGCGAGGACCGCGTCGAAGACTTTCGCGTGGTCCCAGGGTGCGTCCGTGGCCTCGTTGCGGAACTCGCGGTAGGCCCGCTCGACGTTCATGAACAGACGCGCCGGAGCCTTCCATCCGCCGTACGGTCCGAAATCGATCTTCTTCGACGCCTCCAGGGCGCTCAGCCCCTGCCCGAAGCAGCGCTTCGATTCTTCGCGCACGTATTCGAGGTAGGCCTTCATCTCCATCGCGCCCTCGATCCCACACACCGGTCCGTGTCCGGGGACGATGACCTCCGGGTCGAGCGAGATGATGAGATCGAGAACCTTGAGCCATTTTTCGTAAGTGCCGTTCCAGCCCATGGGGGTGCACTCGCGGAAGATCACGTCGCCGGCGAACACGACCTTTTCCTTTGGCACATGGATGATCGTGTCACCGATCTGGTGGCACGGCCCCACGTAGATGAGGTGAACTTCCGTGCCGTCGAGATCCAGCACGTGCCGCTCCTCGAACACGGTGGTCGGCAGCACCAGCCGGATGCCGTCGAAGTCGTAGTCCTGTTTCAACTGCTGGGCAATCGCCAACGCGCCCGGGTGCAGGGCCTTGAGCAACAAGCGTGTGAGGAAGCGATCGGACCCCTTGATCAGTTGCTGGGTCTCCTTTGGGTCGGCAACGTGCGGCATCAATTCCTTGACCCGCCGGTGCGCGATGATTTCGGCACCCTCGAAGAGCTGGTTCCCCCACACGTGGTCGCCGTCCTCGTGCGTATTGATCACGCGCCTGGGCATGTCGCGCCAGACCTTGCCGAACAGCTTGATCATCTGACGTCCGTGCGGCAGGTCCGACTGTGTGTCGATCACCACGCCGCCGCCCAGGTTGATGAGGCCCGAGTTGGCATCGCACACGAGGTTTTTCTCGTTTAGCACAGCAAAGCAGTTGGCGCTGACTTGTTCCATTCTCATGCCATCGTCCTCTTGTCATCACGGTGATTAAGTATAAGCAATCCATACCGGAACACACGTTTCAGAAGGGCAGGTCGCGTACGTCATCTTTGGCCCCCAGTCACAGTGTGCGGTCAATGGATTCCCGGTTCGCCCGAGGTTGATGCTTGCCGCCGAACGGGAGGCGGAGGCCGGATTGATCGTAGATGCCGGCTGGGAAGGAATCACGTTGGCTATACGTAGAGGGCAATAGACGCGGACAAGACCAACATCGCCTTTGGCCGAACATGCGACAAGGTCTGTGCAGCCGTAATGGCTGCTAACTGGGCGGAGCTGCAATCTTTATGGCGGGTCTGTGGCCACTGGGAACGGCCGCAACTGGCCGGATCGAGGCAGTGATGACGTCAGTAAGCAGTAGCTGTCGGGTCCCTCTTGAAATGGCCAAAGCCGAAAAAAAGTCTCTGCCTACACGGGGGCCTTGTCGGCTCTTGGCGTGGGCAGGAAGGAACGGCCGATTGCGTCGACGATTTTGGCCGGTTGATCGGCCGGGCATGGCAGGCTGGTTCAAGCCGGCGTCATCGGCCAGCTGAGCGGTCGATGGGCAATTGCGACGCCCCTCAAGGGGAGCGCTTCGGCAAACCGGCGGAGCGGAAATTCAAGACTCCTCAGCCTCCCTGCGATGGCGACGCGTCACGCCGGAAGGGCAGATGCTCCGCCGCGTCGTCGCGATACTCGGAAACCGCCTCGCCCTGCAACGCCAGGTGACGGGCGAGCAACTGTCGCATGCCGGGGTCGCTGATCCAGTGCGCGGACTGCACGACCGTCGGCGTGAACCCGCGCGCCAGCTTGTGTTCGCCGCCCGCTCCCGGCTCGAAGCGCCGCAGGCCCTCGCGCAGGCAATAGGCAATACCTTGGTAGAAGCAGAGTTCGAAATGCAGGCTGTGATAGGTGCCCGAGCAACCCCAGTAGCGCCCGTAGAGTGCGTCATCGCTGCGAAAACAGATCGCCACGGCGACCGGCAATCCGCGATCACGGGCGATGAAGGCGACCATTCGACGACCCAGAGCCGCCGCCAGATCGGCGAAACAGGCGGCCGAGAAAGCGGCGTGATTGCCGAACCGGTCGAAAGTGCTGGCGTAGAGTGCGTGCAGCAACGGCCATTCGGCGGCGTCGATCTGATCCCCATGCCGTGTCTCGAGCGAGAGCCCGCTCTCCGCGACCCGTCGCCGTTCGGCACGGACCTTGCGGCGTTTGGCCGCACTGAAGGTGGCCAGGTAGCCGTCGAAGTCGCCGCAGCCGGGATCGAGCCAATGAAACTGGACGTCGTGACTGATCAGCAGCCCGTCGCTCCGCAGCAGGTCCATTTCTGCCTCGGTGGCCAGCGCCACATGCCACGAAGAGGCAGGGCAACGGGTCGCCAGTGCCTTGGCCGCCTCGACCAGCGCCTGCCGGATAGATCCCGCCTGCGGCCCTTCGCCGACCAGGATGCGCGCGCCGGCAACCGGGGTGTGCGGCAGACAGCTCATCAGTTTCGGGTAGTACTGGCGGCCGAGCTGCCGGTAGGCCGCCGCCCAGGACCAGTCATAGATGAAATCGCCGTGCGAGTGGCTCTTGATGTACAGGGGCAGCAGACCGACGACGGCGCCGCGATCGTCGCTAGTAGTACGTTCCGCGAAAACATGGTCAGATCAGGCTATGGCGAGATCGAACTTCTTCCAACGAAAGACGACTGGGGCCGCGTTCATCTCGTCGACTCCTTGGTGGATGCGTGCCTTGAGTTCGTCCAGAGAAGTGACCCGGATATGCCGCAAGAAGGTGCGAGCCATCTTCGAGAAGGCGCACTCGATGAGGTTGAGCCACGAGCCGTGTTTGGGGGTGTGGACATACTCGAAGCGCCCAGGGCGCGTCGCGAGGAAGGCCCGGGTTTCCTTCGAGATGTGTGCCGAATGATTGTCGAGAACGAGGCGAACGATCGCCTCTGGAGGATAGTGGGCGTCGATGTCCTTGAGCAACTCAATGAACTCGGCGCTACGGTGCCGATCCTCGACTCGCTCGAAGATATGACCGGAGTGCAGATCAATGCCAGCCAGAATCGAGACGGTGCCATGGCGAACGTACTCGTAATCGCGCCCGAGGGTGGGCGCTTTGTCAGGCACCGGAGGCAAGTCCGGCGCCGTCAGCCCCAGCGCCTGAACACCTGGCTTCTCGTCGACGCTCACGGTGTAGATCGGATTTGGACGCGCATCATGAACAGCCCCCTCCCGGTACAAAGCCACATCCTGATAAACCATCAGAACCTCTTGCATCTTCCGATCGAAATCCGGGTCGCGCCGTTCCAGGTAATAGCTGATCTTGTGCGGCTTGATCTGCCGCTCGTTGAGAATCCGCCAGACGGTACTCTTGCCCGCTTGCGCCAAACGCGGATGGCCAGCCTCCTCGGCATGGCTCGAGACAAATTCCGCCAACGCCGAAATCGACCACACTTCCGCTGCCCGTCCATGATCTTTCGGTTTGGTACAGGCCAAACTGACCACCCAGGCCTTGGCCTCCTCGCCAATCTCAGGCTCATGCGGGCGATGATAGGCATCCTTCAGCCCAGCCGCCACACCTTCGGCCAGGGCTTTGTCGATACACTTGTACACCGTCGAACGTCCCACTCCCACTCGGCGCATGACCTCAGTAATCGACCGGTTCTCCGCGTACGCCAGAAGAATCTTCGCCCTCTCGGCTTCACGTACCGGCGCCGTTCTCGACCGGGCCAGATTCCAGAGCATCTCCTCTTCCGCCGCCGTCACTGCCAGTGCCGCCCGACTCGTCTTTCCGGACATGACCACACCTCACACAGAAAAGGCTTGAAATCATGTCATTATCACTGAATGTTCATGTCTATTGTTGAAACGAACTACTAGCCACCAGATGTCGAGCCGTCCAGCCCGATTCAGGTGCCGCCGCCCCGTGCCGCTCAACGATCGCCAGAAAGTCGGCGTTGAGAAAGGGATGGCCGGCCGGGCAGAGTCGCGTCCAGGCCTCGCCTGGAATGGCGCTCGCGGAAGATCTGCTGCTGACCGAGATGTTCAATGGCAAGTCGGGCTCCGCGATCATTCGTGGGCCGCGAGAACGAGTCGCCGGTACTGGGTGAACGCAGCGAAAGCGATAGCCAGATGCACGACATTGACCGCGTACTCGACCATCTCGTGCGAGATTTTCGGCTTCCAGCCGCCTTCGTTCTGCATTCTGCCGCTCATGATTCTGCGCTCTGTGGCGCAGCGCCTTCATCCCGCCACGTGGTGGTGTTGAGTTGCCGGTTCCAGCCGCTCATGACACTTGTCCGTTCGCTCACTCAGTCCAGCAGGAGGTGGGAGTGATAACGCGACAGCATGCCGCCGGCAATCGTCTTGGCGTTGAACCCGTTCTGCAACAATACCCGCGTCGCGTAGTAGGCCCGTCCCCCGGAACAGCAGATGACATGGATATTCCGGTCGCGCGGCAACTCACCCAGGCGCGAGCGCAGTTGCCCGAGCGGGATGTGGATCGCCCCGGGCACACTTTCGACCGCGAGTTCGAACATCTCCCGCACGTCGAGCAGGACGCCGTCCCCGAGCGCCTCCCAATGCGCGACCGGCATGTCGCCGCGGAGGATGTCGGCGGCGACCATGCCGGCAAAGTTCACCGGATCCTTGGCGCTGCCAAACTGTGGGGCATAGCAGAGCTCGGCCTCCTCGAGGTCATAGATCGTGGCACCCATCTGGATCGCCATGGCCAGTGCGCTGATCCGCTTGTCAACACCATCCATGCCCACCGCCTGGGCACCGAGGAGGCGGCCGTCGGATTTCCTGAACATCACCTTCATGGGGACCGGCGTGGCGCCGGGGTAGTAGCCGGCATGTGAATTCGGGTAGAGATAGGTTTTTTCATAGTCGCCGTCACCGAGGCGCTTCAGCGTCTTTTCACTGGCACCTACCCAGGCGGCCGCGGCGCCAAAGAGGCCGATGATCGAAGTGCCCTGGGTACCGCGGAAGCGTGACGCGCGCCCAGCAATGACATCAGCGGCAATTCGCCCCTGGCGGTTGGCCGGGCCGGCCAGCGCAATCAGGCTCCATTCGCCAGTCACGAAATCGCGGACTTCGACGACGTCGCCGACCGCGAAAATGTCCGGGTTGCTGGTGCGCATCTGTTCGTCGACGCGGATTCCGCCGCGCTCCCCGATCTCGAGGCTGGCCGTCCTGGCCAGCGTGGTATCCGGGCGAACACCGAGCGCGAGGATGACGATGTCGGCAGGGTGAGTCTTGCCGGACTTCGTGAGGACCTCGAGTGCGCCATCGGCGGCCTGCTGGAAGCCGGCCACGCCGTCATTGAGCTCCAGCCGGATGCCATGCCGCTCGACGTAGCCTTCGACAATTCGGGCCATGTCCTGGTCGAGTGGCGCCAGAAGCTGGTCGAGCATCTCGACGAGGGTGACGTCGAATCCGCGATGCACGAGGTTCTCCGCCGTTTCCAGGCCGATGAAGCCGCCACCGATGACCACTGCCCGGGTCCTGGATTTCACTGTCTGGAAGCCGGCGTATCTATCCATTCCGGTGAGGAACAGCGACCCGCGCTCGATCCATTCGCGGATTGCCCGCGCATCCGGCACGGTCCGCACCTGGAAGATTCCCGGCAGGTCGATCCCCGGCAGGGGCGGGCGAACCGACAGCGCGCCGGGCGACAGCACCAGCTTGTCGTACGATTCGCTGCTCACCTCGCCGGTCAGCACGTCGCGCAGTTCGATGGTCCTGGTGTCGGGCAGGATACGGACCGCTTCGCAATTGGTCCGGACATCGATATTGAACATGCGGCGGAAGGTATCCGCGGTCGCCACCAGCAGACTCGACTCCTTCTCGATCACGCCGCCGACATGGTAGGGCAGACCGCAATTGGCGTATGAGACATACGGGCCGCGTTCGACCATGAGGATTTCGGCGTTCTCGTTCAGCCGGCGCAGGCGCGCGGCGCATGAGGCGCCACCAGCCACGCCGCCGACGATGACGATTTTCGTTCCCGCATTGCCGGATTCCATGGTTTCCTTCCCCCGTTTCAAGGATTGATGATCGAGCTCGCTGACCAGCTCGTCGAGCGACTTTCGCCGTCAATTCAATCATGTTGCCGTTGCTTGTGCTGGACATTTCTTGACAATCTTGTTTACCCTGACCCGATGGAGTCAGAAAACCGGAAATCGAACAGATCAGATCATGAGTCGGCCCAGCGCCCGCGCCGGAATGCAAGTGTTCGCGTTGGCTCCGTGCGGGTCATTCCCGAGCTCTTGCGAAATCTTGGCGCAAATCCGGCGGAGGTGCTGGCCGAGGCGGGCGTGCCACCGGAACTGTTCGACGAGCCGGACAACCGGATTTCATTCGCACAAAGGAGCCAACTCATCCAGCTTTGCGTGGATAGAACCGGGTGCCGTCACTTCGGGCTCCTGATCGGTCAGCAGGCTGGCCTGCACTCGCTCGGGCTGTTGGGCCTGCTGGTGCAACACTCGGCGGACGTGGGAGGTGCGCTACGCAGTCTTGTGCGCTGTCTGCATCATCACGTCCAAGGTGCAGTGACGACCCTTGCGGAGAACGACCGCACGGCGATGCTGAGCTACAGCATCTATGAGACTCTGGTCGACGCGACCGACCAGACTGGGGATGGGGCGGTCGCAGCAATGTTCAATATTCTGCGCGCCCTATGCGGCCCGGACTGGAAACCCGTCGAAATCCTGTTTGCCCACCGCCGGCCGGATGATGTGCGGCCCTTCCAGCAGTTCTTTCGGGCACCCCTGCGCTTCGATGCCGAGCATGACGGGGTCGTCTTCCCGGCTGACTGGCTGCAGCGTCCACTGGCGGCCGCGGATGCCGAGTTGCGCCGCCGGGCTCAGGAACAGATGGATGCGCTCGAGTTGGCGCATCGCGGCGACTTCCGGGAACAGGTGCTGGCCGTACTGAGAACCGCGCTCATCGCCGGTCAGGCAAACGCGGGCCAGGTTGCCGCATTCTTTTCGCTGCACCGCCGCACCTTGAGCCGCCGGCTGAACGCCTGCGGTACCAGCTTCCAGTCGCTTGTGGATGAGGGGCGCTTCGAGATTGCCCGCCAGATGCTCGAGAACACGGATGCGGACATCCAGAGAATCGCGATGATGCTCGAATACGCGGATGCCAGCGCCTTCGCACGGGCATTCCGGCGCTGGAGCGGCACCACCCCATCCCGATGGCGAGCGGGCTGCGCGAAGTAGCGGTTCCTGGTGTACGCCGGGCGTTTCGACCTGGCACGTTCCGGGGGTGCAACGAAACGCAGGCTGTCCATTTATGTATGGTCCCGGCGTGCCGGATACGTTAGTATCTTCGGCTATCGCATAGCGTCGGACGAAAATGACATGAAACCAATCCTGATCTCCACGACCCTGATTTCCATCTTTTCTCTCGCGGCGTGCGGCGACAAGTCTGTCCCCCCGCCCCCGACGCCGACTGTCGAGGTAGTAAGCGTTGCCCAGAAGGATGTGCCGATCTACATGGAGTGGATCGGCTCGCTCGACGGCAACGTCAATGCCCTCATCCGCCCACAAGTCACCGGTTACCTGATCAGGCAGAATTACCGCGAAGGCGACCTGGTGAAACAGGGTCAGCCACTGTTCGAGATCGACCCGCGCACTTTCGAGGCCGCCGTAGATGAGGCCAAGGGTCTGCGTGCTCAGCAGGCCGCGCGTTTCGAGACGACCAAGGCCAACCTGGACCGCATCAAGCCGTTGGCCGCCGTGAACGCGGTCAGCCAGAAGGACCTTGATGATGCCACCGGTGCCCACCTTTCCGCCAAGGCACAGCTCGAGGCCGCCGAGGCCTCCCTGCGGACGGCGAAACTCAATCTCGGCTTCACAAAGATCAGTTCGCCGGTCAGCGGCATTGCCGGCATCGCCAAGGCGCAGATTGGCGACCTGCTGAGTCCGAGCATGCCGACCGAACTGACCACCGTGTCGACCGTTGATCCGATCAAGGTCTATTTCAATATCAGCGAACGCGAGTATCTGAAGGTCGCCAGCGCGGCACTTGCCGCCGGCAGCAAGCCGGAGCGGGTTCCGCTGGAACTGTTCCTGGTTGACGGCTCGCTCTATCCGTACCCCGGCAAGGTCGCGGTGCTCAACCGGCAGGTCGATACGTCCACCGGCACGTTCAAGGTGGCTGCCCTGTTCCCCAATCCCGACAATCTGCTGCGCCCGGGCCAATACGGCAAGGTACGGGCGACCATGTCGGTTGATAAGGGCGCGCTGCTGGTGCCGCAACGGGCCGTCACCGAAATCCAGGGCAAGTACCTGGTGGCGGTGGTCGGAGCCGACAACAAGGTCGATATCCGACCGGTGACGGTTGGTGAGCGTATCGGCACCGAGTGGATCATCAGCACCGCACTGCAACCTGGTGAGAAAGTGATCGCCGAGGGGACGCAGAAGGTCCGCCCGGGAATGACCGTCAATCCGAAACCCTTTGTGCCCGACGCCGCGGCCAAGCCAAGCCCGAGGACAAACCGGCAGCGCCTGCACCGGCGAGCAAGGGGTAAACGACCATGTCCAAGTTCTTCATCAATCGGCCGATCGTCGCCATGGTCATCTCGATCCTGATGACCATCGTCGGTCTGGTCGCCATGTCCGGGCTGCCGACCGCCCAGTTCCCGAACATCGTTCCGCCGCAGATTCAGGTTAGTAGCACCTACACCGGCGCCGACGCGCTGACCGTCGAACAGGCGGTCGCCACCCCGATCGAGCAGCAGATGTCCGGCGTCGACAACATGGACTACATGTACTCGATCAACGCCAACAATGGCCAGTCCACCCTGTATGTCAACTTCGCACTGGGCACCGATGCCAACACCGACCAGTTGCTCGCCCAGATGCGCCAAGGCCAGGCCGAAGCGCAACTGCCGTCGGACGTGCGCAACTACGGCGTCACCGTCGCCAAGTCGACCTCGTCGCCGCTGGTCATGTTCGCGCTTTACTCGCCGAACGGCACCTACGACAACATCTTCCTCGCCAACTACGCCTACATCAACATCAACGACCAGATGACGCGGGTCAAGGGAATCGCCAGCGTCACGGTATTTGGCGCCGGCCAGTACGCGATGCGGTTGTGGGTCAGGCCCGACCAGCTGGCCAAGCTGAACATCACGATTCCGGAAATTGTCAACGCGGTCAATGCCCAGAACACGGTCAATCCGGCCGGAACGATTGGCGCCGAGCCGGTGCCGCCCGGCCAGGAGTACACCTACGCGGTGCGCGCCCAGGGGCGGCTGGAAAATGTCGAGGATTTCGGCAAGATCGTCCTGCGCGCCAACCCCGACGGCTCGATCGTTCGCGTCAGCGATGTCGCCCGCATCGAACTCGGTGCCCAGACCTATAGCCAGCAGGGTCGGCTCAACGGCAAGCCGGCTGCTCTCATCGCCCTCTACCAGATGCCTGGCGCCAATGCCCTCGACGCAGCGGACGGCGCCAAGAAGCTGATGGAGAAGATCAAGCAAAGCTTCCCGCCCGACCTCGATTACGTCATCGCCCTCGACACGACGCTGTCGGTCACCGAAGGCATCAAGGAGATCAAGCACACGCTGTTCGAAGCGCTGGTGCTGGTGATGATCGTCGTCTTCGTCTTCCTGCAGGGCTGGCGGGCGACGCTGATTCCGTTGCTGGCGGTGCCCGTGTCGCTGGTCGGCACCTTCATGCTGTTCCCGATGTTTGGCTTCTCGATCAACACGCTGTCGCTGTTCGGCCTGGTGCTGGCGATCGGCCTCGTGGTCGATGATGCCATCGTTGTTGTCGAGGCGGTCGAACACCATATCGAGCACGGCCTGTCACCGAAGGACGCGACGCTGAGAGCCATGGAGGAGGTCACCGGCCCGGTGATCGCCATCGCCGTCATCCTGGCTGCCGTCTTCGTGCCGACTGCCTTCATTCCGGGGATTACCGGCCAGCTCTACCAGCAGTTCGCGGTCACCATCGCCATTTCGGTGATCATCTCGGCGTTCAACGCACTGACCCTGAGCCCCGCCCTCTGCGCGCTTCTGCTCAGACCCAAGGTCAAGGGCAGCGGCCCGCTACAGAAGTTCTACGACTGGTTCAACGGAGTATTCGGCCGCGTCACCGGCGGCTACGTCGGCGTCTGCCGCATCGCCATCCGCAGGAGCCTGATCAGCCTCGTCTTTCTGGTCGGCGTCACGGCAAGCGCCGGCTTCTTTGGCAAGCTGGTCCCCGCCGGTTTCCTCCCGGATGAAGATCAAGGTTACGTCTTTGCAGCGGTCCAGCTTCCCGATGCGTCGTCGCTGCAACGCACGTCGGAAATTGCCGCCCAGGCTGAAGATCTGATCATGAAGGTGCCGGGCGTCCAATACACGACCACGGTCGTCGGCTACAGCATGCTCAGCCAAGTGACAAATACTTACAGCGCCTTCTTCTTCGTCACGCTCAAGAACTGGGCAGAACGTAAGCAGCCTGAAGAGCAGTACACCGCGATCAAGGCCGAGCTGACCAAGCGGCTTGCCACCATCCCCGGCGCCATCGCCTTTGCGTTTCCGCCGCCGGCCATCCAGGGGGTCGGTACCTCTGGCGGTGCCACCTTCGTGCTTCAGGACCGTGCCGGCAAGGACATCGCCTTCCTCGCCGAGAACACCACCAAGTTCCTCGAAGCCGCGAGAAAACGCCCGGAGCTCGCCAGCGTTTCAACGACCTTCAGGCCAACCGTTCCGCAACTGTTCATCGACGTCGACCAGGAAAAGGTGCTCAAACAGGGCGTCATCCTAAGCGACGTTTACAAGACGCTGCAGAGCTTCCTCGGCAGCGGCTTCATCAACTACTTCAACCGCTTCGGACGCCAGTGGCAGGTGTACGTCCAGGCCGAGGGCGACTACCGCACCAACATCGAGAATGTCGGGCAGTTCTACGTGCGCAACAGCAAGGGCGAGGCGGTGCCGCTGTCGGCGCTGACATCGGTCCGCAATATCTCCGGCCCGGAATTCACGATGCGCTACAACCTTTACCGCAGTGCGCAGATCAACGCCTCGGCGGCGCCTGGCTACAGTTCGACGCAGGTCATGCGCGCACTCGAGGCGGTTTTCGCCGAAACGATGCCGAGCGAAATGGGTTACGACTACTCGGGAATGTCGTTCCAGGAGCAGAAAGCGCAGCAAGGCATCTCGCCAGCGGTCATCTTCGGATTCTCACTGCTCTGTGTGTTCCTCATCCTGGCGGCGCAGTACGAGAGCTGGTCGCTCCCCTTCTCCGTGCTGCTGGGTACGCCTATCGCGGTCGCCGGCGCGTTTTTTGCGCTGATGCTGCGCGGCCAGGAACTCAACGTCTATGCGCAGATCGGTCTGGTGATGCTGATCGGTCTGGCGGCCAAGAACGCCATCCTGATCGTCGAGTTCGCCAAGATGGAGTACGAAAAGGGCGAGCTCTCGCTCGCCGATGCGACGCTCAAGGGCGCGCAACTGCGTCTCCGACCGATCCTGATGACCTCATTTGCCTTCATCCTCGGCTGCGTTCCTCTGGCGATTGCCAGTGGTGCCGGCGCCATTTCGCGGCAGGTGATGGGCAGCGCAGTGATCGGCGGCATGCTGGCGGCCACCTGCCTGGCCATCTTCATCATTCCGGTGACCTTCTACGTCGTCGAAAAGATCAGTCACAAGGGAGCCACTGGGGTGCGCCATAAGGAGTCTGGCGAGGGAGATGCCGGCAAGATCGAGACGCCGGCGGGAAAGGAGGATGATCGCCATGCGTAAGCCATTGCTCGTCACCTTGCTGGCGCTGCTGGCCAGCGGTTGCATGGTCGGACCCGACTACGTCCGCCCGCCGGTCGACACGCCAGCGGGCTGGCGCCTCAGCGAACAGGACGCCCGCGATCTCGCCAACACCCCCTGGTGGGAGCAACTGAATGACCCAGTGCTCAACGACCTGGTGACGACTGCGCTGCGAGAAAACAAGGATCTGATGATCGCTGCCGCGCGCGTCGAGGAATTCGCCGGCAACTACGGATTCGTTCGTTCCGGCCTCTTCCCGCAGATAGGCGCCGGCTATGACGCCAGGCGGCAGAGAGACGTCAGCGCGGTAGTGATCGGCGCCGGCAGCGGACAGACCTACAACAGCTACAACGCGGTATTGAACGCCAGTTGGGAGATCGACATCTGGGGCCGCATTCGCCGCCAGACCGAGGCGGCGCGCGCCCAGCTCCTGGCCAGTGAGGAGGGCCGGCGAGGCGTCATCCTCTCGCTCGTTGGCAGTGTCGCTGGCGCCTACATCAACCTGCGCAACCTCGATCGTCAGCTCGAGATTGCCAGGGAGACGGCGAAGAGTCGCGGCGAGTCGTACGAGCTGTTCAAGCTCCGCTTTGAAGGGGGCATCATTTCGGTCCTCGAACTGAGCCAGAACCGGTCGCAGTACGAGGAAGCCCTGGCCACTATCCCGCCGCTGCAGAAAGCCATCGCCCAGCAGGAAAACGGGCTGAGCGTGCTGCTCGGCCGCAACCCGGGCCCGATACTGCGTGGCAAGACGATCGATCAGCTGGCCCTGCCGGCAATCCCTGCCGGCCTGCCGTCGGATCTGCTTGAACGCAGGCCCGACATCCGGCGCGCCGAGCAAAATCTGGTCGCTGCCAACGCGCTGATTGGCGCCGCCAAAGCAGCCTACTTCCCGACGATCTCGCTGACCGGCCTCTTCGGCTACTCCAGCACCAGCCTGAGCAACCTGTTCAACAGCCAGAACAAGGTGTGGAATTACGGCTCGCCGATCAGCATGCCGATCTTCACCGCTGGCGCGATTGCCGGTCAGGTGCAGGCTGCCGAAGCGTCGCAGCAGCAGGCGCTGTTTGCTTACCAGAAGGCGATCCAGGAGGCCTTCCGCGAAGTCAACGACTCGCTCATCAGCCAGGACCGGACGCGCGAACAACTCAAGGTGCAGAAGCGCCAGGTCGAGGCACTGCAGCAGTACTCGGCTACCGCGCGCCTGCGCTACGACAATGGCTACACCAGCTACATCGAAGTGCTCGACGCTGAGCGCAGCCTGTTCAACGTTCAACTGCAGTACACACAGACGCAGCAGGTCGAATTCCAGGCAATGATCAATCTTTACCTGGCAATGGGGGGCGGCTGGGTGAACGAAGCCGAGAAGGTGACCGACGCGGTGGCCCGGACGGACGGCGGCGTCGCGCAATAACCCAGCTGCCGCACGGCAGGCGTCCACAAGAGCAGTCCATCAATGCGTATCCACAGGAGAAGTCGATGAGCAAGAAAGGCAAGAAAGACAAGCAGGGGAAGAAAGCCAAAGTCAGGGAGGTGGTAAACCCCGATCTGCCGGTGGAGCAGACCGACAGCGAGGCCCCGGCAGCACCAGGGAAAAAGATGTCCAACCGCGCCTACCTGAAGGAACTCGAGAAGCTCGAAGCCGAGCTGGTGCATCTGCAATCCTGGGTGATCGAGAAGGGCCTCAAGGTGGTCATCGTCTTCGAAGGCCGTGACGGCGCCGGCAAGGGCGGCACGATCAAGGCCATCACCGGCCGCGTCAGCCCGCGCGTCTTCCGGGTCGTCGCCCTGCCCGCGCCAACCGAGCGCGAGAAGACCCAGATGTACGTGCAGCGCTACCTGCCGCACTTGCCGGCAGCCGGCGAGGTGGTGATCTTCGACCGCAGCTGGTACAACCGCGCCGGCGTCGAACGCGTCATGGGCTTCGCCACGCGACGAGCAGGTGCAGGGTTTTCCTCAAGGGGCGCCCCTGTTCGAAAGCTGCTGGTCGGCAAGAACAACATCATCCTGCTCAAGTACTGGCTGGAAGTCGACATGGACGAGCAGACCCGCCGCCTCGAAGCGCGCATCACCGATCCGCGCAAGCAATGGAAGCTGTCGCCGATGGACCTCAAGTCGTACAGCCGCTGGTACGACTACTCGCGCGCCCGCGACGACATGTTCAGTGCGACGCGATACCGAGTGGGCACCCTGGTTCGCCGCGCGATCCGACGACAAGAAGCGCGTGCGCCTGAACATCATCAAGCACATCCTGAGCAGCATTCCCTACGAGGTCGTCAAGCAGTCGAAGATCGTCCTGCCGAAGCGGGGCAAGCCCGGCGACTACCAGGAACCTGCCAGCCTGCCCGTCAGGTACGTGCCGGAAGTCTATTGAACAATGCTTGTACTCCGCCGGCGTGTCCGGTTTGAACAGGGGAACGAAGGCCTTGTGCAGTTCGGAGCTGATGAAACCGAGCCACTCCTGCAACTGGTAACGCTCTAGCGTGTAGGGCCGTGGTGCCAGGCCACTCTCCGGGATGCGGTCGGCGATGTATTGCACGATGGCCAGGACTTCAGTCAGATAGACGCCATCGTCAAGTTCGAGTACCGGTACGTAGCCCTTGGGGTTGATGGCGTCAAAGTCGCTGCCGTCGGCCAGCCTTCGCTCGCGGATGTCGACGCGGACTAGGTTGAAGTCGAGACCAGCCTCGTGCAGGGCGATGTGTGGCGCCAGCGAGCTGGTTCCGGGACTGAAGTAAAGTTTCAGTTCAAGGCTGCCGGGGACTGATTGAGGTGTTGGCGCTAGTTTCTGGTCGAGTTCAGCCAACCAGGGGAGGCGGGTCACCTCGACGGTCAAAAAGCCACTGTTATCGCCGTAGGCAAACGACGAGTCGTTGGCAAAAAAGTACAGAAAACCCGGTTCGATGATCTCTATTTCACAGCCGTTCGGAGTGGCGATGAGGCTGCTTTCGTCGTCGATGCGCGCCACGCCGTGCACGGCGCTTTCGATCAACCCGGTCAGCAGGTTCTCCGAGTCAGGGTTGTTGGCCTCGAGGTCGGGGCGGGAATGAATGGCCGCGACCAGTGAAAACCATGGGCGTTCTTCCAGGCGCCGGCTACCTTCCGCGAGGTGACTGAGCCACGCCTTTGATTGATAACCGTCGGCACCCGCGGGCGTCACCTTGTCGATCCAGGCGCCGCTGGCCTCAATGCGATATCGTTCGCCCACGTCGACTTCGACGCCCGAGGCGTTCCACCATTTGTGGGCATAGGCCGGGAAGCGCGTCGAACCATCCACCGGCAGCTTGCGGAATGGCAGTGCTTCCCGCTCCTGCTGCAACTGCTCTTCGGGACGCGGCTCGTCCTCCCGGTAGAAGTCGACGCAAGCCGCAACATCTTCGAGGGCCTTCGGTCGGTAATCGGCCCGCTGCCGCAGCCGCTCCAGAACGCTGGGATGGAGCTCGGCATTGTCGGGGATCTTGCGTTTGTCGTCCGGGCGCGTCCGCCAAACCGGCCCACGGGTTTCATCGTGCCTGTCCTCCAGGCCGTCGGGCGCCAGCGCCTGGCTGAGTTGACTGGGCAAGAGCCGCAGGCCGGCATCAAGATCGTTAACCTCCTGCATCATCCATTCCAGCGCAATGTCCGAGAGGCCGTGGCTTTCGTAGCCGCCCCCGACATCGGCATGCGCGCCCGCGAACCAGACCTGTTTGATACCCTCGCGCTCCTCCCACAACGTCGGTGGAAAGTCGGCGCGTTCCTCGTCAATGGCCAGGGCCTGGCGACCGTGCTCGACGCGCGGACTGAGTTCGCCGTTGCTGAAAGCCAGGAAGCGAAGTTCGTCCCGGTCGACCAGGCGCAGGCCGCTGAATAGCGGCACGCCCAACTTGCCGACGGTATCCCAGACACCGATCATGCGCATGGGGATTTCGTCGTGATACTTCCAGAAGCGATCACCGCGCTTCTTGCCACGACCTTCCTTATAGCCAAGCCAGATTTTTTCGGCTTCGTCGGCCGCTCCGTCGTTATCGGCATCGACCGCCGCGATCAGGCCTGAGTAGGCAATGAATGCCCCCAGACTACGGGCGGCCCAGGCGCCGCGCGAGAAACCAAAAAGCCATATTTTGTCGCCCCGCTGATAGACCTGAGAGATCAATAGATAGGCGTCGATCATGCTGTCGTGCAAACCGATTCCCTGCGTGCCGCCGAGTACTCCCTGGGTCCGGCCACCGTTGCCGATGCTTTCCAGATAGAAGGCGGCGAGCCGCTCGCCGCTCTTGACGAGATGCGAGCGGATCGGTCCGTTTTCCTCGACCTGCTGCTCCTCGCCGGGCAGCATCTCAAATAATCGGTATACATTGGTCTGCTCAATGGGGTCGTTCCAGGTGCCATCCATGCAAACCACTATCTGCTTGGCCATCGCTTCTCCTTGTTGCCAGCCCGTTGCCACCGGATGCGCGCGACATCGGTTGGATCGGCACGCACCGGACTTGAACCGACAAGCATACCGCACTCGTGGTTTGGTTTGGGATAGCCTCGGAAATGCAACGGCAACAGGCCAGCACGACGAGTGATGCGGCGTGCTGGCCAGGGCATCAGGTCACGGCGGTGTTAATCGCCTAAAAGCCGATCGCCAACAAGGCGTAGGCGGCGACCAGTGTTCCCAGCATGGCCGAACCGTAACAGATCAGCTTGGCACCGGTACCGGCGTGGATGCCGATGTCGTGCAGGCTGTGAAAGATACGGTGCGCGGCGTGCCAAAGGAAAAGGGCAATGATCGCAAAGATGAACCCCTTGCCAATGAAGTTCTGGGCGAAGGCCAGCATGCGCGGGTAGCTCATGGTGTCCGCTGGCAGAAGGAATCCGAGCGGAATGGCCAGACCGGTGATGAACACCAGCATCGGCCCGAGGAGCGCCGAAAGCATGCCGCCAGCTCCGAACAGGGCCCAGAAGATCGGTGCGTTGGAACGTTTCAAAGGAGCTTTCATCGCGCCATCCCCCATACCAGAGCGAGCAGACCGAGACACGCCGCGGCGGCAGCCGCGAGACCGCCGGCGGTGATCACCCATCCCGGCTGGCGCTTGCCGCCAATGACCAGCGGCGGCATGGTGCGCGGCATGATCTTGAACCAAGTGTAGGTATGGTAGGTCAGGGCGACCAGAGCGAGAAGGTGGAAGATTATGTACCAAGGGCTCTGCAAGGCAGCCAGCCAGGAATTCCAGGCCGCCTCACCCTGCGACAGGCGGTACACTCCGGTCAACAACACCCCGGCGTAGGCCGCGACGAAGAGGGCTGTGCCCTCGTGAATCATGTACTCGACAAAAAACGGATTTTTCCGCCACCAACCGTCCATCGAGCGAACATAGGGACGACGCGCGCTCACTTGGCACCTCCCTTCGGGCCGAGAAAACGAAGAAAATAGTCGGCAGCGGCGTTGGTCTTGTTCTGGTTGACCGCATTCGCCGGGTCGACATGCTTCGGACAGACTTCAGAGCAGTAACCCACCGCCGTGCAGTTGAACACCCCTTCTTCGGAGTTGATCAGTTCCATGCGCTCGGCCTTGCCACCATCGCGCGAGTCGACGTTGTAGCGGTGCAGCAGGGCGGTCGCCGCCGGTCCGATGAAGCTGGAGTTGAGACCGAACTGCGGACAGGCGGCGTAGCACAGCAGGCAGTTGATGCACGAGCTGAACTGCTCGTAGGCAGCGAGCTGCTCCGGCGTCTGCAGATACTCGCCCTCGGCCAGCGTGCGCGGTTCCTTCGGAATGATGTAGGGCTGGATGCTCTCGAGCTTGTCGATGAAGCCATCCATATTGATCACCAGATCGCGCTCGATCGGGAAATGTGACAGCGCTTCGACGCGCACCCGCGCCGGGTAGTAATCACGCAGGAAAGTCTGGCACGACAGGCTCGGAATGCCGTTGATCATCATGCCACAACTGCCGCAAATGGCCATCCGGCACGACCAGCGAAAGCTCAGTGAGCCATCGAGGTAATCCTTGATGTACTGCACGCCCTGCAGGACCGACATGTCGTCAGTGAATGGCACCTCGAAAACCTGCTGGTGAGGTTCCTTGTCCTTCTCCGGGTGATAGCGCAGAACCTCGATCTCGATTGTCTTCTGGGTTTCAGACATGGGACGCCTTCCTTTCCTGCTCGGCCTTTTCGCCTGCAGCACCGTAGGCACGGGTGCCCGGCTGCGACTTGGTGATCTTGACGGAACCGTAATCGATGCGGGGCGCGCCGCCGGCGACATAGTGCGCCTGCGAATGTTTCAGGAAGTTGACATCATCGCGCTGTTCGAATCCGTCAAGCCGCTGATGGGCGCCGCGGGATTCGCGCCGGTTGATGGCCGAATACGCCATCGTCTGCGCCACATCGAGCTGGTACTCGAGCTCGATGGCCAGCAGCCATTCGGTGTTCCAGACGCTCGACTTGTCCTCGAGATTGACGTTCCTGAAGCGCGCCTTGAGTTCGTCGAGCTTGTCGCAGGTCTGCTGCATCGTCTCCGCAAGCCGATAGATGCCGCAGCCATCCTCCATGGTCTGCGCCATTTCCTTGCGCAGCGTAGCGATACGTTCGCTGCCGCCGGTTTTCTTCTTCAGGGCAAGAACTCGCTGCTCGACCGCCTGCGCCTGCTTGAGCAGGTTCGCCGAATTCCCCGGCGCCACCGACTTGGCGAAACGGGCGGCCTCCACCCCCGCCACCTTGCCGAAGACGAGGAGTTCGGACAGCGAATTGGATCCCAGCCGGTTGGCACCATGAATGCCGACGCTGGAGCATTCCCCGGCCGCGTAGAGTCCTGGCAGGGGGGCGGCGCAGTGACCGTCGACGAGGATTCCCCCCATCGTGTAATGTACCGCCGGCCGAACCGGTATCGGCGCGCGTGCCGGATCGACGCCCATGAACTGTTCCGCCAGTTCGTAGATCTGCGGCAGGCGCTCGCGCAGTTTCTCCTCGCCGAGATGGCGAAGGTCGAGGTGCACCACCGATCCGTGCTGCCCTTCGATCGTGCGGCCCTTCTGCTGCTCATACCAGAACGCTTGGCTGAGACGATCGCGAGGTCCGAGTTCCATCGCCTTGTTGCGCGGTGTCGGTTCGGCCGGTCCGAGACCATAATCCTGCAGATAGCGGTAGCCGTCCTTGTTTACCAGGAAGCCGCCTTCACCACGACATGCCTCGGTAAACAACAGACCGGTGCCGGGCATACAGGTCGGGTGGTACTGGACGAACTCCATGTCGCGCAGAGGCACGCCATGGCGGTAGGCCAGCGCCATGCCGTCGCCGGTCACCACGCCGCCGTTGGTGTTCTCGCGGAACACCCGGCCGGCACCGCCTGTGGCGATGACCACCGAGCGAGCCTCGACCAGTGTGAACTCTCCCGAGGCGATCTCGATCGCGACCACACCCTGGACACGGCCGTCCTCGACCACCAGATCGACGCAGAAATGCTCGTCGAAGCGCTTGATCGACGGATACTTGATCGACGTCTGGAAAAGGGTGTGCAGCATGTGAAAGCCGGTCTTGTCGGCGGCGAACCAGGTCCGCTCGATCTTCATGCCGCCGAAAGCGCGCACATTGACATGGCCATCCGGCGTCCGGCTCCACGGACATCCCCAGTGCTCCAACTGTGTCAGTTCTTCCGTGCAGTGCGCCACGAAGTAGTCGACGACGTCCTGCTCACACAGCCAGTCACCGCCGTGAACGGTGTCGTTGAAGTGATACTCCAGGCTGTCAGTCGCCTGCTTGACACCGGCCGACCCGCCTTCGGCGGCCACCGTGTGGCTGCGCATCGGATAGACCTTCGAAACCAGCGCAATCTTCAGCCCCGGATCAGACTCTGCGACGGCGATTGCCGCCCGCAGGCCTGCGCCGCCGCCGCCCACGATCACCACATCTGCCTTGTATATCTCCACGCTTGATCCTTTCTCGCGCCGCACACCGCCGGTCGCGATCAACATCCGAGAAGACCCCGCCGAGTGCCGAGCGGACTGCGGCGAGGCCGGGTAATTTAATCGCCAGGCTGCTGGTCTCTGCCTCTTTCCGCAACCTTGAGCGTCAACATCTGATACATCCCACCAAAAAAACGCTGCTTGCTGACGGCGACGAAGCGCCCGTCCTTTGGCAACCAGGCAGCGACCTCTTCACTGAAGAGGTCACGGGCAAAGGGTTCCAGCCGGTCGAGAACCGGCTTCCAGAAATAGCGCAGGGGGTTGAAACGGCTTGGCGGAGCATAGTCGACGATGGTCAAGGTGCCGCCAGGACGGACCACCCGCAGCGCCTCGGCCAGCGTCCTTTCGCGTACCGCTTGTGGCTGCTCGTGCAGCAGAAAGAACAGCAGGGCCCGGTCAAAGCTCGCGTCGGCAAAAGCCAGCGCCGCCGAATCCATGCAATGCAGCTTGCAGGGCGCGTCACCGCCAAGCTTGCTGGCCAGGTTCTCCAACTGGATCGGCAGGATATCCACCACCTCCAGCAAGCCCCCGGCCGCCACACAGTCGACCAGCCGCGGCGTCAGGTCGCCGTAGGCACAGGCGATCTGCAGCGTGCGGCCGGGCAGATGGTGACCGAAATCATGCAGCACGGCGTTGCACAACCGTTTGTAGTTACCCCAGAGGATCAGATTCACCAGCCACTGGCGCTCGAAAACATGTACCGCGCGCGGATGGACGTAGGCCCACCAGTAATGCGCTTGCAGATACTGAGGAATGGCTGGCAGGGCTTTCTTGACAGCCGCGCAGGTGGCGACCGGTGGATCCAAGCTGTTTTTCATTATTAACGAAGAGAAGGTTCGCATTCGGCAAGATGGCCCTGGAGCCCGACAAGCCTGGACAAGATTCCTGATTTGGTCACGCTTGGTCACGCGGTGGTCGGACAAGTTCCGTCCTGATGCCCTGCTTTTGCCTTGACCTCCCCGCCGAGCGGCACGGAAACTGCGCAGCCCGAAGCCGTCAGGCCGTACCCTACCCGATCAATCGGGCGAACGCAACCGAGGCAGCGCGGACTGGGCGTTGGCCGCGGTCGCACTTGCCAGCTCACTGGCGTCGATGCCGCGCAACTCCGCCAGCACCTGGTTGATCCGCGGCAACTCCAGCGGTGTGTTGCGGCCCCCCGCCAGCCAGGCCGGAGGCATGTCCGGAGCGTCGGTTTCGAGCACGATCGACGCCAGCGGCAGCGATGCCGCCAGCTGGCGGATGCGTGTCGATCCGCTGTAGGTCAGCGCACCGCCGAAGCCGAGCCGAAAGCCCAGCCTGATGAACTCTTCCGCCTGCTGACGACTGCCATTGAAGGCATGCGCGATGCCGCCCGGCACGCGGATCCGGCGCAGATATTTGAGCACCTGATCGACTGAGCGACGGACGTGCAAGAGCACCGGCAGATCGGCATCACGGGCAATTCTCAGTTGTTCGACGAAGAAACGCTCCTGCCGCGCGACATCCGGCTCGGCAACAAAGAAGTCGAGACCGATCTCCCCCAGCGCAACTGGCGGATCCGGCCCCGCTGCAGCGCGCTGCAGCCACCCGCGCAAGGCATCGAGGTCGGTCTCGTCGGCCTGCTGGACGTAAAGCGGATGGATACCGTAAGCGGGGACGCAGCCGACATGACTCGTGCAACAGTCGCGCACCTCGGCGAAGCTCGCCGCATCGACCGCCGGAATGACGATTCTCGCGACCCCGGCCGCTCGCGCCGCCGCCGCCACGGCGTCCCGATCAGCGGCAAAATCGGCTGCGGCGAGGTGGCAATGGGTGTCAATCAGCATTGCATTGCACGGCATCAGCCTCGATCGTACGACGCCGGCCGACGCTCGAAGAAAGCCGCCAGCCCCTCGTTGAAGTCCGGATGGGCGCCACAGGCGGCAAAAGCCCGTTGCTCAGCGTGCAACTGCGTCTCCAGCGAGGCCGCCAGCGACTGGTTGAGCAAGGCTTTGGTGCGCGCCAAGGCAGCCGCCGGCCCGGCGGCCAGCCGCTGCGCCAGTGCCTGCGTCGCTACCGGCAGCTGCGCCAGCGGTACGACGCGATTGAGGAGACCCAGATCGAGCGCCCGTGCAGCATCGAAGCGGTCACCCAGGAGGGCAATCTCCATCGCCTGCTTGAGGCCGACCTGCCGTGGCAGGGACCAGGTGGCGCCGCCATCCGGCGACAGCGCGATGTTGCTGTAGGCCAGCGTGAAGTAGGCGTTGTCGGCGGCGACGACCAGATCGCAGGCCATCATCAACGACATGCCGAAGCCGGCCACGGCCCCATGCACGGCAGCGATTGCTGGCTTGCCCATGCCCTTGAGGTTGAGGATCGACGCATGCACGGCGGCGATCATCTCCTCGAAGCGCAGTTGCCGCTCCTGCGGCGACAGGGCCAGCTGTTCACGAAACCATTTGAGGTCACCACCGGCCATGAAATGATCGCCAGCCCCGCGCAGGACGACCGCGCGCACTGCCGGGTCGAAGGCGGCGCGCGCGCTCATCTGGCGCAGATCTTCGATCATCGCCAGGTTGAGCGCGTTGAGCGACTGTGGCCGGTTGAGGGTGAGCGTGGCGACGTGGTCACTCAGCTCGTAAAGGACTGTGCTCATGCTGTCTCCTGTACCGCCTGCACGGACTCAAAGGAAGCGAAAGGGCGGCTCGGGCGAACGGCCGCTGACGATGTCGGCCAGCGCGGCACCCGAGCCACAGGCCATCGTCCAGCCGAGCGTCCCGTGGCCGGTGTTGATGTAAAGATTAGGAACTGCCGAACGGCCGATCAGTGGCACGTTGGACGGCGTTGCCGGGCGCAGCCCGCACCAGAACTCAACCTCGCCCGCCGGCCGCAAAGCCGGAAAAAGCTCGTTCGCCCTCTCTATCAAGGCGCGGCAACGCACGGCATTGAGTTCCGTATTGTAGCCATTGAATTCGGCCGTACCGGCGATTCGCAGGCGTTGGCCAAGACGCGAAAAGACGAGCTTGTGGCCATCGTCGGTGAGACTGACGCTCGGCGCGATGCTGTCGGCGGCGAGCGGCACAGTGGCCGAATAACCCTTCGCCGGGTAGACGGGCAAGCGTAGGCCGAGGGGGCGCAGCAACAGCGGCGTATAACTGCCCAAGGCAGCGACATAGGCATCGGCCGCATGCACCTCACCGGCCGCCACCACCCCGGCCACCCGGCCACCGACAAGGCTCAGCCGCTCGACCGTGATGCCGTAACGAAAAACAACCCCCCGCGCCGCGCACCGGCTGGCCAGCTGCTGAGTGAAGCGATGGGCATCGCCGGACTCGTCGTCGGCCGTAAAGTCTCCGCCGACCAGCAGCCGCTTCGCCGGCGCGAGTGCCGGTTCAATGGCGAGACACTCATCGACCGTCACCGTTCGACGCTCGCACCCAAACTCGCGCATCACAGCGGCGGCCTTGATGGCCGTCGAGAACTCGCTGCGATCAGTGTAGACGTGCAGGATGCCACGTTCGAGATGATCGTAGGCGAGCGAGGCTTCAGCGCGCAGCGCCTGCAACTGGCGACGGCTGTACAAAGCCAGGGTGACTATCTGGCGCATGTTGTCGCGCGCTCGCCGGGCCGTGCATTCGCGCAGGAAGCGCAGACTCCAGTCCAGCAGCGCAGCGTCCCAGCGCAGCCGGAACAGCAGCGGCGCATCCTCGCGCCGCATCCAGGCCAGAGCACGCAGCGGGGCGTGCGGGTTCGCCCAGGGTTCGGCGTGCGAGACGGAAATCTGACCACCATTGGCAAAGCTCGTTTCCAGTCCAGCCGCGGCCTGGCGGTCAAGCACCGTCACCTGATGTCCTGCCCTGGCGAGGTACCAGGCACTGGTGACGCCAACGACACCGGCGCCGATTACCAGAACCTTCAAGCAGTCAGCCCCTGATCCCGAGAAATGCGCGCCACCTCCGGAATGCGGCGGACACTGCGCATGAGGCGCGCCAGAGCAGTGCGACTGGCCACCTGCACCGTGAAACGCAGCGTCGTATGAACTCCGGGACGCTTCTCTTCCATGTTGACGTGCTCGATGTTTGTTCCGGAACGTGATATCTCGGTGGCAATCCGCCCCAACACGCCAACCGTGTTCTGCACCATGATCAGCAGGCGCACGCTGAACAGTTTGCCGGGCTCCGGCTCCCACTCAACGTCAATCCACTTCGTCGGTTTGACGTGGCGCGCCTTTCGGATGGCAGGACAATCATGCGTATGGATGACCAGACCCTTGCCCTTCCAGATCGAGCCGATGATCGGATCCCCGGGAATCGGCTGACAACAGGGCGCGAACTGCACAGCCATGCCTTCGCTGCCGCGAATGACCAGTGCGGCTGGTGGCCTGTCGGTCGGCTGCGGCGCATCCTCGCGTGCCAGCAAGCGACGAGCGACAACCCCGGCCATGCGAAAACCCAGGCCAATGTCGGCATACACCTCCTTGATCAACTTGTTGCCGGAGTCACGAAGCACGTTCTTCCAGCTGGAAACCGGCAGCTCGGAAGCGGCCACGCCCAGCGCCCGCAACTCCTGATTCAGCATTTTTTCGCCGAGTGCCGTCGATTCGTCATGGTGCGCGGCTTTCAGGTAATGGCGGATCTTGCTGCGCGCGCGCCCGGTCTTGACCGAGCTGAGCCAGTCCTGGCTGGGATGCGCGTCGGCAGAGGTCACAATCTCGACGCGATCACCGTTCGTCAGTTCGTCGACCAGGGACATCGGCTTGAAATTGACATGCGCCGCAATACAGTGATTGCCGATATCGGAGTGAATCGCGTACGCCAGGTCGACTGCCGTCGCACCGCGTGGCAGGGCGATGATCTTGCCCTTCGGCGTAAACACGTAGATCTCGTGCGGAAAGAGATCCACCTTGACGTGCTCGAAAAACTCGGTCGAATCACCGGTCGCACTCTGCAGATCGAGTAGCGAGTGAAGCCACTTGGTGGTTTTCTGCTGCAGGTCGACTCCGAGGTCCTCGCTGTCCTTGTACAGCCAGTGCGAGGCAATGCCTTCCTGCGCCACGTTGTCCATCGCTTCGGTGCGAATCTGCAACTCGAACGGGGTGCCATGCGGACCGATCACTGTCGTATGCAGCGACTGGTAACCATTGGGCTTCGGGACGGCGATGTAGTCCTTGAACTTTCCCGGCACCGGTTTGTAAAGCCCGTGCAGCGCACCAAGGGCGAGGTAGGCGGTGGGCACATCCTTCACCACGACGCGAAAACCGTATACGTCGAGAACCTGCGAAAAGGAGAGCCGCTTGTCGAGCATCTTGCGATAGATCGAATACAGGCTCTTCGCACGACCAAACACCTGCGCCTCTACGCCTGCCTCACGCAGCCTGCCCTTGATGCCTTCGAGAATCCGCGACAACAGCTCGCGGCGGTTGCCGCGCGCCGCCTTGAGAGCGCGTCCAAGAACCCGCGCGCGCATCGGATAGATGAGCTGGAAGGAGAGATCCTGCAACTCGCGGAAGAGCTTGTTGAGACCAAGCCGGTTGGCGATCGGCGCGTAAATCTCCAGCGTTTCGCGCGCGATGCGGCGACGCTTGTCGGCGCGGACGGCTGCCATCGTCTGCAGGTTGTGATGACGATCGGCAAGCTTGATCAAGACCACACGCAAATCACGCGCCATGGCCATCAGCATCTTGCGGAAGTTCTCTGCCTGCGCCTCTTCGTGGGACTGGAACTCGATCTTGTCGAGCTTAGACAAGCCGTCGACGAGATCCGCAACCGGCCTGCCAAAACGTTCGGCAATCTCGCTCTTGCCAACCGACGTATCCTCCATCACGTCGTGCAACAGCGCAGCGACTACCCCTTCCACATCCATCTGCCACTCGGCGATCGCGCCGGCCACGGCCAGGGGATGCGTGATGTAGGGTTCTCCCGACAAACGCATCTGCCCGCGATGCGCCTCCTCGCTGAACAGATACGCCGCGCGGACCCGCTCGATTTCCTCCGGCGGCAGGTAGACGAGGCTGTCGATGAAGACCCGGTAAGCCGGATCGTCCTCGGGATCAGGATGCTCAGGGGCGTTGTCAACCACCGGCATTTCTGCCGTCAGGCTTTCAGCAGTAACCGGATCCATGATCACGCACTGCCTGTGCCGCCAAGCTCAAGCCTGACCGCGATTGAGGACTTCCAGGCCAACCCTGCCACCGGCAATTTCGCGCAGGGCGATCACTGTCGGCTTGTCCCGGCCAGCATCAATCAAAGGCGAGGCGCCAGCGGTAATCTGACGGGCGCGGTAAGTGGCTGCCAGGGTCATCTGGAAACGGTTCGGAATACGGTGCAGACAGTCGTCTACGGTCACTCTTGCCATGCAAATCTCCCAAAAGAGTCAGCGCGTGGTTGCTTCAAACAGGATGGGATGGCGCTGGCGCTGCGCGGCGTAACGGAGGCGCTCGGCGCGCACCACGGCCAACAGGTCCTGCAGCGCGCGCTGCAGGTCATCGTTGATAATAACATAGTCGAATTCGGCCACATGGCGCATCTCTTCGCGTGCCGCCGCGACGCGACGGGCGATCGTTTCCGCACTATCCGTGGCACGTGCGCAAAGACGACGCTCGAGCTCGTCGAGCGATGGTGGCAGGACGAACACACCAATCGCCGACGGAAACACTGCCCGCACCTGCTCCGCCCCCTGCCAGTCAATCTCCAGCAAGACGTCCTGGCCGGCAAGCAGGTCCGTTTCGATGCCGCTTCTTGAAGTACCATAATAGTTGCCGTGCACCTCTGCCCATTCGAGAAAGTCATCATTGCGGACCTTTTCGAGAAAATCATCCACGCCAACGAAATGGTACTCCAGGCCATCCCTCTCCCCCACACGAGGCGCGCGCGTACTGTGAGAGACTGACACGCGGATTGCCGGATCGTTCGCCAGCAGCAATCGCACCAGCGTTGTCTTGCCAGCACCGGATGGCGCGGTAACGATGTAAAGATGTCCGATCATGGTGGCTGGTCAGTCGATGGCAGGCCACAATTGTACCTGCGACAGCGCTACGTGCCAGCGCCATCAGCACCACCGACAGCAGACAGCCGGAGAGTATTTCCGCGCCGCGGCATGACTCTGCCGGGATCGGGCATGGACTGGCCGTGCTTTAGCGACGAGAATTGCGCACTGGATACCTTCACCTGGCGAGGAGCAACTGAATGTCCCGATGGAAGCTGATGCAGACGACCGCTTTGCTGCTTGCGGCGATCGCGGCAACCAATGTCGGCGCTGCAGTGCCACTCAAGATCGTCGGTTTTGACGACATGTCGTGCCGTGCCTGGTCCGCCTCGAAAGCCGACGCCGAGCAGCGCGCGCTCTATGTCTCCTGGGTCCGCGGTGTCCTCACCGGCCACAACTACGCCAACCAGAGCCAACAGGTATCTGCCATTTCGAGCGGGACGGTCGAGCAGTACGTCAATCGCTACTGTACCGAGAAGCCGCTGGGAAACTTCAGTGACGCCGCTTTTCGCCTGAGTGACCAGTTCTCGGGTCGCAACACGGCGATCACCAAGTAGCGCTGCCCGGCGACCAAAGGAGATCGCCTACTCCAGATTCTGCACCTGCTCGCGCATCTGTTCGATCAGTAGCTTGAACTCGATCGCAGTCCGGGAGACTTCTGCGACCAGCGACTTGGAACCCAGGGTGTTGGCTTCGCGATTGAGCTCCTGCATCAGGAAGTCGAGGCGCTTGCCACAAGCCCCCCCGGCCGTGAGCACGCGCTCCACCTCATCCAGATGAGTCGATAGCCGCGCCAGTTCCTCGGAGACGTCAATCCGGGCGGCGAAGACGGCCACCTCCTGTCGGATGCGCTCGTCGTCGACCGCCTGCACGGCGTCCAGCAGACGCTGTCTGAGCTTCTCGTTGAACGCTGTCTGCGCCGCCGGGATACGCGGCTCGACTTCGCTCACGAGCGCCCGGATATGGCCAACCCGTTGCATGATCACCGCAGCGAGTTTTTCTCCCTCGCGAGCCCGGCTGGCGGCAAAGTCGGCAAGCGCCTCACCGGCCAGCGCCAGACAGGCAGGAACCACGGTCCCGATATCCACGGCCTCATCACCGAAGATGCCTGGCCAGTGCAACACGTCATTGACAGCCAGCGGAGCGGCGAGCGGCAGGACCTGGCGGACCTGGGTGTCGAAGTCGTTGAGACGTTCGAGCAACTCGGCGTTAAGACTCAGTTGCTGCCCACTGCAGACGGCCGAAATGAAACTGAGGCGACATTCGAGCTTGCCACGCGCAAGCTGCGCGCCAAACATCTCGCGTAGCGCCGGCTCAGCGATGCGCAATTCGTCACAGACGCGAAAGACGCAATCGAGATATCGTGAGTTAACGCTCTTCAACTCGATGTGCAACGCGCCGCCCTTGACGGCGCGCGTCCTGGCCGCATAGCCGGTCATGCTGAATATCATTGAAATCCTGACGTGTGGACTGGTGCGGTTCAGCAGGCAGCTTTACAGCCCACCCCGAAAACCCGGACAATGCCTGCAAACCTCAATGATAGCCTTGACACGGATGTCGCAACAAGCGAACCAACCCCTTCCCGCCGGTTTCCAACTCGACGACTATTGCATCGAGCACCAGCTATCGCTGGGGGGCTTTTCGATCGTCTACGTCGCAACCGACAGTCAGGGAAAGCGCGTCGCGATCAAGGAGTACCTGCCCAATACCCTCGCCTTGCGCAACGAGGGAGGGACGACACCGATCATCTCCGACGATCACCTGCCGGCTTTCCGCTATGGCATGAAGTGCTTTTTCGAAGAGGGTCGGGCGCTGGCGGGCCTTTCTCACCCCAATGTGATCCGGGTGTTGAACTTTTTCCGTGCCAACGAGACGGTCTACATGGTCATGGAATACGAGCAAGGTCGCACGCTGCAGGAAGTGATTCAGGGCAACCGATCCGCGGTGACCGAAAACTTCATTCGCAACGTATTTACCAAGATGCTCAACGGCCTGCGCGAGGTCCATTCACACCGACTGCTGCACCTCGACCTCAAGCCGTCAAACGTCTACATGCGCAACAATCACATCCCGGTCCTGATCGACTTCGGCGCAGCTCGTCAGACCCTGGCTTGCGACACGCCGATGCTGAAGCCGATGTACACGCCAGGCTTTGCCTCCCCAGAGCATTACCACCAGCGGGATTTGCTTGGTCCATGGAGCGACATCTACAGCGTCGGCGCTTCGATGTATGCCTGTATTTCAGGCAACACGCCACAGCCGGCCAACGACCGCCTGGAAAAGGATCGCATGGTACCGGCAATGGTCCGTTGGGAAGGACAGTACTCCGACCAGTTGCTCGAAACAATCGACTGGTGCCTGTGCCTGAATCATCGCTATCGTCCGCAAAGCGTCTTCGCACTGCAGAAGGCGCTCACCGAAGCCGTCGTCGCGCCACCGCCGCTACCGCCATCAACACCAGCACGGGAGAAGGTGACCTTGCTGCAACAGGTGGTCGGCAGACTCAAGAGAACCAGGGACGCATGAAATTCACCATCTACCAGGAATCCCGGACTGGCAAGCGTGCCAACAACGAAGACCGGGTGGCCTACTGCTATTCGCGCGAAGCCTTGCTGATGGTCGTTGCCGACGGCATGGGCGGTCACTACTACGGCGAGGTAGCCGCCCAGATCGCGGTGCAGACCCTGACCGAGGCCTTCCCGAATGAGTCCAGGCCGCGAATCCGTGACCCCTTCCTGTTTCTGCAGAAGGGCATGCTCAACGCGCATCATGGAATCCTCGACTTTGCCGGCAAGCATCACCTCCTCGATTCGCCGCGCACCACCTGCGTCGCCTGCATCGTGCAGAACAACGTCGCCTACTGGGCACACTCCGGTGATTCACGGCTCTATCTGCTGCGCAACGGCAAGGCGCTGGCCCAGACCCGGGACCACTCGCGCGTACGGCTGCTGGTCGATCAGGGAGTAATCAGCGAAGAACAGATGACCGTGCACCCCGACCGCAACAAGATCTACGGTTGCCTGGGTGGTCAGCAAACGCCCGAGATCGAGTATTCGCGCAAGACGACGCTGACAGCGGGCGACGTCCTGGTCCTGTGCACGGACGGCGTCTGGAGCGGGCTGCCCGGCGACATTCTGGCCGCCGCTCTGAAATCCGCCGATCTGATGCGTGCAGTGCCGGCGCTGATTGACGAGGCCGAAGCGCGCGGCGGCCCCCATGCCGACAACCTGTCGATCATCGCCGTACGGTGGGCCGACACCTACGCCGATGAGAGCAGTGCTGGCAGCGGTCTGATATCGACCAAGACAATGCCACGAGACACGGTGACCACGAAACTCGACGAATTCGGGCGCCACCCGAGCCGCAAGACAGAGCTCACCGAAGAGGAGATCGAACTCGCCATCGAAGAGATCCGCTCGACCATCCAGAAGTACTCCAAGTAGGAATTCGCATGCGCCCCAGCCACCGCCAACCGTCGCAGCTGCGCCCCTTGCGAATCACCCGCCACTTCACACGCCACGCCGAAGGGTCGGTGCTGATCGAACTCGGCGACACCCGGGTGCTGTGCACGGCCAGCGTCGAGGAGTCCGTACCCCCCTTTCTGCGCGGCAGCGGACAGGGCTGGGTCACCGCCGAGTACGGCATGTTGCCACGCTCGACGCACACCCGCAGCGGACGTGAGGCAGCCAAAGGCAAGCAGAGCGGCCGTACCCAGGAAATCCAGCGCTTGATTGGTCGCGCCCTGCGTGCGGTGACCGACCTCAAGGCGCTGGGTGAACGCCAGATCACCCTCGATTGCGATGTCCTCCAGGCCGACGGCGGCACGCGCTGCGCGGCGATCACCGGCGCCTGGCTGGCGCTCAACGACGCCTGTGCGCAACTGCTGAGCAATGGCAGGATCGCCGGCAACCCGCTTCGTGATCAGGTCGCCGCGGTGTCGGTCGGGATCTACGAAGGATTAGCCGTTCTCGACCTCGACTATGCGGAAGACGCCCACTGCGACACCGACATGAACGTCGTGATGACTGGCGCGGGAGGCCTTGTCGAGGTCCAGGGAACGGCTGAGGGCGAGCCCTTCACGCGCACGCAGATGAACCAGTTGCTCGATCTGGCACAGGCCGGCATCCACCAGTTGATCAACCACCAGCAGGCAGCCCTCACCCAATGAAACTCGTCCTCGCCTCCAATAACGCCAAGAAATTGAAGGAACTCGACGCAATTCTCGCGCCGCTGGGCTGGGAACTCGTTCCGCAGGGCGAACTTGGCATCCCCGAGGCCGAGGAGCCACACTGCAGCTTCGTCGAAAACGCCCTCACCAAGGCCCGCCACGCCTCGCGGCTGAGTGGCCTGCCCGCGCTGGCCGACGACTCGGGCCTGTGTGTCGACGCTTTCGGCGGCGCACCTGGCGTACAGTCTGCACGCTATGCCGGCGAACCCAGGTCGGATGCCCGCAACAACCAGAAGCTGCTGGCTGAACTTGGCGACAGTGATCGCCGCACGGCACATTTCGTCTCGGTCATTGTCCTTGTTCGCCATGCCGAAGATCCGCAACCGATCATCGCCGAGGGCGAATGGGACGGGGAAATCCTGTCGGCAGCACGCGGTGACGATGGCTTTGGCTACGATCCCCTGTTCTACATCCGAGAGCTTGACAAGACCGCGGCGGAACTCGACGCGGCGGAGAAAAACCGCCGTTCACATCGCGGTCAGGCGCTGGCCCGCCTCGTCGAGCGCCTGCAAGCGCGGCGCTGATGGCGGGCAGCGGGGAGCGCACGGTCATTCCGCTGCTTGCCTGGCGGCCGGCGGCCGCAAACCCCAGCCAACTGCAATTCCGCAACCCGCCGCCGCTGTCGCTTTACGTCCATGTTCCGTGGTGCGTGCAGAAGTGTCCCTACTGCGACTTCAACTCGCATGCACTGCCGGCTGGCCAAGATGCTGCGCGAAGGCCGGCGACGATCCCCGAAGACGACTACCTGACCGCCCTGATTGCCGACCTGGAGTCGGCACTGCCGCTGGTCTGGGGTCGCCGGGTACACAGCGTCTTTTTCGGCGGTGGCACCCCCAGCCTGCTCTCGGGCGAGGGACTCGATCAGCTCCTGGCGGCCTTGCGCAGTCGCCTGCCGTTTCTGCCTGAGGCCGAGATCACGCTGGAAGCCAATCCGGGAACCGTCGAAGCCGGAAAATTTGCGGCCTTTCACGCCGCTGGCGTCAACCGTCTGTCGCTTGGCATCCAGAGTTTCAATCCGCGGCACCTCAAGGCAATCGGCCGCATCCACGACGATCGTGAAGCCAGGCAGGCGATCGAGCTTGCCGGCACACATTTCGGGAATGTCAATCTGGATCTGATGTACGGCCTCCCCGGGCAGACGCTTGCCGAGGCACTCGAGGACATCGACGCCGCGCTCTCGTTCGCGCCGGCACACCTGTCCTGCTATCAATTGACGATCGAAGCCAACACCGCCTTTGCGGACAGCCCTCCGACCGTGCCCGAACCCGACCTCTGTGCCGACATGCAGGATGCCATCGAGGCGAGGCTGGCCGAAGCCGGCTACCTGCACTACGAAACCTCGGCTTTCGCACAGACTGGCCAGCAGTGCCGGCACAACCTCAACTACTGGCATTTCGGCGACTACCTGGGTATCGGAGCAGGCGCCCACAGCAAGCTGACCCTGCACGATCGCGTCCTGCGCCAGATGCGCTGGAAGGGGCCCGAGCAGTACCTGGCGCAAGTCGCGGCCGGCACGCCGGTCCAGGAGGAGTTCGCCGTCAAGGCCGCGGATCTGCCTTTCGAGTTCATGCTCAACGCGCTGCGCCTCGTTCAGGGTTTCGACGCGCAGCTGTTCGAGGTGCGTACCTCGCTGCCCCTGATCAGCATCGAAAGCGAACTGCGACAGGCCGCAAGGGAGGGCCTGATCAGACGCCACGGACAGCACATCGCGCCAAGCGATCACGGCCGACGCTTTCTCAATCAATTACTGCAGCGCTTCCTGGTTGACCGGAGCTGAGCCTTGCCGCCCGCGGCAGGTGGTGCAGGCGCCGGCGATGCGGCCGGGCAGCCGTCACGGTTTCATCGCCTCGACCGCCTGATAGAGCTGTTGCCGAAGCTCATCGGCTGGCCGCCCCTGCGCCTCGGCGAGACGAATCTGCCTCAGCAAGTCCGACGCCCGCGCTGCCGCTTGGCTGCGCTCTTTGGCAGCGGCGATCTGGTTCGGTGCCTTCCCGGCTGCGGCAGCCGAGCTGCCGGCGCCTTGCGCCGCGACAACGGGCGCGGCAGCGCCGCCGTCTACCACCACCTGCGCCCGCTCGGCACCGGGCTGCGCACGACGGGCGGTGATGACCATCGACCGCGGCACATACGGGCGTGGCATCGGGCGCTGCGCCAGCGGCACCGAGTTGACACGCCGCAGGTCATTGACCGCGACGCGCAGCTTCCGGTGCAATTCCTCACTTGGCCGCCCTTCGGCCTCCGCCGCGCGAATCTCTCGCAGGATCGCCTCAATCGGGCTCGGTGCCACCGCCGAGCGGGTCGCTTCGCCGAAACTCTCCGGCGGCGCCTTGACCGCAATCGCAAACTCCTCCGGTGATGAAATCATCTTGGCCAGACGCAGGTGGTTATAGCGCATGGCCATGGTCAGCGCCGTATCACCCCAGTCGCTCTCGGAGCGGGTATTGGCGCCCGCTTCGAGCAGCACCCGCGCCAGACGTTCGTGACCCTCGCGAGCGGCGAGCATCAGCGGTGTGGCGCCGTTCGGCGCCCGCGCATTGACGTTGGCGCCCCGCGCCATCAGGTCGCTGACGACCTTTTCGTGGCCATTGAAGACCGCGTAATGTAACGCTCCCCACTGCTTGTCCTCACGCTCGAGCGGCGCTCCGTGCTCGATCAGCCATTTCACTGCCTCCAGATGCCCGCCCCAGGCCGCCAGTTGCAAGGCTTGTTCGCCATTGCGATTGCTGCGCCGCAGGTCGGCCCCCCGTTCGACGAACAGCGCCATCATCTCGATGTGGCCATACCAGGCGGCAACCATCAGGCCGGTACCGATATGCGCCGCCTCGTATTCCGGACTCAGCCCTTCGTCAAGCCAGCCTTTGACCCGGCGCAGGTCGCCACGTTCGACCGCATATCCAAAGGTAATCGGGTCCGGGACCTCGGCCCATAGCGGGGCAGCAAGCAGGCAGCTGGCGAGCAACACCCATCTGCCGAGTCTTCCGATCAAATGCCTCACACGCGTCCTCCCTTCCGACATCACGGCAAGCCAGCGTCCTTCCCGTGCCGCCTGCCCGGTTTTGCTTCACAATGTCACGCTCATGCCGTCTCGCCTGATCCTTGCCCTTGCCCTCTCGCTCACCCTGCACGCCGTCGTGCTGTTCGGGGACGCCGTCAGGTTCGCTCCCCCGCCGGCACAGCCGCCACTCGAGGCGTCGCTGCGCCAGCCGGCGAAGACGCCGCCACGCGTTGAGGATCCGATGCTGAAGGACACCCTCCGCGCTGACCCGCCAGCCGTCAAACCGCCTCCCACGACCCGCCCAACCCCGCCCGCCGGGCCACCCCTCAGCCAAGCCGCGGCAAAACGCCAGGTCGACGCCGCCAGGCGCAAACTGTCGCAGCATGTGTACTACCCGCCCGACGCCGTCGCACGCGGCCTCGAAGGAGAGGTTCGCCTGCTGCTGCGCGTCTCCGACGACGGCCACATTAGCGACGTGAGCATCGCCGCCAGCAGCGGCCATGCGATCCTCGACCAGGCCGCCGTCAAGGCCGCCTACGCGATGGGCAAGGTCAACTGGGTCCAGTCACGCGAGCTGATCCTGCCGGTCGTCTTCCGTCTGGAGTGACTCCGGCCGCCGGCGAAAGACCAGGTCCCAAACACCGTGCCCGAGTCGCAGGCCACGCTGTTCGAACTTGGTCAGCGGGCGATAGTCGGGGCGCGGCGCGTAGCCGATCGCCGTATTCTCCAGCAGGCTCTCGGCTGTCAGCACGGCCAACATCTGCTGCGCGTAATCTTCCCAGTCTGTGGCGCAATGAATGTAACCCCCTGGCCGCAGGCGACGAGCCAGTAAGGCAAGGAAAGCCGGTTGCAGCAGGCGCCGTTTGTGATGACGCTTTTTCGGCCAGGGATCGGGAAAAAAGAGGTGCACCCCGGCCAGCGAAGCCGGCCCAAGCATGTCGCGCAGAACCTCGACCGCATCGTGCTGGATGATGCGCAAATTCTGCAGACCCAGTTCGGCAACCAGTTTGCACAGGCTGCCGACGCCTGGCGTATGCACTTCGATGCCGAGGTAGTCGTTCTCCGGGTGCGCCGCGGCAATTGCCGCCGAGGTCTCGCCCATGCCGAAACCGATTTCGACAATCCGCGGCGCCGCACGCCCGAACAGCGCGTCAAGATCGACCCGCGTCGCGCTGTAGGGAATGCCGATGCTGACCATCATCTCTTCGTGATAGCGCTGCTGAGCATTTGAGACCCGCCCCTGGCGACGCACGAAACTGCGGATGTGCCCGGCGCGACCGGCAGTGTACACGGTCTCCTGGCCAGCCATGCCTACGAGCCGATCAAACCGGTCGTCGGCGAGGAGGGGTCGGCCGAGTAGTACTTGCGCGGCATGCGCCCGGCAAGAAAGGCCTCGCGCCCCGCTTCGACCGCTTTTTTCATCGCGCTCGCCATCAGCAGGGGATCGCGGGCGTGGGCAATGGCGGTGTTCATCAGCACGCCATCGCAACCCAGTTCCATGGCGATCGCCGCATCCGAGGCCGTGCCGACACCTGCGTCGACCAGCACCGGGACTTTCGCGTTGTCGATGATCAGGCGCAGGTTCCAGGGATTGACGATGCCCATGCCGGAACCGATCAGCGAGGCCAGTGGCATCACCGCAACGCAGCCGATGTCCTCGAGCATTTTTGCCTGGATCGGATCGTCAGCACAGTAGACCATCACCGCAAAACCCTCCCTGACCAGCGTTTCCGCCGCCTGCAGCGTTTCCGGCATGTTCGGGAAGAGATTGGTCGGATCACCGAGGACTTCCAGCTTGCACAGCGCATGCCCGTCGAGCAGCTCGCGCGCCAGGCGCAGGGTCCGCACTGCCTCGGCAGCGGTGTAGCAGCCGGCAGTATTGGGCAGGATGGTGAATTGCGACGGCGGCAACACGTCGAGCAGGTTCGGCTCGCCGGCGTTCTGGCCGATGTTGGTGCGACGAATGGCCACGGTGACGATCTCCGCGCCCGAGGCATCGATTGCCGCCCGTGTTTCGGCGAAATCCTTGTACTTGCCGGTCCCGACGAGAAGACGGGAACGGTAGGTCCTGCCGGCAACCGTCAGGCTATGTGGGGAGGATGGCATGTTCTCTTCTCGGCTAGTCAATGAGGTTCAGCCGCCACCGACGGCAACGACGATCTCGATCCGGTCACCATCGGCCAGCACCGTTTCGCCGTGCCGACCACGCGGAACGATCTCGCCGTTACGTTCGACGGCGATCCGCTTGCCAGCATGGTTCAGGGCCACCACGAGTTCGGCGACCGTCAGCGGCGAGGCAAATTGGCGGCTTTCGCCATTGATCAGGAGTTCCATGGGGACGGAATTTTAACACGCGGCGGCAGGCGAACCCCGGCCTTGAAATCAATCAGGGCAAGGGGCTCGCGGACGATCGCCACCGGGAACGACTTTGGCAAGGCTGGCGTGGACGACCGGGCCGGCTTCCGCCTGCAGTTGAGTATACTGCTCGCACCTTACGCCATCAGCGAGCCTGCAACCATGCGCCTCCTTCGCCAGCTGCTCCTCTGCCTTCCGCTGCTGTTGCTCGCTGCCTGCACCAGCGTCCCGGAAGGCATCACCCCGGTCAGGCACTTCCAGCTCGACCGCTACCTTGGCAAATGGTACGAGATCGCGCGCATCGACCATTCCTTCGAACGTGGCCTCAGCGATGTATCGGCGCAGTATCGCCTGCAGCCGGACGGCAGCGTCGAGGTGGTCAACCGCGGCTACAGCGCGGAAAAGGGCGCCTGGAAGGAGGCGGTCGGCAAGGCGCTGATGATTGGCGACGCGACGCAGGGCTCGCTCAAGGTGTCGTTTTTCGGCCCCTTCTATGGCGGTTACCACATCGCGGCGCTTGACGAGCAAGAGTACCGCTGGTCGCTGGTGGTCGGGCCGAGCCGTGACTATCTGTGGATACTGTCCCGCGAGCGCCACCTGCCGCCCGCAGTCCGCGAGCAACTGCTGGCCAAAGCGAAGCAACTGGGTTTCGATATCAGCCGACTGATCTGGGTCGGGCAGGATCGACCCGATGCCTGAGGCGCGGCGGTCACCAGCCGCCGACAGCCGGCTGCTGGTCGCTCTTGACACCCCCGCCAGTGTCCTGGCCTGGTCGGCGGTCGACGATGCCGTGATGGGTGGCCTGTCCAGCAGTCAGCTGCTGTTTGCGGCCGCCGGCCATGCCGACTTCACCGGCAGCGTCTCGCTGGCCAACAACGGCGGCTTCGCCTCGGTCCGTACGGCGCCTGACGATTACTCGGCGCCTGGCGCACGGACCTTCCGTCTCGCAGTGCGTGGCGACGGGCGACGCTACAAACTGAATCTGCGCACCGACGACGCCTACGACGGGCCCAGTTACCAGGCCGTATTTTCGCCTCCTGCCGGTGAGTGGAGCGAGATCGTACTGGCCATCGCCGATTTCACCGCCCGCCATCGCGGCCGCCCGGTAGACGCGCCACCACTGGACCCGGCGCGAATGCGCCGCGTGGGCCTGATGATCGCCGACCGGCAGGCGGGCAGTTTCAAGCTCTCGATTCGCTGGCTACGCGCCGAAGCGCCAGGGTCGCTATAATCGGCGAGAGGCGCGGCATCGCGCGGTGACTGCGCGCGGTGAGTGCAGATCCCCGTTCTGGATCGGGCCCGGGACGGCAGAGGACTTTGGCGTCGGCACCTTCGCTGCCGGCCAGTTGCTGCAAAGAGCGATTTCCTTTGCGCTGGCGAAAGCCGGACCTGATACCCGGAGTTCCCGGCCACCCTGCGCGAGGCCACGCGCAGACCGGCAAGCTGGCGAGCAAACAAGGAGGAGGCATGATGACGAAACGGAATCACAGCGGGATCGACACCCGCGCGCGTGCTGGGATGACCATGCCGGCTCGCCCCTGGACGCCATTGCCATGAACGGCTTCGAAAACGATAGCCACGAAATGAACGAGCTTGATCACGAAATCATCCATTACGCCGCCATCTGCGGCGTCGATCTGGCCGACCAGCCGGCCATCCAGGCCTGCCTTGAAGAACCGCACGCGACCTGGGCCGAGGACAAGGCCCGGCAAACGCTGCGCGGCCTGTTGATACTGCGCATCAAGCTCGAAACCGAAATGATCGCGCAAGGCCTGTCACCGAGAAAGCTGACGTCCCAGACTACATAGGTCACCTGGCAAACGGCGGGTGCCTGTCCGGGCGGTAGGACTGTATTTCGGTGACGGTATGGTTAACTGAATAAATTCTCGTGTCGCCGAAACTCCTCCGCGCAACGCCACCAGTGCCCCGACACAGGCGTTGTTCAGTTCTGCTCGGGCAACGATCGACGGGTACAGCTGGCCTTTCCCTATATTTAGTACACTGTCCCCGAAATGCGTCCCCGAAATGCCCTGGGGCCACCTCGGGAGCAGACCGCGCTCCTCGATGAAGGCAATGATCTCCGCCAGCCCCTGCCCGGTCTTCATGTTGCTGAAAACGAACGGCCGCTCGCCGCGCATTCTTCGGCTGTCGCGCTCCATCACCTCCAGCGAAGCCCCAACCATCGGCGCCAGATCGGTCTTGTTGATCACCAGCAGGTCGGACCGGGTGATCCCCGGCCCGCCCTTGCGCGGGATCTTGTCACCGGCGGCGACGTCGATGACGTAGATCGTCAGGTCGGAGAGTTCGGGCTGAAGGTCGCGGCCAGGTTGTCGCCGCCCGACTCGACGAAGACGATCTCGATGTCCGGGAAGGCCGTGGTCAGCCGGGCGACGGCTTCGAGGTTGATCGAGGCATCCTCGCGAATCGCGGTATGCGGGCAACCGCCGGTTTCGACGCCGAGGATGCGCTCCTGCGGCAACGCGGCGTGCTGCACCAGGAACTTGGCGTCTTCGGCGGTGTAGATGTCGTTGGTCACCACGCCGAGGCTGTATTTGTCGCGCAGGGCCAGGCACAGAGCCAGGGTGAGGGCGGTCTTGCCGGAGCCGACCGGGCCTCCGATGCCGATGCGCAGGGCGGGTCGTGGGTTCATCCGGGATTCGCTTTCTGTCATGATCGGAAAAGTCTCGAATATTGCGTTTCGTGCCGGCTCGAAGCCAGCGCCAGGCCGGGAGCGAAGTTGCTCCATGCGCGCTTCGGGCAGTGCGAGCGCCTGCTGCACCACCGCCGGAATTTGGCGGCGCCGAGCGCCAGCAGGACCCGCTGCCCGGCGGTCTGGCCGAGCGGTACGGCCTTCAACGCCGCCATCACCTGGTTTTCGCACCAGGACCACAGATAGGCGGCCAGGGAGTCGGCCAGCGGGATTTCCCAGACGGCCGCCGCCAGCGCCCAGCCGGTCGGGAAAGCCACTTCCGGCAGCGCATCAAGAGCCGGCGGCACGGGGAAATCATCCAGATCGTGCAGCAGGCGGCGCAGCGAATAGCCCATCTGCACTGTCTCGGCGCGCAGCTCGGATGACTCGCGGCTGGCCAGGAATTCGGCGTTCAGGCGCTCGACTTCGCCGATGTCGCCGGCAGCCCAGGCGCGCTGCAGGCAGGCGGCAAGCGGTGCTTCGAAGCGGCCGACGCCTTCCTCGAGCAGACCACCGATCCATTGCCGGCAGTCGCCTGATCGCGCACCAGCCCCGCCTCGACGGCCCATTCGAGGCCTTGCGAATAGGTGTAGGCGCCCACCGGCAGCGCCGGGCTGGCGAGCTGCAGCAGGCGAGGCAACGCGAGGCTCATTTGAACTCGTGAATCTTCGCCGGCGAGCGATGCGGGCCGTGGCCCGGGTCGTGCGGATCGGTACCACCCGCCCGCCCTTCGTCGGCCGGTAGTCGTGACCACGCCCAGCCGCCTCGCCGTGCGCGTGTGCCGCCGCACCATAAGCACCGCCCTCCGGATCGAATGGCGCCTCGACTTCGCTGACCGTCGCAACCGAGACCGACCAGCATCTCGGCCAGAACGTGGTCCGGCTGAAAGCGCAGAAACTCTTCACCGAGTTGCACCGGCACATGCCGGTTGCCGAGATGATAGGCGGCACGAATCAACTGGAAGGCGTCAAGGGCGCGAACTTCGAGCAGCGCTTCGGGGCCGCCTCGACCTCGATCACACGGCCGTTACCGGTCAGCAGGCGGTCGCCGTGCCGCAGCACGGTCCCGGCGGGAAAGACGTAGCCCAGTTCCTCGCCGCTGGCCAGCGTCACGCGCTGGCGGCTCTTGCGGCGCGCGTCGTACGGCAGCACCAGGCGATCGCTGGCGGGCGTCTCGGTCCAATGAGCGGCGAAGGATTCGGCAAAAAGCATGCTCGGCTCAGAACAGGAAGTAGCGCTGCGCCATCGGCAGCACGCTCGCCGGTTCGCAGACCAGCAGCTCGCCGTCGGCGCGCACGGCGTAGGTTTCGGGATCGACGTCGATCTTCGGCGTCGCGCCGTTGTGGACCATGTCCGACTTGCGCAGTCCGCGCGTGCCGCGGACGGCATGCAGCGGCTTGGCAAGCCGCAGCGCGGCGAGTTCGGGATTGTCGAGCGCCGCCTGCGAGACAAAGGTCACCGAGGTCTTGCAGCGCACCCCGAAAGCCCCGAACATCGGCCGGTAGTGCACCGGCTGCGGCGTCGGGATCGAGGCGTTGGCGTCGCCCATGGCGCGGCGGCGATCATCCCGCCCTTGAGGATCAGCGACGGCTTGACGCCGAAGAAGGCCGGCTTCCAGAGCACCAGGTCGGCGAGCTTGCCGACCTCGATCGAGCCGACCAGGTGGCTGATGCCGTGCGTGATCGCCGGATTGATCGTGTACTTGGCGAGGTAGCGCTTGACGCGGAAGTTGTCGTTGGCCTTCGCCTGCTCGCTGGCACCCGGCGGCGCCAGCAAATGACCGCGCTGCACCTTCATCTTGTGCGCCGTCTGCCAGGTGCGGATGATCACTTCGCCGACGCGACCCATCGCCTGCGAATCCGACGACATCATCGACAGCGCGCCGAGGTCGTGCAGGATGTCCTCGGCGGCGATCGTCTCGCGCCGGATGCGGCTCTCGGCGAAGGCGACGTCCTCGGCGATCGCCGGGTCGAGGTGGTGGCAGACCATCAGCATGTCGAGGTGCTCGTCGACGGTGTTCACCGTGTACGGCCGCGTCGGGTTGGTCGACGACGGCAGCACATTGGCCTCGCCGACCGCGCGCAGGATGTCGGGCGCGTGCCCGCCGCCGGCGCCCTCGGTATGGAAGGTGTGGATCGTGCGGCCCTTGAAGGCGGCGAGCGTCGTTTCGACGAAGCCCGACTCGTTCAGCGTGTCGGTGTGGATCGCCACCTGCACGTCCATTCGTCGGCGACCGCAGGCAGTTGTCGATCGCCGCCGGCGTCGTTCCCCAGTCCTCGTGCAGCTTGAGACCGATGGCGCCGGCGCGCACCTGCTCGCGCAGGGGTTCGGGCAGCGAGACGTTGCCCTTGCCGAAGAAGCCGAGGTTCATCGGAAAGGCGTCGGCCGCTTCGAGCATGCGCTGGATGTGCCACGGTCCCGGCGTGCAGGTGGTGGCGTAGGTGCCGGTGGCCGGCCCGGTGCCGCCGCCGAGCATCGTGGTGATCCCGGACATCAGCGCTTCGTCGATCTGCTGCGGGCAGATGAAATGGATGTGGCTGTCGATGCCGCCGGCGGTGACGATCATTCCCTCGCCGGCGATGATCTCGGTACCCCCGCCGATGGCAATCGTCACGCCCGGCTGGATGTCCGGATTGCCGGCCTTGCCGATGCCGGCGATGCGTCCGCCCTTGATGGCGATGTCGGCCTTGACGATTCCCCAGTGGTCGACGATCAGCGCGTTGGTGATCACCGTGTCGGCGACATCGGCAGCAAGCTGCTGGCCCTGCCCCATGCCGTCGCGGATGACCTTGCCGCCGCCGAACTTGACCTCCTCGCCGTAGACGGTGAAATCGTCCTCGACGGTGATCCACAGCTCGGTGTCGGCCAGGCGCACGCGGTCGCCGACGGTCGGGCCGAACATCTCGGCATAGGCCTGGCGCGAGATCCTGACGCTCATTGGCGGACCCTCATTGCAGTTTCCCCATGACCAGACCGTTGAAACCATAGACCCTGCGCGCGCCGGCGAGCGCGACCAGTTGCACGCTGCGCGTCTGGCCGGGTTCGAAGCGCACCGCGGTGCCGGCCGGGATATCCAGCCGGATAGCCGCGCGCCGCGGCGCGGTCGAAGGCCAGCGCGACATTGGTTTCGGCAAAGTGGTAATGCGAACCCACCTGGATCGGCCGGTCGCCGGTATTGGCGACGCTCAGCCGGATCGTTTGACGACCGGCGTTGAGCTCGATCTCGCCGGCTTCGATCTGCATTTCTCCGGGAATCATGGTCTGCCTCCTCAAATGATCGGGTGATGTACGGTGACCAGCTTGGTGCCGTCCGGGAAGGTCGCTTCGACCTGGATGTCGTGGATCATTTCCGGCACGCCGTCCATCACCTCGTCACGCGTCAACAGGGTGGTGCCGTAGCTCATCAGCTCGGCCACCGTCCGTCCGTCGCGCGCGCCTTCGACGATCGCCGCGCTGATGAAGGCCACCGCTTCCGGGTAGTTGAGCTTCAGGCCCCGCGCGCGGCGCCGTTCGGCGAGCAGCGCGGCGGTAAAGATCAGCAGCTTGTCCTTTTCTCTTGGCGTCAGTTCCATGCCTCTCCCTCAGGTATTCACGCATTCCCGCATTCAGGTACTCCAGATGCGCGGCGGCACGGCTTGCCTGCCGAGCGCCGCCGGGCGCAACAGCTGCCACACGTCGCCCAACCAGGCGCGTGCCAGCTCGGCACCAGGCGCCAGGCAACGCGCCACCAGCAGCTCGGGCAGCGCCGTCACTCCGGTCAGCAGACCATCGGCGACCGGCAGCGCGCGACAGGCCTCGAGCCACTCGCGCTCGACCGTCCGGCCGGCGAGCAGCAGCGTCGCACTCACCGGCTGGCCGGCCAGACCGGCGGCCGCTTCGAGCCAGGGCGAGCCGCCGCAGAGCTGCCCGCGTTCGAGCCACAACGGCCGCCCTTCCCTCTCGATCCGCGTCGCCAGGTCAAGGTGGCCATAGCTGAAGCGTTCGCCGGCGGCGGTTCGCCCCAGGCAGAGGATCTCCCAGCCGCAAAACACGCCGCCGGCCGCCAGTTCGATGCGGCTATGCATCGTCGCCTCGGCCCCATCGAAGACGATCGTCTCCTGCGGCAACCACTCGACCACTGCCTCGCGAGCGACGCGGACGGTCAATGACTGCTGCGCCTGCCGACCACCGGAACGATACCACTTGCCGGCGCCAGGCGTGGTCAGCAGCGCGTGCGCACCCGGCGCCGCGGCAACCGAGATCTCGAGCCGGTCGCCACCGGCGACCCCGCCCGGCGGATGCAGGACGATCGCGTGACAGACCGCCGCACCTTCCGGGTACAGCGCCTTCTGCACGCGCAGCGGTCCGCAATGCTCGCGCTGCACCAGCACCGTAGTTTCTGCACGACGCTCGAAGCCAAGCGACAGCCGCGCCTGCCAGCCGGGGCGCGCCGCTTCCTCGCGAGCAGCGTCGCTGGCCTGCGCCCCTCGTACCGTCAAACGGCCAGGGCCGCCAGAACCCCATCCTTTTCCATATCTTCCCCTCGTCCGCGCATGATTATCTCGCCACGCTCCATGACCAGATACTGATCAGCCAGCGAGCGAGCAAAATCATAATACTGCTCGACGAGCAGGATGGCCATTTCACCGCTGGCGGCGAGCGCCCGCACGGCACGCTCGATGTCCTTGATGATCGACGGCTGGATGCCCTCGGTCGGCTCGTCGAGGATCAGCAGTTTCGGTCCCATGGCCAGTGCCCGGCCGATCGCCAGCTGCTGCTGCTGTCCACCCGAGAGGTCGCCGCCGCGCCGGCGCAACATCTGGCGCAGTACCGGGAACATCTCGAAAATCCGTTCCGGTACCGGCGTGCGGCCGGGGCAGGCGGCGAGGCCCATCAGCAGGTTTTCCTGCACCGTCAGGCGCGGGAAGATCTCGCGGCCCTGCGGCACATAGCCAATGCCGGCGCGAACGCGCTGGTGTGATGCGCTGCGTGTGAGATCGTGACCGGCGAACTCGATGCTGCCACTGCGGGTCGGCAGCAGGCCCATCAGGGATTTCAGCAGGGTCGACTTGCCGACGCCGTTGCGCCCGAGAATCGCCGTCACCTTGCCGGCTTCCGCGGTAAAACTGAGGTCCCGCAGGATGTGGCTGCCACCGTAGTACTGGTTCAGATTGTTTACCTTCAGCATGTTCGCTCTAGCGCCCCAGATAGACTTCAATCACCCGCGCATCGGCCTGCACTTCCTCGAGCGTGCCTTCGGCGAGCAGGCTGCCTTCGTGCAGCACGGTCACCTTGCCGCCGAGTTGCTTGACGAAGGCCATGTCGTGCTCGACGACGACCAGAGAATGCTTGCCGGCCAGCGACAGGAAGAGTTCGCCGGTGCGCTCGGTTTCCTCGTCGGTCATGCCGGCCACCGGTTCGTCGAGCAGCAGCAACTTCGGCTCCTGCATCAGCAGCATGCCGATCTCCAGCCATTGCTTCTGGCCGTGCGAGAGCAGGCCGGCCAGGCGATCGGCGTGCGCCGCCAGGCGAATCAGCTGCAACGTCTCCGCGATGCGGTCACCGGCCGCCGAGTCGAGTTGGGCAAGAAGGCTGCGCCAGACGCGCTTGTCGGTCTTCATCGCCAGTTCGAGGTTCTCGAACACCGTGTGGTTCTCGAAAATCGTCGGCTTCTGGAACTTGCGGCCAATGCCGATGTGCGCGATCTCGGGTTCGGAGAGCCGCGTCAGGTCAATGGTCTGACCGAAGAAGACCGTCCCTTCGTCGGGCCGGGTCTTGCCGGTGATGACGTCCATCATCGTCGTCTTGCCGGCGCCGTTGGGTCCAATGATGCAGCGTAGCTCGCCGGCATCGATCGCCAGAGACAGCTTGTTCAGCGCCCGAAAGCCGTCGAAGCTGACCGTGATGTCTTCAAGATAGAGGATGACCTTGTGCGACAGGTCGAGCTGTCCCGGCTTGAGGATATGCCCCAACTCGGCCGTACCGCTGTCCCAGTCCGGGTTGTCCTCACCCTGCGGCTTCGGCATCAGGAGAGCGGCGGCGTTCATGCGCCGGCTCCCCTGGTGGTCGGCGCCAGCTCGCCACCCCGCCGGAAGTTGGCGCGCAGCTTGAACCACAGGCCGACGACGCCCTGCGGCAGATAGAGCGTGGCGACGATGAACAGCGTGCCGAGGAAGAACAGCCAGTACTCGGGAAAGCTGACGGTAAACCAGCTCTTGGCGAGATTGACGATGAACGCGCCGATGACCGGACCGATCAGCGTGCCACGCCCGCCGACGGCAACCCAGATGGCGATCTCGATCGAATTGGCGACCGACATTTCGGACGGGTTGATGATTCCGACCTGCGGCACGTAGAGCGCCCCGGCGATGGCGCACAGCATCGCCGACAGCGTCCACACGAAGAGCTTGTACCACAGCGGGTTGTAGCCGATGAACATGACCCGCGATTCGGCGTCGCGAATCGCCGTCAGGACGCGGCCGTATTTCGAAGTCACCAGGTAGCGCGCCAGCAACAGTGTGCCAATCAGCGCCAGCGCCGAGAGGCCGAAGAGAACGACGCGCGTCTCCGGGGCGGTAATCGAATAGCCGAGAATGCGCTTGAAATCGGTGAAGCCGTTGTTGCCACCGAAGCCCGTCTCGTTGCGGAAAAAAAGCAGCATCGCCGCGTAGGTCAGCGCCTGCGTGATGATCGAGAAATAGACGCCCTTGATGCGCGAACGGAAAGCGAAGTAACCGAAGACAAAAGCGATCAGCGCCGGGACGACGAGGACCAGCAGCGCCACCCAGAGAAAGCTGTCGCTACCGGCCCAGAACCAAGGCAGTTCCTGCCAGTCAAGGAAGACCATGAAATCCGGCAGATCGCTCTGGTAGCTGCCGTCGCGCCCGATCTGGCGCATCAGGTACATGCCGAAGGCGTAGCCGCCCAAGGCGAAGAACAGCCCATGGCCGAGCGAGAGAATGCCGCCATAGCCCCAGATCAGGTCCATCGCCACAGCGACAATCGCGTAGCAGAGGATCTTGCCGGTCAGGGTGATGAAGTACGTGGACAGGTGCAGCGGATGTTCGGGTGGCAATACCAGGTGCATGATCGGCACGGCAACCAGGGCAAAGGCGGCGAACAGGCCAACCAATTGCCAACTGCGCGCATCGAAGCTGCGCCCGAGACGGACGACGAAAGGGGTTCTCAAGAACGTTCTCCCGGGCTCAGGATTCGACAAAGCGGCCCTTGAGGGCAAACAGGCCCTGTGGACGCTTCTGGATGAAAATGATGATGAACACGAGAACAACGATCTTGGCGACCACCGCGCCCGTCCAGCCTTCGAGGAACTTGGTGAACACGCCGAGACCCAGCGCCGCCCAGACCGCACCGGCAAGCTGGCCGACGCCGCCAAGCACGACGACCATGAACGAATCGACGATATAGCCCGTCCCCATGTCCGGACCGACATTGGCGATCTGCGACAGGGCGACGCCCCCGAGCCCGGCAATGCCGGCGCCAAGACCAAAGGCCAGGGTGTCGACGCGCCCGGTCGGCACGCCGACACAGCCGGCCATCGGCCGGTTCTGGGTCACCGCGCGGACGAACATCCCCAGGCGCGTGAGGTTGAGGATCGCCCACATTGCGGCCAGCACCGCAATCGAGAAGCCGACGATGATGATCCGGTTCCACGGCAGCATCAGGTTGGGCAGCAGCTCGATGCCGCCGGCCATCCACACCGGGTTGGCCACTTCGACGTTCTGGGCACCGAACAGGGTCCGTGCCACCTGCATCAGGAACAGTGAGATGCCCCAGGTGGCGAGCAGCGTTTCCAGCGGGCGACCATAGAGATGGCGGATGACGAGACGTTCCATGAGTACGCCGACCAGCGCCGCAGCGAGAAATCCGACCGGGATCGCAGCCAGCAGGTACCAGTCAAGCGCCCCCGGCAGATAGGCCCGGAAGACGCTCTGCATGGCCCAGGCCGAATAGGCGCCGACCATCAGCAGCTCGCCGTGCGCCATGTTGATGACGCCCATCACGCCATAGGTGATCGCCAGGCCGAGAGCGGCGAGCAACAGGATCGAGCCGAGCGAGAGACCGGTGAAGGCGCGCCCGAGATTGTCGGCCCACGCCAGCCGCTGCTCGATCGAACGGATGGACGTGCCGGCCGCGGCACGGACTGCGCTGTCCGCTTCGAGCCAGTTGTCGCCGCGCTTCTCGGTCAGCGGTATGAGCAGCTGACGAACCCGGGGATCGCTGCTGTCGCCGAGCGTGCGCACCGCGTCAAGGCGGACGCCAGGGTCGGTCGAGCCGAGACTCGCCTGCGCATGGGCGAGTTGCAGCCGGGTCTTGATTTCCGGATCGGTTTCGGCGGCCAGCGCCTTGTCGAGCAGCGGCAGCATTTTCGCATCAGCGCTCAGCGTCACTTCCTGCGCGGCCTGCCAGCGCACGTCGCGCTCGCTGGAAAAGAGGCGCAGCGCGGCGAGCGCGGCTGACAGCTCACGGCGTACGCGGTTGTTGATGCCGATCGGCTCGGCCGCCACCGGTGCCGGTTTGATCTCGGTATTGCTCGCGGCATCGAAGGCGCGCTCGCCGGCGACGATCACCAGCCGCTCGCCAGCCAGCGCCAGCGAGTTGTCGGCAAGCGCCTTGAGTACCGGCAGCGCCTCTTCCGGTGCAGCCTGGGCCAGCGCCGCGATGGCCGCGATCTTGGTATCGGAGTCTTCGGACGCCAGCGGCTTGAGCAGCGCCGGGTCAATTGCCGCCAGGCACGAAGCGCTCAGGAGCCAGCCGCAAAGCAGTAATCCTATGGTGCGCATGCTTCCTCCACGATCCGGGACAGGCGGCGAACCACCCGTCCCGGGATGAGCCCCGCTTACTTGCCTTCCGGCGCGTCCTTCTTCTTCTCGTTGCCCGCGATGAACGGGCTCCACGGCTGGGCGCGGATCGGGCCCTTGGTCTTCCAGACCACGTCGAACTGGCCATCGGCCTTGATCTCGCCGATGAACACCGGCTTCCACAGGTGATGGTTGGTTTCATCCATCTTCAAGGTGTAGCCCGAAGGGGCGTTGAAGGTCTGGCCGGCCATCGCCGCGATCACCTTGTCGGTGTCGGTCGACTTGGCCTTCTCGACCGCCTGCTTCCACATGTGGATGCCGACGAAGGTGGCTTCCATCGGGTCGTTGGTCACAACCGTGCCGGCGTTCGGCAGCTTGTTCTTCTTGGCCCAGTCCTTGTACATCTTCACGAACTTCTCGTTCTCGGGATTCTTCAGCGACATGAAGTAGTTCCACGCAGCCAGGTGGCCGACCAGCGGCTTGGCATCGACACCGCGCAGTTCTTCTTCGCCGACCGAGAAGGCGACGACCGGCACATCGGTGGCCTTCAGGCCGGCATTGCCGAGTTCCTTGTAGAAAGGCACGTTGGAGTCGCCGTTGATGGTCGAGACGACGGCGGTCTTCTTGCCTTCGGAAGAAAACTTCTTGATCTTGGCGATGATGGTCTGGTAATCGCTGTGCCCGAACGGCGTGTACTCTTCCATGATGTCGGCGTCGGCAACGCCCTTGGATTTCAGGAAAGCGCGCAGGATCTTGTTGGTCGTGCGCGGATAGACGTAGTCGGTGCCGAGCAGCACGAAGCGCTTGGCTTCGCCGCCGTCCTTGCTCATCAGATATTCAACGGCCGGGATCGCCTGCTGGTTTGGCGCAGCGCCGGTGTAGAAGACGTTCTTTTCAAGTTCTTCACCCTCGTACTGCACCGGGTAGAAGAGCAGGCCGTTGAGTTCCTTGAACACCGGCAGCACGGACTTGCGGGAAACCGAAGTCCAGCAGCCGAAAACCACGGCGACCTTGTCCTTGGACAGCAACTGGCGGGACTTTTCGGCAAACAGGGGCCAGTTGGATGCCGGATCGACAACCACCGGTTCCAGCTTCTTGCCCATTACGCCACCGGACTTGTTGATTTCGGCAATGGTCATCAGTGCGGTTTCCTTGAGCGCCGTCTCGGAAATGGCCATGGTGCCGGAAAGCGAATGCAGAACACCGACCTTGATCGTCTCTGCGGCCAGTGCGTTGACCGAACCGAGCCCGAACGCGGCAGTCACGGCGACAGCGGAAAGGGTCTTCATGAAATTGCGACGTACCATCTGTTTGCTCCTCGAAGGTTAAGAACCGGGAAGAAATCTTCCTCCGGGGAGTACAAAGCAACCACCGTGCCAGCACATGGCAAGAGGCAAAAAGACGGTCAGAACGGCTTGTTGGCGATGGCACCCCTGATCGCCGCCGGCTTTGCCGACGGCGCCCGCACCAGAGTGGGGCAGCGATCTTCCAGGGGCACCACGATGGGACAAAACCACCTGGCGAAGGTGGTTTAGCCGCTCATCGCAGGAGAAGATCCGGACACGGTCTGAATGGCGGTGGTGGGTAGTGGGACGACGGGCAAGGCGGGCTGCCGCCGCCAGACGGCCGCTCCTTGCGCTGCTGCAACCACCATTGGCTCTGCCACAACTGACGTTCCAGACGACGCGAGTCAAAGGCCGATGGCGCAGGCGGCTGCACGTAGCTGCGCAACCACACTTGCTCGCTGCGCTCGCGCTCCCGCTGCGAGAACAGGTCGAGGACGTCCTGTGTCGGTACGGGAGCCTCGGCCAACGCAGCCGCCACGCAGCCAATCATCGTCAGGACTGCGGCGCAGCGCATGCGGCTCTGGCTCAGCAGGGATCCCATGATATGCCTCGGCGTTGCCGGCTAATCGTAGTGGAAATACTTCTTCGGCGTACTGCTGGTGATATACGTCGCCGCCTTCTGAACGCACTCCCGAATGGCCTGTTCCATCGGCGTGTTCCGGAACGTGCCGAGACTGACCGGAATCGATGTTCCGCGGCGCGACAGGTTGGCGCCGACGCTGGCCTGTGACGAACTTGCCGTGCCGGTAATCCGCTGGGCGGCAAGCAATCGCCCGGTCGCCACATCGACGACGCGCACATCGATCGCGAGGTGCGCTGTCTTGGATTGATAGCCAAGATTGAGCGGCACCTTGGGCACGCCCAACTGTAGGCCGGAACCACCGGCCTCGGCCTCGAACTCGGTGACCGCGGCGTAGACCATGATCTCCGCAACGTCCATCTGGCTTTCGGGAATGGCCGATTCCGGCCGGGCCATGCGCGAGCGAGACAGCGCCTGCTCAGCCGCCAGACCCTTCAAATCCATGCGCTCGACGAGAATGTAATGGCCATCGTTATACATCGTCGTCAGCAGCATCTCGCGCAGTCCGTCGCCGATGAACTGCTCTGCGCCCGCCGCCTTCACCTGGAAGTCGCCGATCGCGATCATCGCTTTCTTGCCGACCGGCACGGCTTCGCCGTGCATCGCCTGCTTTTCCTCGGCAGGACGTACCGACGGCGTCCCCGGATCCTGTGCTTGCCCCGCAGCCGCTGACGACGGCGCCGCCTGTGCGACCTCGACCGGCGGGGCTTGCTGCCGCAAAATCGCCTCCAGCGTCTGCCGGGCAGCCACATTGTTGGGGTCGCGGTCGAGTGCCAGGCGGTAGTACTTCTCGGCCTGCGGCCAGTCTCTCTGCGTAAAGTAGACCACGCCCAGCCCGGCGTAGGCGTGTGGCCATTGGGGCGCAAGCTCGATGGCCTTGAGATAGGCGTCTCTTGCCTCGGTCATGGCGCCCAGCCTGGCGTAGCTGAAACCCAGATTGGTCAGCGTCTCGGGCTGCGGAGCGCCTGATTCGAGGGACTTGCGGCAAGCGCTGACGGCCTCCGAGAAGCGTTCCCGCATGATCAGGATATGGCAGAGCCGTCCCCAACTGCGCGGCTCACCGGGCACACGCTGGATGGCTCGCTGATAGTAGCGCTCTGCTTCCGGCCAGTTGCCCGTCTGGTAGCGCGCATCGGCCAGGTCGAGGTCCTCCTTGTAGGCCTGATAGCCGGCGTTATCCAGTGACAGCAGTTCGGCGCGGGCCTGGGGGGCGAGCGCGGCTTCGGCTTGTGGTGCATTTGCCGTGGTTCCGGGGCCGGCCGACGATGCAGTCTGCGTCCGCACCGCTGCCTGGCCTTGAGTCAACTGATCGACGGCTTGCCACTCTGCGGGATTCATCTCGGCAGGGAGCGCGCTGGCACCGACCACGACTTCCTTCTCCCAGCCCTCGCGCGCGACGGTGAACCGCAGCGCTCGATCCTGTGCTGCGGCTTCCTGCATCAGCGAGACGAGGTTCCCGGCGCCGGCCAGCTGGCGTCCATCGACCTGGGTGACCAGGTCACGCGGCTTCAGCCCGGCGCGTGCCGCGCTGCTGGCCGGTACCACCACGACGATTTCCGCGCCGTGGCCTGGCGATGCTCCGGGCGTTGGATCCGCCAGCCGCAAGCCGAATTTCCGCACCCGGGCAGGTTCAGCTGCCGCTGGTTGCAGCAGGACCTCACGTTCCCAGCCTTCGCGCGAGATGCGAATCGAGAACGGTGTCCCCTCCGGCAGATTTCTTACCCGCTGGGCAAACTGCTCGGCATTCGTCACCGGCGTCTTCTCGACCTGGCGGACAACGTCGCCGGCTTTGACTCCGGCCTGGGCAGCGATACCGCCCGGCGCGACCTCCAGGACTTCGGCGCCGGCCGCATTCGCCGAATCGCGCAGGCGCCAACCGAGTTCGGCTGACGCAACAGGAAAGGCGAAAGCGCACGTCAGCAGGGCAAGCAGGAACTGCCATACACCGCTCCGGACTCGTCGACCAGCCGTCCGGATCTTCTTTTCCAGGGCGACCAAAGCCAACTCCAACATTGAACGAACGTGCTGCTCACTCACATCCGCGGGGAGGGGCGGCTGCATTTCCTGTCCTTTCATGCGTTGCCGGCCGCCGTGGGCGTTGGCTCCGCCTTCATCCGGTCATCGGCATTCGCAGCGATGGCGAGCGCCACCGAGCACTGCAACGCCGTTCCGTCCGTCCTGCGCACAACGCGCCTGACAGGCCTGCTGCACCCAGGTGTCCTTCTTGTCGTTCAGTCTCTTTTGCGCCTTGCCCTGGCATTCGGCGCCCCGCTCCCGGCGTCCGGCCTTGCCATCGCCGAGAAACTGATCGATGCAGACCTTGATCTCGCTGACGAAACTCGACAAGCCGGCAGACACCTTCGACTCGTAGCTCGGGTGCAGCGGACACCACGCCACGTAATCCCCGAAATAGCCGCCACAGCCGGGGCAGTCCAGTGCGCAGCCCGAGTAGCCTCCGCCGGAGCAGTTGCGGCGGTTGCAGTCCTCGGACATCTGACGACAGCGGGCCTCCATCTGCTGGCCGACCTGCAGGCAGGGCTGCCCGCTGCCCTTCGGCTCATAGGTCCCCGCGGGAACGGCCGGAGGCCTGGTGCCGCCTGCGCCAGCCGTCGTCGTGGTTGCCGGCTGCACCGGCGCCACCCCAGCCGCGCCGGTTCCGCCACTGCTGCCGGGGCTCGTCGCTGCGCCCGTCGGCAGCCCACCAGCCGCCGCTCCGGGCACACAATGCCCCCCCTGGCAGCGATAGCCGGCAGCGCAGGAGGCGTCGGTCTGGCAGTGCTGCTCGCTGGCGTACGAAGAACCCCCGCCAGAGCCAGCCGCCGACGACTGCATCTGGCCATCGCGCTGCATCTGCTGGCTCAAGGTGTCGCTCGAGAAGCGGCCGCCCTGGCCCCAGTAGCTGCCGAAACCACTGCGTCCGCCACCCTGGCGTGAGCTTTCCCGTTGTTCGAACATCTCGAGCACAGCACCTGCAGGCACCTCGACCGGCCGACCCTGTGCGGTGGTGCTGAGCGGCGCGTTACCCGGCAGGCAGCGTCCATCCTGGTCGCAGCGCTCACTCGGGCAGTTCGCGGCGATCCAGTTGAGCGCATCGCGATCACTGAGCAGATGCTCGGCCTTGATCCAGTGATCAACGCTACTCGGATGCTCGGTCAACGCCATCCCCCCGTGACGCCTGTCGCAGACCACCGCCCACTTGCCACCGCTGCGAACCTGGCCGGCGGCTGCGCAGGCACCCGAACTGGTGCACGCCCAGCTGGGACAGTTCTTCTCGATCCACCAACGCGCGCCCTTCTCGCCCGTCAGGCCCTGAGAGGTCATCGTGACGTGCCCCGGGAGGCTGGCAGAGCGGCTGATGATGATCTGGCCGGCCTGGTTGCACAGGGCGTAGTAAGCGTCGCCGCCGGTCGGTGCCAGCGGTGGCTCCCTGGCGCAGACGCCCGTCGCACCCTCTTTGATGCACAGCTTGCTGGGACAATTCTGCGGGATCCATTGCTCCGCGTTGCGCGGCCCGACCGGGCCGTGCATGATGCCAAACAGCGCCGGACTGGTGTTCTTGCCGGTGACCACGTGGCCGCTCAAGTCGCACAGGACGTAATGGTTGAATTCCATGGGTCCCGGGGTCTCACCACGCGCGCCCAGGTCGTCGGCGTGGCTCAGCGGTGGCGACCAGGACGGCGCCAGGGCAGTGATCTCGGTGCTGCCCGTGCAAACAGTACTGCCTTCACGGTAGGTCGCCGTGACCTTGATCTTCTCGTTGAACCTGAGGTCAGCAGGCGTCGTGTAACTCGCCCCGGGATGCCAGGTGACAAGAGCGGTCACGTCCCTGGTCGTGGCATCGGTATAGATCGCCAAGGCGGTGAAAGCGATGCTGCGTCCCGGCAGAACCTCCACGCCCTGCGGCGCGATCTTCAGGTAATTGCAGACCACGGGTTTCTCCGGGTCTTTCCTTTCTGCCTGCTCCTCTGGTCGCGGACTGGCGACTTGACGGTCATCGTTGATGGCAAGTTCTGCGCGCAATTTTGCACCGAGTTGTGCGCCGCCGCTTGGATTGGCGAGTTGCAGGGTCAAGGTCGTCGCGGGGGCGCCCGGTCGGTCATCAAGAATGAAGACCTCGAACGTCTTGCCGCCCCCCTCGGCATCGCCCCAGTGCAGCGTGCCACTGGCCGCACGGTAATCGGTTCCGGCCTTGGCACTGCCATCGACGGTTGCATAGTCGGTGGTCGCGATGCCGCTGGTGCCGCCCGTGCGGACAACCGTTATCTTTGCCTTGCCGGCACTTCTGAGCACGGAATAGCGCGGCAGGGCGAACTCGATCACCCCTGCCGATGCAGTTCTGGTCAGCGTCCACGGGGACAGCCGCAGGATCTTCTCGCAAATGACCTTGTACTGAGGATAGTAGGACTTGAAGTTCGGATCCCCCGGTTTGCCCTCCAGTCGCAGCAATTCGGCTTTCTGCTTGTTCAGCAGGTCTTCCCGTCCAGGGATGATCTCCTTGCCCAACATTTGCCGCATTTCCTCGAGAAAACGCCTTTGCAGGGCAGCTCTCTTCTCGGCGTCCTTCTTCAACAGCTCGACATATTCCCCAGGGGTCTTCAGCGGGATACCCTGCTTTGCCGCACTGAAATAGGTGTCGTCTATCCATGTGGCGATACGCTGGTCTATCTCCTGCTTGTGCGCGTCATAAAGCCGTCTGAAGCGCTGATTCTGCGTCTGCAGGGAAACCCCGGCATTGCGATCCGTTGTCGGGCTGGCAAATGGGGAGTGGATGGCGGAGCTGGGAAGGACAATATCCACCATGAATTCATTCACCAGGCTGGCGGCTTGCGCCAGTCCCATGCTGGGCGCGCCGCCAACGATGGTCACCGCCTTGCTCATGACGTCGATCATGCCGGCAGTCAGGTTCAAGGCCAAATTTCCCTTGATCTTCAGGGTCAGTGTCTGGCGCAGCGCCTTGGCCTGCTGCAGTTCCTCTTCTACTTCCGTGATGGCCTGTTTGAGTTGCTTGATCTCATCCTCGTGGCGATCGGACAAGGAAGCGCAGATCACTCGCAGACCATCCAGGTCGGGCGGCGGAATCTGGTGACGACTCGCGTTCTCCGCCAGCTGTTTGTGGGTCATGAGGCATTCGGCAACCGCATCCTGCAGATCATTGTCCTGATTCGGGTCCTGGTCCATGGAAGCGCGGCGCAGCTTCGACTCGATGGCTTTGAGGGACTCGTGCAGTTTGGCGGCGGCACGTTCATCAGGATCTTGCGAGGCCGTGCTGTAGGCGGTCGCACCTCCCCATGCCGTCGCTGGCAGAAGACCACCCCAGATGAATGCGCAGCCCCACCCCATGGCAGCCAGACATCTCACCCATACCGACATCCACAAGGACTTCCTCTGGAGGGCAGGACCGTGGGCCCTGCTCCTTGATGAATTGGCCATGATCACGTTCATTTTCAGCACATCGCACACCGATTCAGCTTAGTCCGTTTCGTTCGTGAATGCCACCTCGAAGGGCCGATTGAGCAGCGAATGCGCCGACATCAGGGCAATGCTCTCGCCCCTTGTGTTCGCCAGCCCGAATGAAGGGTGACGTGACTGGATTGCCCCGCTTTGCAGCAGGACGGGAAGGGATACGGTGGAAGATCAGTCTGGCTCTCGGTGGACGGTCGCGATCCTCCGGCTAACACCGCTGCCGATGAATACTTGGTTCTGGTCGGCCCGTTTCCTTCAGAAGGCAGGATTCGCTGTCCATTTGACGGGCCCGTGCCTGCCCGCTATCCTCATCCGCATGGCTATTGACTACCGACAGGACGGAGCGAGGCGCGCCCGCTCCGCTTTCCCCCACTTTTCCTCACCCGGGTTTCTGCAGCCGAAAATGCCCCATCGTAGGCCCTCCGGCAGTTAGCCGGCATGCTGCCGGTCGATCCTTACGCCAAGCCGCGCTCCCTGACCCGCTCGCTGGTCTGGGCTTTCGCCGCGTCGCTGGTGGTGCACACCGCGGTGCTACTGCTTCCCGAGAAGGAGCCCCGATCGCAACCAGTCGCGTCGTCACGCTTCGAAGCCAGCCTGTCGCCCGGGCCCCCGGCGGACACCCGACCGACACCACCGCGCCCACCCGAGGCGGCTACGCGCCCCGCCCGAGCGCCGGCGAAGCCGGCGACCAAACCAGCGCCACGGCCACGGGTAATGACCGTACCGAAACCCGCAACGCCGACGGTCGCCGACACCCGACAATGGTCGACGGCGCAAAAGGAGGAAATGAAACGCTTCCTCGACGAACTCGCGGCCGAGGCCAAAGCAGCGCCCAAACCGTCGCTGGCGCAGCGTTCGCTGGCTCAGGCCCGGGATCTGGGCCGACAACAGGCGCAACAGGACGCCGAAGGCACCGCCCTGCTCGAGCGACGCCCCAACTCGCCGCCGCCCGAACCGTTCAGCCTTGATCTCTACGTGGACGGCGTCGTCCGCCGCCTCAACCGCAGCGCCGCCTTCGTCCGCAACGACCCGCGAAGCCGTGGCGTGAAGACGGCCTCCGTGCAGTTCCGCATCAACCCGGACGGCAGCCTCAAATCGTTCAAGGTACTCAATGCCGGCGACCAGGAAAAGGAGATCGCCTTCATCCGATCGGTCGTCGAACGTTCGATTCCTTTCGGCCGCTTCCCGCCCGACATCGAGCGCGCCGCCCGCTCGCTGGGCGTCACCATCTGCATCCAGCCCGGCGTCGGTGGTGGCTTCGGCTTCACTCGCATGGGCGATGGCCGCCCCTGCTGAGCCGACAGGCGTCTTGCCAGCGGCGACCGTTCATTCGTGCGGGCGCCATGGGCAAACGGTCAGTCGAACATGGTTTGCATCCGTTCGCGGGCGACTTCACCAAACGCTTCCGGCCCGGAAGCTGAACTTCTCCAGCGCAACTCGCGCGACGGAGGCCGGGACGGTGGCAATGGGTCATCTGCGTCAGCGACGACAACGCGGATGGGTAATGCGTACTGGCGCTGTTTCAGCAGTCCTTCGCTGGTAACGCCGACCATAGACAAGGGGTGACGCCAGTCTTCAATTCACCCTTCCGTCGGACGCCAGGCCATGCAGAGTCTGCCGGAGAGCATTCAGGTCGCTCTTCTTGTCGTAGAAGGCATAAGCTCCGCCTTCCAGGCATCGCTTGCGGTAAACGTCCTCCGCGAAGTTCGTGAAAACCATGACTTTGACGTTCGGATGCTCCGCGCTCACGGCGCGCAAGACCTCCAGCCCGCTGCCATTGACGAGCTGCATATCAAGCAGGATGACGTCCGGCGGATTGTTTCGAATGCTTTCGATCGCCGGCGCGGGACTTTCGAATTCGCCCACCACTTCCGCACCTTCGACCTTCGCGAGCATTTCGCGCAGCATGTCGCGGACAACGGCTGAATCATCGACGATCACGATTGACATCACGGTCGGCTCCAAAAAGAAGACGGAATGGGCCCTACGAAACAACTGCTGGCAGAGTGGTCCGCGCCTGGCGCCCAAGCAGCGCCAGCTGTCGAACGTCTCCAACGCGGGTTCACCACGGCGAAAGACGTGTCAGTGCAGCAGCACGGAGGACTCCGGCGACGTGTGCCGGAGGAGCAACTTTTCGAGCTGCTCATGCACCACGAGCGCGACGTTGGGCAGGAGACTGAGCGAGATCAAACCCGGGACGCTGGTGATTCCCTGCCGCAGCACGATCACGATGAGCGGATCAGTCCCGGCCGACGATCGGTTGGCCAGGGCAGCATGCACAAAAGCCCGCGAGGCATTGCCCCAGCTGATGACGATCACATCTGGGGCGTGCCTCGCCGCGCAATCGTAAGCGTCTTCAATGGAACGAGCCGTCGCCACCACGTGGACTCCCTTGTTCGCCCGAAGCGCGCCGCCAACATCGTCCAGAAACAGATTGTCCGTGTCTACCAGCAGAAGACGAGTGCAGCCGTGCGGCAAGGGGGGTGATGTGCAGGCATCCATGGCTATCTCCACTGTCATTGATCCGCGGGAAGAAAAGGCTCCTTCTTGCGCAAAGCGATGTCCAGCCCGCATCATCCCCCACCCACGAATCATCGACTATCGGCGCCGAGTGTAATTTCCTTGTCGGTGAATCCCTACACAACGAGAGTGCCGGCGCCCTGCCCGCGCCGGCAGCCGCTCGCCACGAGGCGCATCGTCGCCAAGCGACCCCGCCGAAGGACTGGCCTGGCGCTGGACTTCTGCCGCACCGGCTCAATTCAGCAAGCCCTTCTCGAGGGCGTAGCGGGCGAGTTCCGCGTTGCTGTGCAGCCCGGTCTTGTCGACGATTCGGGCACGATAGGTGGTCACCGTCTTGGGACTCAGATGCAGGGCCTCGGCGATGTGGTTCAGGCTCTCGCCAGCGGCTATCCGCCGCAGCACTTCGACCTCCCGGTCAGACAGCGCATCGGAACCGGATTTCCTGCCTTGCCCTACCTCAACCGCCAGCTGCTCCAGCAGCGCGGGGCTCACATGCCTGCCCCCGCCGGCGACTTTGCGAATCGCCGCGAGGAGCGTCGCCGGCGGGCTGTTCTTGGTCAGGTAGCCGGAGGCGCCGGCCTTCAGTGCGCGCACGGCATAGACCTCCTCGGCATACATGCTGAGCATCAGCACGGCAAGCCTGGGCCGCTCTGTCCTGATCTGCTTCAGCAGGTCGAGACCGCCCTTGCCGGGCAAGCCGATATCGACCAGGGCGACATCGAACTCGCTCTGGCGGACCATGTGAATCGCCTGCTCGGCGTTCTCCGCCTCGCCCCCCACCTGCATATCGCCGGTCTCAGCGAGCAGCAGCCGCAAGCCACCGCGGACCACGGCGTGATCATCGACCAGCAGGATCTGGAGCTTGCGCCCGCTCATCGCCCCTCAAACCGGCATGCGCAATACAAGGGTGGTGCCCTCCTTCAGGCCGCGCGACAGCGTGGTGTTGCCGCCGAAGCGGGCGGCACGTTCCTGCATACCCAGCAGGCCCCAGGATTCGGTCTTGATCAGTGCATCGTCGGCAATGCCCACTCCGTTGTCCTCGACTGCAATCATAACGGCGCCAGCTTCACGGCGGATACGAATCTCGGCGCGCGACGCCCGGGCATGGCGAACGCAGTTGGTCAACGCCTCCTGGACAATGCGAAACATCGCGGTGGCACGCTCGGGATCGACCTCGATTGCCGCAACCTCCGCGGCAATCGAGACCCTGCATGGCAGACCGGTCCGCTCCTCAATCTGCCCCGCGTACCACTCGATCGCCGTCCATACCCCGAGGTGGTCGAGGACACTCGGCCGCAGATCACTGATGATGCGCCGCATCGTATCCACGGCCGAATCCAGCAATTGCGACGCGCGGACAAGCTGTGCGTCAGCGGGCAGCGCGGCCTCTTGAGCGCGGTCGATCGCCATCGCTATGGACCACTTGACACCTGTCAGCGTGCTGCCGAGGTCATCGTGCAGCTCCCGCGCGATCCGCACCCGCTCCTCCTCCCGGACTTTTTCCAGATACTGGGAGAGCTGTCGCAGCTCTTCGTTGGACGCCATCAGCGAATCCTGGCTGTGTTTGAGCGTGGTCATATCAACCACGTTCACCAGGACGCCGTCGATGTCGCCATTGACGTTCCGATGCGGCGCGTAGGAGGATAAGGTCCAGAAAAGCCGCGGATCGTCGCGACGGTCCGCCACGGCCTCCGGCGCAATGAGTTCTGTCGTGCCACGCAGGCGCGGCACGAACTCGTCGGCCACGACCACTTCGCCCGTCAGCGCACGCGCCAGGTGAACTTCTATGCCGTGCTGTTGCGCGCCGGGGAACAGCTCATGAAGATGCCTGCCGATCGCTGCCTCGCGCGGCAGCCCGATGGCGCGCTCCAGGAAGCGGTTCCAGACGACCACCCTCAGGGCCCGATCATAGACCACGAATCCTTGATTGACGTTGTCCAGGATCTCCTGGGCGAAACCCTCGGCCTGCAGGCGAGCAGTGATATCCTGGACCGTCGCGACGAAGAAGTCCACGCGGCCGTCTTCATGCCGAACCGCCCTCACATCTGCCGTGGCCTTGATGACGACGCCATCCTTCCGCAGGAAGCGCTTGTCCGTCTGAAAGCCATCCATGGCGCCGCTCAGCACTCGCTCGAACTGGCTCGAGTCGGCGGCGAGGTCATCCGGGTGGGTGAGCTGCGTCCAGGTCAGGTCGACCAATTCCTCGCGCTCGTAACCCAGGATTTCGCACAGGCGGTCGTTGAAACGCAGCCAGCGCATATTGTCCGGCGAGAGGATGGTCATGCCGACGAAGGGAAGATCGAAGAAGAACCTGAGCAGGCGATCCTTCTCCATGCCCTGAGCGGCCAGCTCGAGTTGGTGCGTTCGTAACTGCTGGCGCCACAGAAGGAGGAGCAGAAGCGCGACGACCAGGACGGCGGACGTCGCGACCAGGCTGACCCAGAACACCAGGTTCCGCAGTGGCGCCAGCACTTCGTCGCGGTCGATCTTCGCCACCAGATGCCACGGCGTACCGACTACGGGGCGCGTCGCCGCCAAGACGCTGACACCGCGGTAATCCTTCCCCTCCATGACCTGCGCCGTGCCGGCCAGCACGGCGCGGGCAGCCGGCAGTTCGCGATCATCAAGCGCTTGACTGAATACCAGCGCCGTTGCCTTGCGATGGCGCAATTCGTTCAGATACAACACGTTGTCCCCGTCCCGACGCACCAGCAGCGTCTCGGCGCTCGGGCTCGGCGTCGGCCAGCTCTGGATCAACGGGAAAACGACACCTTCGACCGGAGTGTCGAGGATCACGGCGCCCACCGCTTGGCGTCTGCCATCGATCTCCTTCACCAGCGGCGCAACCAGGTCCAGGTGGACACCGCCGGAGTCGCTCCGATAGAGATCTGACGTCGCCACTCGGGTGGTCTGGAACGCTGTCTGGAGCGCCTTTTGGACAGGCGCTTCGGCAATGGCTTCGTGCAACCCGATGGCGAGGATTTGCTGGGCGCTCGCGTCGACCACCACGAAGCTTTCGTAGGCGTACGCCCGCTTGAGCGTCTCGAGACGTTCCGCGATACGCCGTCGTGCAGCGGAGTCCTGCCCGGCCGCCGCCAGTGCGGCATCCTCAATGAGGCCGGGGCTGGCGCCAAGGACAACTGCGTCCCCGTGTCGCTCCGCCAACCACGCTTCGATCTGTCTCGCCTTCAAGTCAGCGATGGCGTTCAGATCCGCGAAAGCCTGCTGCTTCAGACGCGGTGTCTCCAGCAAGAAGATACCCACCCCGAGCAGGGGCACGATCGACAGCAAACCCAGGATGATGACGACCAGGCCACGCAACCGCGATTTGGGTAGCATGCTGGCGCTGAGTGGTGGGAAATCTAAAGGCACCGGTACGAGCATACCCACCCGCCAACCGGCCGTCAATCTCCCGTCATGTTCCGTCCTGACGCATGAATCAGCAACGGTTCGGCGAGCGGCGCCCGCATTCGCGCAGCATCGAGCCGGAGGGCGGCCGCTGGTTCCAGCGAGCGCGGGGTCGAAGCAGACTACTCCTGCTCAAACCCCTGGCTCGTGAACTTCAGCGTCCGGCTGTTCTCGGTCACGGTGCGCACGACATGATCCGGCGCGCCACCCGGTATCTCCGCCTCCACCTCGATGGTGACCGTCACCCTTGTTCCAACGAGCCCGACCAGGTGCGAAATCACTTCATCCGCGATGCGGCTGGCGTCACGGCCAACGCGGGCGGCATCGAGGACGGCCGTGCCGTGGAAGCGCTTTGGTCGCGCTGCGGGGGGCTGAGCGTCCGCTCCTGTTCCTTGTCTCCCGGTCGGCGGAGCGTCAATCGTTCCGGAACCACCCCGGGTCAGCGGTTCCGATGTGGCTGCCGAGACCGGTGCCGGGCGTTCGGCATAGAGCTGCCTCACCGCCACCTCCGGTTTCACGACCAGCCCGGGTGCGTGGGCGTCGGCCAGCGTCACCATCTGCCCCGCCCGCAAGCCCTGGTAGCGACCCGCCGCCTCGTCAAAACTGTCGGCGAAGGCAAAGCCGTCCTGCCTCCAGGTCAGCAGATTCACGCCGTCGCTGATCGCGTTCAGCAGGACGCTCGAATCCCTGAGGCGCGGCAGGTAGATGTAGCGCGCGAAATCCTCGATCAACTGCTTCACCGCCACGTGATCGCCGCGCCAAAGCGGCACGCGGTCCAGTTCCATGCGCAGGCGTGGGATGCGAAGTGGGTCATATACAGGCCATCGCTGCGCAGCTTCTTGCTGACACGCACGGCCAGCGCATCCGTCCCGGACAGCCGCAGCGCTTCCCAGGTGATCGGCGCTTGCGGGGTTCCCTGCACCGGCACCAGCAGCCATTGATAGGTTTCCGGCAGCCTGGCGGTGACCGTGCCATCGGCAGCGGTCTTCTGGGTCTCGGCCTGGGTGACCTGATAGGGCGACAGGTTGAGCTGCACCTTCTCGGTGAGGATCGACTCCCACGCCAGGTATTTGCGCGCCGCTTCGTCGAGATCCTGCAGGCGGGTCTTGTCCGCCGCCAGGAAGACCAGGGTATTCCGATACAGACGGGGCGTATTGCCACGCGACTCCAGCATGGCCCGCGCGGCAACTTCGCCGGCGCTGTTGCCTTCCTTGCTGTACGGATGATTGACGCCCAGCACGACCAGCCGCGCGTCCAGGTCGTCAGGCACGTCGGCGCCGGTCGCCGGCATCGGGTGAATGCGCGCGAAGTCGCCCTTGCGCTCCAGATCCTTGCGCAGGCGTTGTTCGATCTCCTGCGCGACCTTGTCCGGATTGTGCTTGAACTGCTCGGCGCGGTCTTCGGCCAGTTTGGTCACCGTCGGCTGCGTCGAATACCAGTAGTGCGGCCCGTCCTGGTAGAGGTAGGTCGCCGCGCCGGCCATCCGGCGCAGCGCGTCACCGAACACCGCCGGCGATTCGCCCGGCATCGCGCAGCCCAGCTTGACGCGCCGATCCTCGATCCCCTTGTGCGCGGCGGCGGTGGTCGGCGCCGAGCCCATGTAGATCGCGCGCGCCACCCGCCGGCACGCCGAGACCCGGCCGAGGTTGGGCAAGTCCCGGTCGAGCTTCAGCGGCAGCGAGTTCGGCCCATCGACATCCTTCTCGATCACCGGCACCCAGTTGTCGGAGAGGTAGCGCGTCAGTTCGGACTGCACGCGCGCGTCGTCGATCGCCACGTTGCCGGGCAGGATCAGCGGATTGCGGTCGCCCTTCTCCCACAGACTGTGGATCACCGCTGCCATCAGCCGCAGCACGCCGCGCGTGCGCTGGAATTTCACCAGTGTCGACCAGTCGGTATACAGCCGGTCGAAGACTTCCGGATGGATCGGATACGCTGCCTTGATGCGCTTCTCGTAATCGGATTCGCGGCACTCGGGCGGAAACTCCGCCTGCTGGGTGCGGTAGAACTCGGCGAAGGCGCGCGCCACTACGTCCCGGTCCTTGAACTGCGCCGGGTCGGCAAGCGGCTGGAACAGGCGCCGGCGAACGATCTCGAAACCTTCTTCGGCACTGGCCGGCCGCCACGACGATTCGACCCGCCCGACGACATTGCGCAGCCGGTCGAGGGCCTCGCGGCCGCGCGTACCGCCGACTTCCACGTCGTTCGCCTGCGAGTGTGGCAGATTCTGTGGCGAGCCCGAGGTATCCGACGCCGGCAGGCTGATCACCAGCAGGCAGTTCTTCGCCAGCTTGGCCGATTCGGTGAGCACCTGCGCGAAGCTGAATTGCGTCTCGAAGCCGCCAGCCGGCAGGTCGCTCTGGTCGTGAAGCTGGCGCGCATAGGCCACCCACTCGTCGACCAGGATCACGCACGGGCCGTAGTCGTTGAACAGCTCGCGCAGCACGTCGCCGGGGCTGGTCGCCTTCTCGTCGTCGGCCGCCAGCCGCGCGAATGCTGGTTTGCCGCCAAGCTGCCAGGCCAGTTCGCCCCAAAGGGTGCGCACGACCGTGCCGTCGGGCTTGGTAGACGGGTTTCCCGGAGAAATCTTGTTACCCACCAGCACCACGCGCCGGGTCGTCGGAATCCTGCTCGCCCCGGCGGCGGCCATCACCTCGTCGATGCCGGCCAGCTCGGTCGGCGCGATGCCCGAGAACAGGTGGTAGAGCGCCAGCATCGAGTGCGTCTTGCCGCCACCGAAGTTGGTCTGCAACTGCACCACCGGGTCGCCGCCGCCGGTGGTCAGGCGCTGCACCGCGCCGACCAGCATCCCCTTGAGGCTTTCGGTCAGGTAGGTGCGGCAGAAGAACTCCACCGGGTCCCGGTATTCGTCCGTCCCCTCGCCGAGATGCACCTGCCACAGATCGGCGGCGAACTCGGCCTGCTGGTAGCGACCGCTCGCCACGTCGGCATGCGGCATGACCACTTCGCGCCAGGGCTTGAGGTTGCCGGTGACGCCGCTTTCGATCGCCGTGCTGGCCGATTTCCGCTTTTCGCTGCGCGCCTGCTCGTCGAAGCGCACGCGCAGCAGTTCCATCTTCATCTTGTCGACGTCGTCCGCCTGCGCTGCCGAAACGGCGGACAGCAGGCGCCCGGCGGAATCGAGGGCGCGGTAGGCGTCGTCGCTGGAGAAGGGTTCCTGATGCGCCCAGGCGTTGCGCACGCCCAGCAGTTCATTGACCAGACTGCGCTCGCTCTTGCCGAGAATCTGGCGAAACACCTCGGTCCATTTGCGGTCCATGACCACCAGCGAGGCGGCGACGTCGTGAAGGGATTCGCCCTTGCCGGCGCTAAGGCGGGTGTCGGACAGTAGCTCCTTCACTTCGAAAGCCCAGCCGTTGCCATACTTCGCTTTCAGTTCCCGCTCGATGAACGGCAGCAGGCCGGTTTTCAGAAGTTCCAGCGCTTTGCCGACGCGCTCGTGGTTGGTGAGGGCCATGGTGGTGTTACTCCGATTCGAACACGGTTTTCAGTTGTTCCAGAAGCCCCGGCAGCGCGAGCTGCACGGTGTCCCACAGGATGTTCTGGTTGATGTCGAAGTAAGCGTGCACCAGGCGATTGCGCATGCCGACGATCTGCGGCCAGGGTACGCCGGGAAACTCGCTGCGCCCGGCTTCGCTCACCTGAGTTGCGGCCTCGCCGACGATCTCCACGGCGCGAGTCAATGCCAGGCGTAACATCGGGTCACTCTCCAGATCCTCGCGTCTGCGTCCCTCGACGAAAGCCAGCGCCTGGCTGGCCGCATCGATCATGTGGCCGACCCGCCAGCGATCATCCGGCGACATACTGCACCTCTGCCGTACGAACCACCTCGTCGCGGAAGTAGCGACTCAAGTCCTGCGCGGTACGCAGATCGACTTTCCGCCCCCCGAGGGCTTGCGACAACTCGATTTCCATCTGCGCCATGTCGAGCAACGTCGGTCGCGCGTCCGGCAGAAACTCGACCAGCAGGTCGACGTCGCTGTCCGGCCGAGCCGTTCCCTTCAGTTGCGAGCCGAACAGCGACAGGCGGCGAATGTGATGGGCTTTGCAGAACTGCGCCAGCGCTTCTGCGTCGAGGTTCAATAGTCGTTTCATGACAGGCTCCTTCGCTGCTTCATTCTTGCCCAAACAGGTCAGGCGTACCAGCTATCAACGCACAGGGCTTCTCGGCGGCCAGGCGGGTGATCTCCGGCCAGCTCTGCACGAGACCGTTGTAGGCCATGGCCTCGACAGCGCGCTTCTTGCGCTCGCACAGGGTGTAGAGGCGGTAACAGAGTTCGCGGGCGGTTTCGGCCTTGCTGCCGAGCTTGGCGACCAATCCGGCCGCGGCGCTTTCGCCGCCGGATTCAGCGCGCGAATGAGGTGGTGCACGATCTCCCAGTGGGTCAACCGCTTGTCGGTCAGCGGGTCCCAGTCGGCCGGCAGTTCGTCCGGCTTCAGCAGGCGCACCTTGCCGGCCCTGGAGACCAGAATGCCGGCTTCGTCCAGGCCACCGACGCTGGTGTTCTTGGACTTGGAAAGCTGCTCCGCGACACCGTAATCGCCTTCGGCAAAGCCGGTCTGGTCGAACCAGGTGAGCGCCCAGCGGCTGTCGGCGTCGAAGTCGCCTTCCTGCTCCGCCAGGGCTTCGTCGAGGGTCTCGTTGATCAATGCCAGTGCAGCGCGCACCGAGAGCTGCTTGCCTTCGGCATCGAGCACCTTCGCGTAGCGCGTATAGACCGCCATGCCGGGGCCGATCGCCGCTTGCGCCAAGTCTACCGGGGCGATGTTGCCGGCCTGCAGGTGAGCCAGCGCCTGTGGAAGTTCGGCCTTGAGGGCAGTGACAAACTCACGGCGGGTGGCGGTGGGTGCGGTAGCTGGACGTTGGCGACAGACGAGGACGATGCTGGACGCGAGCGCGTTGGTGCCCGATCCGATCATGCGGTTGCTCAGTTCGGTGCGCATTGGCCAAGTGCCGCTGATGGCAAAACCGGCTTCGATGACGGCAGCGAGAAAGGTGTCCCAGCCAGTGTTGGTCGTGCCGTCCGCGCCGTCACTCTCCGCTTGCTTGAAGGCGTAGTAGATGGTCACGGGAAAGGCCGGGTGCGCCTGTTCGGCGAGCCGGTGCATGGCCTGCGTCATCCCCTCGAGGAAGAAAGTCTCGGCTTTTGCCTTGCTGCCGTGACGGTAGGGCGTGGCCACCAGTTCTTCGGCCTTGGGCACGGCCAGCGTCGCAAAAAGATCGGGGAAAACCCGCTTGAGCGAATGGCGCAGCCAGACGTAGAAGAAATCCGACAAATCAGCGTAGCCGATGTTGTCGTAATACGGAGGGTCGGTGGAAACGACCCTATCAACGCTCGTCGTCTGGGTGCTTGCGTCGGATTGAAGCGCACAGCCATTCATAGCGCCTGCACAAGCCACGCCTTTAGTAGTGTAGTCGAGCGAATTGCCGAAACTACCCGACTGAGTTGAAAGTGGATTCACTTCGGCAAAGTCCCAGGACATTGGAATTGCTTGCCGGGCGAAAGTGTTTCGCATTTTGGTGCCCCACGTCGGTCCGCCAGCATCCCAAGTGCAGATCGTTGTCATCCGATCTGACAGGCTGCTTACTACGAACCCCAGGTACACCCCAACCGCATCCGCATACGCCGTGGCGCCAGCGCCGACTTCCTCCAACGCTTTCCCGTCATCGGGCAGGCCGCCGGCGATGGCATCGCGCTTTACCCGTTCGCGCGCTTCCTGCACCAAGTCGGAAAAGGTCGTCAGCGCGACGAGTTGGCGGGGGGTGAAGAGGTCGCCATACGTTGTCAGCCCGTAGGGTGGCGTCCAGTGCGAGCGCATGTCTGCGGGTAATGGCGTCTCCGGCTTCCACTCTGGTTGCGCCGTCAGGGCGATCGCTTCCATTTCCGGCGTTGGCGCGAGATAGACCCGCCCGCGCTCGCCCTCGGCAACGATGGCCATCAACCGCGCGCCCATCCGTCCCGCCTTGCCTTCGCTCTTGACATGATCGCCAGACATCGGCGCGTCCGACATCAGGCACCTGAAGTTCGCCCCCCGCGACAGCTTGGTGCCGTTCTTCGCTCCCTCAGCATCCTTCGGCTTGCCCACCTTGACCGTGAACCGATAGCCGCCACCCTCGATCACCGGCTCGACATAGGCTTCCTTGCCCGCCTTGGTCGAGAGCATGAAGGTCGAGGCCAGCGGCACATCGATGTTGGCGAAGGCCGGGTTGGGGCTCTTGACCGTGCGCGCCCACAGCCAGGCGATGACCGTCAGCTTCCGGCCGCGTATTGTTTCAGGTCCGGCCGTTCCTGCACCATCGCTGCCGTGACCTCGATCTTGGGGTAGAGATGGCCGATGCGCTTCTCGGCCTCGTCACGCATCCACTGGCCGTAGTAGCGCACGTCCTCGGCGAGGCCCTGCGCGCCTCGCCAGCTCTTGTCCATCTGCGCTTTCTGGCGCTGCGCATCCGGGTTCACCGGCGGTTTGCCGGCGAACTTCGGCGGAATTTCGATCATCGCCTTGTTGATCAGCACCGCCACCGGGTTCAGGTCGCTGGCGTAGCTCTCCAATCCCAGCCGCTGCGCTTCGAGCGGCAGCGCGCCACCGCCGGCGAACGGGTCGTGAAACGCCGGCAGCCTGTAGCGGTCGAACAGTTCCTTCGCCCGTGGATGATCGGCATTCTCGGCGCAGGTATAGCGCCAGCTCTGCCAGATTTCGTCGCGTGCCTGCTGCAGCACGGTCTCGTTGGTCGTGTTCTCCCACTTCACCAGATCCTCGATGATGCGGAACAGCCGCTGCCGCTCCTTCTCCTGCTTCTTCTCGGTGGGGAAGATGTCGAGATGCGCCGATGGGTCATCGACCATCTGCGCGAAAATCACCGCCCGCGCCGCCGCCAGCGGCCGCCGCGCCCACCACAGGTGCAAGGTGCTCGGGTGCCCGTGGCGGATCGATTTCTCGCGCGCACTGGCGATGTTGATCGCCTCCAGCGGCAGCGCGACTTCGATGAGTTTTTTCTTCTGGATCACGTGATGTCTTTCTGATCGGCCACTTGCGCGAAATGCCGGAGCACGTGGTGAACCGAGGTGTACGGGTTGTACCCGGTGTGCTCTGCCTCAGTCTCGACCCAGGCGGCGTTTTCGAGGGCGTTTTGCAGCCTCGACATGAGTTGCCTGGCAATGGTGACATCCGCTTTTTCATAGCCTGGCATGTGCTCGCGAAGTCGTTCGATCACGTCGGCGCAACGGTTGAACGGAGCGTCCGTTCTTTCGTGGTGCAGGAGCACCCAGAATTCGAAACACGGGATTGAAATCGCGTCCCGAACGGGGAGCGGCTTGTTCTTGCGCCCGGCCAAGGTTGCGATCCTTGCTCGCGCGCGGTCAAAGCTTTCGTGGCCGTCACGGTCGAAGACACAGTAGATCTGATCATAGCCGCCGCGCTCCGCACACTTCTCCTCGGCGCAGGCGACGACGCTGATGGGCGCCGCGCCTTTCGTGTTCTCGGCAAGAACGATTTCCGCGGTCGTCAGCCCGTACTTGAGACGCGCGGCCTCGAAATACTCCTGTTCGGTCTCGCCCTCGCACACGATGAGGGTGATTGATCGGGGCGGCTTCTGTCCTGCCGTACGACGGAATGATCCACGATCCCGCAGCTTCGAAATCGGCATGCGGCGCGCCATGCGTCAACCGCCGATGCTGCCGATGAAGGGAATCGCGCCGTAGCGGCCCTTGAGATAGCCACGCTCCAGGGCTTCGTCCTTCCTTGGCGAGTATTCCAGCAGTGAATAGAGGTGCGAACAACCCTGCTTGTCTTTCTCCACGAACCAGATCTGGTCGCGCCGTAGAAGTTCGGTGTCCAGCAAGGTCGTGTCATGCGTCGTGAACACCAGTTGCGCGTTCTTTTCGTTCTTCCGGCTATGGAACAGACACACGAGGAAGCGCGTCATGTGGGGATGCAGGCTGCGGTCCAACTCATCGACGAGCAGCGTTGCCCCCCATTCAAGCGCACGCAACCAGCCGCCCGAGAACTCAAACAGCTTCTGCGTACCGTCGGACTCGTCGCCCATGTCGAGCGCCACTTCTTCGTTGGAATCCGCCCGCTTGTGCCATGCCAGGACGCGCAAGTGCTTCGGTGCTTGCGGAGGAGAGCCCAACGGCAGACCAACCTCCAGGTGAACCCGTACGGCGCCCGGAGGGAGCTTGCCCGCAGTGGGCGAGGGATGGTCTTCTTCCAGCAGTTCCAAACGATCGATGCCGATATCCGCCGCGCGCATGAAGCGCATGATCTGTTCGTGCTCACCCGCGTCGCGCAGGAGGTTAAGGCTCAGGAATGGGTTCATGTCGACACCGGGCACCAACACGATGAGCTTCTGGGTAATCCAGTTGAAAGCCGGCCGGAGTTGGGCGTTGTTCAGTTGAATGGCCGTCGACAGAAACAAGGCGTTGTCCCGGGTGAACTCCTGCCAGACCTTGCGCTCCGCCCGCTCGGCGCTGAAGTTTGGTCCGAACCACCAGCGTTGCGTTTTGCTTTCCGCGCTGTACTCCCGTTCAAACCACCTTTGCGCGCGACCATGCGGGTAGGCCACGAGCCATTCCTTGAACACACGCTCGGAACTTGCCGCGCAACAGTAGTGATAGCGGACACCATCGTCGGCAGTGAAGATGATCTCGAATTCCGAAGGCTCTTCAGATGACGCCTGTGCAAAGAGAAACGGCGTCACGGGGATGGCATGGCCCTCCTGGAAACTCGTGGCGGAGTTCTGCACCAGTTGCCGCAAGGTTTCCACGGCGCGCAAAACGTTGCTCTTGCCCGCCGCGTTCGGACCATAGATGACCGCTGACCGCAACAGGCGCAACTCTTTAGTCTGGCCCGTGACGTTGCGTTGAAGATGAGCAGCGTCTGAGCTCGCTACCATGCTCAGCTTTTGCCCCGCCCGAATCGAGCGGAAATTAGCGACGCTAAACTCAATCAACATGTGGGTCGACTCACCAAACGTGAAATCACGGTCTGATTCTTGCTGTATTTCCGCAATTTGGCAATCAAAATTTCACATTCTGGCCGCTTTACTCAACTGATGTCGGGGATTCACGGCCGGCGTCAGCAGGTCGGCGAAGTCGGAGTTGACGCGGGTGACCCCAAGATCCGGCTCGCGCTGAAATGGCTGGCGTAGGTGATATTCACGGTCGACCTGGCCAAGGCCCAGGCTACGTTGGATGGCGATCGAGCTTCCCGAGTTCGCCGCGCACCAGGCGATGGTCGAGGGTGAAGAGCTTGAAACGCACCTTGGACGGCGCTGGCAAGCCGGCGGCGGCGAGGTCGGCGAGCGGGCAGTCGAGCGGCCAGGGGGCATTGGCCTGCGAGGTGATCATCGCCATCACCGAATGACCGGCCGGAGTGTTGAAAGCCGCGGCGTCCGAGAGCACCAGCGCCGGGCGGTTCTTCGTGGCGTTGCGGTCGGTGAAGGGAAACGGCACGCGGACGACCGCGAAGCGTTCAAAGCTCACGATAGGCTTCCTCGTCGGCGCTGCCCGACCATTCGGAGAGCGTGCCTTCGACGGCGCGCAGGTATTCGAGGTCCAGCGGTTGCACGCGGCGGACGGTCGCCGTGCCGTCGGCGCCGACTTCCCAGGCGATCAGGTCGCCGGGGGCAACATGCAGTGCGGCGCGCACGTCCTGCGGGATCGTGGTCTGGCCCTTGGCAGTGATCTTGGCAACGGCGAGCATTTCGTTCTCCAGTAAGGATTGCATTACATTCTTACTTTACAGCGGGCATTCGCCTGAATCAAGCAAGCAGGAGGGCTTAGCGCGGGTCCCTCGGCACGCGCCAGCAATCCGGCAAAGTCGTAATCGACGGTCACAGCGTTGAAATCGGGCTCGCGCTGAAACGGCTGGCGCAGGTAATGCACCTTGTGCGTGGTCGCGTCGATGAACTCGACGATGGCGAGGATGAAGTCGTCGGGCTTGTTGAGCGAGTAGAGGATCTCGTTGCGCGTGACGGTGATCGTCGGCGCGCCGGAACGCGGCCCTTCACCTCGATGAAGCGCAGCTTGCCGGTGCCGGGAACGCGGCTTTCGATGTCGTAGCCGAGCTTCTCGAATTCGCGGTCGGTGGGCTCGAAGCCGAGCTTGCGCTCGATGTCCATGACGATGGCGCGAGCGCGGGCGGCGCTGATCTGGGTGTCGACGGGCGGGTGTGGTCGGCGAGCGTTGTTTGGCCGGTCATGGCCTTGATCAGGCCGATCGGCACGACCAGCAGGCCGCCCAGCACCACCGGCGGCAGCGGCGAGATCTGCGCTTCGAGCTTCAGGTCGTCCAGCCGCTTTTGCAGCCGCCCTTGCAGGAGGTCGGCGCGCTTGCGTGCCTCGCCGGAGTTGAGCTTGGCGTTGGGCTTGCCCGGCCTGCTCCTGCAGCTTGAGTTCTTCGGCGCGGTGGTCCCAGTAGGTGATTTCCTTGGTGAGCCGATCCTTGACCGCGGCCTCGGTCTTGGCGATCAGTTCGAGCTTGCGCGTCCCGCACCTCGGCCAGGTGTTCCGGCACGACCTGGGCGATGGCGTAGCCCTGGCCTTTTTCTCCAGTTCGCGGTGATCCACTGGCATTCGGGCCGGTCGAGGATCGCGTCGATGCCGGGCTCGCCCGTCGCGAGCGGGCGGTAGTCGAGATAGGGGGCGTAGTGCACATGGCGGGTGCGCCGTCTGGCGTCCATTTCGACATAGAGCATGCGCTTCGAGACGACCCGGCGCTCGCCGGCGCGGGTGAGGCCGGCGTCCTGGATGGCGTGCTCCAGGTAGAACAGCACGCGCGGCTGCATGCCGGGATCGCGCTCATCCACCAGCACGGTGCCGCGCTTCAGCAGGTCGCGGTGACGCTCCAGCGTGAGGTCGATGACGGCGTCGAGCAGCGGGTGGCCGGGGCAGACGAAAGCGGCCAGCGGCTGGCCCTGGGGCGCGACCAGCGATTTCTCGAAGGCGATGCGCTCGTAGCGCGGCAGCACCGGTTCGCCGATGCCGATCAGGCGGTCGCGGTTGCGCACCGGGGCGGGCACGTGGGTGATCTCGTAGCGGCGGGGCTCGCGCTGTTTGGCGGTGCCGCCGAGCCGCGCTGAAGGCTTCGTGGAAGAACGACTCGATGTAGTGCGGCTGCAGGCGGCGGGCCTCGGCGCGCTCCATGTCTTCGCGGATGCGCTGCACCCGGCTGGCGTCCATGGCGTCGTGGGCGAGCGCGCGCTCTTCGAGCAGGCCTGCAGGTGGCCGCGGTCGAGCGCGTTGTCGAGCACCGTCGTGAGGTAGGCCTTGACCTCGGGCTTTTCGCCGTAGCGGATGGCCTCGATCAGCAGGTCGCGCAGCGGCCTTGCCCTCGAACTGGAGCTTGCCGAGCACGTCGAAGACCTGGCCGCCCAGCGCCTGGCGCGCCTGTTCGAGCTTTTCCAGCAGCTTGCGGTAGACGTCGCCCTCGCGGGTCTCGTCGGCCACCAGGTTCCACAGGTGGCAGACCTCGGTCTGGCCGATGCGGTGGATGCGGCCGAAGCGCTGCTCGAGCCGGTTGGGGTTCCACGGCAGGTCGTAGTTGACCATCAGGTGCGCGCGCTGCAGGTTGATGCCCTCGCCGGCGGCGTCGGTGGCCAGCAGCACCTGCACCTCGGGGTCGTGCTTGAAGGATTCCTGCACCTTCAGGCGCTCTTCGCGGCCGATGCCGCCGTGGATGATGACCACGGCCTCCTTGCGGCCGAGCAGCGTGGTGATGCGCTGTTCGAGGTAGTTGAGCGTGTCGCGGTGCTCGGTGAAGATGACCAGCTTCTGGTGCGGCGAAGGCTTGGGCGGCGGGATCGGCCGGCGCCATAGGGGCGGCGGTTCGGCGAACGCGATGGCCGATGGCCGCCGGGGTGAAGATCTCGCCGAGCAGGCTGGCCAGTTCGCGCCACTTGGTGTCCGGTGCCGCTGCGGCGGACGGCCAGCGCCTGGCCTTCCAGCCCTTCAGGGTTTCGATCTCGATGCGCAGTTCGGCGATCGAGCGCGCGGCGGTGGCCTGATCGAGGATTTCTTCCTCGGCGGCCTCGACCTCGTTGTCGGGCGCTTCGTCCAGGTCATCGACGTCTTCGCTGTCGAGGGCGGGCAGCGATGGCGGGAGATCGGCGCGGTTTGGCCGCCGCGCTGCAGCACTCCAGTTCGCGCAGCCGGCTTTCCAGCCGCTCGCGGCGGCGGCGCAGCGACTGGTAGATGGCCTCGGGCGAGGAGGCCAGCCGCCGTTGCAGGATGGTCAGGGCAAAGCCGACGGTGCCGGCGCGCTTGTCGTTCTCCAGGGCCTCGGCGCGGTTGAACTCCTCGCGCACGTAGTCGGTGACGGCCTTGTAGAGCGCGGCTTCGGCGTCCGAGAGCTGTAGGGCACGGTGTAGGCGATGCGCTCGGGGAACAGCGGCGTGCCGTCGAACTTGAGCAGGTTTCCTTCACCATGCGGCGCATCAGGTCGGACACGTCGGCGGTATGCACGCCGTCGCGGAAGCGGCCCTCGAAGCGGTCGCCGTCGAGCAGCGCCATGAAGAGCTGGAAGTCCTCTTCCTTGCCGTTGTGCGGCGTCGCCGTCATCAGCAGGAAGTGCCGGGTCAGCGTCGAGAGCAGCTGGCCGAGCGGTAGCGCTTGGTGTACTTGGTCTCGCCGCCGAAGACGTGGCCGACATCTTGTGCGCCTCGTCGCAGACCACCAGGTCCCAGCGGCAATCGGGCGCCTGCAGCTTCTGCTGCACGTCTTCGTTGCGCGAGAGCTTGTCGAGGCGGGCGATGACCAGGTTGGTTTCGAGGAACCAGTTGCCGGTGCGCGCGGCTTCGAGCTTGTCGTTGGTGAGAATCTCGAAGGGCAGGTGGAAGCGCCGGTAGAGCTCGTCCTGCCACTGCTCGGCCAGGCTGCCGGGGCAGACGATCAGGCAGCGCTGCAGGTCGCCGCGGGCGATCAGCTCCTTGATCAGCAGGCCGGCCATGATGGTCTTGCCGGCGCCGGGATCGTCGGCCAGCAGGAAGCGCAGCGGCTGGCGCGGCAGCATCGCCTCGTAGACGGCGGTGATCTGGTGCGGCAGCGGATCGACGACCGAGGTGTGGACCGCCAGCACCGGGTCGAACAGGTGGGCGAGGCGGATGCGCTGGGCCTCGGAGACCAGGCGGAACAGCGCGCCGTCGCCGTCGAAGCTCCAGGGCCGGCCCTGCTCGACGAGTTCCAGGCGGGGCTCGTCGTGGCGGTAGAGCAGCTCGTTGGCGACCTTGCCGGCGGCGGTCTTGTAGGTCAGTTCCAGCGCCTCGGAGCCGAACCACTGGACGCTGACCACGGTCACCAGGGCGTCGGGAACGATGCCGCGGATGGCGGCGTTGGGTCTGGAGTTGTTCGAGCATGGCTGATCGGAACCGGTACGGACTACCTTGGACTGCTTTCTGCCCAGGAAGGGAATCGCCCCCACACCTTGCGGCGGCAGGACCTAAACCTGCTGCGTCTACCAATCGCCAGGCACTGCCATGGCGCCGGGTAGCAACTCGATCTCGCCAGCAACGCCACTGCTCCGTCGATCAATGGATATTCTAACCGCCCGCACCCTATACTGTCAGCCGCCGCCGGGCTTCTGGCCAGCCAGCTCCTCAACGATGCCTGTCGACGAGAACTTCCCTGTTGCCTCGCTGCTATTGCCGCGGCGCCTGCGCCGGCCGATCGAGGCGATCTATCGTTTCGCCCGCGCGGCCGACGACATTGCCGACGAAGGAGAGGCGCGCGCCATCCGCCTGCAGGGCCTGGCTGAGTACCGGGACGAACTCGACCGGATCGAACGTGGTCAGGCTCCCGCCGGGGAGGACTTCAAGGAGCTGGCGGTGATCGTCGCCGAGTGGCAACTGCCGGTACCGCTGCTCCGCGACCTGCTCGACGCCTTTGCCCAGGATGTCGTCAAGAAGCGTTACGCGGACTACCCGGAATTGCTCGACTACTGCCGGCGGTCGGCCAACCCGGTCGGTCGCCTGTTGCTTCATCTTGCCGGGCGAGCCAGCGAAGAGAACCTGCGCCGCTCGGACTGCATCTGTTCGGCCCTGCAACTGGTGAACTTCTGGCAGGACATCGCCATCGACTGGCAGAAGGACCGGGTCTATCTGCCACAAGCCGACCTCGCACAGTTCCATGTCGCCGAAACACAGATCGCGGCCGGACGCTGGACTGCCGAATGGGCTGCGCTGCTTGATTTCCAGCTCGACCGCACGCATCGCCTGATGAGCGAAGGCGCGCCGCTGGTCCATCAGCTGCCGGGCCGCATCGGTTGGGAAATACGGTTGACAGTCCAGGGGGGCCTGCGCATCCTGGAGAGAATCCGTCATGCACGCGGCGACGTCTTTCGGTATCGGCCGATGCTTGGCGCCGGCGACTGGCTGCGCGTCGGTGGACGCGCGCTGTTGATGTAAGTCATGGGAGAATGACTGCCCCGTGGAAATCCCGAGATCGCGCATGACCCCCGACGAATACTGCCAGGAGAAGGCGGCCCGCAGTGGCTCGAGCTTCTACTACAGCTTCCTTTTCCTGCCGCAGAATCGGCGGCGCGCCATCACGGCGCTCTATGCGTTCTGCCGGGAAGTTGACGACGTCGTCGATGAATGCCAGGACCCGCAGGTGGCCGCCACCAAGCTCGCCTGGTGGCGACACGAGCTGGCACGCATCGACGGCGGCCAGCCGCAGCACCCGGTGACGCAGGCGCTGCAGGCGGCCAGCGCAGAATTCAACCTGCCGCAGGAGCAGTTGCAGGAGATCGTCGATGGCATGGAAATGGATCTGCAGCAATCACGTTATCTCGATTTCAAGGCGCTGTCGCTCTATTGCTACCGTGTCGCCAGCGTCGTCGGTCTGCTGGCGGCAGAAATCTTCGGTTACCAGGACCGCAGGACGCAGAAGTACGCCCATGATCTCGGCCTCGCCTTCCAGCTCACCAACATCATCCGCGACGTCGGCGAAGATGCGCGCATGGGCCGCATCTACCTGCCGATCGACGAATTGCAGCGTTTCGAGGTGACTGCCGCCGACATCCTCAACGCCCGCCATTCGGACAACTTCCGCCGCTTGATGGACTTCCAGGTCGAGCGCGCCGAGAGCTATTACGCGCAGGCGATCGACGCCCTGCCGGCGGCTGATCGCCGGGCACAACGCCCGGGGCTGGTGATGGCGGCGATCTACCGCACGCTGCTCGACGAGATCAAGCGTGACGGGTGCCAGGTCCTCACCCAGCGAACTTCGCTGCCGCCGATCCGCAAGCTGTGGATCGCCTGGCGGACCTGGGTGCGTGGATGAGGGCAGCGATCGTCGGCGCCGGCTGGGCAGGTCTGTCGGCTGCCGTCGAACTGGCGCAGGCGGGATTTCGCGTGACCGTCTTCGAGGCCGCCAGACAGCTTGGTGGACGCGCCCGCAGCGTCGAGGTTCAGGGGCACCGTCTCGATAACGGGCAGCACCTCCTGGTCGGCGCCTATCGCGAGACGCTACGGCTGATGAAGCAAGTCGGTGCCGACCCCGATCGCCTGCTCAAGCGCCTGCCGCTCGAACTGAGCTTCCCTGGCGGTCCGCTTCCCTTCCGCCTGCGCCTGCCGCGCCTGCCCTCACCCTGGCACCTGGCGGCCGGCCTGCTGACGGCACGCGGCGCCTCGCTGGCCGAGAAGATCAGTGCGGCTCGCTGCATGCGCTCGCTGCAGCGTGACGGCTACCGGCTTGGCGAAGACTGCACGGTGACCGCCTTGCTCGATCGCCATGGCCAGCGCGGGAGCCTGCGCCGTCACCTGTGGGAGGCGCTCTGCCTGGCAGCGCTGAATACGGCGCCCGAACGGGCCTCGGCGCAGATCTTTGCCAATATGCTGCGCGACAGTCTCGGCGGCGGGAGCGGTGCGACCGATCTGCTGCTGCCGGCAGCCGACCTCGACCAGCTGTTGCCGGCAGCCGCTGCCCGCTTCATCGAAACGCATGGCGGCGACCTTCGCCTGTCGTGCCGCGTCGAAGCCGTCGACGCCGGCCCGATGATCGATGGCGAGCGCTTCGACTGTGCCGTCGTCGCAGTCGGCCCGCAGCATGCGGCGGCCTTGCTCGCTCGCCATACAGAAACAGCGGCTGTCGCGAAGATGCTCGCCGGCTATGCCTTCGAGCCCATAGGCACTGTCTACTGCGCGTATCCGCCGCAAGTCGCCCTGCCCTTCCCGATGCTCGGGCTCGACGATCGTCCTTCCGGGCAGGTCGGTCAGTGGGTCTTCGATCGCGGAGCGCTTTGCGGCACGCCAGGGGTCATGGCCTTCGTACTCAGCGGCCATGGCGCCTGGGAGCAACTCGACAACGCGGCGCTGGCCGCAGCCCTGCAGCGCGAACTCGCCGCGACACTGCATGCCCGCCTGCCACCGGTGCTCTGGCAGCAGGTGATCCGCGAACGTCGGGCGACCTACTCCTGCCGCCCGAATCTGCACCGCCCAGCCGCCCGGACGGCGCTGGCCGGCTGCTGGCTGGCCGGCGATTACGTCTGCGCCGACTATCCGGCAACGCTGGAAGCAGCAGTCCGCAGCGGCGTCGCTGCGGCGCAGGACATCCTGCTCAGCGCAGCTCTTCCAGCTGCCCGGCGTGCATCCGCAGACGGCGCGAACAGCGCGCCGCGATCTCTTCGTCATGGGTGACGAGAATCAGCGTGGTGCCGCGCTCGGCATTGATTTCGAACATCAACTCGATGACCTGATGGCCGGTCGCGGCGTCGAGATTGCCGGTCGGCTCATCGGCCAGCACCAGCCGTGGGCCCGGGGCAAAGGCACGCGCCAGGGCGACGCGCTGCTGTTCCCCACCGGAGAGATGTTTCGGATAGTGTCGCAGGCGGTGCGCCAGTCCAACCCGCTGCAACCAGTGTTGGGCCTCGGCTCGGGCATTGGCGGCGCCGGCCAGTTCGAGCGGCAGCATGACGTTCTCGATGGCATTCAGCGAAGGCAACAACTGGAAGGTCTGGAAAACGAAGCCCAGCACGCGGCCGCGCAGAACCGCCCGCGCATCCTCGTCCAGGCGACCGAGATCCTCGCCAGCCAGGGCCACCGTACCGCTGCTCGGCAGGTCAAGGCCGGCCAGCAGGCTCAGCAGCGTGGATTTCCCCGAGCCGGAAGCGCCGACGATCGCCACCGTCTCGCCGGCCGCGACGGCGAACGAAATCTCGTGCAGAATGGTCAACGGCTCGCCACCGTTATCGACCCGCTTGGCAAGATCCTTCACCTCAACGACCATCGCTGTGTCTCGAACCATGTCCCTTTTCCGGAAATACCGCCACTTCCTGCTTGCTGGCCTGATGCTGCTCACCGCGACCGTCCAGGCAGCAGGAACCATCCTGGTTTTTGGCGATTCGCTTTCAGCCGGCTACGGTATTCGGCAGGATGCCGCCTGGCCCGCCTTGCTGGCCAGGCGCCTGCAGGAGAAGAGGCTCGATTATAGCGTCGTCAACGCCAGCATCTCGGGAGAAACCACCAGCGGTGGCCGTACCCGGATCGAAGCGGCGCTGGCCAGGCACTCGCCACGGGTGGTCATTGTCGCCCTCGGCGCCAACGACGGCTTGCGCGGGCTGCCGGTGGCGCAAGTGCGCGACAACCTGACAGCCATCGTCGCCAGCGCCCAGAAGAAGAATGCCCGCGTGCTGCTGGTCGGTCAGCGAATCCCACCCAACTACGGCCAATACGCGCTGCAGTTCCACCAGGTCTTCGCCGAGGTCGCCAAAGCCCGGCAAACGGCGCTGGTAGACTTCCTGCTCGACGGCGTGGCAACGCAGGCAGCGTTGTTTCAGGCCGACAACCTGCATCCGACCGCCGAGGCGCAGACGCTGCTGCTCGACAATGTCTGGCGCGGACTTGCCCCACTGCTAAAATAGCCGGCCGTCAGCAAGAGGCATTGCGCGCATGAAACATGACATCGCTACCGTCGAGCGGATCAGCGAGCTTTCTTCCTTTGATGAAATCATCGACGTTCGCTCGCCGTCCGAGTTTGCCGAAGACCACATCCCCGGCTCGGTCAACTGTCCGGTCCTCGACGACCAGCAGCGGATCGAAGTCGGCACGCTTTACAAGCAGGTTTCGCCCTTCGCAGCCAGGAAGATCGGCGCCGCCCATGTCGCCGAAAACATTGCCTGCCATCTGCGCACTCGTTTTCTCGAACGTCCGAAGAATTGGCGACCCCTGGTCGTCTGCTGGCGTGGCGGCCAGCGCAGCGGCTCGATGACCCACGTTCTGCGCCGGGTTGGCTGGGACGCACAACAACTGGACGGCGGCTACAAGACCTATCGCCGGCTGGTCATCGAGAATCTCGCAGCCATCCCTCGCCAGCTGAAGTTCAAGGTCATCTGTGGCGCAACCGGCAGCGGCAAGAGCCGCATCCTCCAGGCCGTCGGACGACTCGGCGAACAGGTGCTCGACCTCGAGGAACTCGCCTGCCACAAGGGCTCGGTGCTTGGCGTCCTGCCGAACTGCCCGCAACCATCGCAAAAGATGTTCGAGTCCCGTCTGCTGACCGCGCTGCAGGGCTGCGACCGCGACCGCCTGGTGTATGTCGAAGCGGAAAGCCGGAAAATCGGGTCGCTGCAATTGCCGACGGCCCTGATCGAAACGATGCGCGCCGGCGAGTGCGTGAATATCGAAGCGACGCTCGACGCCCGGGTCGATTTCCTCTTGCGGGATTACGACTATTTCCTGACCGCACCCGAGTGGCTGGACGCTCGCCTGCAACCCCTGCGCAATCTGCAGGGCGCAGAAACGATCCTGCGCTGGCGCGACCATGCCCGCGCGGGCCGCTGGCGCCAACTGGTCGCCGAACTGCTTGAACTGCACTATGACCCGCTCTACAGCCGCTCGCAGAATCAGAACTACGCCGGCTTCGGGGCGCCGACCAAGCTGAGCACCGACGATCTGACGCCTGCTGGCATTGAGGCCCTGGCGCAGCGCGTTTGCGGCCGATGATCAGATTCACCCGAGGAGAAAAAAACGATGGCACAAGACAGGCATGACCTGGTCGTTGTCAGCGAAAACGGCCAGGGACCTTACCAGCAGACGGTCCGCGTCGGCAAGCACTGCCTGATCGCCGATGAACCGGTCGCCATGGGTGGCAACGATGCCGGCCCGGCGCCCTTCGATTTCCTGCTCACCAGCCTCGGCAGCTGCACTTCGATCACCTTGCGCATGTATGCCGAACGCAAGGAACTGCCGCTGACCGGGGTCAGCGTCGAGTTGACCCACGACAGGGTCGACGTCGAAGGTGGCGGCAGGGTCGATCGCATCTCGCGCCTGATCCGCCTTGACGGCGACCTGACGCTGGAAGAGCGCAGCCGGTTGCTGGCGATCGCCAACAAGTGTCCGATGTACCGCTGCCTGCAATCGGACATCCGGATCGACAGCCTGCTTGCCGACCCTGATGCGGCATCAGCGGCCGATCGAGCGACACCGGGCGTACCAAATGTCACGGACAGGAGCGATTAGAGCCCGATTGCTAGAGACTTGCGGGACCATTCGTAGTAGAATTGATGCACTGCAACATCAACCCGTGCGGCGCCTCTCCAACCAGAGGTAAATCTTCCCATGCTAGAACATCACTACCTCACCACCCTGTTTGAGCCCAAGTCCGTCGCCGTCATTGGCGCTTCCGACCGGGAAAATTCGGTCGGTAATGTCCTCTTCAAGAACATTCTCGATTCCGGTTACAAAGGACGCCTGTACCCGATCAATACGGCCCACGACACGATCCAGGGGGTACCGGCTTACAAGTCGATCGAGGAGATCAGTGCCCGTGTTGAACTGGCTGTCGTCGTCACCAGACCACAGACGGTGCCGAAAATCATCGAACAATGCGGTCGCAGCGGCGTCAAGAACGCCATCGTGATCACTTCGGGTTTTGCCGAGGCGGGTCACTCGGGCGCAGCGCTCGAGCGCAAGATGATGGAGATCGCCCGCAGCTACGGGGTCCGCCTGCTTGGCCCGAACTGTCTCGGCATCATTCGCCCGAACCTGGGCCTCAACGCCACGTTCGCGCGCGTCAGCGCCAACGTCGGCAATCTGGCACTGGTTGCACAATCGGGCGCCATCTGCTCGGCCGTTCTCGATTGGGCAAGCAGCAACCGCATCGGCTTTTCCAGCGTCATCTCACTGGGTGGTACGGCGGATGTCGACTTCGGGGAAATCCTCGATTACCTGATCTACGACAACCTTACCCATTACATCCTGCTCTACGTCGAAGGCATTCGCGACGCGCGCCGCTTCATGAGCGCCTTGCGTTCGGCGGCGCGCATCAAGCCGATCGTTCTGCTCAAGGCCGGCCGTCACGCCGGCGGCCTGGCGGCCGTCGAAACGCACTCCGGTATGGCCGCCGGCTCGGATATCGTTTTCGACGCTGCCGTTCGCCGGGCAGGCGTCGTGCGCGTCAAGAACATTGGCCAGTTGTTCTACGCTGCCAAGGCTCTGGCGTCGAAGTTCCGCCCGCAGGGCAAACGTCTGGCGATCATCACCAACGGCGGCGGACCAGGCGCCATGGCGGCAGACCGCGCCGGTGATCTCGAGATTCCGCTCGCCGAATTGTCGGCCAGCACCATGCAGGCGCTCAACGCCACGATGCCACCGACCTGGTCGCAGCGGAACCCGGTCGACATCGAAGGTGACGCGACGCCCAAGCGCTATTACGACGCCATCCTCGCCGTCGCCGGGGATCCGGAGGTCGACGGCGTTCTCGTCATGCTTTCGCCGCAGGCCATGACCCAGCCGCTGGAAGTTGCCAAGGCGGTGATCGAAGTCGACCTGCTGACCGCCAAACCCATTCTGACCTGCTGGATGGGCGAGGAGCAGGTTCATCCGGCACGCGCCCTGCTCGAAGAAAACGGCATTCCTTCCTTCCGCATGCCGGAAACCGCCGTCGAGCTGTACTTCCACATTTCGACCTATTACTGGAACCAGAAGCTCCTCCTGCAGACGCCTGCACCCCTGTCGAAGCATGCGCGCCCGGAAACCGAGGGCGCCAAGATGCTGATCGAAGCGGTGCTGCATGAACGCCGCAAGATCCTCTCGGAAATGGAATCGAAGGCCATCCTGCGCGCCTTCCGGATCCCCGTGGCGCAGACCATGGTCGCGCATACGCCGACCGAGTCGCTGTTGCTTGCGGAGCAGATTGGCTTTCCGATCGTGATGAAAATCGACTCGCCCGACATCGTCCACAAGAGCGAAGTGGGAGGAGTGCGGCTCAACATCACCAATGCGCCGGCCGCCCGCAACGCTTATCACGACATCATCGAGACCGTCAAGAAACGCCACCCGACGGCGCGTATCAATGGCCTGTCGATCGAACCCTACCTGGCTCGCCCGAACGGCCGTGAGTTGATGATCGGCGTCTCGCGTGATCCGATCTTTGGTCCAATCATCACGTTTGGCGCCGGCGGTACCGAAGTCGAGGTTTTCAGCGACCGGGCGGTTGCCTTGCCGCCGCTCAACCGCTTCCTGGCGCGGGATCTGATCCGGTCAACGCGCGCCTCGAAACTGCTCGGCGAATTTCGCAACATGCCGCCGGTGAACCTGGAAGCGCTCGAAGACGTGCTGCTGCACGTCTCACAGATGATCTGCGAACTGCCCTGGCTGCAGGAACTGGACCTCAACCCGCTGATCGTCGACGAGAACGGCGGTATTGCCGCCGATGCGCGCATCGTCATCGACTATGCAGCGCCATCCGGTGACCGCTATGCGCACATGGCGATCCATCCCTACCCGGTGCATCTGATCCAGGAATGGGAACTGCCGGATGGCCGAACGGTGACGATTCGTCCTATCCGTCCGGAAGACGCCGAGCGCGAGCAACAGTTCGTCATTGCCCTGTCCGACGAAAGCAAGTACTACCGCTTCATGGATACCATCCGCGAGCTGACACAGACCATGCTGGTGCGCTTCACCCAGATCGACTACGACCGCGAAATGGCCCTGGTGGCGACACTGCCCGACGCGGAAGGCAAGGAACTGCAAATCGGGGTCGCCCGCTACGTCACCAATCCGGATGGCGAATCGGTCGAGTTTGCTCTGGCGATTGCCGATGACTGGCAGAAGCAAGGCATCGGCCGCAAACTGATGAGTGCGCTGATTGACTGCGCGCGTGCCAAGGGTTACCGGACCGTCGTCGGCGATGTGCTGTCGATGAATACCAAGATGTTCAATCTGATGACCAAACTCGGCTTCACGATTCACCCGCACCCGGACGATCCGGCCGTTAAACGGGTCATCAAGCCCCTGAACAACTAGGCACTGCTCTAAAGGGCCGTGGCAGAGACAACGTACCAAGGTTGACGAAGTCGGAGTCTTCGGCCGGCTGCAGAACCCATGCCGACGACTTCGCCTGAACGCCTCCAGACCGGCGTCTTGGCCCCTTCCCGCTGCCCTACTGCTGTTCGAAATTCACATCGTAGGGATACGAACGATGGGGTTCATTGGACTCCCGGCACGCCTTCTGCTCGTTGAGGTCGACTTTCCTGTCCCACCAGATGGCCCGTCCTCGGCGCTGATCCTCGGCCCATTCCGGGTGCTCGACCATCATTTCGCGCATGAACTTGGTGTGATCGGATTCGTACAACGCCATCTCGCCTGCTCCCAGTAAGAACACCCGCCAACGCGGGAAACTGCCGACGATTATACGCCCGCCCGGCGGCGCCTGCGCGTTGCCCCGGCGGCCGGTCAATGCAAGCACGATCGACCGCGCTGCCCGACGCACTATCGTCGAGCAAGGCGTCGGGCAGCGCGAGCGCTCTTGGCATTGGGCAGTCGGCGCGGCGGGGTCGTGGTGCCGCGGATCCCGCGGACCGCGCGCTGAGCAAGATCGGCTTGTCGCATGCCCACGTTCAGTGCGGCCGTAATCGACGGAAGCTAATCCTTGCGAGTCGGCGGACGACCAACTCCCAGTAGCTTTCCGCCAGAACTCATCGAAGGACCGCCAAGTGGACAGAAGGCGCCCCACTTTGGTCCAAAGCAGAGAGCAGCGGTGCAGTGCCCCTTACTCTCCAAATCAGGAAGAGTGTTGATCTAGGTCAAGCGAACTGCAGTTTTCACCATTTAGAGTAACTCCTGCGGATGCCCTCCGCAAAACGAATGGCTTGGGAGCGCAGGGGGAGCGCGATGCGATGCACCTGGAGTCTTACTACGATCTTGCAGCGAGTCTGGTGAAAAACGGCGCAGCGGGGAAACATGAGGCTGCCTACTGACTCTGCCAACTGCGCGTTCAATGGCCAATGCGCGGCACCTCCCTCACCGCGCAATACCTTCGCCAATTTCGGGGTGCGTCCTTTCACTCGGGGTAGCGGTCATCCACACGCAAGCAGCGCTGAACCCGATCGGCCGACGCCCATCGCTAAGGAAGCAATCAAGCCTCCACTTGGACGACTTTGGTCGTCGCGAAGGCAGCGCTCTGTCTTGTTCGCCACACATCATAGATCCCGGAGGTACTAGTTATGGCTACGATCACGCTAATGGATGATGACGACCTCGTTAACGCAGGAGATGAGGACGACATCATCTATGCCGGCGGCGGCAACGACACGGTAAATGCGGGCGGAGGCAACGATACCCTGATGGGCGATACCGGCGATGACCTGCTCGCGGGCGGGGCGGGTGATGACCAGCTGTTGGGAGACGCTGGGAGTGACCGCCTGTACGGAGGAGAAGGCAACGACGTCCTCGATGGCGGCACGACCTTCTGGACGGAGGACTTTCTGGCCGGCGGGCCCGGCGACGAAACCTACGTCATCGAGTGGAACAGGGATGCGGTCGTCGAGGCACCATCGGAGGGTGTGGACCTCATTCGCGCGGCTGCGGGCAACTACTTTTTTGGCGCCTACACGCTGCCAGACGGTGTTGAGAACCTGGATGCGGGGCAAGTGTCAGGAACCACGGTGAGGGGCAATGCGCTCGACAACGTGATCACGGGCAGTAGTGGCAACGACCAGTTGTACGGCCTGAGCGGCTCGGACCACCTGATCGGCGGGGACGGTGGTGACACGCTCATTGGCGATGGCGAAGGCTCTGACAGCGGACAGGTATCACTCTACGACGTGGGCCGAGGCGTGGGGGGCGTGCGGATCAACGGCGAGAAGGCGAACGACTATGCAGGAAGCTCGCTCACTGGGCTGGGAGACGTCAATGGCGACGGACACGCAGATATCGCGGTCGGCGCGTCGAGCGCGGTGTATGTTCTGTTCGGACCTTTCGGCAACAACTGGCAAATCAACCTCAACGATGCCGCGGCGGGTATCGGGGGCTACAAGATCGTTGCCAGTGGCAGTGAATACATCTACGGCTCGATCACCAGCGCGGGTGATGTCAACGGTGATGGCCTGGGCGACCTGCTGATCGCCAACTACAACGACCCCGAAGGCGGTGGCGGTTATTCCGGCGCGGCCTTCGTGGTCTTCGGCAAGGCCGACGGTGGTCAGATTGACCTGGCGCAGGTTGCCGCTGGCAACGGCGGCTTCAAGATCGTCGGCGAGTATGGCAATCAATACGGCTACTACTATGGTGACTGGGCCGGCTACTCGTTGTCCGCAGCGGGCGACCTCAATGCCGACGGCAACGACGACGTCTTGATTGGTGCGCGCTGGAACGACGAAGGCGGCTACCAGGCCGGTGCGGCCTACGTGGTGTGGGGCAAGGCCGACGGCCTCAAGGTCAATCTCGACGACGTCGCCAACGGGGTCGGCGGCTACAAGATCGTTGGCGAAAACGGTGACCGTCAACGCGCGGATGGACCGGGCGATGCGGCGGGTGAATCGGTCGCCGGAGTGGGCGACGTCAACGGCGACGCCATTCCCGACCTGCTGATCGGCGCGCCCGGACAAGCAGCCTCCTACCTGGTTTACGGCAAGGCCGACAACGGCAAGATCAATCTCGACGACGTTGCGCAGGGAATTGGCGGCTTCAAGATCAGCGGTGCAGGCAGTTCGGTGGCCTCGGGCGGAGACGTCAATGGCGACGGGCGGACAGACTACCTGATCGGTGGCTCGGGCGTGAGCTACGTGGTGTTCGGCTCGGCCACACCGGGCAACGTCTTGCTCACCGAGGTCGGTGCGGGCAACGGCGGCTACGCATTGAACTTCGGGGGATCGCCGGTCAACCTCGGGGATATCAATGGTGACGGGCGGGGCGACCTGCTGGTGACCAACTTCACGTCACAGCAGAGCAGCATCTACCACTCGGGCGTGGTATTCGGGCGAGCGGGCGGGACGCCCGTAAACGCGGCAGAGATACTGGCCGGAATCGGCGGCTTCGCGATCGGCATCGAGCAATACGTGTCGTTCTCGGCGACCGCCGCACCCGGTGACGTCACCGGCGACGGCGTGCCTGACCTGCTGGCCGGGTCGACCTACAACGACAATAACCGTGGGTACGCGTACCTGATCGACGGCCACGCAGCCGCGCACGTGCGAGGCGATGACCTGATCGAGGGCGGAGCCGGCGATGACTGGCTCGTCGGTGGCGGTGGCAGTGACAAACTCGACGGCGGGATAGGGACGGATACGGCGGACTACTCGGGCTCCGCGGGTGCCGTCATGGCCAACCTCGGTGTGGGCATGGCCACCCAGGACGGCCTGGGCGGTACCGACACCCTCGTCGACATGGAGAACCTCAACGGCTCGGCGCACGCCGACAAGCTCTTGGGATCGGCGCTCGCCAACGCGCTCTACGGTCAGAACGGCGATGATGAACTATGGGCCGGGGCGGGTGCCGATCTGTTGGACGGCGGCGCGGGCAACGACGTCCTCGGCAGCGATGCCGGGGCCGACACCCTGACCGGCGGTGCCGGGGCGGATTGCTTCGTCCTCCTGCCGGGTATGGAAGGCGAGACCATCACCGACTTCGTGCGCGGCCAGGACCGCATCGATGTGGCGGGCTTCGGAGCACTCGTTGCCGACTGGGCGGCCTTGCGCGCGCGCGTCAGCTATGTGAGTGGAGAGGCGCGCATCGACTTCGGCAACGGCGACCTTCTCACGATCAAGGGCATGCCCGTCGACGGCCTCACCGAAGCCGACTTCGTCGGGCTGGGAGCGCTGGGCGAACGCTGGGTTGGCTCCACGGGCGACGACGGCTACAGCGGCACGCCCTTCGACGACGTGCTCGACGGCCTGGCCGGCAACGACACGGTGAATGCCGGCGGTGGCGACGACGTGCTGACTGGCGATACCGGCGATGACCGGCTCGAGGGCGGCGCGGGTGATGACCGCCTCGAAGGCAACGGCGGCAACGACACACTCGACGGCGCAGCGGGCATCGACACCGCGGACTACTCCCGTGCGCTGGGCTCGGTCGGCGTGGATCTGGGTGCCGGGTTGGCTGCCGACGACGGTAACCTCGGCAGCGACACACTGATCGACATCGAGAACGTGATCGGCAGCCCTTATGCCGACCGTTTGGTAGGTAACGACGTATCGAATGGCCTGCTGGGCTCTTTCGGAAATGACGTGCTGATTGGTCTTGGCGGCAACGACGTGCTTGACGGGGCGTCGGGCAATGACACGCTGTACGGTGGTGCGGGTGACGACCGTCTCATCGGGGGGGCGGCCAACGAGGACGACTACCTGTATGGGGGCGAAGGCAACGACACGCTGGAGGACTTCGGTACCCCGTGGTTGCGCGGCAACACACTTGCCGGCGGGCCGGGCGACGACACCTACATCGTTGGCGACGCGACCTGGGGCGGGATAGTCGAACTTCCGAACGAAGGTGACGACCACATCATCGCAGACCTCGCCAGTGCCGACTACATCGCCTTTAGCTCGGTTCTGCAGGACAACGTCGAACGACTGAGCATCACGAAACCCGGCATGGCGCGTGGCAACGCCCTGGACAACGTGATCACCGGGAGTACGGGCAACGACAGGCTGATCGGCTTGGCTGGCACCGATCATCTGATCGGTGGCGCTGGCAACGACACGCTGCTGGGCGATGGCGAAGGCGCTGACAGCGGGCAGGTGTCACTCTACGACGTGGGCCGAGGCGTGGGGGGCGTGCGGATCAACGGCGAGAAGGCGAACGACTATGCAGGAAGCTCGCTCGCTGGGCTGGGAGACGTCAATGGCGACGGACACGCAGATATCGCGGTCGGCGCGTCGAGCGCGGTGTATGTTCTGTTCGGACCTTTCGGCAACGACTGGCAAGTCAACCTCAACGATGCCGCGGCGGGTATCGGGGGCTACAAGATCGTTGCCAGTGGCAGTGAATACATCTACGGCTCGATCACCAGCGCAGGTGATGTCAACGGTGATGGCCTGGGCGACCTGCTGATCGCCAACTACAACGACCCCGAAGGCGGCGGCGGTTATTCCGGCTCGGCCTTCGTGGTCTTCGGCAAGGCCGACGGTGGTCAGATTGACCTGGCGCAGGTTGCCGCTGGCAACGGCGGCTTCAAGATCGTCGGCGAGTATGGCAATCAGTACGGCTACTACTATGGTGACTGGGCCGGCTACTCGTTGTCCGCAGCGGGCGACCTCAACGCCGACGGCAACGACGACGTCTTGATTGGCGCGCGCTGGAACGACGAAGGCGGCTACCAGGCCGGCGCGGCCTACGTGGTGTGGGGCAAGGCCGACGGCCTCAAGGTCAATCTTGACGACGTCGCCAACGGGGTGGGCGGCTACAAGATCGTTGGCGAAAACGGTGACCGTCAACGCGCGGATGGACCGGGCGATGCGGCGGGAGAGTCAGTCGCCGGAGTGGGCGACGTCAACGGCGACGCCATTCCCGACCTGCTGATCGGCGCGCCCGGACACGCAGCCTCCTACCTGGTTTACGGCAAGGCCGACAACGGCAAGATCAATCTCGACGACGTTGCGCAGGGAATTGGCGGCTTCAAGATCAGCGGTGCGGGCAGTTCGGTCGCTTCCGGCGGGGACGTCAATGGCGACGGGCACACTGATTACCTGATCGGGGCATCCGGGACCAGCTACGTCGTCTTTGGCAGCGCCAACCCGAGCCACGTCTCGCTGACCGACGTCGCGGCCGGCAATGGCGGCTACCGGCTGGACTTCGGTGGCGCGCCGATTCGCGCGGGGGATCTCAATGGTGACGGTCGCGACGATCAGTTGGTGCTGAACTTCAACTACCCGCGTAGCGTCTTGTCGGGCGTCGTCTATGGCAAGGGCAGCGGCGTACCGGTCGGAGTCGGCGACCTGACTGGCGGGACGGGCGGCTTTGCCGTGGCCAACGAATACTCGGAGTGGATGCGGGGGATGGCCGCGGCAGGTGACGTGGACGCCGACGGCGTTCCCGACTTCCTGATCAGCACGGCGGGCCCCAGCAACGTCGGGGTGACCTATGTCGTCCTCGGCAAGGACGCCGTGCACGTGCGCGGCGATGACCTCATCGAAGGTGGAGCCGGCGACGATGCACTCATCGGCGGCGGCGGGAACGACACGTTGATCGGCGGTGCTGGCAACGATTACCTTCGAGGTGGCGACGGGGACGATGCTCTGGATCCGGGCATTGACGGCGATGTGCTCGATGGCGGCACCGGGACTGACCGGTTGATTCTGGACTGGTCGGGCGTTGGGGTGACCGGATCGGGGGACGGCATCGCCATGGAGGCCTACGACGCGAGTGGCGCGCCGACAGAGGATCCGACACTGGCGGTGGAATGGTCGATCCAGCAGGGGGCCACGACTGTCAATCTGGTGACCGCAAGGGGCATGGAGGTATTCGACCTCGCCGGGACGGCGGCCGATGACGTGCTTCGCGGTACCGTCCTCGCCGACACGCTGAAAGGCGGGGCCGGCGACGATGTTCTCGATGGCCATGCTGGTGCCGACCGGCTGACCGGCGACGAGGGGGCCGATACCTTCCGAGGTACACTTGCCGAACTCGACGGCGATACCATCAGCGACCTGTGCACCCTGGACGCGTTCCTCGTGACCGGCGACCGGCTGACAGCCAATCAGGTCGCATTCTCCAACGGCACTCTGCGCATCGACACCAACGGTGATGGCCTTTCCGAGGCCGAAATTGGCTTGGAGGGGAGCTTCTACGGCCGATTCGAGGTTACAGCCAGCGACCCCGCTGACGCCGCGGCGACTACCGTGCGCTACGTCACCGAACCGCCGGTGATTTCGATCAAGGCCCTAGACGACGAGAAGGCGGAAGGCGAGTCCGGTGTGACACCGTTTACCTTCGAGGTGACACGGAGCGGCGATCTTAACGGTACCTCGTCCGTGGACTACGCGGTGAGCGGGTGGGGCGACAACCCGTCTGACTGGCGAGATTTCAATGGATCAGTGATCGGTACGATTACCTTTTCTGCCGGAGAGTCATCACGAATGCTAACGGTAAGTGTGGCTAGCGACGATGCGCCGGGTCTAAGAGAGTCCTTCGCGGTTCAACTATCGAACGCGACCAATGCGACTTTCGCCATTCCTTCCGCTATGGCTTCAGTGTACGAACCACCTTTCCTTACAAAGGCCAATTTGACTGCAACTGAACTGACCATGGTCAACGGCTTCATACACAGCGCATACGGCCAACCAATACCTGGTGGCTACCGCCTACTCGGCCACACAGACCTCCCGACTATACCGGCTGGAAGATTCGATGCCCAAGGGTTTTTTGTCGGCGACCCGATACCCAACACCCCATTAGCTCAAGATCCCCAGCGGTGTCTCCCTGTGATCAGCAATAACGGCATGGAAATCATACTTGTGCACCCAGGCGGAAAAGTAGCCTCAGACGCGCATACCCATGGGGAGCTTTACCAAGGGGAGTCATTACTAATAAGCGCTATTAGAACTTATGTGCAACTTCAATATCCGACTGCCTCACCTGATTTATGGATCGTCGGGCATAGTCGCGGCGGGTCGACCGTAAATGAAATATTTACACAGGAAAAAAATCGCGCTGGCCCAACAGATATTTTTGACCAAGCGCGCTATATCGCTTTCGCTCCCGGAAACGTACAGGGAAATTCTGTGCTGCTGCGGGAAATAGCCAACATCGGATTCGAAAATGACTACGTGTTCAAGAGATTGCAGGGGGGTATTAACGATGAGAGCGATCCAAAGCGTCTTCCAGAAAACACCTCCACCACAGATAATCTCGTGTTTTTCTGGGAGGACTATACAGATTCGCGATCAGGGTGGGGCAGAGATGCGAACTCCATGCGTGCCCACGCACTCGATGCTTCGGACCTGTTTGTGGAAGTCGCAACAGATCCGCTGTATACGCAATACATTTTCGAGGATTCGGCTGTTCTGTTGAATCATGATGCCTCAAAGACCTATGATTTTCGCCACATCACGTCGAGCCATTACGGCTCCAGTGTGACCATTTTTGGCCGAGCAGCGAAAGACGAGATCATTGGAAGTGCGTATGGCGACAACCTGTTTGGCCGCTCCGGCGATGACACGATTATAGGGCTAGGTGGCATCGATAACATTTTCGGGGGGAGCGGCTCGGATAGCTTGTCCGGCGGCCCTGACCAAGACAGATTTATCGGCACACAGAGCGAGCTTAATGGGGATACGATCAAGGACTTCTGGTCAGAGGACGTGATTCGTTTTGATGGAGCGCGGTTTAGCAGCCGTGAACTCAATTACCAAGTGGGCTCGTTACTTATCGACAGTGACACGAATGGCACATTCGAAACCACCATCAAGTTGGGTGCCGATTTGTCGCCCGGGAAATTCGTCGCGACGCAGAGCTCTCCAGGGGAGCCAGTTCATACCCTCATTACTTACGAAGCGTCGGATGCCCTAGTCTGGATCGTGCCACCCTCCGTGAGTTACTATGAAGGTGATGTCGGCTCGGTCACGGAGTACGTTTACACAGTCATTCGGTCGGGCGATTTGGAAAAGCCGTCAATCGTCCACTGTACGATCGCTCCAGACGGTGCAGATGGTGCTGATCCAGACGACTTCGAAGGCGGGGTATTCCCAAAGTCGCGCGAGCTGATCTTCCAGCGGGATGAGACATCAAAAGATCTCCGGATTCGTGTTCAAGGTGACGACCAGAAGAACGAAAATGACGAAGGGTTCAAGATCACGCTATCGCCGATCACGAATGCGACAGTTGTCGGGGACAAGAAAGAGGCGATTGGAGTTATCCAGGATGATGATACCTATCCGCGTTTGACGATCTCAGATGCGACCGCCATGGAGGATGACGGGAAGATCGTGTTCTCGATTAGCCGTTCCGGTGATTTGAAGTACGACTCCGCCGTGAACTGGCGAGTGGAGTTCGAGGCAGGCCAGGCAGACGGTACTGACCTCGGCAATGTCCTTCACGGCACGGCCTTCTTCAAGAGTGGCAATGCGTCGCCTGAGGTTCCGCTTGAAATCGACATCGTCGACGACAGCCTGAAGGAGCCGAACGAAACCTTCAAAGTCTTTCTGGACAAACCGTTGCAGCTGGTGGTGAAGGACCCTGAGGCCCAGGGCACCATCAAGGACGACGACTCGCCAAAACAGGTGTCGATCAAGGCAGTTGATGCCGAAAAGGCAGAAGGGACTGATATCAGTGCTCCGCCCAGGGCCACCCCCTTTACGTTTGAGGTGTGGCGCGCGGGCACCTCGGATGAGGCTTTCTCCGTCAGGTACACGGTAACCGGAGCTGGGGTATCCGCTGCGGATGTGACCACAGATTTGATGGGTCTGACCACAGACACGCTCGATTTCGCCGAGAAGGAACCGTCGAAGACGATCACCATCGAGGTGGTTCCCGACGATCGGGACGAGGATGATGAGGGGTTTGTCGTGACACTGTCGCAAGCGACGAACGGCTTCGAGATCGATCAGGAAACTGCAAGAGGATTGATCCAGAACGACGATGACCTGGAGTTCTCCATCGCGCCAGATGGCGGCAGCAGCCAGCAGGAAGGGAATGCAGGGACGACTTACTTCACCTTCACGGTGTCACGCGGTGGCAACGCCCATGCGGGGGACATCGAGTGCAGCGTCGACTATGCGGTTGCGTTGGGCCCGAAAGGAGGGGTGTGGGCGGACTCGAACGACTTCGACGGGAAGATCATCGGCACGGTGACGTTCGCGGCCGACGGCGTGCTTTCGAAGACGATCAGCATTCCCGTGAAGGGCGACGCCGACCCGGAACTGGATGAACGCTTCTATGTCCAGCTGACGAATCCCGGTCGGAAGGCTGCTGGCGCGGCAGCCACGCCGGTGATCGGCACCGACAAGGCCCTGGGGACGATCGGGGACGACGACAGCAGGAAGCTCTCCATCGTCAGCGAGGTGTCGAAGAGCGAGGGCACTGATACCACTGCTCCGGTGCAGTGGACCGAGATGCAGTTCACCGTCACGCGCACCAACACCCAGGGGCCGGTGGAGGTGAGCTACGGCGTCACGCCGGGCCCGACGCTGCCGGCCGATGATCAGGACGTGCAGGGGCTTTCGTACACCGACAAGCTGAACTTCGCTGATGGCCAAGGCAGCGCCGTGATCACGGTGAAGGTCAACCCGGACGGCAACATCGAGCCGAACGAGACCTTCTTCGTGACGCTGGGAGACCTTGCCGGCTGGACCTTCAGCAACCGGCAGTCCGTCGGGACGATCGAGGATGACGATGCCCAGAAGGTGTCCATCGTCAGTAGCGTTTCCCGAGCAGAAGGGAGCAACGGCGGGACCACTCCCTTCAGGTTCGAGGTGACGCGCAGTAACACCCATGGTGTGCTTGAACTCTCCTATGGTGTGACCGGCGGACCGCAAAGTCCCGCCGACGGCAGCGATATCGCCAACATGGGGATTGGTAAGTTGAAATTCGAAGACGGGGAGGGAAAGCAGTGGATCGTCGTAGACATCAATCGGGACAATGACGAAGAGCGAAACGAGACATTCTTTGTGACGCTCGGCGACCCCGGTACAGGCTTGAAATTCGGCAACCGACAGGCGGTCGGCACCATCGGCAATGACGATATCTCGCTGCCGCCCTGGCCAAGACCGGTGTTTCGGGGCGATCCCCATCTGACCACACTTGACGGCCTGGCCTACGACTTCCAGGCGGTGGGCGAGTTCGTGGCGATGCAGAGCCCGAACGGGCACGATGTGTTGGTACAAGTCCGCACAGCACCGGTAGGCGACCTCGCGTCGAATATCACCGCGGTGGCGATGCTGCTGGATGGACACCGGGTGACGCTCACTGCCGGCGAAGCTGCGACCTTGCGAATCGACGGGGTCCAAACAGAAATTCCTCTGAATCAGGGGTTCATCGCAGTCGGGGGTGGCACCGTCACTTTCGATGGTGACGCCTACACGGTCATCGACCCCGACGGGGCGGGGATGCACGTTCAATCGTTCCCCGACCGGCTCGACCTGACTCTCACTGTCGGCGCAGCGTTCAGCGGCAATCTGCAGGGCTTGCTGGGTAACTTCAATGGTGCTCCGGCCGATGATCTCGTCTTGCCTGATGGATCGGTGCTGAGTCAACCGGTGGCCTTCGGCGATCTCTATGGTCGGTTTGCGGATTCGTGGCGGGTGACGATGGCGACATCGTTGTTCGACTACGGCCCGGGAGAGAGCAGCGCAACCTTCACGGACCACAGCTTCCCGAGGCAAGCGGTGACGCTGGACATGCTTCCACCAGCGATCGTTGCCCGCGCTACTGCCTTGGTCGATGAAGCAGGCATTGCCGATCCGACCGCGCGTGCGGCTGCGATTCTCGATCTGGCCCTGACCGGCGACATGTCATATCTTCGGAGTGCCGCGATCCCGGTACCGGTGACACAGGTAGCGCAAGTAGTGGACGTGCCGGCGCCGCTGCCCAGCCTTTCGATTCTTGGCCCAGAGGGTGTGCAATGGGAGGGCGATACCGGGGGCAATCACATCCGCTTCGACGTTTTCCGGAGCGGCGACACGACGGGTGCGCTGCCTGTGGTCTATGAGGTTGTTCCGTTCGGCACGCATCCGGCTGATGCCGATGACTTCGGTGGAACCTGGCCGACGGGCGTCTTGGAGTTTGCCGATGGCGAAGGGGCGAAGCCGATCGAGATTATCTTGAGCGGCGATATCCTCGCGGAATACAGCGAGGGGTTTGCCGTGCGTCTGTCAGTCTCCTCCGAGGACCGCGGTCGCGTGCTCCTGGCTGCATCCAGCGCCCGAGTGACGATCGAGAACGACGACGGCGATGTTCCGGCTCGCTTTGACATCGAGCCGGTAGTTGCCAGCGCCGCCGAGGGCGACGCCGGATCGGTTGAACTCACATTTTCCGTCATCCGCTCGGATAACCTGGCGACAGAGGCGTTGGTTTCCTACGCTGTCCTAGGGTATGGTCGCGCCGCAAGTGCGGACGATTTCGCTGGCGGAAGCTATCCTGCGGGCACTCTGGCATTTCTCCCCAATGAAAGGCACAAAGTCATCAGCATCACCGTCGCGCCTGATGCTGACGTCGAATTCGATGAAAGCTTTGTGGTGTGGCTGGCCAATCCGATCAACGGCGTTGTCGGTGCAGCAGCGGCTGCGGGAAGCATCCTCAATGACGATGTGCCGCCGGCTCCCGCCCTAGCGATTGTGGCAATTGACGCGCACCGGCCCGAAGGCAACGGTGACACGACCCCCTTCAGCTTTGTTGTCACCCGCACCGGCGATCTCACTGGCACCTCCACCGTGGCCTATGTGGTGACCGGCAGTGGCAGCAATTCCGCCAGTGCCACCGACTTCGGCGGCGCGTTGCCGAGCGGTACGATCAGCTTCGCAGCCAACGAGGCGAGCAAGACTGTAACGGTCGACGTCAGCGGCGACACCGCCGTGGAACCGGACGAGGGCTTCACGGTGACGCTGAGCGACCCCAGCAATGCCACAATCGCCACGGCAACCGCCGAGGGCACCATCGTGAACGACGATGCACCACCCCCGCCGACGCTGGGCATAACGACGTTGGGTGCCAACAAGGCGGAGGGCAATACGGGCACTACCGCTTTCAGCTTCACCGTTACCCGCACTGGCGACACCAGCGGCGTCACCAACGTTGACTACTCCGTCGCCGGCGCCGGAATGCAGCCTGTCGACGCTGCCGACTTTGGCGGCGCCCTGCCCTCGGGAACATTGACCTTCGGCGCCGGCGAAGTTGACCAGGTGATCACCATCGCTGTAAGGGGCGACACCACGGTCGAAGTCGACGAGCAGTTCGCAGTCCATCTCACCAATCCGACCAACGCCACGCTGGCGATCGCGTCGGCGTCGGCTACGATCGAGAACGACGACGTGTTGGCTTTGCCGGCGGTGTCGATTGCCGCGGAGCAGGCAAGACTGGCCGAAAGCAACAGCGGCACGACGGCGTTCTCCTTCCTGCTGACGCGCAGTGGCGACTTGTCCGGCGAGACGACCGTTTCCTACAGCCTGACCGGTGCGGCCGACGCGAGCGACTTCATCGGAGGCGTGCTCCCCGGCGGCCTGGTGGTGTTTGCCCCCGGAAGCAGCGAGCAGCGTTTGACGATCGATGTTTCCGGCGACGGGCAGATCGAGCCGCACGAGGGCTTTACGGTCATGCTCCACGACCCGGTGAACGCCACCGTGGATACGGCGAGCGCCGTCGCCACGATCATCAACGACGACACCTCTTCATTCAAGATCGGCGACGCACCGGCGCGGCCACCACGTTCCGACGCTGGCGCATGGGAGAGAAGCTGGAGCCATGCAGGCGTCAGTATCGCGCACAAGGCCAACCTGGCCGACGCGAACGAGTCGTACAGCAACGTCCTCTTCTCAAGTTCCGGTAGCGGCATACTCGCTGGCGGCGATGTCTCGGGTGGCGATCTCGGGGTCAGCGGCCAGACGCTGGCGACCAGCGCCGTCCTGCAGGAGCTGGACGGCAGCGAAGGCTTGCGCTTCGTGCTCGACGAGGAGGCAAACCAGATCAGCTTCCAGCTCAGCCGCTTCACCCGCGACGACGACGGCACGGGCTTCAACGAAGCCGGTCGGCTGCAACTGCTCGATGCCGCGGGAGTACTCGTCAAAGAAATCTTCTTCTACGCCGACGCACTGGACGGATCGAAGCAACTCTCGGTGTCGGTCGAGGAAGGTTTCAGTCAGGCCGTTTTCTCCGCTGGCGCGCAGAATGGTGAGGATTTCGTGTATGGGGCGTATGGTAACGAGGCCGGAAACGGGTTCGGATCGGATCCCTATTCTGCCAACGGCGGCATGCACGGCAGCGAGTACCTGATCGACTCGGTGGGGTTCACCACTGGCTATGTGGATCTCCTTTGGGCTGGCTAGGCAGCGTGGCTTTTTTTTGCGAAAGGTGTTGAGGAGGAATGCAATGAAAAGAAATGACATGACGTCAAACGGGGCATCGCTAAACGCGTGTACTCTCGGCTGTCGGGCAGCTATCGCTCGTACGCTCCTTCCGCTGGCGCTTGCCGCGTCACTTGTCGGCGCGGCGTCGGCCGAGGTGGTGTTCGAGCAGTCACCAGTGACCAAGAACGATGCCTTCCCCAGCATTTCCGCCGAACAAAGCGCCGACGGTTTCCGGCTATCGGCGACAACGGTAGTCACCGACTTGACGTGGTGGGGTTCGTATTCGCAGGATCCGACGACTTTAGCGGCAGACGCGTTCAGCGTGCGGATCTTCGCCGACGACGGGACCGGTGCGCCAGAGGCCGCTCCCACCGAGACGGTCTCGCAACAACCGATACGCTCGTCGACCGCGCTGATCGACCAGACCGGTTCGCCGGTTTATCGCTTCGACCTCTCGCTGACACCTTTCACCTTGGCCGGTACGAAGAACTGGTATCTATCGGTGGTCAACCAGTTCGATGTCGGCGATCCCGGCGCCGGGTGGTACTGGCTGCTGAGCAATCCAACCGACGAGAACTTCTATCGAACCGTCGATGGGGATGCATGGTCGAGTGACCTGACCGGCAACCTGGCGTTTGCGGTGAACGGCAATCCAGGAACGCCGATACCGCTGCCAGGGTCGTTGGTCCTGATGTTGACCGGTTTGGCGGGGTTGAACCTTCGCCTGCCAGGCCGCAGGAGCGTGACCGCAGTGCCGCGGGCGGCCTGATCGAGTTTCCGTAGGAAGGTGTCAAGCGGTAAGAATATCCGCCGAGGCACCAAACCGGTGCCGATCATGCGCTGCTCGACGGATGTTGCCTGCGCGCAGCAGACGACGCCCCAATGCCTCAGTGCAGCATGATGGGGCGTGCGGCGCCGGCGCAGTATTCGTCGAGCAGCGCATCGATCGCCTCCTCGTCGCGCTCGTTGTCGGGAATCTCGTCGATCGCCCTGCGCAGGTCCCTGGCTACCGATCCCTGAACGAAGAGGCTGCGGCTGGCCGCCTTGTCGACCAGCTCGAAGCCCTGCCGTACCGGATAAGCGAGAATCGCGTAGTGCTGACTGTTATAGACGATGTTCATCGCAAGCGCTGCTCTAGGCCTTGTCAAAACGCATGATGCCGCCCTCGCAAGCCACGCGGATGGTATCACCGGCAACGAAGCGGCCCTCGAGAATGGCCTTGGCCAAAGGATCCTCAAGTTGTGACTGAATCGCACGCTTCAGCGGGCGCGCGCCGTAAACCGGATCAAAACCGGCCGTCGCAACCTCCGAGATCGCGCTGTCGGCCACTTCCAGCTTCAGCTCAAGCTGCGCCAGGCGCTTCTCGAGGTAACCGAGCTGAATCCTGGCGATCGACCGGATGTGCTGCTCGTCGAGCGCATGGAAAACGACCACCTCGTCGATCCGGTTGATGAACTCCGGCCGGAAGTAGGTCTTCACCTCGCCCATCACGGCCAGCTTGATCAATTGGTAATCGTCGCCAGCCATCTGCTGAATCATCTGGCTGCCCAGGTTGGAGGTCATGACCACCACCGTGTTCTTGAAATCCACCGTCCGACCGTGGCCATCCGTCATGCGGCCATCGTCGAGGACCTGCAGCAACACGTTGAAGACATCCGGGTGGGCCTTCTCGACCTCGTCGAGCAGGATCACCGAATACGGCTTGCGCCTGACCGCCTCGGTCAGGTAGCCACCCTCCTCGTAGCCGACATAACCCGGAGGCGCGCCTATCAGACGTGACACCGAGTGCTTCTCCATGAACTCGCTCATGTCGACGCGGATCAGGTGCTCGTCGGAATCGAAGAGAAAGCCGGCCAGCGCCTTGCACAGCTCGGTCTTGCCAACGCCTGTCGGGCCCAGGAAGAGGAACGAACCGTAAGGCCGGTTGGGATCGGCAAGGCCCGCGCGCGAACGGCGAATGGCATTGGCCACAAGGCGTACCGCCTCATCCTGCCCGACGACGCGCTGATGCATCCGCTCTTCCATCAGCAGCAGCTTCTCGCGTTCGCCCTGCATCATCTTCGACACCGGGATGCCGGTGGCGCGCGAAACGACCTCGGCGATCTCCTCGGTGCCGACTTCGGTGCGCAACAGCTTGTTGTGCTGGCGGCCATCGCCCGACTTCTCGGCCACCGTCAGCTGCGCCTCGAGCTGCGGCAGCTTGCCGTACTGGATTTCGGCCACCTTGTCCCATTTGTTTTCCCGCTGCAGATGTGCCAGCTCAAGCTTCAGCTTGTCGATCTCTTCCTTGATCTGTGCACTGCCCTGCACCTGAGATTTTTCGGCCTTCCAGATTTCCTCGAGGTCGTTGTACTCGCGCTCCAGCTTGACCAGTTCCTCCTCGATCAGGTGCATGCGCTTCTTCGACGCTTCATCGCGTTCCTTGCGCACCGCCTCGCGCTCGATTTTGAGCTGGATCATGCGGCGGTCGAGCTTGTCCATCACCTCCGGCTTGGAGTCGATCTCCATCTTGATCCTTGCCGCGGCTTCGTCGATCAGGTCGATGGCCTTGTCCGGCAGGAAGCGGTCGGTAATGTAGCGATGCGACAGCTCGGCGGCGGCAACGATCGCCGGGTCGGTGATATCGACACCGTGATGCAGCTCGTATTTTTCGCGCAGCCCACGGAGAATGGCGATGGTCGATTCGACCGTCGGCTCGTCGATCAGTACTTTCTGGAAGCGACGCTCGAGCGCGGCATCCTTCTCGATGTACTTGCGGTACTCGTCGAGCGTCGTTGCACCGACACAGTGCAGATCACCGCGCGCGAGCGCCGGCTTGAGCATGTTGCCGGCGTCGATCGCGCCCTCGGCCTTGCCGGCCCCGACCATGGTATGCAACTCGTCGATGAAGACGATGATCCGTCCTTCTTCCTGGGCAATCTCCTTCAGCACCGCCTTCAGACGCTCCTCGAATTCGCCGCGATACTTGGCGCCGGCGAGCAGCGCCGCCATGTCGAGGCTCAGCACCTTCTTGCCCTTGAGCGTCTCCGGAACTTCGCCATTGACGATGCGCTGCGCCAGCCCTTCGACGATCGCCGTCTTGCCGACGCCGGGTTCGCCGATCAGCACCGGGTTGTTCTTGGTGCGCCGCTGCAGGATCTGGATCGCGCGCCGGATCTCGTCGTCGCGACCGATCACCGGATCGAGCTTGCCGAGGCGCGCGCGCTCGGTGAGGTCGATGCAGTACTTGCTCAGGGACTGGCGCTGCCCCTCGGCCTCCTGACTATCAACCGCCTGACCACCGCGCACCGAAGCTACCGCCTGCTCGAGCGATTGCTTGACGAGCCCATGCTGTTTGGCCAGGCGACCGCACTCGCCCTTGTCATCGCAGAGGGCAAGCAGGAACATCTCCGAGGCGATGAACTGGTCACCCCGTTTCTGGGCTTCCTTGTCGGTGACGTTCAGCAGGTTGGTCAGATCGCGGCCGACCTGCACCTCGCCCCCGTGTCCTTGCACCTTCGGCAGACGGCCGACCGCCTGGACAAGCGCCGTCTTGAGCGCCTGCACATTGACGCCGGCGCGGGCCAGAAGCGATGCGGTCGACCCGTCTTCCTGCTGCAACAAGGCCAGCAGCAAGTGCGGCGGTTCGATGATCTGGTTGTCGTGCCCGACGGCCAGGCTCTGGGCATCGGCCAGAGCCTGCTGGAACTTGGTGGTCAGTTTGTCCAAACGCATGGCTTATCCTCGGCAAGAGTTGCTTCGATGTTGCCTATCATGGGGACGACCGGCGGAAATTCAACGATCGGACCGGATCGTTTCCGGTCTCACGACGAAACGTGACAACCGATGGCACACCTCATCCCGGCATCTCGTGCCGCGTGCTGCCAGGCAATGAGAAGATAGTCGATCCTCTTGCCACTCCGGCTGATGCCCGGCGCCACAGCGGTGATCAGGGCCGCAGCCGGGACAGGCGGCAAACAGGAGTTTTGATCGATCCGGGCGGCGTCAATCGCGCCAACGCTCGGCTGCCTGCTCGTCGGCCAGACGCGCCTCCACCCAGCGCGCGCCCGCTGCGGTGACTTCGCGCTTCCAGAAAGGGGCACGGGTTTTCAGGTAGTCCATGATGAACTCGCAGGCGGCAAAGGCTTCGCCACGGTGCGCGCTGGCAACAGCGACCAGAACGATCTGGTCGGTCGGCAGCAGACGGCCGACGCGGTGGATCAACAGCACATCGATGAGGGTCCAGCGACGCCTCGCCTCGGCGATAATTTCCTCGAGCGCCTTCTCGGTCATCCCGGGGTAGTGCTCAAGCGTCAGTTCCGACACCCCGGCGCCGTCGTTCAAGTCGCGCACCAGACCAACAAATGACGCCAGTGCGCCGATCTGTGGCTTGCCCAGACGCAGCGCGGCCAATTCGGCGCCCGGATCAAAATCAGCCGCCTGAACGCGGACCACCTTCTCAGCCTCCAGTCACTGGTGGAAAGAACGCCACTTCGTCACCAGCCCTGATCGGCGAATCAAAGCGAACCATTTCCTGATTGACCGCGCAGCGCAGGTTCCTGACCGTGGCCAGAGCCTGCCACTGGTCACCACGCGCTGCCAGAAAACACCGCAGGCTGGCGACATCCGTCACCCCGGGCGGCAGATCCAGTTGCTCGCTGCCCTGCCCGAGCGTCTCTCGCAGACTGGCAAAGTAGAGAATCTTCAGCACCATCGGCTCGCCCGCGTTAGTTCAACAAAGCCGAAAACGGCAGGAAACGCACCCTGTCCCCACGATGGATCACTTGCTGCGGCGGGTTATCGACCAGCCCGTCAGCCCACACCGCCGAGCTCAGGACGCCCGATGCCTGGTTGGGAAAGAGGTCCACACCGCCGTCGCCATTGCTTCTGGCACGCAGGAACTCGCGCCGAGCGTCAGGCCGCAACCAGTCAAAATCGGCGCGCAGCAGATAAGCGGGGGGACTGACCTCGCGCACACCCTGCATCTTCAACAACAAGGGTCGCACCAGCATCAGGAAAGTGACAAGACATGAGACCGGGTTCCCCGGCAAACCGATCAGCGGCACTTCGCGCCCGGGCGAGGTGAGGTGGCCAAAAGCCAGCGGTTTGCCGGGCTTGATGGCGATCTTCCACATCTCCAGGCGACCCTCGAGTTCGACAGCCGCCTTGACGTGGTCTTCCTCGCCGACGGAAACGCCACCCGAAGAGAGCACCAGGTCGTTGTCGTGAGCCGCTTCACGCAGCGCCCGACGCGTCGCAGCCAGATCATCGGCGACCTGGCCGAGGTCACGCACCACGCAACCGAGCCGCTCGAGCAAGGGGCAGAGCAGAAAGCGGTTCGCGTTGTAGATCGCCCCCGGCGGCAGCGCCTCGCCAGGCATCCGCAATTCGTCACCGGTGAACAATACGGCGACACGTAAACGCCGAAAAACCGGCAGATCGGCAATTCCCACCGAGCCTGCCTGCGCCGTGTCCTGGGGCCGCAGCCGCAGCCCAACCGAAAGAATCTCGCTCCCCGCAGCAATGTCACTACCGGCGCGGCGAATGTGCTCACCGACTCGCGGCAGATGATTGATCAACACGGAATCGGCAGCGTGTTGGCAGAGTTCCTGCATCACGACCGCGTCAGCGCCGGCCGGGATCGGCGCGCCGGTGAAGATGCGTGCAGTGGTGCCCGGCTGCAGCCTGGTGCCGACACTGCCCGCCACAATCCGCTGCGAAACCGGCAGGCAGCTCGCCAACTGCGGCACATCCGCAACCGCGAGCGCATAGCCGTCCATGGCCGAGTTGTCGAGTGGCGGGGCATCGACCGCCGCCGCCTGCGCGCGTGCCAGCACGCGCCCGGCGGCAGCCAGGGTCGGCAGCGAGCGTACTTCCGAAACTGTTTGCGCGCCATCCAGCAGGCGAGACAGCGCCTCGTCAAAGGTCAGCATGCATCTTTCTCCCAGGTTGAACAGTAATCGAGGATAAAGCGGACAATCGCATCCGTATCATTCAGATCCAGCCACACCCTATCGGCCGGCAGGTTCGCCGGCCGCGCCTGATCGGAGGCAACCGCGACGATGTGCGAAAGCCCGGGCCACAGCGGTGGCTTGCCATTGGCTGGCCGATACACTTCCAGTTGTGGAATCGCCTCGTGCTTGAAGCCCTCGACCAGAACCAGATCGCAGGGCGAGAAATGTGCGGCGTACTCGGCCAGCGTCGGCTCACGAGCGCCTCGCCGCTCGTTCATCAACACCCAGCGTGCGCTGCTGGCCAGGAGCACCTCGCTGGCACCGGCCTGGCGATGGCGAAAAGAGTCCTTCCCCGGCTGGTCGACATCAAAGTTGTGGTGCGCGTGCTTGAGTACCGAGACGCGCAGACCGAGCGACGTGATGCGCGGCAGCAATCTTTCCATCAGCGTTGTCTTGCCCGAACCGGAGTAACCGGCAATGCCGAACAGCTTCATCTGCAGCTTCCTGCCAAACCTTGGCACGGCACCGGAAAAACCGCAGCAAAGCCGCCGCCGGGAGTCCGGAAATTGGTCGTCTGACCACGGTACAGACGCGCCGACACCAGTTGCACGGCGCCACGATAAACGTAGTTGCGCAGATCGACCTTGAAGTCCTGCTCGACGCCGTCGACCAGCAGGCGCCGCAGCGATGGCTGAACCACTGCCTGCGCCACGTAGCCACCACGCGACACCTCCTCGAAAACGCGCCGGGTCACCTTGTCGCCACGATAGGTTGCCCTGCTGCCAAAACCAGCCACCGGCTTGAAAAACCACTGCCTGCGACTGGCCCAGAAGGCCTCGGCCTGCGCCGGAAGCACTTGCTCGGTGCGTGGAATGCTGCTTGACAGGAGCAGGCGCTCGTCCTCATTCAAGCCGATTTCTCGCAGCCAGCAGTCATCGCCAAGGGCTGCCAGATTGCGCTTGTCGGCAAACAGCGCATGCGTCTGCGGATGCGGCGTGAGGACCACGGCATCGGCCAGGTAGGCGGCCCGCAGCGCAGCGTGCTGCGGCTCTTCAAGGGCAAAGTCGGTGAGTCGATTGTAGACCAGGTCGATCACCTGCCCGCGGCAGTGCAGACGCTCCCCGTCGAAGGAGAGCTCGGCCGGGTCGGCCACCATGGCGCCAATACCGTTCGCCTCGAACAACTGGCGAAAGAGTTCGAATTCTGGCGCCAGGTATTGCTCGCCCGGCCGCTGATCGACAATCACGATGTGCGCCAGCGGCCGCAGGGCCGCAGCGGATCGGGCCAGATGCCATTCCTCGCGAAACATGGCGACCAATGCCGCGTCGACCGGAGTCTGCGCCGGCATCATGCTGGCGACCGGCGCGCAGCAGGCCCGCTGCGCGCGCAACAGGCGCGCGTTCAACAGCGCCCCGCCCGCATTCGAGTTGATCTCGATCAACTGCGGGCCGTCAGGGCCGAGATGGAAGTCGTAACCCAGAAAGACGCCGGCGGCTCCGGGCGAGTAGCGAGCTACCGGCGGCGCATAGGCGAGAACCCGTTCGCGATAGGCGGGCAAGCTCACGACCTTTTCGAGCACAGCGATAATCCGCGCCATGCGCGCGAGATTCGCCTCGCTGACAAAGACCACGCTATTCGCAAACAGATGGGGTCGGGTCGCCAGCACCTCGGCGTGTGACACCGTGCCCTCGCCCTCTTCGAGCGCCCGTTTCAACGATTCGTGGTCAACGGAGATACAGACGCAATCACGATTGATCAGGTCGGCTGCAACGCGGCGGTCGGCCGCCAGCAAGCCGGATAAGGACGCAGGAAGATCTGTGTCCATGCGATCTAGGCAACCGGTCCGCTGGCAAAAAAAGCCAGCGCGTCAGCAAGGTCGCGCGTTCTCTTCATCGGTGGCAGGCTGCGCCAGATATGTTTGCCGTAGGGCTTGCTGATCAGCCGCGGGTCGCAGATCATCAGGACGCCGCGGTCGGTTTCGTCACGGATCAGGCGGCCTGCGCCCTGCTTGACGTTGATCACCGCACGTGGCAACTGGTACTCCATGAAGGCATTGCGACCGGCGCTCTTCAGCTTCTCGATGCGCGCCGAGAGCACCGGGTCATCCGGTGGCGCAAACGGCAACTTGTCGATCACCACCAGCGACAGCGCTTCGCCACGCACATCGACGCCCTCCCAGAAACTCTGACTGCCGATCAGAATGGCGTTGCCCAGTCGGCGAAAACGTTCGAGCAACTCGTTCTTGCTGCGTTCTCCCTGCAATAACAGGGGCAAGTCGAGCCCGTCACGTTGCAGCCACTCGGCGAGCAGCTCGTGCGTTCGACGCATCGCACGCAGGGAAGTACACAGAAAGAACGCCCTGCCACCGCTCGCCTTGAGCACCGGCAATGCCGCCTTGACCACCGCCTCGGTATAGCCGGCACTGTTCGGATCGGGCAGATTCCGCGGCGCGTACAGCAGGGCCTGCCGCGGGTAGTCGAAGGGACTCTCCCAACGCGCCGAGCAGGCGTCTCCCAGTCCCATCTCGCCGCAGTAGTGCGCAAAATCGTTCTGCACGGCGAGGGTTGCCGAAGTGAATATCCAGGCCCGCGGGTGTCCGCTCATCTGCTTCTGCATGATCTCTGCGATCGCCAGCGGCGTGGCATTGAGCTGCAGCGCGTGCGTATAGGTCTCGCCCCAGCGGACGAAGTCGGCATTGGCCCCGCTCTGCCAGGACTGCAGGCGGGTCAACAAGTCGCTCGCACGCCGCCAGCAGTTCTCGAGCCCTTCGGCGCGCTGTGCCTGCGTCTCGAGCAACGATGCCAGGGCTTCGAGGTCGGCGATCACCGCGGCCAGCGCACTCGCAAAGCCGGGCAGCGCTTCGAGCTGGACCAGCGCGTAGCGTGCAGGATCCACCGGCAAGGCCAGACGCAAGTCGCGAACGGCCTTTTCGAGCACGCGACACAACCTGGGCAGATCAAGGCAGTCCCGCGCCGAGGCCACCCCTTCGAGTTGCGCATCGCGTGCCAGTTCAAGCAGCTGCGCGGTGGACACGCTGTCGCCAAAAAACAGGCTGGCGACTTCGGGCAACTGATGGGCTTCATCAAAAATCACGGTGTTACAGGCCGGCAAAAGCTCTGCCGTGCCCTCGTCGCGGAGCATCACGTCAGCGAAAAAGAGGTGATGGTTGACCACCACCAGATCGGCTGCCAGTGCCTCGCGACGAGCGGCCAGCACGAAGCACTCCTTGTGGTTCGGACAGTCCTGACCAAGGCAGTTGTCACGCGTCGAGGTGACCATCGCCCACACCGTCGCGTTCTCAGGGACATCAGCGCACTCCGCCTTGTCACCGCTGCGTGTCTTGCGGGCGAACCGGGCGATCCGTTGCGCATGAGATGCGTCGTCACGGGAAAGGAAACGGCCGTCAGCCAGCGAACGCGCGAGGTGATAGTGGCAAAGGTAGTTGGCTCGCCCCTTGAGCAGCGCCACCTTGACCGGCGACTTGAGCGCCTGACGGATGGTGGGGATATCGCGCGTGAAGAGCTGGTCCTGCAGGTTGCGGGTACCGGTCGACACGATGACCTTTCCACCCGCAAGCAGCGCCGGCACCAGATAAGCATAGGTCTTGCCGGTGCCGGTGCCGGCCTCGGCGACCAGCACGCGATTGTCGGCCATCGCAGCAGCGATGCGCTCGGCGAGCTCAAGCTGCTGGCTGCGCAGGCGATAGCCGGGAACACCGGCCGCCAGCGGCCCATCTGCAGAAAAGACGTCGGAAAGCAAGGCGGTCATTGGCGGTTCGTCGGAGCCAACGGGAATCCTAACAGAAGCGGGCACGGCCAACCCACCCACCGCCGGAATCGACAACAAAATAGACGGTCAAGTCGATGCATCTCCGCCTCAAGAATGACAGCCGGTGCTGCAGGCACTTCGTCGACAGCGAGTCCAGGCGGCGTCTCGTCGGCGACCGGGATACACGCCCACCAGTCCGTGCCGCGAGCCCTAAGGCTCTGACAAAGCCACATCGCAGGCTTTGACGATCGGCGTGACGGTGACGGCCACATCAAGCTCGTGCGCGTCGCCCCCAAGAATGACGCCGCGCAGTGGTGAGACGTCGGCGAAATCGCGCCCCCAGGCCAGCGTGATGTGCTGGGTGTCTGGCAGCAGGTTGTTGGTCGGGTCGAAGTCCACCCAGCGGCCGCCTTCCAGTTCCGGGCAATACACCGAAACCCAGGCGTGTGAGGCATCAGCACCCACCATTCGGGGTTGGCCTGGTGGCGGATGGGTGAGCAGATAGCCGCTGACATAGCGCGCAGCGAGACCCTTTGAGCGCAGGCAGGATAGCATCAGGTGGGCGAAGTCCTGGCAGACACCACGCTTTTCGGCCAGCACCTTGAGCACCGGTGTAGCGACGGTGGTCGCCTCGGGATCGAACTCGAACTCGTTGTAGATGCGGCTCATCAGCGCCTGCACGGCCTCAAGCACCGGCCGCCCGGGCGTAAAGCACGGTTGCGCGTAGGCGGCAAACTCGTGCTTCACACGCACATAGGGCGACTCGAACTGGAAGCAACCGGCGTCGAGCAACACCGGCCGCGAGCCGTAAGCCAGCGCCTCGCGTACCGACTCCCACGCCGGCGACGCTCTCAGGTAGCCAGGTGTCGTCGACTGCGGCTGCCTGGCCTGGCCAGCAGTGATCGCCGGCGTACAAGCGCCCAGGGCAAGCAGTGCGTCAGCCGGCAAATGCGGCAAGACGTCAATCGTGCTCTCGGCGCGAACGGAAAGGCTGTCGTGGGGAAACTCGATGGCGAGCTCCATGACCGGATTACCGAAGCAGTCCAGGCGCTCGCGCACCGCGGTCACCGTCGGGTCGACGGTGATCTGGTGCGCCAGGCAGCGCTGCCATGCGCAGTCTCTCGGCGTCAGATGCAACAGCTGACGCGACAGAGACACCGGGCTCTCGTAACTGTAAATCGTCTCGTGAACAATATGATAGCGGGCTGGGAGCAGGTTCACGGCGATCACGAGGCGAGAGTGTAGCGGCTGACATCGCCGACATGGCTGAAAAAACGCATCGCCAGACGATCCGAAAGCGCCGCCGCAGCGAGGGAAATCTCCCCCAGCATGACCGCCAGATCAACGCAGGGATCGCAACCGCGGCAGTCGGTAAAACTCTGGCCCTCGAAACGCCCGAGGTCAAAGCTCTGCAGGCGTGCCCCAGCCGAACGCAGGGCTTCGTCACGGGGACCGCCGAGCAGGCGCGTCAGATTGTCCAGGTAACGGACCAGGATCTGCAGTTGAAAGGCGACCGAATGCGGGTTGCCTTCGTCAAAAACGATCAGGTCCAGCGCCGGCAGGACCTGTGGCTGGATCATGTAGCGCGAGCGGTAGGTGATGATGCTGTCGGTCAGCTCCAGCAACCACTCGAGGCTGCCGGCAGCGCGTGCCGACTCCAGGCGGAGAAAGCCGGAAACCGCGTTGGCAAGGAAGACGAGGCGTTCGATGCGCCGGCCGATCATCAGAAAACGCCAGCCGTCGTCGCGGGTCATGTTGTCCATCGCGAAGCCGGCCAGCGACGAGGAAGTCAGCAGGACCTGATCGAGAAAGGCGAGCGCCTCGCCGAGCTCGGGCTGAGCGACCTCGGTCATGCCTTCGCTGTAACGTTGCAGTTGGTGTTGCAGACGGTTGATCGCATGCCAGTTGTCGAGCGAGAAGCGCTCGCGTACCTGGGTTGCCACCCACAGCAGGCGGCGGATGTCGCCGGCCAGACCGTCACCCCACTCCTTGCTGCAAATGGCGCTGAGCATCTGCTTTTCGCGCGACCAGTCGGCAGCCACAGCTTTGGCCTTGGTGGCACTGTTGGCTTCGGCCTCCGCGCTTGGCAGCAGTTGCAGGACACGGCAGAGGTCGACGGCCGAGATGAGGGCCGGCAGTGTGTCGACGCCGGCATCGACCAGGCGTGAAAGCGCGACGCGCAAGAGGCGGGAAGTCTTGTCACAGCGTTCGGCGTAGCGGCCAAACCAGTACAGGCTTTCGACCACCCGCGAGGACAGGTTGCGGCCACCACGCACCAGGTCGGCCTTGCCAACCGAATGCTTGAGCAGGCTGAAGGTATTGACCGCCTGATCCGTCAACACCCAGGTGTCCTTGCTCGAACCGCCGCGCTGCATGGAGATGACTCGCGCATTGGAGACGGCAGAGACGCGCGTCAGTCCCCCCGGCATGACCACATGGCCACCCGGGGTGGCGGCGACAAAGACGCGCAGGCCCACGCCGCGCGGCAATAGACGCCGGGCATGGGTCGTGCTCCACGCCGGCGCCTGCGAGAAATTCACCAGCTCCTGCGCGACATAGGCCTGCGGCCTGGCGCGCAGGCGGGCAATCATCGCTTCGCGTTTGCTGCCGGTCAGCTCATTGCCGAAAATCGGATCGAAACGCTGCGAGGGGTAGGAACCCTTGATCACCAGTTCGTCGAGGTGGTCGATGGTGAACTCCAGCGCCGCCTGCTCGCCACACCACCATGTCGCCACCGAAGGCATCTTCAGCGGCTCGCCGAGCAGCTTCTCGCAGATACCGGGCAGGAAGCCGGGCAGCGCCGCCGACTCGAGCAGGCCACTGCCGAGCGCATTGGCAACCAGGACATTGCCCGCGCGTACCGCCTGCAGCAGGCCGGGAACGCCGAGCGCCGAATCGCCGCGCAGTTCAAGCGGATCGCAGTAATCGTCGTCGAGTCGCCGCAGGATGGCGTGCACGCGGCGCAAGCCGCTCAGCGTCCGCAGGTAAACGCACTCGCCGCGCACCGTCAGATCGTGTCCCTCGACCAGTGGAAAACCCAGATAGCGCGCCAGATAAGCGTGCTCGAAATAGGTTTCGTTGTAGGGACCCGGCGTCAACAGAACGATCAGCGGTGCTTCGCTGGTCGGCGCCGCCCAGTAGGCCAGGCTGTCCTGCAGCTCGCGGAAAAACGAGGCGAGGTGCTGGACATGCAGATCGCGAAACTGCTCGGGAAAAACCCGGCCAATGATGGTTCGGTTCTCGAGGGCATAACCCGCACCGGAGGGCGCCTGCGTGCGGTCGGCAATCACCCACCAGCGCCCATCAGGCGAACGCGCAAGATCGGCCGCGTAGAGGTGCAGCCAGGTTTCGCCAGGCTGCTGGACAGCCTGGCACGGCCAGAGAAAATTGTTGTGACCAAACACCAGTGCCGGCGGCAGGCTGCCGTCCTTGAGCAGATCCTGCGGGCCATAGAGGTCCTTCAGCACGGCATTGAGCAAACGGGCCCGCTGCGTTACGGCGCTGGCCAGTTCCTGCCACTCGACAGGTGACAGGATCAGCGGCAGCGGATCGAGCTCCCAGGGCCTATCTGCTCCCTTGGGATCGGCGTAGACATTGTAGGTGACACCGTTCTCGAGGATTCGCCGGCGCACATAATCGAGCCGGTGCCGCATCTGCTCGGGCGTTGCCGCGTCAAGGTGGGCAACGAAGGGTTGCCACGACGCGCGAACGCTGCCATCCTCGGCGAGCATTTCGTCGAAGCGGTCGGTTTTCTTCAGGTAACTCGAAAGCAGGGAACGCGGCATGAACGAAACAGGCGCGGGAGTTCTTCCCGCGCCGAGTGTTTTCAGGATCGCCGCAAGTCTAGCGTAAACGGGAAGCCAGCATTGGCTGGCGTGGGTTGCACGTCGATCACACCAGGCGTATGGCCGAAGGGAATGAAGCGCGCAAGGCGGCGGCCTTCGGCCTCGTTGGCATTGACCGGGTAGCGGTCGGGGTTGCGCCCGCCGGGATGTTCGACGTGATATTGGCAACCACCGAGCGAGCGCCTCATCCACGTGTCGACCAGATCGAAGACCAGTGGGGCATGCACGCCAATCGTCGGATGCAGCGCCGAGGGCGGGTTCCACGCCCGGTAGCGGACGCCGGAGACAAACTCGCCAACCTTGCCGGTCGCGCGCAGCGGCAAAGCGCGGCCGTTGCAACTAACGAGGTAACGATCGCTGGCCATGCCGCTCACCTTGATCTGCACGCGCTCGAGCGACGAGTCGACGTAGCGTGCCGTGCCGCCGATCGCCCCCTCCTCGCCCATCACATGCCACGGTTCGAGCGCGTGTCGCAGTTCCAGGTCGATGCCCTGTGCCGAAATGCTGCCGTGCACCGGAAAACGGAACTCGAAATGCGGCGCAAACCACACGCTCTCGAGCGGATAGCCGGCAGCACGCATCTCGGCAATGACGTCGTCGAAGTCCTGCTGGACGAAGTGGGGCAGCATGAAGCGGTCGTGTAGCTCGGTCCCCCAGCGGACCAGCCGCTCCGGCGCGTACGGCGAGCGCCAGAAGCGCGCGATCAATGCCCGCAGCAGCAGTTGCTGGGCCAACGACATGCGTGCATGCGGCGGCATTTCGAAAGCGCGCATCTCGAGCAGTCCGAGGCGGCCGGTCGGGCCGTCGGGTGAGTAGAGCTTGTCGATACAGAACTCCGCGCGATGCGTGTTGCCGGTCGAGTCAATCAGCAGGTTGCGCAGCACGCGGTCGATGACCCAGGGCGCGACGCACTCACGGCCATCGCCTGACGGCGGCGGGAACTGGCTGAAAGCGATCTCGAGTTCATACACCGAATCATTGCGTGCCTCATCGACGCGCGGCGACTGACTGGTCGGGCCAATGAACAGGCCCGAAAAAAGATACGACAGCGACGGGTGGTTGTGCCAGTAACTGATCAGGCTGCGCAACAGGTCAGGGCGGCGGAGGAATGGCGAGTCGAGGGCGGTGGCCCCACCGAAAACGAAATGGTTGCCGCCGCCGGTGCCCGTATGGCGGCCGTCGAGCATGAACTTCTCGGTGCACAAGCGCGACAGGTGCGCCGCCTCATAGAGATGCGTCGTCCTTTCCACCAGTTCATCCCAGGTGGCAGACGGCTGAATGTTGACTTCGATCACCCCGGGGTCGGGGGTGACACGGAAGTTGGTCAGTCGTGGATCGGACGGCGGCTCGTAACCTTCGACAATGATCGGCGAGGCGAGCGCCTCGGCAGTGGCTTCGACGGCTGCCACCAGTTCGAGATAGTCGTCGAGCGTTTCGGTCGGCGGCATGAAGATATACAACACGCCGTTGCGGGCTTGCGCCGAAACGGACGTACGCGTCACGGCTGCCGCCGGTGTCGTCACCGGCAGGAGTCGAGCGCCACCTTCTTCGCCGACGTGCGTCAACGCGTCCGACAGTCGTTCGAGCGCCCGCTCGGCGAAATGCTCGCCGGTGACGGCGGCCTGCTCGGCAGCCAGGCTCTCGCTGTGGCTGATGACTACCTGAGCCCTGATCTCGGCATGCGGACGCAGCGGCGGGAAAGCCTGCGTCGGATCGGGTGCGTGGATGTAGGGATAGTCCTCTTTGGCCACCCAGGGCTGTGAGTCTAGCGGCAAGCGATAACCGATCGGTGAATCGCCCGGCACCAGGTAGCAGCGACCACTGCGCAGGAACCACTGGCCGCTCCGCCAGCCAGTCTGGGGATCGCGCTTCAGTGGCAGGACATAGCCGACCACCTTGTCGAGTCCCTGACGAAAAACCTTCGCCAAGCGCTCGCGTTCAAGCGGGTCATCGAGGCGGGAACGAAAGGGGTCCACGTTGGCTGGCAGACGGTGCTCACGCCAGAGGTAGTAGAAAACATCCTCGCAGGCCGGAAAAACATGCTTCGGGTTGACCGCCAGCCGCTCGGCGAGCTGGTGCAGGAAGCGCCCGGCGAGAACGTCATCGGCGCCGTAGTCGCGGGTCTCGTCGGCATACAGCGCGGGATTGTTCCACACCGGCTGGCCGTCGCGCCGCCAGTAGCAGTTCAGTGACCAGCGCGGCAGTTGCTCGCCCGGATACCACTTGCCCTGACCGAAGTGCTGCAACCCCTGCGGCGCATACTTCTCACGCAGACGGTGAAAGACTTCCGCTGCCCGCGTCCGCTTGGTCGGCCCGAGGGCATCGATGTTCCATTCCGCACCGTCATGGTCGTCGATCGAGACAAAGGTCGGTTCACCGCCCATCGTCAGACGGACGTCGCCGCCAGCCAGCTCGGCATCGATCTGATGGCCCAGCGCCTCGATTGCCGACCACTGCTCCTCGCTGTACGGCCGGGTCACCCGCGGCGCCTCCCAAACGCGTTCGATCTTCATGTGGTGCTCGAATTCGCATTCGCAGGCCTCGGTGAAGCCCGTGATCGGTGCTGCCGACGACGGTTGCGGCGAGCACGCCAGCGGGATGTGCCCCTCGCCGGCGAACAGGCCCGAGGTCGGGTCGAGGCCAATCCAGCCAGCTCCCGGCAGGTACACCTCGCACCAGGCGTGCAAATCGGTGAAGTCATGATCGGTGCCGGAAGGCCCGTCGAGCGACTTCACGTCGGGTACCAACTGGATCAGATAGCCGGAAACGAAGCGTGCTGCCAGCCCCAGATGACGCAGCACCTGCACCAGCAGCCAGGCCGAATCACGGCACGAGCCACGCGCCAGTTCGAGGGTCTCCTCAGGTGTCTGGACGCCAGGCTCAAGCCGGATGACATAGCCGACCGCACGTTGTACCTGCTGATTGAGGTCGACCAGAAAGTCGACGCTGGCCCGGGGTGCCGAGGGCACCGTATCCAGGAAACCTCGCAGGAGGGGCGTCAGCGGCAGGCGGTGCAGGTAGGGTTCGAGCTCTTCCTGTTGCCAGTCCTGGTACTGAAAAGGGAATGTCGCGGCATAGGGCTCGGGAAAGAAGTCGAACGGGTTGATCACCGACATGCTGACCACCAGGTCGACTTCGACACAGAACTCGCGCGTCTTCTCCGGAAACACGAGGCGCGCCAGGTAGTTCGCTTGCGGATCCTGCTGCCAGTTGATGAAATGTTGCGCCGGGGTGACCTTCAGCGAGTAGCTGAGGATGGGCGTACGCGAGTGCGGTGCCGGCCGCAGGCGAACCACCTGTGGCGAAAGCGCAATCAGACGGTCGTAACGGTAGCGAGTACGGTGATTGAGGGCAACATGAATGGACACGGTCAGCTCCGGAGCAAAAGATCACGATATGATGATAGCAAGAATCGGTCCACGAAAACAGAGCCCGCCATTTAGCCGAAATTTCGGCATTGCACGCCCGTGCACCATGCTGGTGCACGGGCCGTGACAACTCAGATCTGCAAGTTGCTTCAGCAAGTCGGTTTCCAGCCTGACACGGCTGGTGCTTTCCTCGAGATGCCCGCCGCTGATCAGGAAGGTGTCTTCGACCCGCTCACCCAGCGTGGCAATCTTGGCCGTATGCAGGCTGGCGCCATGTCCGGCCAGTTCTCGCGCAACAATGAAGAGCAAGCCCGGGCGATCCGCGGCGACAACGGTCAGCACAAACAACTTCCCGGTCTCGTCGGCTTCGAGACTGACCAGCGGCTGGATGCTGACCAGCGGTTGAATCGGGAAGTGCCTGACCTGCCGTGAAATGCGCCCGTTTGCGGGCACATCCGGAGGTGCCTGGTGCGCCAGTCGATCGCCAAGTTCGTGCTCGACGTAGCTGATCATTTCACGGTCGCCGTCACGACCACTGACGTCAAGCAGCATGAAGGTGTCGAGGGCGTAGCCGTGCAGCGTGGTGTGGATCCTGGCGTCGACGATGCTGTAGCCGGCACGGCTGAAAAATCCGACCATGCGCAGAAAGAGGTCCGCCTGATCGAGCGTGTACACCATCACTTCCAGGCCCTCGCCAAGCGGATTGAGGCGCGCCCTGACCACCGGCTGGTCGGTGTCGATGCGATCGTGCAGCGCGCGCGCGTGCCAGGCGATTTCCTCGGCCGATTGACGCAGGAAATACACCGTATCGAGCTGCTCCCACAGAGCTTCGTGCGCGGCTTCTGGCAACGCGAAATAGCGCATCAGACGTTGCGCTTCCCGCTGTCTCTGCGCGATGGCGCCGCCGGTCATCAGCGTCGCGTCACTCGACAGCAGGCAGCGACGGGTCGCCCTGAACAGTTGTTCGAGCAGCTGCCCCTTCCAGGTATTCCAGACCTTCGGGCTGGTGCCGCGGATATCGGCCACGGTCAGCAGATAGAGTGCGATCAGATGACGTTCGTCGCCGACAATGCGGGCGAAATCGCCCACCACGGCAGGGTCGGAAAGGTCCTGCTTCTGCGCCACGCGGGACATCAGGAGATGCTGGCGAACCAGCCAGACGATCAGTTCGGTGTCTTCAGCGGCCACCCCGTGATCCGCACAAAACGCCTGTGCGTCGATCGCTCCGAGCTCGGAATGATCACCGCCACGCCCCTTGGCGATATCGTGAAACAGGGCCGCAATGTAAAGGATCCAGGGATCGCCGAAATCGCTGATCAGGCGACTGCAGAACGGGTACTCGTGCGCGAACTCCGCCATCGCAAAGCGGCGCAGGTTGCGCACCACCTGCAGAATGTGCTGATCGACGGTATAGACGTGGAACAGATCGTGCTGCATTTGGCCAACAATGCGTCCGAAGCCAGGCAGATAGCGACCGAGAACGCCGGACTGGTTCATCCGCCGGAAGACCTGCAGCAGCCGATGCTCCTGCTTGAAAATGGCCAGGAAGCGCGTGCGGTTCTCCGGATCGCGGCGGAATTCGTCGTCGATCAGCTGGCGCGCGCGCCACAGAGCGCGTTGAGCGCGCGCAGTCATCCCCTTCAGTTCAGCATGTTCCTGGAGAAGCAGAAAGGCCTCGAGAATGGCCGCAGGTCTTGCGTTGAACACCTCCTCATCGATCACGTCGAGAAACTCGTGCACATTCTGGAAGCGCTCATTGATTGGCTGCGGCGGCTCATCGGGAGGTGGAAACAGCGCCGCGCCAATGTTCTGCAGCAGGATGGCGTTGATCTGGGTGACGGTCTTGGCTGTCCGGTAGTATTGCTGCATCAGTTGCTCGCTGGACCGGCGCGTGGCCGTGGCAGCGAAACCGAGTTGCTCGGCGAGTGCCGTCTGGTACTCGAAGAGCAGGCGATCTTCCCGGCGCCCGGCTTGCAGGTGGAGCTGCGTACGCAGCAGACGCAGGAAGGCCTCGCAGGTTTCGAGGACTCGCCCCTCCTCGTCGGTGATGAAGCCGCGCTGCTCGAGATCCTTCCAGCACTTGCCGTAGCCCGCTGCCTGAGCAATCCACAGGATCAGCTGCAGATCGCGCAGTCCCCCGGGCCCGTCCTTGCAGTTCGCTTCCAGGCTGTAGGGCGTGTCGCTGAAGCGCTGATGACGGTCTTCCTGCTCCACCCGCTTGGTCTGGAAAAAAACGCGTGCGTCCAGACTGCCCTTGACAATCGACGAGAAGCCTGCAAAGAGCCTGGCACTGCCGGTCAGCAGGCGGGATTCGATCATCGCTGTCTGAACCGTGATGTCGCCGGCAGCTTCCTCCAGACACTGCTCGATGGTGCGCACGCTGTGGCCGATTTCGAGGCCAATGTCCCAGAAGAGGCAGACCAGTTGCTCGAGTTGCGCGGCCAGCAAGCTGTCGGCCTGCTCCGGTAGCAGGATCAGCAGATCGACGTCCGACGCCGGGTACAGCTCGCCTCGACCGTAACCACCGACTGCAATCAGCGCGAGCGAAGGCGGCATGGCCAGTTCGTGCCAGAGTTTGCAGAGGACTTCGTCAATCAAGCGGCAGCGTTGGTGCAGCAGTCGCGCGGCATCACGCTCGGCGAGATACTGCTCGCGGATCACCCGCTGTCCATCCTGCAGGCGGGTCTTCAAGGACTCGGTCAAGGCCTGGCGCGCGACGACCTCGGTCTTCATCGCCGTCCGCCGGCTGGCGCCACTCGATAGGCGCGCAGGAGGGGCACGAAGGCTGTCGGCGCCAGCCAGTGCCTGGCCAACCAGGACCAGTGCCGCACGCTGCCTCGCATCAGCAGCCAGGGCCAGGCAAACAAAGGGTAGGTGGCCAAGCGCTCCTGTTCGAGCAGATCGAGCAGGATCTGTAGCGCAGCGCCCCAATAACAGGAGCTGCCTCGCTCGCCGGTCATCAATTCCGCCTGACAAGTCGCTTGCTGCCACAGCGCTTCGGCGCGGCTGTCACTCACGCCGGCCCTGTGGGCAAGCCAGGGAAGCACCATCGGTAGTTTCATCTCGTACTCCGCTGATCAATCAACAAGGCCCGCAAATGCGGGTCGGGCTACTCTCTCAGGCCGGACCGTGCAGTGCCGCCTGGCGCCTGATCGAATGGGTTTCAACCACCTCAAGCAAGATTCGTGCAAGGCTGGCTTCCGCTTGGTATGTGTTTTGCTTGGATTCAGGCGAAGCGTGCCGTGATCGATTGCGGCTGAGCACCGGGAGGAAAGTGCTGCCACTTGCAGCAGCCGTCGCCGAGAGCAGCCGGGAGCCGGGCAGGAGAACGGATCCCGGAGCAGCAATGGGCACAAGGCCGGTGCGCCAGGTTGGCGCCAAGCCCCAAAAGGGGGCGGCGATCATCCTGCCAGCCATGCGGGAAGGCGCGCAGGCCGAAGGCGGAGAGAGGCTGCGCAGCTTCAAGCTTGAAAGAGCCGTACTGCTGTCAAAACATCTGGAGAGGAGCGAAACCATGGCTACCGAACGCAAGGCCACCTTGACCGTACCCGGGGAGACTCCCGTGCATTTCCCGGTCATCGTGCCAACGCACGGCCGGGATTGTCTCGATATTCGTACGCTGGGCACGAGGACCGGGCGCTTCGCTTACGACTCGGGCTTCGAGTCGACCGCGAGTTGCAAGTCGAAAATCACCTTCATTGATGGCCAGCAGGGTGAGCTTCTTTATCGCGGCTATCCGGTCGAGCAGCTTGCCAGGCATTGCGACTTTCTCGAGGTCGCCTGTCTGCTGAAGAATGGCGAGCTGCCAGACACCCGGCAGAAGCAGGCGTTTGACGCTGCGATCCGAAAGAATGCCCCGGTACACGAGCAGATGGTCAAGTTTTACCAGGGCTTCCGGCGAGATGCCCGACCGATGTCGGTCATGGTTGGCGTGGTCGGCGCCTTGTCGGCCTTCCATCATGAAGCAGCGGATTTCTCCGATGCCGAGGAACGTAACCTCAGCTTCCATCGCATTGTGGCCAGGATGCCGACGATTGTCGCCATGGCCTACAAGTACTCGATCGGCGAGCCCTTCATGAGCCCGCGCCACGATCTCGGCTACGCCGCCAACTTTCTCTACATGATGTTCGCCACCCCCCGCGAAGCCTTCCGACCGAACCCGGTCCTCGTGCGCGCGCTCGACAGGCTGCTCATAGTGCACGCCGAATACGGGCAGGATGCCTCGACGTCGACCGTGCGCATGGCTGGTTCATCGGGTGCCAATCCGTTCGCCTGCGTTTCCGCAGCCATCGCCAGCCTCTCCGGCCCGGCGCATGGCGGGGCCAGCGAGGCCTGCCTGGCGCAGCTGGCGGCAATCGGCGACGTCTCGTGCGTCGCGCAGTTCGTCGCCCGCGCCAGAGACGAGAGCGACAGCTTCCGGCTGACGGGCTTCGGCCCCTCGGTGTACAGCAGCTTCGATCCGCGGGCAAAGCTGCTGCGCGAAGTGTGCGACGAGATCCTGCCCGAACTCGGGCTGGAGGATCATCGCCTCTTCAAGGTGGCCAGGGCACTTGAAAAAGTTGCGCTCGAGGATCCCTATTTCGTCGAGCACAAACTCTACCCAAACGTCGACTTCTATTCCGGCATCCTGCAGAAGGCACTCGGCATTCCACCCTCAATGTTCGCCTGCACCCTCGCCCTCGCCCGCACGCCTGGCTGGATGGCACACTGGGAAGAAATGCTGGACGATGCGGAATTCAAGATCGCCCGCCCGCGCCAGCTCTACACCGGTGTGAGCAGGCGTCACCTGATGGCGTTGTCGCCTTCCAGAAACGGCTGAAGAACCGTCATTGCCGCATGCGCCGACGGAGCAGGAGCAGGCTGGTCAGCGAGCGGTCCGGGCAGCAGGCGGCCAGTCGGGTGATAGCGGCACCCACCAGGGGAGGCCCCACTCGCCGTCGGCGACGATCCGCCTACTTGAAGACCATCGTTTCGACACGTTCGGGGATCTCGGGCAAGGCGCCAACGCGCGGTGACTGCCCACGCAATACCGAGTTGCCCTCAAACAGGGTGCGCTGGTCTATGGGCGCGGGCGCCAGCCAGTGCGACTCAAGCATCTGGCCGCTCTGCCCGTAGGCGGCGAGCGCGTTGCCGTAGCACGTCGCCTCCACGTCCTGCTGCGGGATGCCGCGCTCGAGCATGAGCCGCGCGGTCTTCGGCACCGCCAGCGGATCAGAGACACCCCAGTCGGCACTGGAGTCAACGAAGATGCGCTCGGATCCATACTGACGAACGATCTCGACCATCCGTTCGTTGCCCATCTTGGTATTGGGATAGATCGTGAAACCGGCCCAGAAGCCGCGGTCGAGCACGTCGCGCACGGTCTCCTCGTTGTTGTGGTCGATGATCACCCGCCCGGGAGCCATGCCCATCTCGATCGCCACGTCCATGCTGCGGATCGTGCCGGACTTCTTGTCCCGGTGCGGCGTGTGCACCATCACGAGCATGTCGAACTCGCAGGCAAGTGCAAGCTGGGCACGGTAGTACTTGTCCTCGCTCACCGTCTGGTCGTCGTAGCCGATCTCGCCGACGGCAACCACGCCCTCCTTGGCCAGGTAGCGCGGCAGGATATCCATCACCTGTTCGGCGAGCGCCTCGTTATTGGCCTCCTTGCTGTTCAGTCCGATGGTGCAGTAGTGACGGATGCCGAACTGCGAGGCGCGGAAGCGCTCCCAGCCGACGATGCTCGACAGATAGTCGATGTAGCTACCGACGCTGGTACGCGGCTGCCCAAGCCAGAAGGCGGGTTCGATGACAGCGACGATGCCGGCGGCGACCATACGTTCGTAGTCGTCCGTGGTGCGTGCCGCCATGTGGATATGCGGGTCGATGAAACGCATCGCTCTTCTCCCTTGGGTCAGTTGAACTCGAGTGCGGATTTCCAGTCGATGCCGCGCGCCGCCACGGCGTCACGCAATGCGGCATGGCGATCGAGGAGGTGGCGGGCTTCGGGATCGGAGGCGCTGCGCAAGGCGAGCACGGCAGCGGCGCGCTCGGGCGGCGTGCCCGTCTCCAGCACCCGTCCAAGGTCCGCGAGCAACGGACCCGACGCGAATGGACCCACGCACCGCCACAGTTCCGGGCTCACCTGCCGGCCGGCGGACCAGCGTTCATGCGCGTAGTCGCCGAGCATGCGCGCCAGGGTGGCATTGGCCCGGCTGTCCAGACCGACGATCGGGGCAAGCGTACTGCCGACGAAGAGCGCCTTCAGCACCATCTGGTTCCAGGCATCTTCCGGCAGCTGCTCGGCAGGATAGGGATTGCGGTGTGCGACCGCCTCGAACACCACCTTCATATTGGTGCGCAGGCCTTCGGCCGCGCGCAGGCGATGGCGGGGCGGATCCGGGTAGATCGGCAAGCCGCAGTAAAACGCCACCAGTTCGTCCAGATCCGCTGTGGCGCAAAGTTGGTCAAGGCGGCGCACAAAGGTGTCGCTATCGGTCGCCGCCGCGAGCAGCAAGCGGATGCGTGCGGCCTGGTCGACTGTCCATGGCGCCGGATCCCAGCCCGGCCGCGCCTTCTCGGCGACGGCCAGCGCCGCCGCATCGAGCGCCAATGGCGCCTTTCCGAGCTTGCGGGAAGCCAGGCTGATGCAGCGGAACAGGTCGCGATCCGTGCCCCCGCCCTTCAGCGTCGCCACGGATTCGCGCAACCATTGCGCACTTGCCGCGTCGAGACGCTGATCCAGCCAATGCTGCAACGCTGCCTCAGGGGTCATGCCATCGCCTCCCGCCTTTCCATGAACCGCTTGTCAATGCTACGGCCGCAAACACGTGATCCAGCCAGCAGTTGCTTCGCCACCGCGGCGGGCACGGGCCCGTTCGCGAGCAGGCCGGATGCCGTCATGATGCACGGCGGCCGGCTCTCCAACCGAAAAATAGAAAATCAAACCGCAGCGGCAAGAGTATATGAGCCCCGATCGAGCGGCGTCAATCTCGCATTTGGCCCCCGGAACCTCTGCAA